>JBFMFU010000090.1:0-15892 GCA_040751985.1 Thermodesulfobacteriota bacterium | reverse complement strand
AATCGAGCAGCTGGGTCCGTGGCTGGATTACTACAACCAAACAAGACCCCACACTGTTCTTAACTACAAACCGCCTGTCTCAAGACTGGCAAACTGTGAACAACGTCCTTGCTAACAACAGCTAGGGGAGCCCGACCACTCGGCGCCTATCCGCGGCCGGCCCGGCCCGACTCAGGGACGCGGCCGGCCGCGCATTGACACAGCCTGCCTCTGAGCATAGTCTTTAGCGCCTGCCCACCATTTGGCCGCGGGCCGCGGTCCAGGAAGATCTATGCTCCAGCGCTGGTCACAACCCAATGGCTATCGCCAGGTGCTGGCCATTGGCCTGCCCTTGGTGGTGAGCATGGGCTCCACCACGGTCATCCATTTCACAGACCGGGTTTTCCTGAGCAACTACGCGGTGGACGCCATCGCCGCCGCCCTGCCCGCCGGCCTGTCCTCCTTCCTTTTTCTAAGCTTTTTCATGGGCGTGGCCAGCTACGTGAACGTCTTCGTGGCCCAGTACCTGGGCGCGGGCGCGCCGCAGCGGGTGGGGGCCTCGCTGTGGCAGGGCATCTACTTCTCCCTGTTCGCCTACCTGGCGCTGGCGGCGCTGTATTTCCTGGCCCCGGCCTACTTCGCCCTGGGCGGCCACCTGCCGGCCATCCAGCGCCTGGAGGTTACTTACTTCCGCATCCTCACCCTGGGCTCGGGCCTGGTGGTGCTCTCCACCACCCTGAGCTGCTTTTACTCCGGCCGCGGCCTGACCCGGCCGGTAATGCTGGTGAACCTGGCCGGCGCGGCCCTGAACGTGCCCCTGGACTACTTCCTCATCTATGGGGTGGGGTTCTTCCCGGAACTGGGCATCATGGGCGCCGGCCTGGCCACCGTGGCCTCCCAGGGGCTGGTGGCGCTGCTGTTGGCCCTGCTGATCTTCACCCCGGAGAACAACCAGCACTTCGCGGTGTTCAGCGCCCGGGCCTTCAACCGGGACCTGTTCCGGCGCCTGATGCGCTTCGGCCTGCCCGGCGGGGTGCAGTTCTTCCTGGACATGTTCGCCTACGCCTTCTTCGTGCTCATGGTGGGGCGCCTGGGCCGGGCCGAGCTGGCGGCCACCAACATCGTCTTTGCCATCAACACCCTGTCCTTTCTGCCCATGGTGGGCCTGTCCATCGCGGTGAGCACCATGGTGGGCCAGGCCATCGGCGCCGGCCGGCCCCAGGAGGCGGTGGAGGCCACCACCAGCGCCCTGCACATCACCCTGGCCTACATGGGTCTGGTGGCCGCCTGCTTCGTGCTGACGCCGCAGCCGCTGCTGGAGCTGTTCCGGGGCCACGGCGCCGACTCTGGCGAATACGCCCGCATCATGGGCCTGGCGGTGGTTCTGTTGCGCTACGTGGCGGTGTACACCCTGTTCGACGCCATGGCCATGATCTACTTCGGGGCCCTCAAGGGCGCCGGCGACATACATTTCGTGATGAAGACCATCTTAATGCTCTCGCTCACGGTGATGATCGCACCGCTGTATCTGGGCATCGAGCGCCTGGGGGGCGGCCTGCACTTCTCCTGGGTCTGCATCACCCTCTATGGCATCCTGCTGGGTCTGGTCTTCCGCTGGCGCTACCGCCGCGGCCAATGGCAGAGCATGCGGGTCATCGAGCATAGCGCGAGCGCCGAAGCCGGAGGTCAGACATGAACCGCGCGGCCGCTTATCCGCCGCCTTGGCTGGGCTGGACCCTGTGGGGCATCGGGGTGGTGCTGTACCTGGTAGGCTTTTACCAGCGGGTGGCCCCGGCGGTGATGACCAACGAGCTGATGCGCGATTTCAGCATCAGCGCCGCCTCCCTGGGCAACCTCTCGGCCTTCTATTTCTACGCCTACGTGGCCATGCAGATACCCACCGGCGTGCTGGCCGACCGCTGGGGGCCGCGCCGGCTGCTGGCCGGCGGCTCGGTGGTGGCCGGGGCGGGCTCGCTGCTCTTTGCCCTGTCCCCGGCCCTGATCTGGGCCAATCTGGGCCGTTTTTTGATCGGCGGCTCGGTGGCGGTGGCCTTCGTGGCCCTCTTGAAGCTGGCCAGCCACTGGTTTCCGGTTCAGCGCTTTTCCCTGGCCGCGGGTCTGGCTCTGTTCTGGGGGGTGGTGGGCGCGGTGGGCGGCGGGGTGCCCCTGCGGCTCATGGTGAGCCACTTCGGCTGGCGGCCGGTGATGCTGGTCTCGGGCCTGGCGACGCTACTGTTGGCCGCGGTGGTCTGGGCCTTCATCCGCGACGACCCGCGGGCCTGGGGCTACCGCAGCCACGCGCCGGAGCTGGACCCGGCCAACCAGCCCACGCTGGGCCCCATGGCCGGCCTCAAGCAGGTGCTGCGCTACCGCAACACCTGGCTCTTGGCCGGGGCCTCGGCCGGGGTCACTGGTCCGCTGCTGTCCTTCGCCGGCCTGTGGGGGGTGCCCTTCCTGCAGGTGCGTTACGGCCTGAGCCCGTCCTCGGCCGCGGCCATTTGCTCCCTGCTGCTGGTGGGCTACGCCGTGGGCGGCGCCCTAGTGGGGGCTCTGTCCGAGCGCCGCGAGCGGCGCAAGCCCGTGTTCCTGGTGGGCAGCGTCCTGGGGGCCCTGGGCTGGACCCTGATGGTCTATCTGCCCGGTCTGCCCGTGTGGGGGTTCGTGGCCTGCGCGGCCTGCACCGGCCTGGCCAGCGGCGGCATGATCCTCGGCTTCGCCTGGGGCAAGGAGTCGGTGCCCGTGCCCCTGGCCGGCACCGCGGCCGGGGTGATGAACATGGGCATCATGCTGGGGCCCATGATCCTGCAGCCGGCCATCGGCTGGGTGCTGGACGCCCTGTGGGACGGCCGCTTGGAGCAAGGGGTGCGGGTGTACAGCCTGGGGGCCTACCAGGGCGGCCTGGCCCTGCTCCTGGCCTGGACCGTGCTGGGCTTCGTACTGCTGTTCCCGGCCCAGGAGAGCTTCTGCCGGCAACGGGTCTGAACCGGCCGAGGTTGACTTCACCCGCGGCCTGAGGGCATATTGCACACAAAAGACCATTGATTCCGCCAGGGTGAACCCATGAGCCAGCCCCGCAAGGTCCTGCACGTCATCACCACCACCACCGTGGGCGGCGCCGAGGTGCAGTTGGCCCGCCTGATCGCGGCCAGCGACTCGCGGCGCTTCCGGCACCTGGTGGTGGGCCTGACCCCCGAGGGCCTGCTGGCCGGGGAGATGCGCCGGGCCGGCGCCCAGGTGCTCAGCCTGGACCTGGAGCCTTCCCTGCACAAGGGGGTGGCCGGCTTGCTGCGCCTGGTGGCTATCATGCGCAACCAGCGGCCGGACCTGGTGCAGGGCTGGATGTACCATGCCAACCTTCTGGCCCTCTTGGCCTCCCGCCTGGCCGGCGTAAGGCCGGTGATCTGGGGCCTGCGCTGCTCGGACATGAACCTGGGGCTGTACCGGCAGGGCACCCGCCTCTTGGTGGAGGTCTGCGCCCGGCTTTCGCGCTGGCCCACGGCCATCGTCTCCAACAGCCGCCGGGGCGTGGAGTTCCACCTGCGCCAGGGCTACCCGGCCCAGGCCATGCGGGTGATCTACAACGGCTTCCGCATCCCGGACATGGAAAGCGACCGGCGCCTGGCCCAGGACCTGCGCAACCGCCTGGGTCTGGCTGAGGATGACCTCCTGGTGGGGCACATGGCCCGCTTCGACCCCATGAAGGACCATGCCACCTTTTTGGAGGCGGCCACCCTGCTGGCCCGGCGCCTGCGCAGGGTGCACTTCGTGCTGCTGGGCCTGGACATGGCCGAGAGCAACCCGGCCCTGGAGCGGGTGTTGAACCTGCCCCTGGCCGGCCACTGCCATCTGCTGGGGCGCCAGGAAGACGTGACCCCCTGGCTGGCGGCCATGGACCTGCACGTGTCCAGCAGCGCCTTTGGCGAGGGGCTGTCCAACGCGGTGGGCGAAGCCATGGCCGCGGGCATTCCCAACGTGGTGACCCAGGTGGGGGACAACGTGCTGCTGGTGGGGGACACCGGACGGGCGGTGCCGCCGGGGCGGCCGGCCGAGCTGGCCCGGGCCATGGAGGGAATCCTGACCCTGCCCCGGCAAGAGCGCCTGGCCCTGGGCCAGCGGGCCCGGGCCCGCATCCAGGACCGGTTCTCTCAGCAGACCATGGCCTGCGCCTTTGACCAGCTATACGAGGAGCTGCTGGCCACTCCGGCGGCCGGCAGCCTGCTGCGGCCGGCGCTCTGGCCCCAGGCGGGGAGGCAGTCATGAACCGGCCGCACCGGGTGCTGCACGTCATCACCACCACCATGGTGGGCGGGGCGGAGATTCAGCTGGTGCGCCTGATTGCGGCCAGCGACCCGGAACAGTTCAAGCACACGGTGGTGGGCCTGGGGCCCGAGGGCCCCCTGGCCGAGCCCATGCGGCGGGCCGGGGCCGAGGTGGTGAACCTGGGCCTGGAGCCCTCGGTGGGGGCGGTGCACAAGGGCGTGGAGCGCCTGGCCCGCATCCTGCGGCGCATGCGGCCGGACCTGGTGCAGGGCTGGATGTACCACGCCAACCTGCTGGGTCTGACCGCCGCCCGCCTGGCCGGCGCGGGGCCGGTGATCTGGGGCGTTTTCTGCTCCAACATGGAGATAGACAAGTACGGCCCCAGCACCCGCCTGCTGGTCAAGGCCTGCGTGCTGGCCTCCCGGCAGCCGGTGGCCATCGTGTCCAACAGCTACGTGGGGGTGGAGTTCCACGTGGCCCAGGGCTACCCCCGCGAGACCATGCTGGTGATACCCAACGGCTTCGACACCGAGAACTACCGGCCCGACCCGCAGGTGCGCGCCGAGCTGCGCGCCGAGCTGGGTCTGGACGAAGACCACCTGCTCATCGGCAAGGTGGCCCGCTTCGACCCCATGAAGGACCACCACTCCCTGCTGCAGGCCGCCGCCGAGGTGGTGCGCGACTTCCCCCAGGCCCGCTTCGTGACCCTGGGCCTGGGCATGGAGCCGGGCAACCCCAAGCTGCGCGCCGCCGAGGCGCCGCCCCTGGCCGGCCACTTCTTCCTGGAGGGCCGGCGCCAGGACGTGCCCCGCTGGCTCAAGGCTATGGACGTGCACGTGTCCTCCAGCGCCTTCGGCGAGGGGCTGTCCAACGCGGTGGGCGAGGCTATGGCCACCGGCCTGCCCAACGTGGTCACCCGGGTGGGGGACAGCGGCCGCCTGGTGGGCGACACCGGCCTGGTGGTGCCGCCCCGCCAGCCCAAGGCCCTGGCCAGCTCGCTCAAGGCGCTCCTTTCGCTCTCGGCCCCGGAGCGCCGGGCCCTGGGCCTGGAGGCGCGGCGGCGCATCGTGGAGAAGTATTCCCTGGAGGTCATGGCCCACGCCTTCCAGAACCTCTACCACCGCTTCCTGCTGCCCAGCCGTGCGCACTGAGCCATGCGTCTGCCGCTGAAGCTCCGGCAGGATGCCTGGCCGGCCTGGTTGTGCCGTCTCCTGCCCAGCGGCCCGGACCCCACGCCCCTGGCCGATCCGCAGCCGCCCTCCGGACGGGCCGAGTTCGCCCGTTTGGTCTCGGCCCTGAAGCTGGGGGCCACCTGGAAGACCACCGCGCCCGGCCGGCACCAGGCCGCGGACCAGGCCGCCCTGGCGCTGCTGAGCGCGGAGGCGCCCGCGGTGCTGGACGTGGGGGCGGCCGACGGGGTGACCAGCCTGGAGCTGATGGAGCGGCTGGGCGGCCGCTTCGCGCGCTACTACGTCACCGACGCCTTCTTGGAGGTGGGCCTGGTGCAGCAGGGACGGCGGACCTATTTTCTGGGGCCCCGTGGCGAGGCGCTGCTGGCGGCGGGGCCGCGGCTCTTGGCCTACGGCGACCGGGCCGGCGCCGACCCCCTGAGCCGCTGGCTGGCCGGCCGCCTGCTGGCCGGGCTGCCCGCCGGGGCCCCGGCTAGGGCCCTGCGCCTGGTACAGCCGGAGCTGGAGCGCGCCGCGGCCCAGGACCCCCGCATCGTGGTCCAGGTCTACGACGTGTTCCAGCCCTGGCCCGGCCCGCCCCTGGACCTGATCAAGGCGGCCAACCTGCTCAACCCGGAGTACTTCCGCCATGAGCAACTGGCCCTGGCCCTGGGCCAGCTCTGGCGCAGCCTGCGGCCGCAGGGGCTGCTTTTGCTGGTGGACAACCTGGGGCCCGGACCCGAGGGCCTGTGTTACAGCGTCCTGGGCCGGGGGCAGGGGCGCTGGGTGGTGCGCGCCCAGGCCGGCGGCGGGGCGCGGGCCGCGGGCCTGGCCGCGCAGATGGAGTATTAAGCATGCGTGGTGGCCCAACGCGCGCAACCTCCCTTGAGCCAGGCGGCGGCCGTGCCTGAGGGCCTGCCCGCGGCCGCCCGCTTTACCGCGCCCGCGGGCGCCGGCCCCCGGCAGGTGTGTCTGGCCTACTGCGACCACCTGCGCAATCTGACCGCGCCCCTGGACCGGCCAGAGACGGCCCGCCACTACAAGAGCCTGCTCAAGATCTTCGGCGGCGACTTCGCGGGCGCGGCCTATCAGTACCGCCGGGAGCAGCTGGCCAACCGCCTGCAGCCGGCGGCGGCCCTGGTCATGGCCCGGCCCCAGGGCATGCGGGTGCTGGACTGCGGCTGCGGCACCGGCTACCAATCCCTGCTGCTGGGCCTCTTGGGCGCGGAGGTGGAGGGGGTGGACGTCACCGAGCGCAGCGTGGCCATCGCCCAGGAGCTGGCCCAGGCCCACGCGGCCGGCGGGACTGAGCTGCGCCTGCGCTTTAATTACCAGGACCTGTTTTCCTTCCTGGCCGCGCGCCAAGGCCGGCCCGGCTACGACCTGATCTGGGTGGCCGAGGCGGTGTCGCACATCCACCCGCTGGAGAACTTCTGGCCCCTGGCGCGGGCGGCCCTGGCGCCGGGCGGCTGGCTGGGGGTGGGCGAGTCCAATGTGCAGAACCCCCTGGTGCGGCGGCAGGTGGACGCCGAGCGCATGGACCACTTCCGCCGGCGGGGCCAGGCGCCCGAGGAGTATTGCCGCGGGGACTATTGGCTCTTTCCGGCCCGCTTCAAGGACCCGGCCACGGGCCGCGAGTTGATGATGACCAACGAACGCATGTTCGCGGCCGCCGAGCTGCGGGATATGCTGCGCGGACACGGCTTCACCCGCTTCAAGGTGCGTTACTGCACCTTCGCCCCGCGCGCGCTCTATGGTTGGCCGGGCGCGGCCCGGACCCTGGAGCGCCTGGGCGCGGCCGCGCCGCTCGTCAGGCGGCTGGGGGCGCATTATGTGCTGCTGGCCCAGTAGACCCTGGAGGCCTTAGGAAGCTTGCCATCGGCTGAGCAAAATAACGCGCCCCTCAAGGTGTGCTTTCTGCTGCGCTCCCTGAACTTCGGCGGCGCCGAGCGCCAGGTGGTGCTGCTGGCCCGGGAGATGGTGCGCCTGGGCCACCAGGTCTCGGTGCTGGTGTTCTACGGCCAGGGGCCCCTGGAGGCGGAGCTGCGCGACTCCGGCTGCTCGGTGGTGGTGCTGGACAAGCAGGGGCGCTGGGACCTGCTGGCCTTTCTGCCCCGCCTGGTGCGGGCCATCCGCGGCCAGGGGGCGCAGGTGCTGCACAGCTACCTGGACGTGCCCAATGCCCTGGCCGTGCTGCTCAAGCCGCTCTTAGGCGGTCTGTCCGTGGTCTGGGGGGTGCGGGCCTCGGATATGGACCTGTCGCGCTACGGCTGGCTGGACCGTCTGGCCTTCGGCCTGGAGCGGCTGCTGGCCCGTGGGGCGGAGCTGATCATCTGCAACTCCCAGGCCGGCCTGGAGCACGTGCGCGCGGTCGGGTTCCCGGCCCAGCGCCTGCTGATGATACCCAACGCCGTGGACAGCGAGCGCTTCCGGCCCTTGCCCGAGGCCGGCCAAGCGCTGCGCCGGGAGCTGGGCCTGGGGCCGCAGGAGCTGCTGGTGGGCCTGGTGGGCCGCCTGGACCCCATGAAGGACCATCCCAACTTCCTCGAGGCCGCGGCCCTGGTGGCGGCCCAGGAGCCACGGGCCCGCTTCCTGTGCCTGGGCGACGGACCGGAGGACTACCGCCGGCGCCTGGCCTCCCAGGCCGAGGGCCTGGGCCTGGGCCAGCGCCTCATCTGGCGGCCGGGGCAGAGAGAGGTGGAGCAGGTCTACAGCGCCCTGGACGTGCTGTGCAGCGCCTCGCTGTACGGCGAGGGCTTTCCCAACGTGGTGGCCGAGGCCATGGCCTGCGAGAGGGTCTGCGTGGTGACCCAGGTGGGCGATGCGCCGGTGGTGCTGGCAGACTGCGGGCTGACCGCGCCGCCGGGGGACCCGCCGGCCCTGGCCCAGGCCCTGCTGCAGGCTCTGCATATGCCGGCCGAAGAGCGCGCGGAATTGGGCCGGCGGGCCCGCCGGCGCATCAAGGAGAACTTCGCGCCGGCCTTGCTGGCCCAGCGCACCTGCCAGGCCCTGGCGCAGAGCCAGCGCCCGGGCGTTTAGCTGGTCCGGCCGAAGCGCAGCCAGTTGCCCAGCCAGACAAAGGGCCGCAGCGAGACCACCGTGAGCAGGGGCAGGAAGACCAGGTCCCGCAGGCGGTAGAGGGTGCCCAGGTTGGTCACCGCCAGGGCCAGGACCAGGCCGAGACCCAGCACCCAGAACAAGAGCAGGCAGCCCGCTCGTCTGCGGCGGCGCAGGGCCGCCGCCAGGCCCAGGACCGCGGCCGCCAGCAGGACGTACCAGAGCAGGGCCTGGGCGGTGACGGCGATTCGCAGCAGGTCGCCGCTGCCGCCGCTGGGCCAGCGTTGCCAAGGGTAGGGGAACACAAACAGGTTGCGCAGGCCGGCTTCTAACACCACGGCCAAGGACTTGGGGCTGGTGACGATGAGCATGGCCTCGGGGGAGAGGCTGGCCGAGGCCTCTGTGCCATAGAGCCAACGCCTGGCCCAGAGTTGACGCCAGCCCGCAAGGGCCGCTTGCTCTGTGATCTGTAGTGTCCCGCCCCACAGCGAGGCCTGCTGATAGGCCGGCGGTTGGGCCTTCATCTGCGGCACGGCGCCGTTCAGGCCGGCCCGCGGCTTGGGCTGGGCGGCCTTGGTTTTTTGGTAGTAGGTGGGTCCCAGAGGATAACGCTGGCTAAGCCAGATCGTACCCACTACAGACAACCAGGCGGCCAGCACCACCAATCCCCAGGCCAGGTGCCGCTTGCGCAACGCCTGGGCCAGGGCCAGCAGGGCGCCGGCGCTGGCCGCCGCCAACCCTAGCAGCAGGAAGTCTTGGCGCAGGTTCATGGCCAGCCAGGCGCAGGGCGCCAGCCCCAGGGCGGCCTTCCAGAGGTCGCGGCGGCCCAAGGGTTGCACCAGGCAGGTCAGCAGAAAAAGCACGGCCAGGGCGCAGAGGAGAAACACCGAGTCCTTGAGCAGGACCGAGGAGTAGGCCAGGGAGGGAGGCCACAGGGCCACCAGCAGGGCGGCCAAGGCCGCGCCCGCCGGCCCCCGCCCCAGGCGAATCGCCAGACCGTGGGCCAGCAGGCTCATTAGGAAAAAGCACAGGGCGTTCAGAGCCACTCCCACCAGAGGGTGAGGAACGCTAAGGTGGTAGAGGACGCCCAGCAGCAGGGGATAGCCCAGGTAACTCGGGTGCAGGCCCGGTATAAACTCGGGCGCCTGGCCTCGCCAATACAGCGTGAGCAGACGGGCCGCCTCGTGGTAGCGGATGGCGTCCGGCGCCAGCAGCTTCTGGCCCACGGCCTGCAGAGCCAGCTTCGGAGTGGGCTGGCCGCTGGTCCAGAGCAGGCTGCCGCCCAGGAGCAGGCGCAGCAGGGCGGCCAGCACCAGGCACAGCAACAGACGCCGCCCCAGACGCACCGGCCTGGCCTCGGCAGGCGGCGGGGCGGCGGCGGGCTCGGGGGCTGGGGAGGCGGCGTTCATCTTGGTTCCACCGGCGCTAGGGCTTTTCCAAGAGGCGTATCACGGGCAGGTTTTGCATCAGATAGGCCAACTGCAGCGGCGTGTAGCCGGCCTGGTCCCTGGCCTGGCGGTTGGCGCCGGCCTTGACTAAGCTCCAAGCGTTTTGCAGGGCATAGGGGCTGGCCGTGGCGTAGGCGGCCAGGTGCAGAGGGGTGTCGCCCCAGTCGTTGGCCGGCGAAGGGGTGCGCACGCGGGACAGTAGCAGCTCCAAGGTCTGCTCGCCCACGCCCCAGGACGCCGCATGCACAGGGGTGTTGCCGCAGGCGTCCCGGGCCAGGGGATCGGCGCCGCGCTCCAGCAGCAAATTGGCCATGGCCAGGCCGTTGTGCGCGGCGGCCAGGTGCAGGGCGGTGCGACCCATGAAGCGGGCGTTGATCAGCTCGGGCTGCTTGGCCAAGACGCTGCGGACTCGCTGCAGATTGCCGCTGGCCACGGCCCCCATCAGAGGGTTGGCGGGCGGTTGCAGGTATAGGCACAACGCCAGCAACGCGACCAGGGACAGGCCCAAGGCCAGGGAGCGCAGCACAACCCCGCCAAACTTGAGTTTCATGGTCGCCGCTCTCCTGTGGCTGGTGACGCGGGGACCGCGCGCCTGGGCTCAGCCCCGCAGGAAAAACTGCTTCTGGATGCTCACCTCGGCCGTGGCCAGCACCTCGGCCATGCGCTCGCCGGCGTGGCCGTCGCCGTAGATGGAGGCCGAGGGGTAGCGGCCGTGCGCGGTCTGGGCCTGGATGGCCTCGGCGATGGCGCGGGCGTCGTAGACCACGTCGGTTACGTTGGGTCCGCGGGTGCGGCCCTTCTGGCGGGAGCCGATGTTCACCGCCGGCGTGCCCAGGAAGGACCCCTCGCGTATGGCGCTGGAGGAGTTGCCCACCAGGCAGGCGCAGTTGGCGATCAGGGTCACGTAGTCCTCGGGCGTGAAGTTGCGGTAGAAGTGCAGGGGCGCCTCGGGGTGGCGCTCGCGGTGCATGCGCAGGCCTTTGGAGATGTCGTCGCTGCCCGCGTCTACGTTGGGCCACAGCCAGACGGTCTGCATGCCGGTCTGGCTCACGGCGGCCAGGGTCTGGTTGATCTGGTCGATGCCCTGGCCGAACTCGGTGGTCACCGGATGCTGCAGCACCACCAAGTAGGGCCGGTTCACGTCCACCGCCGGGCCCACCCCGCCGTAGCGGGCCCAGAACTCCGGCCCGATCTCCTTGGGCGCCCGGGCGGCCAGGTCGATGGCCGGGCAGCCGGTGACGAAGATGCGCGCCGGGTCCTCGCCCATGCGCATCAGGATGTCGGCGGCCTCCTGGTTGGCCGGGAAGTGCAGGTGGGCCAGCTTGGTGATGGCGTGGCGCACGCTCTCGTCAATGGAGCCGCTGACCTCGCCGCCCTGGGTGTGGGCCAGGCAGATGTTCATGTAGCTGGCGGCCACGGCGGTGCCCATGGTCTCGAAGCGGTCGGCCACGGTGACCACCACGTCCGGACGCAGGTTCTCGAACAGGGTGGCCAGCTCCTGGATGGCCAGGCCGGTGGACTTGGCCATGGTGGTGAGGTTCTCGCCCTCCACGATGGAGTAGACCCGGGCGTTGACCGGGAAGCCGTCCCGCTCGATGACGTTGACCACCTGGCCGAAGCGGTACAAGAGGCCCGAGGCCCCCACGATGAGCTGCAGCTCCAGGTCCGGATGCCTCTGCACCGCCTCCAGGAGCGACTTGACCCGCCCGTAGTTGGCCCGGCTGGCCACGATGGTGCATATCTTGCGCTTTTTTGCCAACTCAGTCCTCGATGTCCTCCCGCCGCAACAGGCGGTTGGCCTGCACGGGGCGGGCCAGGCGCTTGCCGATCAGGCGGGCCAGGTCTTGGTAGGGAATGCCGCCGCCGGGCTTCTTGAGGGTCAGGTCCGCGGCCACCAAACGGTGCCCGGCCGGCCGGTCCTGGACCAGGGCCAGGCTGCGGCCGAACTGGGCCCGCAGCAAGGCCTTGTCCGCGGCCAAGGCGTCCTTGTCCAGGGGCGCGGACATGGTGAAGAAGGCGTCCCGGGCCTGGACCAGCAGGGCCAGCTCGTCCGGGGTCAGCGAGGCGGCGGCGTCCGGGCCGAACATCTGCCGGTGATAGGTGATGTGCACCTCGATGATGGCCGCGCCGCGGGCCAGGGCGGCCAGGGCCGGGAAGACGCTGCCTGAGTGATCCGACAGACCCACCGGCGCACCGAAGCGCCTCCCCATCTCCTCCATCAGGTTCAGGCCCACCTGCTCCAGGGGCACCGGATAGGCGCTGGTGCACTGCAACAGGGCCAGAGGGCAGCCACGGCCGCGGAAAAAGCCCACCACCCGCTCCATCTCGCCCCAGCCGCTCATGCCCGAGCTGACGATCACCGGCTTATTCGTGGCGGCCATGAACTCCAGCAGAGGCTGGTGGTCCAGCTCGCCCGAGGCCAGCTTCCAGGCCGGCACCTGAAGCTCCTCGAGCAGCTCAGCCGCCGCCAGGGAAAAGGGCGAGCTGAGGAACAAGAGGCCCCGGTCGCGGCAGTGCTGGGCCAGGCCGCGCCACTGGGCCGGACTGAACTCCATGCGTTGCCAGTAGTCGTAGCGGGTGTCGTCCTGATAGGAGAACTTGACCCGGAACTGCTCGTCCAGGGTGCTCTCGGCCGCGGCGATGTGGGTCTGGAACTTCACCGCGTCCACGCCGGCCCGGGCCGCGGCCTCTATATAGCTGTGGGCCAGGCCCAGGGAGCCGTCGTGGGCCTGGGCCACCTCGGCCGCGATCAGGGCCTTGTGGCCCTGGCCGATGAGGCGGCCCTTGATTTCGATCACAGCCTGGTCCATGGCCCCTGCCGCTCGGTACCTGCCGCGCCGGCGCTCCGCCTGGGCGCGCCGGCTAACACCCCTTGCTGGCGAATCATTCTAACAGCATGGCCCCAGCGGGTAAAGCGGGGCCTGGGCCGGGCACGGCTTGCCAGCCGGGGCGGCCGAGGTTATATACTGGCCTGCAAGCGGCCGCGGCGGCGGCCGGGGGAGTCGTAGATGCGCCTGGTTTACCTATCGGATGCGCCCTTGCCCTCGCGCATGGCCTACAGCGTGCACGTGATGAAGATGTGCCAGGCCTTCGCCTCCCTGGGGCACGAGGTCACTCTGCTGGCCGTGGACAACCGGGCCCAGGAGGAGACCAGCGGCGGCGACCTGTTCGCGCACTACGGGGTGCGCCCCAGCTTCCAGATAGAGCTGCTCAGGTTCCCCGGCTTCAAGGGCGGCTGGCTGCTGCACGCTTGGCGCTCGGCCCGCCGGGCCGTGCGCCTGCAACCAGACCTCTTGTTCGGCCGCTATCTGCGGGGCCTGTTCATGGCCTGGGTTCTGGGCAGCCGCTCGGTCTTCGAGATCCACCTGCCGCCGGCCCGCCTGGACCCGGTGTCGCGCCTGATGTTCCGCGTCCTGGAGCGTAAGGGCGGGGTCAAGATGCTGGTGGTGATATCGGATGTGCTGCGTTGCCTGGTGGAAGATCAGTGCCGCCTGCGGCCGGTCCTGGTGGCCCACGACGGCGCGGACCTGCCCGCCGTGGGCCAGCCGGCCCCCGAACCCCTGCCGGGCGCCTTCCCGGTGGGCTACTTCGGCAACCTCTATGCCGGCCGGGGCATTGAGCTGATCGTGGAGCTGGCCCGGCTGGTGCCCGAGGCCAGCTTCCACCTGGTGGGCGGCCGGGAACAGGAGCTGCGCCAGCGCCTGCAGACCCAGGCCCCGGCCAATGTGACCCTGCACGGCTATGTGTCGCCGGCCCGGGTCCTGGCCATGCAGCGCCAGTGCCGGGCGCTGCTCATGCCCTACCAGCGGGTGGTGTCGGTGCCGGGCCTGGGCGACACCAGCCAGTGGATGAGCCCCCTGAAGATGTTCGAGTACATGGCCAGCGGCGCGGCCATCATCTCCTCGGACCTGCCGGTGCTGCGCGAGGTCCTGCGCGACGGCGACAACGCCCTGCTGGCCCCGCCGGAGGCGCCCGCGGCCTGGGCTGCCGCCCTGCGCCGCCTGATGAGCGAGCCGGAGCTGGCCGGTTCCCTGGCCCGGCGGGCCTATGACGACCTGGCCCAGCACTACACCTGGCAGGGCCGGGCCCGCCTGATCCTGGAGCACCTGGCCGGCCAACCAGACGGCTTGCCAGCCGGCCGCGCAAAGGGCTAAGTTGGCACAGGAGCGGAGACGCGGCATGGTGCGCATTCTCAACGTGGAGCCCCGGGAGTACAGCCAGCCGGCCCGGCAGGTGCTCAAGGGCCTGGGCGAGCTGGTGGAGGAGGAGCTGAGCCGGGAGCAGATGCTCCGGCGGCTGCCCGGCTTCCAGGTACTTATCGTGCGCCTGGGGCACCAGATCGACGCCCAGGTCATGGACAGCGCGCCGGACCTGCGCTGCATCCTGACCGCCACCACCGGCCTGGACCACATAGACCTGGAACAGGCCCGCGGGCGGGGCCTGACCGTGCTCAGCCTGCAGGGCGAGTGGGAGTTTCTGGAGTCGGTGAGCGCCACGGCCGAGCACACCTGGGGCCTGCTCCTGGCCCTGGTGCGGCGCATACCGGCGGCCTTTGCCGCGGTGCGGGCCGGCCGCTGGGACCGCGACGCCTTTAAAGGCCGCGAGCTAATGGACCGCCGCCTGGGCTGTGTGGGCCTGGGCCGCCTGGGCCGCAAGGTGGCCGGCTACGGCCTGGCCTTCGGCATGTCCGTGGCGGCCTATGACCCGGACCCCATCAAGTGGGTGGAGGGAGTGCAGCGGGCGGATAGCCTGGAGGAACTGTTGGCCATGAGCGACGTGCTCAGCCTGCACCCGTCGCTCAACGAGCAGACGCGGGGCATGATCGGCGCGCGGGAGCTGGCCCTATTGCCCGAGGGCGCGGTGCTCCTCAACACCGCCCGGGGCGGGCTCATCGACGAGGCGGCGCTGCTGGCAGCGCTCATAAGCGGCCGCCTGGCCGGCGCGGCCCTGGACGTGCTGGCCGCGGAGACCGGCAAGGGCCTGCCGGAGAGCCCGCTGTTGGCCTATGCCCAGGAGCACGACAACCTGATCATCACCCCCCACCTGGCCGGAGCTACCAGGGAGTCCATGGCCAAGACCGAGCTGTTCATGGCCCGCAAGTTGGCCGCCTGGCTGAAGGGCCAGGACTGGGCCGGAGGCCGGCCATGAGCGCGGCCAAGGTGCTGGCCGTGATCCCGGCCCGGGGCGGCAGCAAGGGCGTGCCCCGCAAGAACGTGCGCCTGGTGGCCGGCCGGCCGCTCATCGCCTGGACCATCGCCTGCGCCCTGGAGGTGCGGCACCTTTTCCATCGCGTCATCGTCAGCACCGACGACCCGGAAACGGCGGCCATCGCCCAGGAGTACGGGGCCGAGGCGCCCTTCCTGCGGCCGGCCGAGCTGGCCGGCGACAAGGTGCCCACCCTGCCCGTGCTGCAGCATGCGGCGCGCTTCGTGGAACAGGCCGACGGCCTGACCCTGGACTGGGTCATGCTCATGCAGCCCACCGCGCCCCTGCGCGCGCCCCAGGACATTGCCGGCGCCCTGGAGCTGGCCCTGGCCGGCGGCTGCGACTCGGTGATTAGCGTGGTGCAGGTCTTCGACGTGCACCCCATCCTGATGAAGCGCATCGAGAACGGGGTGCTGCTGCCTTTCTGCATCGAAGAAAAAGAGGGCACCCGCCGCCAGGACTACGCCCCGCCGGCCTACATGCGCAACGGCGCCATCTACCTCACGCGGCGGGAGGTGCTCTTGGAGCAGAACTCCATCTGGGGCCGGGTGATCCACCCCTACATCATGCCCGAGGAGCGCTCCCTGTCCATCGACAGCGAGCAGCATCTGCGCCTGGCCGACCTGATTCTATCGGGGGGAAAGGACTAGGGCGTGTTAACACAAACGTAGTCCCTCGGCGATCAAGGCAAAGTTTATGAAGGCGATAAACATGATATCGAGCTTTTCAAAGCGGGAGAATATTCGTCGAAATCCCTTGAGCCTTCTAAACAAG
>JBFMFU010000009.1:0-51326 GCA_040751985.1 Thermodesulfobacteriota bacterium | reverse complement strand
GCCGCCCCTCCAGCACCTCCTTGAGCAGGAGCATCTTGCCCCGGGCGTTCAACGCCGGCCGCAGCGTGGCACCAAACACCGGACAGTGCGCCTGGCAAAAACCGCAGCGCGAGCACCGCCGTATCTGATCCCGGAACTCTTGGCTGATGTGCAGTTGCTCGAGCTTGCTCATCCACTTCCTCCACAGCCGTTTCGCCTGGTTGCCTGGCACCCGCCCGGCGGCGTCGCCGCGTGGCCTGGCCCACAGCATAGCCTCCGCTTGGGGCCGGCGCAAGCCGATGTTTGCCCAGCGATGCCGGTTCCTTGCCCTATCCCGCGGGTCTGGATTTTGAGCCGCCGGAGACCGCCTGGCCGCCCGCCCCGCGCAGGGCCAGGACCAGGGGCGCGGTGATGATGTGGAGCATGCGGCTGAAGGGCAGATAGGCCACGAAGCCGGCGTAGAGCACCGCGTGGGCGTACCACAGCCAGGCGTAGGCCTCTTGCAGGGCCGGGCCGGGTTGGAGCAGCCGGCTCAGGGCCCAGCCGGCCGGGGCCCAGCCGCCGCCGGCCGGCCAGCCGGTCATGGCTAGGCGGGCCGCCTCCAGCACCAAACCCATGACCATTGCCCCGCCCAGCAGGGCCAGGGCCGACCAGTCCGGCCGGGGCAGGCCCGGCGCCACCGGCGCCGGCCCCAGCCGCCGCCGCAGCGCCGCCGCTGCCACCCCGGCCAGCATCATGAGGCCGGTCAGGTCGAAGAACAGGGCCGTGGCCGGCTGGTTCTTGTAGAGCATGGCCTGGGACAGCGCCGCCTGCGGCCACCAGTGGTTCAGGGCCAGGGCGGCCAGGGCCCAGAGCAGGCGCAGAAACAGGGGCCAGAAGATCAGGGCGTGGATCAGGCCCCGGCCGGGCGAGAAGCGCCACAGCCGCCGCTGCAAAAGTCCGTCCAGCACCAGGGCGGCCAGACCGCGGCCCAGGCGGGTCCAGAGGCCGGCGCCGTGGTGCTCCGCCGGCCCCTTGCCGCCGGGCAGGACCAAGGCCCCGCCCCGGGTGCCGCTCAACGTGAAACCCAGGACCAACAGCAGCCCCAGGACCAGCACCATCAGGGCCAGGCGCGAGGGCCAGTCCGGCAGGGTCAGGGTGGCGGTGTGGCAGGCCAGGCAGAGCAGGCCCTTGGCCGGCAGCACCGCGGCCGCGGCGCCCAGTTGGTTGCCTGGGTGGTGGCAGCGGCCACAGGAGGCGGGACGAGCCATCTTGGCCAGCCGGTGCACGGCCAGGGAGCCCTCGCCGTTGGCCGGCGGCCGGGCGATCACCGGGCCGCCCGGCTTGGCCCGCTGCGGGGTCAGGCCAGCGAAGTGGCAGGCCTGGCAGCTCACTCCGACGTGCAGGTCGCCGATCTGGACTTCGGAGTGCGGGCTGTGGCAGCC
This sequence comes from Thermodesulfobacteriota bacterium, assembly GCA_040751985.1. Classification (GTDB taxonomy): domain Bacteria; phylum Desulfobacterota; class Desulfarculia; order Desulfarculales; family Desulfarculaceae; genus Desulfoferula. The sequence goes on along the minus strand of JBFMFU010000009.1, from coordinate 49,923 downwards.
CAGACAGGAGGCCAGGGCGGGCCGCTCATGCGGATACTTGGACACGCCCTGGTGGCAGTCCGTGCACTCCAGCTGGGCGTGGGGGCCCAGCAGCTTATCGCGCTCGGCCTGGGCGGCCGGAGCCTGGTGGCACTCCAGGCAGCCGGGCTGGCCGGCGGCCGCGGCTGGGCCGCCGAGGGCGCTCAGCAACAAAGTACAAACCAGGATCTGCCACAGCCGCCGCATGCGTCTCCGTCCCCAGGCAATCAACCACCGGCCGGGGTGGACCCCGGCCGTCGGGCCCCATCATAATGCCCCCGGCGCGGCCTGGGAAGCCCGGAGTGACCCGACGGCCAACAATTTCCCGCTGCTCCCCGGCGCGCCGGGGGCCGAAAAAGCTAGAGTCCGGCGCTGGAAGTGGTAAATTGGCCTCAGGGGCGCTTCCCGCCGGCCGCGCCGCCCGCAACCGCCGCCTGCCCAGAGGATCGAGGAGCAACCATGACTTTTGCGGTCAAAGACATCCTGCGCATGGAGGTGGCCCCGGCCCTGGGCTGCACCGAGCCGGTGGCCATCGCCCTGGGGGCCGCGGCCGCGGCCTCCCTGCTGCCCGGCGTCCCCCTGGACTCCATCGAGGTCTGGGTGGACCCCAACATCTACAAGAACGGCATCGCGGTGCTCATTCCCGGCACCAACGGGCTCTTCGGCCTGGACCTGGCCGCGGCCCTGGGCGCCCTGGGCGGCGACCCGGCCCGCAAGCTGGAGGTGCTGGAGTCCATCGACGAGCCGGTGGCGAAAAAGGCGCAGGAAATGCTGCGCGCCAAGAAGGTGAAGCTGAACCTCTTGGGCGAGCGGGGCCTGCGCATCAAGACCGTGGTCACCGGCGGCGGCCACACGGCCGAGTCCGAGATCACCCACATGCACGACAACATCACCTCCCTCAGCCTGGACGGAAAGCCGGTGAGCGACAGCCCCCTGCTGGCCGGCCTGGGCCCGGACGACCAGGACAAGCGCCTGCGCCTGGAGGACTGGCTGCGCAGCCAGTCCCTGGAGCGCTTCCTGGACCTGGTGGACGAGCTGGACGAGGAGGACCTGAAGTTCCTGGAACAGAGCGTGGTCTACAACCTGCGCCTGGCCGAGTACGGCCTCAAGCACGGGCCGGGCCTGGGCGTGGGCAAGACCATGGACCGGCTGGTGCGCCAGCGCCTGATCAAGAAGGACATGATCCTGGCCGCCCGTATGCTCACCTCGGCGGCGGCCGACGCCCGCATGGCTGGGGTCAAGCTGCCGGCCATGTCCTCGGCCGGCAGCGGCAACCACGGCCTGACCGCGGTGCTGCCCATCTGGGCAGTCAAGGACTACGTGGAGTGCGCCTCCGACGACATCCTGCGGGCCATCGGCCTGAGCCACATCGTCACCGCCTACGTCAAGACCCACACCGGCCGACTGTCGGCGGTGTGCGGCTGCTCGGTGGCCGCCGGGGCCGGGGCGGCCAGCGGCGTCACCTATCTATTGGGGGGCAACCTGCAGCACATGGCCGGGGCCATCATGAACCTGATCCAGGACCTGGCCGGCGTGGTCTGCGACGGGGCCAAGGCGGGCTGCGCCATCAAGCTGGCCACCGCCGCCGGCACCGCCGTGCAGGCGGCCCTGTTCGCCCTGCAGGGCGTGCGGGTGCAGCCCACCGACGGCATCATCGACACCACCATGGAGCGCACCGCCTGCAACCTGGGCGCCCTGAGCAATCAGGGCATGATCGAGGCCGACCACACCATCTTGCAGATTCTTTTGAACAAGGTGCTCAACCAGGAGGCGCTGGGCGCCTAGGCCCGCCCGGTCCCGCCGCGGCCGCTCAGGTCAGGCTGAGGCGGAAGTCGCAGTAGTCCGCGCCCTCCATGATGGTCTGGCTGCGGGTCAGCTTGAGCCGGGGGTTGAAGCCGGCGAACATGGCCACGTCCCGGCCGCATGATAGCACCACCCCCAGGTCGGCCAGGCCCAGCTCGCGGTACATGTCCGCGTACTTGCAGCGCGTGACGTTGTAGTTGTAGGTGGTCTCGCTCAGTTCCAAGATTTCTTTTTCCAGCGCCCCGCCGGCGGCCGAGAGGCTGGGCCCCTGGGCCAGGTGGGCCAGGGTGTTGCCGCCGCAGAGCTTGGCCAACTGGGCCCCAGCCTCCTGGGCCAGCCCCTCTATCACCTTGGCGGCCACGGCCAGGGTCCGCACGCGGCCGAACTCCTCGCTGAAGGCCCTGAGCAGGGGCCCGGCGATACGGGCCTCGATCTCCCGCCGCAGCAGGGTCGGCATCTGGCTCAGATCAGCTCCCATGTCTCTCGCTCCCCGCCGCTCGTGGCGGCTTGGTTTCATTCGTCGATAAACCGCGGCCCGGCCGCCTCCACCAGCACCGTGCGCTTGCTGGCCACGGAGCCGAAGCGGGTGTTGGTCATCACCGGCTCCACGCACAGCACACCGCCCAGCGGCACGGCCTGCTTCTTGGGTCCGGGTCCGGGCAGTATCCAGGGGTGCTCGAATATGTCCAGGCCGATGCCGTGGGCCGCGGGCATGATGCGCTGCTCGCGGTGCACGGTCATCACGAAGCCCATTGGCCGCTCCGGCTGCAGAGACTGGCGCATCCACTCCACGGCCTCGGCCAGGTGCGCCAGGTGCTCGGCCTGCTCGGGGCTGGCCGCGCCCACGGCCTGCACCCGGGCCACGGAAAAGGCGTATCCGCCGGCCCAGCCGGCTATCTCCACCTGCACCAGGTCGCCGTCGGCCAGGGCGCGGCCGGTCACCGGCGGCCAGCCCCGAAGCCGCAGGGCCGCCCCGCTCTGCACCCCCACCCTGGCCACCACCTCGGCCCCGGCTTCCGCGGCCGCCTGGCGCATGATCTCCTCCACCTGGGCCTCGCTGGTACCCGGCCGGGCCACGGCCAAGCCGGCCTGGGCCGCAGCCGCACCCACCTGGGCGGCCTTGCCGAGCAGGGCGATCTCGGCCGGGCTCTTGACCCCGCGCAGGCCCTGTAGCAGCTCGTCGGCGGCCTCGAAGGCGGCCTTGGGCAGGGCCTTCTCCACCGCCCGCCAGAGCTCCACCGGCGTCAGCCGCCAGCCCGCCACCCCAACCTTGGCGTTTGCCAGGCCCTTGTCGCGCAGGGCCGTGGCCAGTTCCGCGGCCAGCTCTGGGCCCAGGCGCACGCCGTCCAGGTTGGCCAACTCTGGGTTCTGGTAGCCGGTGGGCGACACCAGGGTGGCCAGCCCCTCCCGGCCCAGCACCAGGGCTTGGCAGCCGGCCCCGCCGCTGCCCAGCACCTTGGGATAGGCCTGCCGGAAGCCGCAGAGGTAGGTCACGTCGCCCTCTTGCTCCGGGTAGGCGCCCAGCACCACCAGACCGTCCAGGCCGCGCCGGCCCAGGGCCTGGCGCACCCGCTCCAGCCGGGCGGCGAACTCTTCTTTGCTTATGCTTACGGCCGCCGGCATGGCTACCTGCCTCCCCTGTCCACCACCAGGTCCTTGACCACCCGCTCAGTGGAGGTGGGCTCCAGCACCAGGTCGCCCTGCACGATGGTCTGGCAGAGCAGGCCCGGCTTGCCGTTGATCTTGCCCGTGCAGCGGGCGCAGATGCCCAGGGCGCAGCCGGCGTGGTCGTAGTAGGCCAGGGTGCTGTCCAGGTTCTGGTAGATGTAGTCCAGCACGTCCATGGCGCTCAGGCCCGGCTGCCAGGGCACCGAAAAGGTGTCATAGGAGGGCCCGGTCCCTGCCTCGGGATCGCGCCGGAAGACCTTCACCGCTATCGTTTTCTGGCTCATGGCCGCTCTCTCCCGCTGCCAGCCAAGTCCCGGCCTCCGGCCGCCTGGCTTAGTGATGCCCCCCCACCGCCGAGTGCCCCTCCATCATTTGCTGGAGCATCTCCAGGTAGGGCTTGACGCCCTGGGGCGGGGTGACCGAGGTGGCGGTGACCGGCCGGTGGCTGATCTGTATCTCGCCGTTGAGCCGGGCCACGCTCTCCTGCAGCCAGCGGTCATTGTCCGTGTGGGGATGGTCCTGGCGAAAGTGCACGCCGCGGCTCTCGGTGCGCGCCAGGGCGCTCAGGGCGGCGGTCTCCAGCAGATGGGTGATGTTGGCCAGCTCCAGGGCGTCCATCCACTCCTTGTTGTAGCGGCGGCTCTTGCTGGTGGTGGCCAGGCGCGGCAGGGCGTTGGCCTTTACGTCGCGCAGGAACTCCAACAGCGCGCCCAGCTCCGCGCCGTCGCGCACCGGCCCCAGGCGCCGGTGGGCCATCTCCTGCACCTGGCGCCGCACCTGGGCCACGCCCGGCCCGTTGCTGCGGGTCAGCGGCAGGCTGGCCCGCTGCTCCAGCTCCGCAAAGCCGGCCGCCTGGGGCTCCGGCGTCCGGTGGCTCAGGGCGTAGGCCCCGGCGTTCTGGCCGGCCTCGGCCCCGTGCACCATCATCTCGGTGGTGGCGGCGCAGACCCGGTTGGCCCCGAAGGGCCCCAGGGTGCACTCGCCGGCCGCAAACAGCCCCGGCACCTTGGTCTGGAAGTGCTCGTCGATGATGATGCCGCCGTCAAAGTATTCCACCGCCGGCCCCACCTCGATGCTGCCGCCCTCGCGGATGACGGCCACGATCTGGCTCAGGTCGATGTGCTTGTACTTCCAGTTGGGGAAGGTGGGCGAGACCAGCCGCTCCCACTCGGACCAGGACACCGGCCCCCGGCCATAGTAGATGCCGCCCTTGGGCGAGCCCTTGCCCCGGCGCACCTCCTGCAGAGTGGCCCAGGAGATGAAGCACTTGTTCCACTCCATGTGGGTGCCGATGTAGGCCACGTTGGGGTGGTATTGGCTGAGGAATTTCTCGCCGGCGCCGTTGGTCAGCTCGCCGGCGCAGCGCAGGCTGAAGATATAGGAGGCGATGCTGCCCAGCACGTGCGGCGGGCCGTAGAGCACGTTGCAGCAGAAGGTGATGAACTCCATGTTGCCCAGCTCGGCCCCGGCCCGGTGGGCCATGGCCAGGCCCTCGCCCGAGAGGTCGCGCATGCCGGTGTTGGGCCAGAAGGCCTTGTGCCAGCCGCCGGTGGCCACCACCACCGCCTTGGCCTGGAAGCGGATGAACTGGCCGCTCTTGACCTCCAGGCCCAGGGCCCCGGCGATCTGGCCGTCCTGCACTAGTAGGTCCAGGACCATCACGTCGTCCAGGGTGCGGGCGCCCAGCTTCTTGGCCTGGCCCAGCAGGGCGTCCATCATGCCGATGCCCGTGGTGTAGATGGCCCGCTCCTCGCTGCGGGCCACCACCACGCCCCAGTCCAGGAACTCCTTGAGGCGCAGTGGCGCGGTGCGCACGTACTGCTCCAGGAGCTTCTGGTTGTTCAAGTAGAAGCCCTGCTTGATGATGTCCTCGAAGAAGGTCTCCTTGGAGTCCAGGGGCTCGCCGTAGAAGCCCAGCTCCCTGAGGCTCTTGCCGTCCACGGTGTAGTCCGCGCCGGCCATGGGCGTGGCCCCGCAGCGGCCCAGGGGCCCCTTGCTCAGGAGCAGGGCCTCGGCCCCCTTCTCCCGGGCCCCGATCGCCGCCCGGAAGCCGGCTCCCCCCCCGCCTATCACCAAGACATCGGTTTTGATCTCCGTCGCCGTCATCCATGCCTCTCCTGCTGCGCCCGCTGGGCGCTTGGCTCAGGCCTTGCGCAGGCCCAGGGCCTCCTCCAGGGCGGTCAGGAACACCTCCACGCCCAGGGTCAGGACCCGTTCGTCAAAGTCGAAGCGGGGGCTGTGCAGGGCCCGCGGCGGGCCCTTCTCGGGCTCGGCCGTGCCCAGGCGGAACAGGGCGCCCGGCCGGGCCTGAGTGAAAAAGGCGAAGTCCTCCGAGCCCATGATGGGCGGCACGTAGCTCACCGCCTCCGGCCCCGCCACCGCCGCCGCGGCCCGGTGCAGCAGGGCCGCCACCTTCGGGTCGTTGCAGCAGGAGGGCATGTGCTCGGCCAGCTCCAGGCCGGCCTGCACCCGGAACATGGGCCCCAGGGCCGCGCACATCTCCTGCAGGCGGGCGAGCAGCAGCTCCCGCGCGCGGGTGGTCAAGGCCCGCACGGTGCCCTCCAACTCGGCCTCCTCGGGGATGACGTTGTAGGTTTGGCCGGCCCGCACCCGGCCCACGGTGATCACCCCGGCCTCAGTGGGCCGCAGGTTGCGCGCCACGATGGTCTGCAGAGCGGTGATCAGGTAGGCCGCGGCCGCCACTGGGTCGCTGCCCTCCTCGGGCCGGGCGCCGTGGCAGCCCCGGCCCCGCACCTTGATGCGGAAGCGGTCGTTGGAGGCGTAGCCCAGGTCGCGGAAGATGCGCACCGCGCCCAGGGGTTGGTCCGGGCTCAGGTGGCAGGCCAGCACCATGTCCACGCGAGGGTCCTCCAGCACCCCCTGGGCCACCATCTGGGCCGCGCCAAGGCCGCTCTCCTCGGCCGGCTGGAACAGCAGCTTCAGGTTGCCCTTGAACCCGGCCAGCCGGCCGCCCAGGCGTATCTGCCGGGCCACGCCCAGGACCATGGCGGCGTGGCCGTCGTGGCCGCAGGCGTGCATCACGCCCTCGTTCTGCGAACGATAGGGGACCTCGTTCAGCTCCTGCAAAGGCAGGGCGTCGATGTCCGCGCGCAGGGCGATGGTGGGCCCCGGCCCCTGGCCCCGGATCAGGCCCACCACACCGGTGGGCCCGGGGTAATCCCGCACCTCCACCCCCAGATCGGTGAGCACCTGACGGATGTAGGCGCTGGTGGCGAACTCCTGGCCCGATAGCTCGGGAAGGGCGTGCAGGTGGCGGCGGGTCTGCCTGAGCCACGGCAAAAGTGCGTCAGGGGCCATCGGGATTCCTGCGCTGAGGGTTCATTGTCAATGTGGCCAGGCCCCGGCTTCAGCGCCGCCCGCGGCGGCGGATGCAAAGGCAACGGGCGCCGAGAGGGGACGGCGGCGCCAGAGGGCGGGGTCCCGCCCCTTGCTGTTGGAGGTGAAATTTTAGCAAAGATTTTGCGGAGGCGGCAAGAAAACAGATGACCCCCGGACGCGGCCCTCCCGCCCTCCGCGCTGTTTGGGCGAGCCTACAGGCAGCCCAGGCCGCCGCCCTGGCCCATCTTTTCGGCGCAGCAGGTCTTGGACTTGCGGATGCGGAAGGCCGACAAGTCGTCGCCGGCGTAGATGGCCCGCAGGGCCTCCTCGATGAAGCCGCTCATCTCCAGGGGCTCCACGCCAAAGCCGGCCAGCACCGCCCGCGGCGTCTCCCCGATGCCGCTGACCAGCACGTGGCGGCAGTCGGCCAGGGACTCGGCCAGCTCCTTCCAGCGCAGCTCGCCGCCGCCGGCCGGGGGCGCCGGCCGGGTCTCCAAGAGGGCGAAGCCGCCCAAGGCCGGGCCCCAGATCTGGAACTCGGCCGCCTGGCCCAGGTGCAGGTTCACCAGGGTGCCCTCCCGGCTGGCCACGGCCACGTAGGGCCGGGCCGCGTCCGAGGGCTCGGGCAGCTGGGCGCAGGCGGACAGGCAGCCGGCCATCTCGCCGGAGCGGTCGGCGCCCAGCAGGCCCACCGCATCCGCCCGGCAGCGGGTGCAGTGGCTCATCTGGCTGAGGTGCCGGCCGCATTCCGCGCGCAGCTGCTGCATGAGCTGGCGGCTGGGCTCGCCCAGGGCCTGGAAGGGCGTGTTGGCCACCGGGTGCATGGGCATCAGGTTCATCAGGTCCGCACCCAGCGCCGCCCCCCAGCGGGCCACCTCCGGCACGTGTCCATCGTTCACGCCGGGCATGACGATGGTGTTGAGCTTGACCGTGATGCCCCGCGCCTTGAGGCCGGCCACAGCCTGTACCTGCCGCTCCAGGAGCAGCCGGGCCGCGTCCTGGCCCCGGTAGGCCAGCTTGCCCTCCTTGACCCAGGAGTAGATCCGGGCCCCGATGGCCGGGTCCACGGCATTGACGGTGATGGTCATGTGGGTCACCCCGGCCGCGGCCAGCTCATCCAGGTGCTCGGGCACGGCCAGTCCGTTGGAGGACAGGCAGAGCAGCAGGCCGGGGAAGTGCTCCTTGACCAGGCGCATGGTCTCCAGGCTGCGCTGGGGGTTGGCCAGGGGGTCGCCGGGGCCGGCGATGCCGGCCACGCTGATGCGCGGCTCGGCCTTTAGCACCTGGGCCAGGTAGGCCAGGGCCTGGTGCGGGGCCAACACCGCACCAGTGACCCCCGGCCGGGACTCGTTGACGCAGGCGTACTTGCGGTCGCAGTAGTTGCACTTGATGTTGCAGGCTGGGGCCACCGGCAGATGCACCCGCCCGTGGCTGCCCTTGGCCGCCTGATTGAAACAGGGATGAACCTCGCTGCCGCCCTTGGCCGTCATGATGCTTCCCCTACAGGTAGGCGTAGCCCACCGCTGAATCGTTCTGCGTCTTGCTGAGCAGGGCGTTCACCAGCCGGTCGAACAGCTCCTGGGCCCCGCGGTAGCCCAGATGGTGCAGGCGGGGGCCGCCGAAGCGGTCGTGGATGGGCAGCCCCACCCGCACCAGCGGCATGCCCAGCTCCCGGGCGATGGGGTAGCCCTTGGAGTGGCCTACCAAGAGATCCGGCCGCAGCTCCCGGCTCAGCTCGGCGATACGGGAGAAGTCCGCCCCGGCCTCCACCAGGGCCGGCTGGCGCACCAGGCTGCCGGTGACCTCCGCGATGCGCTCTCGGAAGCCGGGGGTCTTGCCGCCAGAGGCGCACAGCACCGGCTGCACGCCGATCTCGGCCAGGAAAGAGGCCAGGCCGATCACCAGGTCCTGCTCGCCGTAGACCACCGCCCGCCTGCCCGAGAGGTATTTATGCCCGTCGGCCAGGGCGTCCAAGAGGCGGCCCCGCTCCAGGGCGTGGCGCTCGGGCGTGGGCGCCTGGCTGATCTCCGCCAGGGCCGCGAACAGGGCGTCGCTCTGGCGCAGGCCCACCGGCAGGCCCAGGTCGTACAGGGGCACCCCGCAGCGCTCGGCCAGGTCGCGGCCCGCGGCCTGCGCGTCGGGCGTCCAGCCCAGGGCCAGGCTGGCCGCGGCCCCGCCCATCTTCTTGATGGCGGCCAGGGGCGTACCGCCGGCGGGCAGGATTTCATAGCGCACGCCGGCTGGGGCGTCCAAGGTCCGGGAGTAGTCCGGCAGCAGGGTGGCCGCCAGGCCGAAGTCGGCCGCCACCTCTTGCAGGTAGCGGATGTCGGCCGGGCTGATCAAGCCGGGCAGGATGTTCACCCCTCCGTGCCGGGCCGCCGGCTGTGACAGCTGGGCCACGGCTGCCTTGACCGCGGCGTGGAAGCCCTCCAGGTGGGTGGCCGCGTAGGAGGGCGTGGCGGCGTGGATCAGGGCCGGCAGGCGGCCGCGGCCGCCCTCCAGGCGGGCCTGGGCCAGGAACTCCTTGACGATGGCCGGCACGTTGTCGCCGATGGTCTCGGTCAGGCAGGTGGTGGCGATGCCCACCGCCTGGGCCTGGTACTTGTTGATCACGTTGACCAGGCCCTGCTTGAGGTTGGGGCCGCCGCCGAAGACCGCCTCGCCCTCGCCCAGGGAGCTGCTGGCGATGTCCACCGGCTCCCGGAAATGGCTGATCAGGTAGCGCCGCATGTAGGTGGCGCAGCCCTGGGAGCCGTGCAGGAAGGGCACGCAGCCCTCGATGCCCTTGAAGGCGAGGCAGGCCCCCAGGGGCATGCAGGCCTTGCAGGCGTTGGTGCTGGACACGTAGTCGCGCTTTTCGGCCAGGTTGCTCTTCATGCCGCCGCCTCCAAGGCCGGACGCGCCTTGCGGGGCATGAAGCGCCACACCGGGCTCATGGCCGTGGCGTGCACCTCCTCGGCGAAGTTGAGCATGCCCACAAAGCCCTCCAGGGCCAGCTTGCGCTCGTGGTTGTGGTCCACAAAGCCCACGCCCAGCTTGTAGGCGATGGGCCTCTCCTTGACCCCGCCCACGAACACGTCCACGTCCTTGTCCACTAGGTAGGTCATCAGCTCCAGGGGGTTGGCGTCGTCCACGATCACCGTGCCCGGCTCGCAGATGGAGGCCAACTCCTGGTAGTCCTCTTCGGTGCCGGTCTGGGAGCCGGCCAGCACCACCTTCATGCCCAGCAGGCGGAAGGCCTTGATCAGGCTGAAGGCCTTGAAGGTGCCGCCCACGTACAGGGCGGCCCGCTTGCCCGTCAGGTCCTGGCGCAGCTCCTTGAGCCGGGGGTAGATGCGCCCCAGCTCCTGGCGCACCAGCTCCTGGGCTCGCTCCAGGGCCTCTGGGCTCTCAAAGAACTCGGCCACGTCGTAGAGGGCCTGGGCCATGTCGTCCACGCCCAGGTAGCTGACCCGCAGGAAGGGGATGCCGTAGGCCTCTTGCATCATCTTGGCCAGCTCCATGGTGGAGCCCGAACACTGCACCAGGTTCAGGGCCGCGCCGTGGGCCCGCTGCAGGTCGGCCACCCGGCCGTCGCCGGTGATGTTGGCCACCACCGTGATCCCCATGCGCTCCAGGTACTCCCGGATGATCCATATCTCGCCAGCCAGGTTGAAGTCGCCCAGCAGGTTGACCGACATGAGCGGTATGCCCGCAATGTCGCCGCTGCCCACCAGCCGAAACAAGGCCTGGCAGGCCGCGTAGTACCCGGCCCGCTTGTTGCCCTTGAAGCCCTCGCTCATCACCGGGATCACCGGGATGCCGTGCCGCTCGCTGGCCTTCCGGCACACCGCCTCCAGGTCGTCGCCGATGAGCCCCACCATGCAGGTAGAGTAGACAAAGGCCGCCTGGGGCCGGTGGCGGGAGATCAGTTCGTCCAGGGCGCGGGTGAGCTTGCCCTCGCCGCCGAAGATCACGTCCGTCTCGCCCAGGTCGGTGCTGAAGGAGTAGCGGTGCAGCTCCGGCCCCGAGGACATGGCCCCCCGGATGTCCCAGGTGTAAGAGGCGCAGCCGATGGGCCCGTGGATCAGGTGCAGCGCGTCGGCAATGGGGTAGAGCACCACCCGCGAGCCGCAGAACAGGCAGGCCCGCTGGCTCACCGCGCCGGCCAGGCTCTCTTTGTCGCAGCTGATCCGGAAGGGCTCGTCGCCGCCCTTTTCGAATATCTGGTCCTGGCGCTCTGGGAAGACCACCTTGGCCATGGCCGATCTCCTTCAGGCGATCAGGTAGTCCGCGGGCGGGGCGCCGCTCTCCAGGCCGTCCAGGATGGCGTCGATGGCGTCCTGGCTGTCCACGCCCTTGAACCACCAGTTGTTGGGCTGCACCACCATGGCCGGGCCGTTCTCACACTGCTTCAGGCAGCCGGTGGCGATGACCTGGCAGTCCAGGCCCCGGTCCAGAATCTCTTCCTCCAGGTACTGCAGAAAGCCGTCGGTCTTCTTGTGGCAGACGCCCTGGGGGTCTCCCTTCAGGCGGAAGCTCTGGCAGACCAATATCTGCTTGGCGGGAATGCCCATGTGCTCGCTCCTTGAACCAGGTTCCTGTGTTGCGCTGCTGGCCGCGGCTGGTTAACGGCGACCGCCCTTTTTCTTGCCGCCGCCGTAAAGCTCGTCCACCAGGCCCTCGATGTTGCCCTCCTGGGCCAGCACCGCCAGGCCCTTTTCGGCCAGCAGGCGCTTGGGCGCCTCGCCGGCCGCGGCGGCCAGCACCGCGAAGCAGTCGCTCAGGGCCAGGGCCGCCTGCTGCCAGCGCCAGTCACCGGCCCCCGGCGGCGGGGCGGGCCGAGTCTCCAACAGGGTCACGACGCCGTCTCGGGGCCCGTAGATCAGGTACTGGTCGGCCTGGCCCAGGTGCAGGTCCACCTGGAAGCCGTCGGAGCTGCACACAGCCAGATGGGGCCGCTGGGAGCTGGGGACGGGCAGAGCCGCGCGCGGGCCGGCCGCGGCGGCCAGGTCCCGCTCGGCCATCTGCTGGCAGGTGGCCAGGTCCACCAACTGGGTGGGCAGGTAGCGGCCGGCCCGCGCGGCCAGGCGCTCCAGCTGCGCCAGGTCCGTCTCGCCCGTGGGCCGCGGGCAGTCCACGCAGGTGGCCAGGAAGGGGAAGAGCTTCATCTCGCCGGCCCCCAGCTCCGCCGCCCGCCGGGCCGCCTCGGGCACCTGCTCGGCGTTGATGCCCGGATAGACCGTGGTCTTGGCCTGCACCGGCACGCCCGCGGCGGCCAGGGCGCTGATGGCCGCGGCCTGCTCCTGCACCAACAGCCGAGCCGCCTCGCTCAGGGGCAGGGTGCGGGTGCCGGGCCTGATCCAGGCGTAGATGCGCTGCACCGCCTCCGGCTCCACCGCGTCCAGCAGGATGGACACGTGGGCCAGGCCCAGCTCGGCCAGCGCTCCGGCCGCCTTGGCCGCCCCAAAGCCCAGGGTGGTCAGGCACAGCGAGAGGCCGGGGTACTTGTCCCGCAGCAGGCCCAGTATCTGCAGGGTCAGCTCTGGCGTGGCCAGGGGGTCGCCCGGGCCATTGATGTTGACCACCTTGAGGCTCTCGCCCTGCCCGGCCAGGTACTCCAGCCAGTTTAAGGCCTGCTCCGGGCTCAGGGCCCGGGGCAGGGGCTTGTCCGGGCTGAAGCGCACCCGGGCCAGGGCCTTGGGCGCCATTGGCAGATGCACCCTGCCCGAGGCGCGGCGATCGCTGGCGCAGTGGTTTTCCGCCGCCTGATGGCTCACTGGCTTGTCCATGCCGCCTCTGCTCCCTTGCCGCGCCCGAGGGCGCGCGCCTCACATCACCAGCTCGAAGCTCTGCTCCGGGTCGTCGCGGTCCTTGCGGTCCAGGAGGGCCGTGAGGACCTTCTCCAAGAGCCGCAGGCCGCCCTTGTAGCCCACGGTGGGGAAGTACTGGTGCCCCACCCGGTCCAGGATGGGGAAGCCCCAGCGCACCAGGGGGATGTCCTCGTCGCGGGCGATGTACTTCAGGTAGGTGTTGCCTATAAGCAGGTCCACCGGCTCCTTCTTGATCCATTGATGCAACAGGAACAGGTCTGCGCTCTGCTCCGCCTTTACGTTCACCTCGTAGGGCAACTCGGCGGTGAGGTCGCGTATGCGCTGTTCGAAGGCCTTGCCCGGCGTGCCGGTGACCAGGTGGGTGGGCCACATGTCGATGGAGACCAGGAACTCGGTCATGGCGATGAGCTGGTCCGGGTCTCCGGCCAGGGCCACCTTCTGGTGATAGAAGTACTGGTGCATGTCGCTGATCATGTCCACCAGCTGGCCCCGCTCGTGGTTCACCTCCTCGGGCACGCTGACCCCGCTGATGATGCGCAGGGCGTCCACGAAGCGGTCCGTGGCCTTGAGCCCGATGGGGATGTCCAGGATGCGGCAGGGCACCTTGTTGTTGGCGTCCAGGTAGCGGGCCGCCTCGGCGCTGCACCACTCGCCCAGGGCCAGGGTGCCGACGGAGTCGCCGGCGCTCTTGAGCTGGCTGATGGTCACGCCGCCCTCGGGGAACATCTTGAACTCGCCGGACAGGGGGCCGTTGAGTATGCCCGAGGTGTCCGGAAACAGGATGATGGGCGCCCCCACCAGGGCGGCCAGGCGCTTGATCTCCTCCATATCCGCCGGCTCCACCCAGCCCGGGATCACGTTCACCTTGCCGTTCTTGTGGCCCGTGGATTCGGCCAGGCGGGCCATGCCCTTGACCATGTTGGCGAAGCCGGTGACGTGGCTGCCCACGTAGCTGGGGGTGTTGGCGTAGATCACCTGCCGGCCCGAGGGTATCTTGCCTTCCTTGCCGGCCTTGTCGATGATCTGGGGCAGGTCGTCGCCGATGGTCTCCGATAGGCAGGTGGTGTGCACCGCCACCACCTCGGGCTCGTAGACCGTGAAGATGTTCTCGATGGCCTGCAGCAGGTTGGCCTGGCCGCCGAACACGCTGGCGCCCTCGGTGAAGGAGCTGGTGCCCGCGCTGATGGGCTCCTTGTAGTGCCGGGTCAGGGTGCTGCGGTGGTAGGCGCAGCAGCCCTGGGAGCCGTGGCTGTGGGGCAGGCAGCCGTGCAGCCCCAAGGCCGCGTACATGGCGCCGATGGGCTGGCAGGTCTTGGCCGGGTTGATAGTCAAGGCCTGGCGCAGGCTGATTTCTTCTGGCGTATGTCTAAGCAGCATGGTTCGCGTCCTTGTCGAGCCTGATCATTCCCAGACGTAGCTGGCCGAGAGCTCGGGGTTCTCCTGCCAGGGGGCCTTGAGGTAGCCCCAGACCTTGCTGTTCACCAGGCGGTCGATCTCGCGGTAGAAGCTGATGGCCCCCTTGAAGCCGGCGTAGGGGCCGCCGGAGTCGTAGGAGTGCAGCTGCTTCATGGGTATGCCCAGCTTCTGCACCGAGAACTTCTCCTTGATGCCCGCGCAGAAGATGTCCGGCTTGAGCATCTCCACCATCTTCTCGGCCTCGTACTGGTTCAGGTCGTCGATGACCAGGGTGCCGGATTCCATGCCCGGGATCATGCCGTCGTATTTCTTGAGCTGCAGGCCGGCCTCGGCCAGGGCCTTGATTTCTTCCTCGCTCTTGCGCGGGCTGTAGCGGCTCTGGTCCGGCTCCACCTCAATCTCCTCGATGTTGCGCGAGTCGGCGTCCACCTTGAGGCCCGGCAGCACCTGGCGGCCCTCGTAGTCGTCGCGGTGGGCGAACTCGTAGCCGGCGCTGATGGTCCGCATGCCCAGCTCCTTGAACAGCTCCTGGTAGTGATGGGCCCGGGAGCCGCCCACGAAGAGCATGGCCGTCTTGCCCTCGGTGCGCGGCCGCACCTCGGCCGCCACCGCCTCCACCGCCGGCATCTCCTCGGCGATCACCTCCTCCACCCGGTCCATGAGCGCCTGCTCGCCGAAGTACTGAGCGATCTTCCTGAGGCTCTTGGCCGCGGCCCCGGCCCCGATGAAGTTCACCTTGATCCAGGGGATGCCGTACTTGATCTCCAGCATGTCGGCCACGTAGTTGATGGAGCGGTGGCACATCACGGCGTTCAGGTCCGCGGTGTGGGCGCTGGTGAACTGGTCGTAGCTGGAGTTGCCGCTGAAGGTGGCCACGTTGGTGATGCCGCACTTGGTCAGGATGCGGTCGATCTCGAACCCGTCGCCGCCGATGTTGTATTCGCCCAGCAGGCTGATGCGGTACTGGCCGGGCCTGCCCTGGTCGTTGAGCCCCACCAAATGCCGGAACACCTGGTTGTTGGCGATATGGTGGCCGGCGGACTGGGACACGCCCTTGTAGCCCTCGCAGGAAAAGGCGAAGACGTTGCAATCGCCCAGCTTGTTCTTCATCTTGGCGGCCACGGCGTGGATGTCGTCGCCGATCAGCCCCACCGGGCAGGTGGCGAAGACCGCGATGCCCTTGGGGTGGAACAGGTCGTAGGCCTCCTGGATGGCCGCCTCCAGCTTCTTCTCGCCGCCGAAGATGATGTCCTTGTCCTGCATGTCGGTGCTGAAGCAGTAGGTCATGTAGTTCTCGGCGCCGGGGGCCGAGGCGTCGGTCTGGTTGCGGCGCGTGAGCCAGGAGTAGAAGCCGCAGCCGATGGGGCCGTGGGTGATGTTGACGATGTCCCGGGTGGGCCCCATGATCACGCCCTTGCAGCCGGCGTAGGTGCAGCCCCGCATGGTGATGATGCCGGGGATGGTGCGCACGTTGGCCGTAATCTCGGGGGTGCTGTTCTCCAGGGCCTCGTTGATCAAAATCTGCTTGGCACGCCGCCGGGCCACCTTGGGGGGATACTTCCTCAGCATCTCCTCCTTGATCTCGGCGGGGTCCAGGCGGACCAGCTTCTCTTCTGTTGCGGGCATCTTCTGCGCTCTCTGTGTCCCGATGTTCAGCTAAGGGCCTTGTCGCCGGCCTCAGCGGTGCGCACCCGGACGGCGTCGCTCACCGGCAGCACGAAGATCTTGCCGTCGCCGGGCTTGCCGGTCCGGTTGGTCTCCATCAGGGCCTGCACCACCGCCCCCACCTGCTTGTCCTTAACCACCATGGTCAGCATGCGCTTGGAGTACAGCTTGCCCTTCTCGCCTAGGAGGGCGATGGCCTCCTCGTAGCCCGCGCTGGCCCCGGCCAGAATCTTGCTGTCCACCAGGCCCCGGCCGCGCCCCTGGCACTCATGGGCGAACATGGAGTCGATGCCGGCCCTGGTGAGGGCCTTCTTGGTCTGGTTCATGGTGTTCATGCGCACCACGGCGACTACCTCTTTCATGCCGTGGCCTCCTGCGGGGCCGGGGCGGTGTCGCAGACCCCGGTGCTGATGGTGTACACGTCCTCCACCTCGCTGATGAATATCTTGCCGTCGCCGAAGGCGCCCTTGCCCTCGCTGCGGGCCGCCTCCATGATGGTTTTGACCATGAAGTCCTTGTCCTCGGCCTTGATCACGCACATCAGCATGGTCTTGGGTATCTCGTCGTAGGTGATCTGTCCGATCTTGATGCCCCGCTGCTTGCCCCGGCCGGCCACCGAGTACTTGGTGACCGCGGGGAACCCGGCGTCCATCAGGGCCTTGAGGACCTCGTCGGCCTTCTCCGGCCGCACAATTGCTCTGACCATGATCATCATGTCGCTACCCATCTCGTCCGCGGTTTAGGTGGTTAAGCCGCCATCAGGCCGAAGTCCAACAGCAGCTGCTCCAGCTCCTCGATCTGCAGGGGCTGAGGGATGACGAACATCTGGTTGCCGTCGATGGCCTTGGCCAGGTTGCGGTAGTGCTGGGCCTGGGGCGCCTCGGGGTTCCACTCGATGACCGTCTTGCGGTTTATCTCCGCCCGCTGCACGTCGTTGTCCCGGGGCACGAAGTAGATCATCTGGGTGCCCAGCTTGGCGGCCAGGGCCTGGATCATCTCGTATTCGTTGTCCACGTTGCGGCTGTTGCAGATGAGCCCGCCCAGGCGTACCCCGCCGCTCTCGGCGTACTTGCGGATGCCCTTGCAGATGTTGTTGGCCGCGTACATGGCCATCATCTCGCCGGAGCAGACGATGTAGATCTCCTCGGCCTTGCCGTCCCGGATGGGCATGGCGAAGCCGCCGCAGACCACATCGCCCAGCACGTCGTAAAAGGCGTAGTCCAACTGCTCGCTCTCCTCGTAGGCGCCCAGGGACTCCAGCATGTTGATGGAGGTGATGATGCCGCGGCCGGCGCAACCCACGCCAGGCTCGGGCCCGCCGGACTCCACGCACCAGGTGCCGCCGAAGCCAGCCCGCCGGATGTATTCCAGCTCGATGTCCTCGCCCTCTTCGCGCAGGGTGTCCAGCACCGACTTCTGGGCCAGGCCGCCCAGCAAGAGGCGGGTGGAGTCGGCCTTGGGGTCGCAGCCCACCACCATCACCTTCTTGCCCATCTCCGCCAAACCGGCCACCGTGTTCTGGGTGGTGGTGGACTTGCCGATGCCACCCTTGCCGTAAATCGCTATCTTGCGCATGCCTTCCTGCCTCCCAGTTGGGTTGCTTTGGGCCCCTACACAGCAAAGGGCCTGCCAAGCGGGTGGCCTTTGGTGGGCCAAAGCAGTCAACCTGCTGATTGGCAGCGCTTAATTGCCGAAGAATAAAAAAGGTGGGTAAGGAAAAGAGGCAGAGAGGGACAGGGTGTTTTTACACTGGCGCAAAATTTTTCTACCTGAACGTCAGGTCGCGTTAAAGAAAAAGGCGCAGGGTGGACGAATCCTGGACTTAACGAGGCGGCTTAAAAGGAAATAGAAAATAGTCCGACTAGAAACGCAGAACCTCCCACCGCCGGCACAGCCAGCCGCCGTAAGACAAGGCGTCCGGCGAGCGACAGCCGGAGGCGTAGTTTAAACTACGTCGAGGCTGGAGCGATGCCGGCAACGCAGTATCCCGCCGCCTGGCGAAGCCGGCACTCAACCGTGGACTAGCTTCCGGCGTTCAACCTTCACTCTCTCTTCCAAACCATACTTCCGAAGCCGGTAGCCCAACTTGCGCAGGGTGATGCCCAGGTCCGCGGCCGCCCGGGACTGCACCCAGCGGCTGCGCCGTAATGCCTCCAGCAGCTCGGCCCGCTCCAGGCCCTCCAGCTTGGAGCCGCCGGACTCCTCGGGCTCGCCGTCGGACACGGCTGGCCGGGAGCTAAGCAGGAAGCCGGGCAGGTCGCGTCGGTGGATGGCGTCCTGGTCCACCATGATGCTCAGGCGCTCAATGATGTTCTCCAGCTCGCGCACGTTGCCCGGCCAGTGGTAGGCCAGCAGCACCTGCTCTGCCTCGGGGTCCATGGTCAGGCGGCGGTTGTATTCCTCGGAGTTCTTCTCCAGGAAGCGGCTTATCAACAGCGGTATGTCCTCCACCCGCTCGCGCAGGGGCGGCAGGTGCAGGGGGAAGACGTTCAGCCGGTAGTAGAGGTCCTGGCGGAAGCGCTTGCGCTCCACCAGCTCCGGCAGGTTCTGGTTGGTGGCCGCGATGATGCGCACGTCCACCTTGCGCGTCTTGGGCGAGCCCAGGCGCTCGAACTCCTTGTCCTGCAAAAACCTGAGCAGCTTGGCCTGCAGGGCGACGGGCATCTCGGCGACCTCGTCCAGGAAGATGGTGCCGCCGTCGGCTTCCTCGAAGCGGCCGGGCTTTCCCTCGGTGGCGCCGGTGAAGGCCCCGCGGGCATAGCCGAACAGCTCCGACTCCAGCAGGTTCTCGGGCACCGCCGCGCAGTTGATCTTCACGAAGGGCCCGTCCGCCCGGGCGCTCATCTCGTGGATGATGCGGGCCACCAGAGTCTTGCCGGTGCCCGACTCGCCCAAGAGCAGCACCGAGGCCTTGGCCGGGGCCACCTTGTGCAGCATGGCCTGCAAGTTGAGCATGGCCGGGCTCTGGCCCACGATGAAGAAGCCGTTGTAGCGGTCGGAGATCTCGTCCTTGAGCTGCTTGTTCCGCCGCCGCAGCAGGTCCTCCCGCTGCTCCACCTGGCGGTTGAGCTGCACGAACTGCCCGATGAGCTGGGCCACGATGGTCAGGAAGCGGATGTCCTCGCTGGCCGACACCTCCTCGTTGAACAGCCGGTCCACGTTCAGCACCCCGATGGGCTCGCCCGAGAGCAGGATGGGCACCCCCACGAAGGCCACTTTGCCCTTGTCCAGGTCCCGGGACTGGGTCTTGTTGAGGAACAGCGGCTCCCGGCTCACGTCGGGCACGTAGAACGGCCTGGCGGTCTGGAAGATGCGGCCGGTGACGCCCTCGCCTTGGTCATAGACCCCGCGTTTCATCTCCCGCTCGGTCAGGCCGTAGGAGGCGAAGATGGCCAGGCCGCCGCCCCGGCCGTCGCGCAGGGTGACCGTGGCCCGCTTCATGGACAGGGTGTCTGAAATGATGGCCAGCACCCGCTCCAGGGTCTGGGGCAGGTTCAGGGCCTCGCCGATTACGCGGCTGATTTCAAACAGAACCCGTAGCTCCAGCTCTGTGACTTGCGTGTTCATGCCGGAGTTTAGGTGCAAGGATGGTGCCGGCCGGGGCGGCAGCCTAAGAGCTTGTTCTCATAAGACAATTATCCCTGGAACTCGGCCAGGGCCGCACGCCTGGGTTGAAAAGTTACCCACAAGAAGACTTTATAGTTATTTCATACATTAATGTAGCTTTATTGCTACGCTCCTACCCCGATGTCTGCCAGTAAAGTGCCCAGCACCGCGGCCGTGCGGTCCAGCCGCATCAGGTCCACGCCAGAGTCCAGGCCTTTTTGGTTAAGAAACTCAACCGCCTGCCGCGTGGAGAGGTTGGCCGGCGGCCGGCCGGGCAAAAACGGGCAGCCCCCGCGGCCGGCCAGGGTCACGTCCAGCCAGTCCGCTCCGCCGGCCCAGGCCGCCTCCAGGTTGGCTGTCAACTGCTCCGGCTCGCCGTGTAGGTGCAGGCCCAGCTCCGCGCCGGGCAGGCCGGCCCGCAGGCAGGCCAGTGTCTCGGCGATGCCCACGGCCTTGGCCCGGGCCGCGGTGTCGGCCAGGGCCAGGCGCGGCACGCCCAGATGGCTGAACGGCCTGAGTAATGCCAACAGCTCCTCGGGCTGGGGCGGCTTGAACATGGGGCCGCCAAAGGCGCATTGCAGGCCCATGCGCACCCCCAGGCCCCAGGCCAGGGCCAGCTCGGCCAGGGCCAGGCAGCGCTCCAGACCCTCGGCCACCGCGCAGCCCAGGTTGCGCTGGCTGTGGATGGGCGCCAGGGAGGCTGACAGGGCCACGTTCTGTAAGCCGCACTGGCGGGCCCGCTGCAGCCCCTTTTCGTTCAGGACCAGGGCCCAGACCTCCAGGCCGGGCAACTGGTTTATCTTGCTTATCAGCTCGTCGCTGTGCGCCATCTGGGGCAGGCGGTCGCGCCGCACCAAGGCGCCCACCTGCAACCGCCGCAGCCCGGCCCGGCGCAGCTCCTCCACCAGCAGCCGCCGGGCCCGCACCGGCAGGGGCCAGGGGTGCATCTGCAGGGCCTCGCGCAGGGTCTGGTCCTCCAGGGCCAGGCTCCGGCCCGGCGCCCTCCTGGCCGCGAGGATGTTGTCCGCTTCCATGCTGCCTGCCCGCTCCTTTGCAGGCATAGGCTGCAAGCAGCGTACCAGGCCGGCCGCCAGAACCGCCTCGGCGTTTGCGCTTTGATTGCTGCTGGTTAGCCAAAAGCCCCGCCGAGCCGCCTCTGAGGGTGATCCGGCCTGGCTTCCGTCAGGTAGGGTTGCGGCCCCGGCTCAGCCCAGGCCGTGCCGGGCCAGGAACTCCTCGTAGTCCTGGTACAGCTCGCGCAGCATCTGGGGAATGGGCAGCTCGTAGGGGCAGCGCTCCTCGCACTGGCCGCACTGGATGCAGTTCTCCACCGTGGCCATGGCCCGGGCCGAGATGTTCTTGATCATCTCCGGCGAAAAGCGGCGCTGCTGGGTCTGGAACAGCATCACGTGCGGGATGGCCACCCCCTGCTCGCAGGGCAGGCAGTACTCACAGCGGTGGCAGAAGCGCTCGCCCAACTCATCGCGGATTTTCTGGATGTCCTTGTGGTCCTGCGGGCTTAGGGGCCGGCGGTCCTGGTACAGGGCCAGTATCTCCTGGGCCTCGGCCAGGCTCTGGATGCCCGGCACCGGCACCACCTCGGGAAAGCCCTGCAGAAAGCCAAAGCACAGGTCGGCCCGCTGCAGCAGCCCGCCGCCCAGGGGCTTCATGCCGATCAGGCCCATGCCCCGCTGCCGGGCCGCGGCAAAGACCCGCTGGTAGGTGTCGTGCTCCACGAAGTTGAAGGCGAACTGCACCGTGGCGAACAGGCCGCTGTGGATGGCGTGCACGGCCTGGTCCGGGTTGTGGGAGCTGAAGCCCAGGGCGCGGATCACCCCCTGCGCGCGCGCCTTTTCCAGCACCGGCAGGGCGCCGTCCGGGGCCAGGGCCTGCTCCAGGCCGCCGGCCTCGGAGAGGTTATGAAGTTGATACAGGTCGATCCAGTCGGTGCGCAGGTCCTTTAGGCTCTGCTCCAGGTGCCGGGCCGCGGTCTCGCCGTCGCGGGCCCGGGTCTTGGTGGCCAGCACCACCTGCTCGCGCACCCCGGCCAGGCCCAGGCCCATCTTGACCTCAGAGTCGCCGTACAAATGCGCGGTGTCGAAGAACCGGAAGCCCAGGTCAAAGGCCTGGCGCACCAGCTCCGCGCCCTCCTCCACACCCAGGCGGGTGAGGGGGATGCCGCCGAAGCCTATTTCGGTGACCGTGAGGCCGCTGTTGCCCAATCGCCGCTGCTGCATGCCCGGCTCCCTGCTGAATGTCCCCGCGCCGGCCCTATCCCGCCTGCCGCCGGGCCAGGAGCGCCGCGCCCAGGGCCCCCACGATCTGAGGCTCGGGCGGCACCTGAATCTTCACGCCCAAGCGCTCGGCCATCAGGGTCACCACCCCGGCGTTCTTGGCCACCCCGCCGCTCATGGTCACCGCCTCCTTGACCCCCAGGCCGCCCACCATGGCCGCCACCCGGTTGACGATGGCCCGGTGCAGGCCCTTGACGATCTGCTCCGGGGGGTGGTTGCGGGCCACCAGGGAGACCACCTCGCTCTCGGCGAAGACGGTGCACACGCTGGAGATGCTCACCTCGCCCGAGGCGGCCAGGGACAAGCGGCCCAGGTCGTCCAGGGTCAGGCCCAGCTTGGCGGCCATCACCTCCAGGAAGCGGCCGGTGCCGGCGGCGCACTTGTCGTTCATGACAAAGTCCACCACCTTGCCCTTGTCGTCCAGGCTGATGGCCTTGGAGTCCTGGCCGCCGATGTCGATAACCGTGCGGGTGTTGGGAAAGATGGCGTGGGCTCCCAAGCCGTGGCAGGAGATCTCGGTGATGGCCTTGTTGGCCATGGGCACCGAGACCCGGCCGTAGCCGGTGGCCACGGAAAAGGCCAGGTCGCCCCGGTTCAGCTCGGCCTGGGCCAAGGCCAGGTCCAGGGCCCGCTCGGCGGCCTGGGTGGAGTGGGCCCCGGTCTCGGTGATGGCGCTGCCCACCACCTGGCCCTCCTGGTCGATGATCACCGCGTCGCTAGAGAGCGAGCCCACGTCTATGCCGGCGTAGAAAGGCACGGGCTGGTCCTTTTCAGCAGGCCGGGGCCTGGTCCATCTGGAAGGCCTTGAACAGGATACCGTCGCGAACCATGCCCGCGCCGTGCTCGGTGGCGTCCAGGATGTCGCGGTCGCTCCAGCCCAGGGCCCGCAGCCCCTCAACGTCCTCGGCCGTGACCGCGTCCGGGGTCTTGACCGCCTTGAGCACGAACAGGAGCATGGCCTTGTCCTTGTCGCTCAGGGGCGCGCTGGCCGGGTCGGCCAGAATCCTGGCCGCGGCGTCCTCGTCCTCTATGCCGGCCATCTTGAGGATCTCGCGGTTGAGGGAGATGCAGTAGTAGTACTTCAGCTCCTCGGCCACCAGCATGCGGATCAGGGCCAGCAGGGGCGGGCTCAGGGTAGGGTGGCTCATGAAGTAGGTGATGGTCTGCCGGCGCAGGTCCACCAGCTCCGGCGAGGAGCTATACATCTGGAAAGGGGCCGGCACCATGCCCAGGCGCTTGAAGATGGCGTAGCCCTCCTTGACCTTGCCTTCGGCCTTGTCCGGGGGCACCACGTTGATCAGCGGCATCGGGTCTCCTTTACTGGCGGGGCTCAGTCCGCCTCCAGGGCCTCGAAGAAGGCCTCCAGCCGGGTGGCGGCCTGCTCCTCGGAGAACATGCGGTAGTCGGTTATGTCGGCCTCGATCACCACCGCCGGGATGCCCAGGCGGTGGCTGATGAGCCGCTTGAGGTCGTACTGGCCCACGGAGTAGGGCTTGCAGGAGCGGGCCGAGTGCAGCACCAGGCCGTCCACCGAGTAGTCCTGGACCATCTGGGACATGAGCTGCAGCCGGTGCTCCAGGCTGTTGTTGAGGATCACCAGGCCATAGGTCTGGGCCACGGACTGGAAGGGGTCGTCCAGGTTCAGGTACTGGATCGTCTCGGCCCAGGCGTTGGTGTAGGTGGCCACCACGAAGTTCATGCCCCGGCTGGCAAAGAGGTTAGAGAAGTCGCGCACCTTGTACCAGATGGCGATGTTGTCCCACATCAGGCGCTTTTTCTCCTGCCGCAGGGCCCCGATGCCCTTGGCCACCCGGTCCTCTAACTCGGCCAAAAGAATCTTGTAGTACTCCCGGGCCACGGGCAGGCCGCGCAGGGACACCACCGGCGCCAGGTGGATGAAGGCGTCGAAGATGGTCATGGGCGCGGGCCGGGCCTTCATGGTGGCCAGGCACTGGCCCCAGAGCAGGCTGGCGTCGCGGGAGAGCTCGGTGACCTCGCGGAAGTAGGCCTCGTCAAAGCGCCGGCCCGAGTGTTGCTCCAGCTGCGGGATCATCTCCTGGATCTGGCCGGCCATGTAGTCTATGTCCGCCTGGCTGAACTCGTCGAAGTGGAAGGGCGTGTCGAACAGGACCAGGGGTATCTTCAGGTAGTGGGCCAGCACCTTGTACCAGTACAGCACGGTCTGGCAGATGTTGTTGGAGCAGAACAAGAGGTCCGGCCGGGGCAGGCGGCCGGCCGGGGTCTTGCGGCTGAAGAAGTGGCCCAGGTCCACCCGGGCGTAGGAGCACAGGTCCGGGCTGAAGCCCTGCTCCTCGGCCGCCTGGCACAGTTCGGGCCCCATCTTCTGGGCCCCGCACAGGGCGCCGTGGTTCTCCGGGTAGAGGGTGTAGTAGCCGAAGGCCCTGAGCAGCTCCACCGGCGCCCCGCTGGTGACCCAGGCCACGGGCCGGGCCCCCTTGGCGAAGCGGGCCAGGTAGTAGTGGCGGGCCATGATCTCCTTCAGGCGGCCGGCGCAGGCCAGGGGCGGGCCGAGGTCCGGGTTGGCCGGCCGCGGGCGGCGCTTCTTGCGGGCCGCGGACTTATTCAGGGCGAACAGGGCCGGGGCGCCCAGGTCCTTCATGAACTGATAGCGCGCCTTGTCCGCCAGGCTCATGACAGCATCTCCAAAAAGGCCTCCACCCGGGTGGCGATCTGGCCGCTGACCCCCTGGTTCAGCTCCACCTCCAGGGACAGGGTGGCCAGGCCCTGCTCCTTGAGCCCGGCCGCCAGGGGCGGCACGTCGAACAGCTCCGGCTCGCAGAACTTCACCACATAGAATATCACCCCCCGCGCGCCGCTGGCCTGGGCCAGGCCTTTGAGCCACTCCAGGCGGGCGGAGATGGCCGAGCCCCGCGAGGAGCAGGGCGGCAGGGCGAAGTACTGCTCGCTGAGGGCGTCCATGGGATCGGCGGACTGGCTGGCCGGGCCCAGCAGCCGGCGGCTCAGGCTCAGGAAGTCGTCGTGCCCCACCCGGGCGCCCTGCTCATCCAGCAGGCTGAGCAGCTCCTTGGGGTTGGGCAGCACCCCCGAGAGCAGCACCACCGGCCCGGCCGGAGCCGGTCCCTGGGTCGCGGCCAGGAACTGCTCCAAGAGCGGGATGAAGTCCTCGGGGTGCAGGTACTCGCCGGCCCGCAGCACCCGGTAGAACTCCGCGGCCGGGGCGTTGAGCTGGCCCTGGGCGCGCAGGCTATAGGCTTGGCCGGCCAGCGCGGCGATCTTCTGGCCCCAGGCCACGGCCTGCTCCAGGGCGCCGTCCCGGCGCGGGCCGAAGCGCTGGGCCAGCTTCTGGTCCAGCAGCTCTAACTGCCGGCGGTAGTAGGTGCGGGCCGAGGCCCGGAAGGGCTCCTTGGGGTGGTAGAAGAACATCACCGGCACCGCCAGCTCCAGGTAGTCCTTGAGCAGCGAGGCCAGGTTCTGCAGAGAGTCGCAGGTGTGGGGCACCAGCAGGCCGTCCAGCCGCGCCGCCCCGCCGCGCAGCACCAGCTCCAGGCCCTGGCGCACCACCGCGCAGATGTAGGGCTGCAAATGGGCCGGGGCCGAGCCCGGCTCCAGGGGCGGGTCCCATATCTCCATGGGCGCGATGTCGTGGGCCCAGAGTATTTCCCTAGGATACTGGGCGGGAAAGACGCCCAGCACCTTGCGGCCGCGCTGTTTCTGGACGGTCAGGTAGTCGCTGCGGCTGGGTATGGCCAGGGGTTGCGCGTTCATCTTCACCTCAGGGGCAGAGGGCTGAGCCCGGATATTTCATGAGGGCCGGGCGTCCGGCTTCGCCAGCCGCCGGCATACTGCGTTGCCGGCTTCACTCGCGCCTCGATGTAGCTTTGGCTACACCTGCGGCGCTCGCTTGCCAGACGCCTTGTCTGCCGGCGGCTGGCTGTGCAGGGCCAGGGTGCAAACCTTACCCCGCCGATTACAACGATTTTCCTTAACCGCTGCGTGGATGAAGCCAAAATAACAATATCGCCCAGCCCTCATGAAAAATCCGGGCTAACTCGGCGGGATTCCCGGCAGTATAGGATTGGGCCGCAGTGGTGTCAACCTATGAATCGCCTTCAGCTTTCTGGCCGGCCCAGTGATTGCGGCTGGGGTCGCGCACCACATCGCCCTCGCCGGGGTAGACCACCTGGTCCTCGGGCGGAGTGGGCTGGCTCACCGCTGGCCAGTGCCCAGCCTGGGGCTCCGGGCCCTCCAGGGCCTCGGCCGCGGGGTGGCGGTCGGCCATGACCGGATGCCGGCGCGGGGCCACCTCGGGCACCTCCCAGGAGAACTCGATGGCGATGCCGTTGGGGTCAAAGGAGTACACCGACTGGATGAAACCGTGGTCGATGGCCTCGCTGGCCCAGAACCCGGCCGCCTCCAGCCGGTCCTTGATCTCCCAGAGGTCCTGGCGCCGCCCCACGCCCAGGGACACGTGGTCGAACGCGAAGGGTCCCTGCACAGGCACGCCGTGGTCCTTCTCCGCTATGGGCTCCACCCCTGGCCACTCGAAGAAGGCAATGAAGTCATGCGGGCCCAGTTCGAAAAAGTAGTGGCGATAACCGGGCTTACCCAGCCCCACCACCAGGCGCAGACCTAGTAGATCCCGCCAGAAACGGATGGTGGCCGGCATGTCGCCGGTGGCCATGGCCAAGTGGTTGACGCCCTTGTATAGCACCATGTCGCGCTCCCTGGCTGCGAGGGGAATGACCCGCCCGGGGCCGGCTGCCTTTCATTGTAAAGACCGCGGCCGCTCCTGGCCAGGCCTGCGGCCGCCAGGCCTCCTAACCGGTTTGTACCCCTAGCCTTAAAGCTTGACGTGTCGTTGGCGCTTGTGATAAGTATTTCCACTGACGTTCAGGCGCTAACTATTCTATTGTACTAATAATTGCCTATACTTCCCGGCGCAGGAAGGCAGGCTCTATACGAGGCGGACAGCAGGCCCCCGCAACAGGCGGGCCGAGTACGGTAACGCGCTTATGAAAATTTTCACCATACTGGCCAAGCACAAGCCCGCCATTCTCAAACGGTGGGTGGATTCCATCGTGGAGACCTACCCCGCGGAGACGGCCCAGTTCCTGCGCAGCAAGCGTGACCAGTACCACAACCCGGTGGGCTACACCATCCTGGCCGAGACCGACAACCTGTTCCAGCAGCTCTTGCAGGGCGTCGACCGCGAAAAGGTGACGCCCTTCCTGGACCGCATCGTCCGGGTGCGGGCCATCCAGGACTTCTCCCCCTCCCAGGCCCTGGCCTTCGTCTTCGCCCTCAAGTACATCATCCGCGAACAGATCGGCCAGGAGATAGACAGCGAGGCCCTGGAGCAGGAGCTGGTGGACCTGGAGGCCAGCATAGACATGATGGCCTTGGTGGCCTTCGACGTGTACATGGCCTGCCGGGAGAAGGTCTACGAGATCAAGGCCAAGGAGGTGCAGCAGAACGCCTATCTTCTGCTGCGGCGCGCCGAAATATTGGTGGAAAAACCCGGCCGAGGCCGGCAAGATAACGACGCCAACCGGCAAGGCTAACCAAAACGAGGTAGCAGTCCATGATTGGTTTCCTTTTGAGCATAGTCGCAGTGCTGGCCCTCGTGGGGATAGCTGTGGGAGGTGCTTGGGGGCTGGACCTTAGGATCCTGTTCGGGGTGATCGTGCCCTACGCGGCGCTGCTCACCTTCTTCGCAGGATTGGCCTACAAGGTCCTGGACTGGTCGCGCTCCCCGGTGCCGTTCCGCATCCCCACCACCTGCGGCCAGGAGAAATCGCTCCCCTGGATCAAGCCAAACAAGATCGACAACCCCTGCAGCGGGGGCGCGGTCCTTCTGCGGATGGCCTTCGAGGTCCTCACCTTCCGCAGCCTGTTCCGCAACATGAAGCTGGACTACCGCCAGGGGCCCAAGATCCGCTACAGCTCAGAGAAGTTCCTCTGGCTGTTCGCCATCATGTTCCACTACGCCTTCCTGACGGTGTTGATCCGGCACGCGCGCTTCTTCCTGGAGCCGGTGCCCAAGGTCCTGGCCGCCCTGGAGTCCCTGGACGGCTTCCTGGAGTTCAACCTGGCCTTCATCGGCATCGGCCTGCCCACCATCCAGCTCAGCGGCCTGGTGCTGATGGGCGGGGTGAGCCTGCTCTTGCTGCGGCGCATAGTCATCCCCCAGGTGCGCTACCTGTCCCTGGCCGCGGACTGGTTCCCCCTGTTTTTGATCATCGGCATCGGCCTCACCGGCATCCTGATGCGCTACATCGTGCGCGTGGACGTGGTCTCCATCAAGGAGCTGGCCATGGGTCTGGCCACCTTCCATCCGGTGGTGCCCCAGGGCGTGAGCGTGTGGTTCTACGTGCACCTGTTCCTGGTCTGCGTGCTGATCGCCTACTTCCCCTTCAGCAAGCTGATGCACCTGGGTGGGGTGTTCCTGAGCCCCACCCGCAACCTGGTCAACAACAGCCGCAGCGTGCGCCACGTCAACCCCTGGAACTACCCGGTCAAGACCCACGACTACCACGAGTACGAGGATGACTTCCGGGAGGAGATGATCGGGGCCGGCCTACCGGTGGAAAGAGAGACAACGGCCGAGGAGCCCGCGGCTCCGGCGGCTGAAGAGAAGAAGGAAGAGTGACATGGCTGCCAAGACTCCTAGTCCGGAAGTAGTCGGCCAGATCAACCACCATCCGCCGCGCCAGGCCTGGATGGACACCAAGCCGGAGTTCAAGCCGGGCAGCTTCCTTTACGCGGCCAAGCCTTCGGCCCTGGAGACGGTGGGTCTGCCCAATCCCCGGGAATGGTCGCCCACCGACGACGACTGGAAGCTGCCCGCCGACTGGCAGGGCACCATCCGCGAAGGCATCGCCGAGCGCCTGCAGCGCTTCCGCAGCTTCAAGCTGTTCATGGACATCTGCGTGCGCTGCGGGGCCTGCGCCGACAAGTGCCACTTCTTCATCGGCACCGGCGACCCCAAGAACATGCCGGTCTTACGGGCCGAGCTGCTCAGGAGCATCTACCGCGGCGAGTTCAAGACCGCTGGCAAGATCCTGGGCCGGCTGGCCGGCGGGCGCAAGCTCACCGAAGATGTGATCAAGGAGTGGTTCTACTACTTCTTCCAGTGCACCGAGTGCCGGCGCTGCAGCGTGTTCTGCCCCTACGGCATCGACACCGCCGAGATCACCATCATCGCCCGCGAGCTGATCAACCTCATCGGCTGCAACATCGACTGGATCGCCTCGCCGGTGGCCAACTGCTTCATGACCGGCAACCATCTGGGGCTCAAGCCGCACACTTACAAAGAGAACGCCGAGTTCCTGCTGTCGGACATCGAAGAGTACGTGGGCGTCACCATCGAGCCCAGCTTCAACCGCAAGGGGGCGGAGATACTCTTCGTCACCCCCAGCGGCGACATCTTCGCCGAGCCGGGCATCTTCACCTTCATGGGCTACCTGCTGCTCTTCGAGCACATCGGCCTGGACTACACCTGGTCCACCTACGCCTCCGAGGGCGGCAACTTCGGCTTCTTCACCTCCCACGAGATGATGAAGCGGCTCAACGCCAAGATGTACGCCGAGGCCAAGCGCCTGGGGGTCAAGTGGATCCTGGGCGGCGAGTGCGGCCACATGTGGCGCGTGGTGCACCAGTATATGGACACTCTCAACGGCCCGGCCGACTTCCTGGAGAAGCCCATCAGCCCCATCACCGGCACGGTGTTCGACAACGCCGCCGCCACCAAGATGGTGCACATCACCGAGTTCACCGCCGACCTGATCAAAAACAACAAGCTCAAACTGGACCCCAGCCAGAACGACCACTTCACGGTCACCTTCCATGACTCCTGCAACACCTCGCGCGGCATGGGCCTCTTAGAGGAGCCGCGCTACGTCCTCCAGAACGTCTGCAACAACTTCGTGGACATGGCTCCCCAGGTGATCCGGGAGAACACCTTCTGCTGCGGCTCGGGCTCGGGCCTGAACGCCGGCGAGTACCTGGAGATGCGCCTGCGCGGCGGCCTGCCCCGGGCCAACGCGGTCAAGCGGGTGCAGGAGGATAAGGGCGTGAACATGCTGGCCTGCGTCTGCGCCATCGACCGCGCGGTGCTGCCGGCCTCCATGGACTACTGGGCCCCGGGGGTGGGCGTCTGCGGCGTCAGCGAGCTGGTGGCCAACGCCCTGGTCATGGAAGGCCAGGGCCCCCGGGAATACAACCTGCGCGGCGAGGAAAACCCCTCCTACAAACCCCCCGCCGAAGAAGAGGCCCCTGAGGAGGCCGGAGAGGAGGGTGCGGAGTAATGAAGCTCTACGACGGCGGCAAGATAATCATAGGCCTGGTCATCTTTCTGCTCATCTTCACCTTCCCCTTCTGGAGCAATCGGGGCAAGGCGGCGCCGGTGCCCAAGCCGGTGCTGCCGGCCAAGACCGTGGCCAAGCAGTGCGTGGCCGCCACGCCCTACATGCGGGCCAGCCACATGAAGCTCTTGAATGACTGGCGCGACTCGGTGGTGCGCGATGCCAACCGCGTGTACGTCGCCGACGACGGCAAGCACTTCAACATGAGCCTGACCAACACCTGTCTGAGCTGCCACGACAGCAAGGAAAAGTTCTGCGACCAGTGCCACAACTACCTGGCCGTGGCACCGTTCTGCTGGGAATGCCATCTGGTGCCGAAGGAGAAAAAGTGATGGGCGTTGACAGGAGAGAGTTCATAAAGATCGCCGGAATCTCCGTCGCCCTTGGCCTGGGCGGCGGGGTGGGTCTCCAGCTCCTGCGGCCGGGCCAGCTGGACGCCGCCCAGGAGACGCCCAACCCCCGCGCCCTCAAGGGCCAGCGTTGGGGCATGGCCATCGACATGAAGAAGTTCACCCCGGCCACGGCCCGGGCGGCCACCGAGGCCTGCCACTACTACCACAACGTGCCCCAGATCCCCGGCAAGCAGAACATCAAGTGGATCTGGCTGGCGCCGTACGTCAACGTCTTCCCGGAGACGGACAACCCCCAGGCCGGAGAGTACGCCAGCCTGAGCTACATCACCATGTGCAACCACTGCGACAATCCGCCCTGCGTGCGGGTGTGCCCCACCAAGGCCACCTTCCAGCGCGCCGACGGCGTGGTGATGATGGACTTCCACCGCTGCATCGGCTGCCGCTTCTGCATGGCCGGCTGCCCCTACGGCTCGCGTAGCTTCAACTTCCAGGACCCGCGGCCCTTCATCAAGAAGGAGTACCCCCTGTTCCCCACCCGCTCCCGCGGCGTGGTGGAGAAATGCAACTTCTGCACCGAGCGCCTGGCGGTGGGCGAGCTGCCCTACTGCGCCGAGGCCTCCGGCGGGGCCATGGTGTTCGGCGACGTGAACAACGCCGGCAGCGATCTGCGCAAGGTGCTGCGGGGGCGCTACAGCATTCGGCGTAAACCCAACCTGGGCACCAATCCCCAGGTCTATTACCTGGTATAGAGGTCGTCATGCTTGAGAAGGCGTTAAGCGGAAGCAAGCTGTACTGGGCCTGGCTCATCGGCCTGCTGGTGGTCATCGCCGCCGGCTTCGGCTCCTACCTGGTGCAGTACAACAAAGGTCTGGTCATCACCGGCATGAGCCGGGACGTGTCCTGGGGCTTCTACATCGCCCAGTTCACCTTCCTGGTGGGCGTGGCCGCCTCGGCGGTGATGCTGGTGCTGCCCTACTACCTGCACCACTACAAGACCTTCGGCCGCATCACCATCCTGGGCGAGTTCCTGGCCATCGCCGCGGTGATCATGTGCATCCTGTTCATCACCGTGGACCTCGGCAAGCCGACCCGCATCCTCAACGTGATGCTGCACCCCACGCCCAACTCGGTGCTGTTCTGGGACATGATCGTCTTGAATGGCTACCTTATCATCAACCTGGTGGCCGGCTGGGTGACCCTGGAGTGCGAGCGCAAGCAGGTGGCGCCGCCGGGGTGGATCAAGCCCATCATCTATCTGTCCATCCCCTGGGCGGTGTCCATCCACACGGTCACGGCCTTCCTCTACGCCGGCCTGCCCGGCCGCGGCTACTGGCTCACCGCCATCATGGCCCCGCGCTTTCTGGCCTCGGCCTTCGCCGCGGGCCCGGCGGTGCTGATCCTGCTGGGCTACCTGGTCAAGAAGCTCACCCGCTTCGACCCCGGCAAGGCGGCCTTCGAGACCCTGGCCAAGATCGTCACCTACGCCATCATCCTGCACATCTTCTTCTTCCTGCTGGAGGTGTTCACGGTCGGCTACAGCGCCATCCCCAGCCACATGACCCACCTGGAGTACCTCTACTTCGGCTACCACGGGCACAGCATGCTGGTGCCCTGGGTCTGGACGGCCCTGGCCTCCGGCGTGGTCGCCATCATCCTGCTGGTCAACCCGCGCACCCGGCAGAACCCCGCCGTGCTGGCCGTCGCCTGCGTGCTGGTGTTCGTCTGCACCTGGATCGACAAGGGCATGGGTATGATCGCCGGCGGCTTCGTGCCCAACCCCCTGCACGAGATCACCGAGTACGCGCCCACCGGCCTGGAGCTGATGATCACCTTCGGCGTGTACGCCACCGGCCTCTTGATCCTGACCATCCTCTACAAGGTGGCCATCGGCGTGAAGGAAGAGGAGGAGGCGCTCTAACCGCCATCCCCGGCATCTGGCAAGCGCACCGGCCCCCCGCGGGGGCCGGTGTTTTTTGGCCTCCGCCTAGCTCGGCGCTGGGTTATGTCTTATCATTAAAGGCAAGCGCCCCGTAGGGGGCGGGAACCCCGCATCTGGAGGTAGCTATGTCCCAGGAAAAGCGTCCCGAGGTCAAGGGCGCCTGGTTGAACGTGTTCTGCCCCGAGGCCCGCTGCCTCAGCCCAGAAGAACTGGCCGCCCTGCCCCCGGAGCTCACGCAAGCTCCGGGGGTCAAGGACAGCCAAGGTCTATGGCTGAAGGTTTTCTGTCCGGACGAGTCCTGCCTGGTGGAGGGCGAAACGGGTAAGCCCGTGTTCAAGATCGCCCGCGACCAGGCCGGCCGGGGCCTGTGGCTCAGCCTGTTCTGTCCGGACGGCGCCTGTCAGATCGACGAGGTCACCGACCTGCCCTAGGCGGGCAGGCGGCAGTGCTCCGGACCGCGCACCGATAGCACCAGGCAGGGCGCGCGGCGGAACACCTTCTCGGCCGTGGAGCCAAGCAAGACGCCGGCCAGGTTGCTGCGGCCCTTGGTGCCGGTGACGATCATGTCCGCCTTCTCTTCCTTGATCACCTCCACCAGCTCATTGTAGGGGGTGCCCACGCGGAAGATGAGCCGGGTGGGTACGCCGTCGGTGCGCGACAGGTAGTCCCGCTTGAACTCCTCGGTGCGCTGCTCGGTGACGGTGCGGATGAAGCCGTCGCGGCCCACCACGTCATAGCCTTCCACCGAGAGCTTGTCCAGGGCCTCCAGGCCCCGGTCATTGATTACGTTGACGATGAGCAACTCGGCGCCGTACTTCTTGGCCTGGTCCAGGGCGTGGACGAAGGTGGTCTCCGAATAGCCGCTCAGGTCCAAAGCGGCGATGACCTTCTTCACATTCACTTTACAATCCTGCATGGCTAACTCCTTGAGCGTGAATCGGGAGACATTCTTTAGGCCATTATAGCGCATCCCCGGCCAAGGGATAGCGGCACTTTTTTCCCGGCCGGGCCGCCTGGGGCCCTGTCTGTCCTGTGGACAAGCGATCAGGGCTGTGGTAGATAACCCCAACGAAAACATGGGCGATTAGCTCAGTTGGATAGAGCGTTGGCCTCCGGAGCCAAAGGCCGGCAGTTCGAATCTGCCATCGCCCACCAGAGGA
This sequence comes from Thermodesulfobacteriota bacterium, assembly GCA_040751985.1. Classification (GTDB taxonomy): domain Bacteria; phylum Desulfobacterota; class Desulfarculia; order Desulfarculales; family Desulfarculaceae; genus Desulfoferula. The sequence goes on along the minus strand of JBFMFU010000009.1, from coordinate 16,504 downwards.
TGAAAGGGGTTGGCGCCAGTGGGCCAACCCCTCCTTTTTCAGGAGTGACCCTTGGCTGAGAACGGTTCGGCTTTTGGCGCCGGCTACTGCTAAATGAAACCGGGTCATTTTTTCTGGCCGATTCACATTAATCGCCCTAATCAGGCCTACACGGACAGGCCTGAACGCATTCTCTAAATGGCATCCTATTGAAATCACTTAACTTGGTATGTGTTTATGTTGAATTTATGTGGATTTTTTCTGAACAAGAGGCACTTATGTGTTCATTTCAGCCGGTGGATCCCACATAAAATTCGATTTTGTGTGGTGCCACCAGTGCAGGGGAATTTGGAGTTGTGCTTGGATAAATGGCACCATTTAGGATTTCGGAATATCCGTGTAACTATTAAATATTAAGGATATTTTTCGCAAATTGCTCCTTAGGTAATTGATTCGCCGATTGTCAAACTGTCTGCTAACCTGCAACCGAACCTGCAACCAAGTAAAATCTAAATATATTAACAGCTTGTGGCAGTTTTCTTTGACAAACTGCAACAGCTAACCTGCAACCAAAATTGGGGGCGCTATTTATTGAGGGAAAAGTTCAGATCTCTCGGCCGAACCAGACCACCCGACCGACTACCTTTATTTGATCCCCTTCCTTGGACAGATCAATTTCAAAGGGCTCGTACCTGGGATTGTCGCTGGTGACGCGGATCCTGTTGCCAGGCAGAAGCTGCAGTCTCTTCACCATAAGGTGATCATTGATGCGCAGCACGTGAAGGCCGTCGCGAACCATCTCGCCATCGCCGAGCTCCACCAGGGCCACATCCCCGTGGGAAAAAGTAGGCTCCATCGACTCGCCATACACGATGACAAGGGCAAGATCCTTTATTGCCAGGCCCTTCTGCTTGACCCACTGTTTTAAAAAGGCAAGCTTCACGACCTCCCGCTCGCCCTCAACAAAGGTGCCAGGCCCGGCACCCACCTTGGCGTTGTAGAGCGGCACCAAAACGTAGTCGTCTTTCCCACCAGGAGCCTTTTCTCCCTCTCGCATATTGCCTTGGCCAGTTATCAACCATTCAAAGCGCACTCCAGCTGTCTTTGCAATGGCGATCACCTTATATAAACCAGGCTCAGATTCACCCGTAAGCCACTTCGACATCGCTCCATGAGAAAATCCAGCCTTCTTTGCGAGGGGATAGGGGCCTCCAAATTCCTCTGAAATTAGGCGCAATCGCTCTGCAAAGCCCTGCAATTCAGCAGAATGTTCCTTCCTTGTCGTTATATTTTCCTTTTTAGTTGACATGGTCCTCTTTAGTGACGTATATATGTCCCCATGGAGAATTTAGCCAAAGAAAACCCTTCCCCCATAGATCCCCTGTGGATCAAATACCAACTCCGCCGCCGTGGCCACACCTTGACCAGTCTGGGCCGGGAACGCGGAGTTAGCCGGCACGCGGTGGGCCTGGCCCTGCGCAAGCCCTACCCCCGGATGGAGGCTGTGATCGAGGCGGCGCTGGATATGCACCCCGCAGAACTCTGGCCGGAGCGCTACGACCAGCAGGGCAAATCCAACCGACCGAAGAGCCGCTCTCCAAAGCCCGTCACCTCTGATTTAAAAAACCACATTAGCCCTGCCAACCGCAATGGGAAAAGCGGAGAGTACACCTGAAGATGAACCAACTTGTCACCAACAGCCAACTGGCCCAGGCCCTGGGCGTCTCCCGGCAGTCCATTGAGAAGAAGTCCAAGGGCTGGCGCCTGCACCTGCTTCCCGGCCGGGGCGGCAAGGTCAAGCACTACGAGGTCCCTTCCCTGCCAGTGGACGTCCAGCAGCGGCTTCTGCAGCACCGCCTCCAGAAACTCACCCTGTGCGACCTGGTGCCCTTTCTCTGCGAGTCAGGGGGAAGCGCCTCTGAGCTGCACAGGGTCCCAGGGCCCGCCCTGGAGCGGGCCCTGGCCAAGGCCAAGGCGGTCAGGCTGGCCGAGGCGGCCAAGGAACTGAGCCCGGCTCCGCACGGCCAGCGGCAGGAGCATTTCAAGCGCTGGCTGGATGACTTCAACCGCGGCCTGGTTGATGAAAGCCTCAGCGTCAAACTAGGCCCTCTTTCTAAGAGAAGCCTTTACCGCTGGCGCAAGGTCTTGCAAGAAAGGGGAGTGGTCGGCCTGGTCGACCGGCGGGGCAGGCACCGCAGTAATGCCATAGGGGAGGACATCAAGGAATTCATCGAGACCTGCCTGCTGGGCCGGCCGGGGATCACCGCCGCCAAAATACACAAGCTGATACTCCACAAATTCAAGGGCCGCAGGCTGCCAGCCCAGGGCACGGTCCGAAACTTGGTGCCCCGCATCAGCAAAGACAAGCAGGCCCGCCTGGCGTTATTGCACCACCCTTCTCTTTTCAAACGACGGTATCAGCCCTCTCTGGGAAGAGCGGACGCCGGCCTCACCGAGCCCAACCAGCGCTGGGAGGCGGACTCCACCCGGGCGGACATTATGACCGCAGACGGCCGGCGCTGCACCCTGATCGGAGTGGTAGACGTGTGGACCCGGCGGCCGGTGTTCGGGGTGTGGGAGAGGGGCGGAGGAGACCCCATTGCCCAGACCCTTTTCAAGGCCTTCAAGCAAATGGGCATACCCCGTGAAGTCGTCGTGGACCTGGGCAAGGACTACCAGAGCAAACAGGTGCAGGCCCTGTTCATGGACCTGGGCATCAAGGCCCCGCAGATACCGGGCTACAGCCCTGAGCTCAAGCCTCATGCGGAGATCGTCTTCCACTTGATCTCTGATCTGCTGCGCACCTTGACCGGGTATACGGGCAACAGCCTGGCCAAGCGGCCGGAGGTCATTGAGACCAGATACACACTGACTGAGTTGCAGGAGATGGTGGACAAGTGGGTGCTTGACTTTGAGAGCAACCACGTAGTCTCCACCATCGGCTGTACTCCCCGGGAGCGCTGGGAGAAGGCCATTGATGAGGGATGGAGACCAAGGGTGGCCCCACTGGATCAACTCTTTCTGCTGTTGAAGCCGGCCGAGCCGCGCAGCGTGGCCCAAGGCCGCATTCATTACAACCGAGGGCTTTACACGGCCGAGGAGCTTTTATACCTGGAGCCCTCGGGTCGGGTTTGGGTGCGGCCTGATCCCGAAGACGCCGGCATTCTCTACGTATTCGACCAGAGTGGTGCATTCATCTGCATAGCCACAGACCTGGATCGCCTGAATCTCACGCCCAAACAGATTAGGGAGCGCAAGAAGCGCTGGTGGTCCATCCGGTGCCTGGAGCGCAAGGCCTCCCTTGAGCGGGTCAAGGCCCTGGACTTGGACGATTTGGAACGGGCCAGGCTGGACGAGGTGGCCGCCAAGACCAAACCCCTGGAGGCCTTGCCGCCCCCCAACCTGGACCTGCCGGCCCTGCGAGCGGCGGCCGAGGCCAGGCGGGAGATGTTGGGCCAGGCCGAGAGAAGGGAAGCGGAATCCTTTGAGAACGGCAGTGAGAAAGTTTTGGACCCCTGGGGTCAGGAAATCGATATTCACCATCGCCCGATCTTCATGAAGCCTTCCGAGCGGGCAGTGTGGATACTGGTCAGGAAGCGGGAGGGCCTAAGCAACTCCCAAGAAGACTTGGCCTTCCTGGAGAAATTCCAAAAGACCTCCATGTGGGAGCAACTGGGTGGGCGGCAATTCGAGGAGTTTGCCCTGGGCCTGCGCAATTGCGTGGTCTATGGGGAGGAGGACCCAGACCCATGAAGGCCAAGTTTGTCCAGACCAGAAACGTGGCCCGGCTTTGGGAGGTGGTGGAGTCCATAACCAATGCCTCCATGGGAGAGCCCCGCCTGGGCCTGATCTATGGTCCGGCTGGCCGAGGCAAGACCCGAGCCGTGGACAACTTGGCCGCCAGAACCGGCGCCGTGTACGTCTCCGCGGCCCGTGTATGGACTCCCAACTCCATGCTCAAGGCCATCTTGGCAGGGCTGGGATGCCTGGCCACGGTCAGTGCGGCCGACAACCTCGCCCGGGCGGCTGAGGCCTTGGCAGAGCGGTTGGGCGTGTCTTCTCTGGGCAATGGGCTGCTGATCATAGATGAGGCCGACTACCTGGCCAAGGGCACTCAGCCCCCTCATACGCCTCCCCTGTTGGACACGGTGCGTGATCTGCACGACTCCTCTGGCGCTCCAGTACTGCTGGTGGGCATGAACGGCCTGGCCAAGGCCCTGAGCCGCTTTCCCCAATTCTGGGACCGGGTCCGCATGAGCGAAGAGTTTACCCCGCTGGGCATAAAGGAGGTGGTCAGCTTGGCGACGGAGTTGGCTGGGCTGACCCTGGATGATCAGTCTGCCGAGCATATCCGCCGGGCCACCCACGGCAACCTCCGCCAGACCATTGTGCACCTGGCCCGGCTGGAAGTCTTGGCCAAGACAGAGGGCTCCCCCAAGGTAAGTCTGGAATGGGCCCGCAAGGTGACAACCGAGATATCTCGCAGCAGGCTGAGGGCGGCTGGGACCAATCTCAAAATGGTGAAGTGATGGCCGGCAGGATCGCCTGCCAACGCAGGCCGGTGATGATCAGGACCTTGTTGAAGGAGGCGGGCGGCGTGGCCTCGGTCGGGGATTTGTATGCGTGTCTGGTGGACGGGGCCGGGCACACTCTCTGCCAGGTAAACCAGGCCCTGGAGTATCTGGTTGCGCGCGGGGAGGCTCTCTTGCTGCCTGATTGCCATTGCCGGCTGATAGAAAAGCCGGACAAGCGCAAGAGGGAAGCTTATAGGACCCTTTGGCGGGCAGCGCATCAGCTAACTCTGCGGGGGGCGTTCTCGTCAGCAGACTTAATCCTGGTATCTGGAGTGCATCGCAGGGGTGCGCTCGAATGGCTGCGGGAGATGCGTAGACGTGGGTATATCCGGGAGGCAGGCAGATTTCGCTATCGCCTGGTGAAAGACGCACCTCACCGTGATAATCCACCCCTGTTTCGCTGGGCGAGGCGGGGAAAGGCGAGGACAAGCAGGGATTTGGTTTGGGATGGTTAAACTTCACAGGAACTTTTTCGTTCTGTGAAGGTATTAGCCTGGCAGTGTGGGCCACCAAGAGAGATGTTCACCCAGATTTGTTCTAAGCTCTAAGGAGGCGCTTTGCAGCACCTTTGTCAAGGGCAGGTAAATAGTCCGCCACGCGAAATGTCCTTATTTAACAGCTATCACAATCCAACTCAACTTCCAATTCTCCAAAACGAATCAAACACCCGGCAGAAAGTAGACAGGCCTCGTTATTATTAAGCCGACGCCCATTGATAAACGTTCCATGATCAGACTCGAGATCCAACAACCGCACCCCTTGATCGCTCACTAAGAGTCGCGCGTGCATATTGGAAACGCTGGGATGGTCTATTTTCAAGGCATTTTGATGTCCGCTACCTATATCGAGTTGCCGAGGCACGATGAAATACTCAAAAACATCTCTGCCGATGCCCACCGGTTTAAGACGAATTGCACAAAGGGGGTATTCTAAGAACTTGCGCCCTTCCAAAGACAACCGCAAATGACTAGCGCGCTGCAAGGTAGTTTTAATATTCTTCTTATAGAGTGTGGAATAAAGTTCAGATAAATCACGAAACTCGCGGTAACGGAAAGCTAGCACACCGGCAAGGCTAATCATATCGCCCGCAGAAAGACCGCATCGTTCCCCCTGGACACGTTTTTCACCTACAAGAGTGCCGTTGGTGCTGTGGTCCTCGAGTATTGTTTGAAAGCTATCTGCCCAAAGGGTCAGATGCTCTGAACTGATTGACTGGGTCTGTTTCTTTAGGACATTACCTGCTCGGTTAAATACCTTGCATGGTATATCCTGATGGTCGCCCCGCCCCATGCAAATTTTTGGTTTGAAAAATAGGCGAAACACCTTTCTGTTTTTTTCGGGCTGGAGTGGTCGCAACCAAGCTGATTTTATATCAGATAGGTTCTTGAGTTCTGAAGGACATTCTAACTGAGTTGGGGTGGATTTCCCTTTATCCAACTGAAGAAACTCTTGATAGATATATAAGGGCACTTCAATCCAATGATCGAGTTTGAGCCACTCCGGATGTCTTTTCTGAGGGGGGGATACGTTTTTGCGTGGAGCAAAAACAAGTGGATTTATGTCCACTCCCCGGGCATCACCAACTATCTTGATCTCTACCTCTTGATTGCCGCCTTCTTCCTGACAAGAATTGATGAGACCCCCTAGATCGGCCCCGGAAAGGTCCCCCCCTACTTCAATCCGCACCTTTTTTTCGGAACTAACGTTTCTTACAAAAATCTTTCTCGCGCCTTCAGCCACGGCCTGACCGCTATCGTCACGGATTGCCAATTGAAATCTCGCTAAAAGCTCATCTCCGTCAACGGGGACGACGGGTACCTCGGCCTTCCTCTTGCCTCCTGGTTGTAGTTTCCCAGGAGGGCGGACCCCGCTTTCCTTTTCGCGAAAACCGTCGCAACTCACTCTCATTTCTGAGATGTGCAAGAGCTTAGCAGAACGATTCTGAACCTCCATCTCTAGAGTATGAGACCTGCCCAACTCATGCACCTTGTCCAACACTCTCAAACAGAGGCCCAGGTAGGCATCGCAAGAGGGACAGATGTGACCGCTGTCCTCGAGTTCGCCCTGACAATGCGGGCAGAAAGGAACGTCTCGGGCCGGATCGCCTTCCGGAGAATCTGGCTCCACATCCCCAGGACTTTCAGCCTGAGTAAGCACCTTGAAGTCCGTATCGCCCGAGGCGGCGTCTCCCTTGTCCTGCTGGTCAGGCGTGATCACATCTGATCGGATGCGTTCATCCATCTTCGCCACTCCCGCTCCAGCAGGAAATAGTTCAAGCTGTTATCGTGCAGGGCCCGCTCGAGGGACATGCGGCCGCTGCGTTCGGCCAGACTCCGCAAGCCATCCCACCCCAGCTTGCCCTGCAGCCATTTGACCATGCTAAAAGATTGGGCGTAGGCCAGGCGAGCGGTTTCGTGCGAGCTGTCGAAAAGCTCGTCTCCCTCCAAAGCCGGCGGTGGCACCAGCCCGCCTTCGCGTCTGGCCGCTGCCAAAACATCGCTGTATTCCCGGTTGAGTCCTTGAGAGAGCAACAAGGCCAGGCCTTCGTGCAGCCAGCGCGGGCAACCTCCCCTGCTTATGTCTTTCAGGGCCTGATGGACCAACTCGTGTGCCACCAAAACCTCTATGCGCTGCGGCTCCGTCCCGTATGCGCCCCCGGCCTTGATCCTGATGGTGCCGTCATAGGCGCCGTCCACCCAGGAACGTGGCGGCAATAGCGCCCTTGGACGTTCCACCCGTATTTCGGAAAGCGGCCCGTGGAGGGCTATGTCCACCCTGGGAATGTCGTATCTCAGCTTCTCCCGCAGGGTCGAAACCGTGCGCAGCACGGAGCGATAAATCTGCTCAATTGGCAGGTCGCGATCCTTCAGGTGGTAGGAGATCGAGATGCCACCTTTCTTCAAACAAACTACATCGTCCTCCCCTATATAAGACTCGCCAGCGTCATCTGTACCACCAGAGCCCCCGTAGATTTCTAATTTCTCATGAACCAGACGCAGCCTGGACTGAATCTCTGCATCGCTTAACACGCCTGCGGCCTCATGTCTCAAGAAACGCTCGGCATCCCTCCACCAGCCAAGCCGCTGAAGCAGGTCTAGGTGCCTGCGGATGAGATCCTGATGCGCGCCTTTATCGCCCATCACGTGCTGCCCGGGTCAATTAACGCATTTTATGCTGACAAAGAAACCTCTTTGAATGAATCCATGTACGGCCAAATATTAACATATTTATTACAACCTCGATCCAATGATTTGCGCACTGCAACCGCCTGCTTTTCAACATCAAACAAAACAGCCCCCTTGAGGGAGCATCTGGAATGCTAACCTCGGGTCTGTTCTGGACAGGATGCACAAAAGTTGTGCATAATGCCTGCGGACCTATTCGTCAATTAATTGGAACAATGGATCATATTTATTAGTAAAGGCTAACTATGCGCTGTTCACAATGCGGAAAAGTAAATCCTGAGGGTGCGTATCGTTGCGGGTTTTGCGGGTTGGAGCTATCGGGCCCGTTGTCCGGCAAGACGGGCCCGTTGTCCGGCAAGACGGGCCCGTTGTCCGGCAAGACTGTAGTGCATGATGGCGGATTCGCGCCTTTGTCGGACCTGGGCGATGGGGAGGTGATAGCGGGCCGTTTCGAGGTGGTGCGCGAGCTTGGCCGGGGGGGCATGGGGCAGGTGTTGCTGGTGCGTGACCGGCTGCTCAAGGGCCAAGAGGTGGCCCTGAAGTTGATCTCCCCGGAGCTGGTGGCCCTGCCTGAGGCCCAGGACCGTTTCGCGCAGGAGGTATTGGCTGCCCGGTTGCTGAGCCATCCCAACATAGTGAAGGTACACGACTCTCACGAGTTTGAGGGCCGGCGTTTTTTCACGATGGAGTACGTTTCTGGCCGGTCCCTGCGGGAGCTTTTGGAGGAGCGCAGAGGTGCTGATCAGGTATTCAAGTTTGAGGAAGCGCTATCGTTACTGTTGCCGGTGCTTGATGCGCTCGGGCACGCGCACGGGCAGGGGGTGATTCACCGGGACCTGAAGCCAGACAACGTGGTGGTGACGGGGGAATATCCTGGTTGGCGGGTGAAGGTGTTGGATTTTGGGCTGGCCAAGATGCTTTCGCCGTCGAAGCTGACCAGCAGCGCTCTTTCGATGGGTACGGCGTACTACATGTCTCCGGAGCAGTTGTCAGCGTCGCGGGATGTTGGCCCTGCCAGCGACATATACTCGGTGGGAGTGGTTCTCTATGAGCTGCTGACGGGTAAGGTACCTCAGGGTCGTTTCAGGCTTCCCGGCGAGGTTATGCCAGGTCTTCCCCCTGAAATTGACGAGGTGATTGACAAGGCCCTTCAGGCGGAGGCAGGTGATCGTTACCAGACGGCGGGAGAGCTGGTGGAGGCGCTGGGGCGTGTTTTGGAGCCTGGGCACAGGGTAGCTGAGGAAGGGGGGTTGGCCGGAGGGGAGGCAGCACCGAGTGAGGGTGCTCTTGGCAATGGGCCGGCATCTGGCCAGGAGCATTTTACCAACAGCGTGGGGATGGAGTTTGCGCTTATCCCTGCTGGTAGTTTTATGATGGGGAGTCCCGAGAGCGATGAGGATGGTTACGAGGGTGAGCGACCTCAGCACCGAGTGGAAATAACCAAGCCATTTTATCTTGGTGTTACTGAGGTGACGCAGGGTCAGTGGAAGGCGGTGATGGGGAGCAATCCGAGTTTTTTTAAGGGTGATGAGGGTTTCCCCGTTGAGGGTGTGAGTTGGGAGGAAGCGGTTGAGTTTACCCGCAGGTTGAATAAGGAGGAGGGGCTGAAGGCGGGCACCTACCGGTTGCCTACGGAGGGGGAGTGGGAGTACGCGTGCCGAGCGGGCAGCAGCACCCGGTACAGTTTTGGGGACAGCGAGTCTGCGCTTGGGGAGTATGGCTGGTACGATGACAATTCGGGAGGTCGCACCCATCCCGTGGGTGAAAAGGAGCCGAACGCCTGGGGGTTGTACGACATGCACGGGAATGTGTGGGAGTGGGTGAGCGACTGGTACGGTTCCTATAGTGCCTCCCCTACCCGCGATCCCCAGGGGCCGTCGTCCGGGAGCGGCCGGGTGATCCGCGGCGGGTCCTGGCGCCACAATCCCAGGAGCCTGCGCTCAGCGAACCGCTTCAGGAGCGACCCTACGAGCCGCGACTTCGACGTAGGCTTTCGTGTCGCCAGGATTCTTACCCCTTGACCCTTTACCCCTTTACCCCTGGCTTTGGCTTTTTCCTGGGGTCCAGGGGGCGTAGCCCCCTGGTCGCTACAAAATCCCTACAAAACCTGGTGCTCGTTTTTGTCGGACGCGTTCAGAAGTTTTCCGGGTTTAGCGCCTTCCAGTCGAAAAAGCGGGCGGGGCCATGGTCTTAAGAAGCGCGAACGCATCATTATAATCAGGGCATAAAATTGCTTTGCTTGCTCGTCTAGTGACCCAGCAGAATAGCGAGGACATCATTGAGTTAGAACGATTATAAATACTCATCCCCCGAGGGAGTTGGCGATAGGCGGCGCAGATCGTTAGGAAAAAGACATAACCCGCCTGATACCGCAAAAACAAGGAATTCCTAAAACCTGTTGGCGGCCGATGATATGATGAACCCCAAGCTGGAGAGGCTAGGAATGAAAAAGGGTCTGTTTGCCTTGATCCTGCTTGTCGCGGCGCTTTTGCTGGCAGCCGTCCCCGCCCAGGCCGGCGACCTGCTGGACCGGGCCGCGGCCCAGCTAGCCAAAGAAGCCGTCCGCTCCCTGCCTGGTCTGAGCGGGGTGACCCGGATCGCCATTGCCGATATCAAGGACGACAGGGGGGTGTTGTTCAACGCCCTGAGCGCGGCGGTGCAGGCCGATCCCCGGTTCGTATTGGTGGAGCGAAAGCGTCTGCAGCAGATCGTCAAAGAGCAGGGGCTTCAGGTCAGCGATCTCATAAACCGCCGGGATCGTGTGAAATTCGGCCAGATCAGAGGCGTGCAGGCTATTCTGTTCGCAGACGGGTTCCGGCAGCACACCGGCATCCTGCAGGTGGAGGCCGCCGCCCACATAAGCCTTATCTCGGTGCAAACAGGCAAGGTGGTGCTTGCCAAAAGTTATACCGGCCTGGCCGTATGGCCCTATAAAAACCAGGCTATACTGGCGGCGGCAGCGCTGGCTGCCATCCTTTTGGCAGCCTGGCGCTTGAGGGCCCGTTCCCGCCGCAAGATTCATAAAATGGAGGGGACGGGGGTGGAGCAGCGGGGGAGACTCCTGTCCCTTTTGGATGGCGCCTCGGGCGATATAAAGCAGGCGGAGGGAAAATTCGCTGGCGAGGAATTCAGCGAGGTGGCGCTGGCATTGCGCAAGGCCCGCATGGACATGGACGCCCTGCGAAACATGCTGCAGGCCGCCCGCTATGGCTCGGCGGACAAGGGCGACCTCAAGGGGTTGGCGCGGTTCGACAAGGCCTTTGACCATGAGCTGGGAGACCTGAAGCATCTGACCGAGCGCCTGCGCCGCGAGGCCGGCGGCGGCTCCCAGAGGGGGACCATGAACGTTCTCGGTCATATCAACGAGAGGCTGGCCGATCTGAACAACCGGCTGGCATCTCGAAGTTAGTAATCCGGGGAGGAGGGGCGCGATGTCTCAGGAACGGTGCACACGTTGCGGGAAAAAGAACGCGCGGGGCAGCAACTTCTGCTCCGAATGCGGCCTGCCGATTTCCGGTGGCGGCGGGCAGTGCCCCTCCTGCGGCAGGCCGGTGGGCAGCGCGGACCGGTTCTGCATGAGCTGCGGCGGGCGGCTGCCGGGTGAGCGAGGGCCGGTGGTCGTGCAAGAGGCCTGGCGCCGGACCGCGGAGGACTTCGCCACCTTGCTGGAGGGGTACGACATCGAGTCGGCACTGAAGAAGGGCCTGGCCGTGGAGCAAGGAACCGAGGCCCTGCTCTTTGTGAACGGCAAGCTCATCGACCGCCTGGCCCCTGGCCGCCATACCTTGGAAACGATGGGCGACCGTGTGAAGGCGTTTTTCGGCAAGGGCCGCTCCGTGAAGGTCGTGCTGGTGGATGCGGGCATCGCCCCGGTGCGCCTGGGCGTGGGAGGGCTCAAAACCTCCGACCCCCTTTTCGTCAAGCTGGAAACCGAGTTGGCTTTCCGGGTCCAGCATCCCGAGGTGTTTTACCTGAACCTCTTCAAGGGGCGCACCTCCCTGGGCATTGACGAGTTGACCGACCTCCTGCGAAACGAGGTGCGCGACGCCCTCCGCGACTCGGTCGGCGCCATGACCGCCAAGGAGATTTCCTCCGAGCTCAAGGTCAAGGAGCGCCTGGCGGTTGAGGCCGAGAGGCACCTCTCACAGAGCCTGAAGCTCTACGGAATGGAGCTGGTGCAGTTCCGGACGTTAAGCATGAGCCACAGTAGGTATGACGCCTTACAGGGAGTGGAGGAGGACCTCCTGCTGCAAGTTTGGGAGAAAGAAAGCAAGCTGACTGGCCGCAGAAAGCTTTTTGAGGTTCTCAACCAAGAAGAACTGCAGGAAATCTACGAGGCCACCACAAAGCTGGGGACCGCCGAAAAGCGGGTGGACGTATTCTCCCGCATGCGCAAGGTGGTCAACTCCGACAAGATGGACGAGGTCCGCAGCGAAGAGGCCTTGGCGGCCTTTCTAATGGAGGTGGACAAGGACCGGCTGCTGCGCAAAGAGGAGATGGACGAGCTAACCCGCTCCTTCGGTGAGCAGAAGGAAGACCACGAATTGGCCCGCAGGCATCTGCTGGCCAAGCTTGCCCTTGAGCAGCACCTGGAGATTCGCCGGCTGGAGTTAATGGGCGAGGCCTCTCTGGAGCAGGACCTGCTCAAGGCCAAGCTGGATACTGAGCGCATACGTTTTGAACGCGAGCTTGCCCTGGAGAGGGAACGCAAGGCCGCCCTGAGGGAGGAGCAGTTTAAGGACCAGCAAAATCGTCTGGAACGGGATTTGGCCGAGGCCCGCAATGAGGAAGAGAAGGCAGCCATCAAGCTGCGCATCCAGCAAGCCAAGACTGAGTTTGGTCTGGCCATCTTGGACAAAATGCGGGCCAGCAAGCTGAGGTTCGCAAGAGAGCAGATGCTGTTGGAGGCCGAGCAAAAGGAGAGGGATCTGACCCTGCGCCTCAAAGAGAGGGCCCATGAACAGCAGTTGGAGTTGGAACGCATAAGAGCCCTTTCCGAGGCATCCGTCGAAGCACTAATCTCGATTGCCGGACCGCAACAAGCGGCCATGCTTGCCGAGTTGAAGAGGACTGAGGTTCTGGGCAGTTGGAGCGAGGAGCAGATCCTGGCCGAGGCGGCCAAGCATTCGCCCGAGGTAGCCAAGGCCTTCCAGGAGCGGTTCAAGGGGCTTGGCGCCGAGGAAATAAAGAATCTGTACGAACGCATGCTCAAAGAACGCGAACTTGTCACCGAGGGTTATCGCCGGGAGCAGCAGCAGACACGGCAGGACTTCAAGGAGGTCGCCTTGGAGGCCTTGCGTAGCTCCCGCCAGGGGCCCCAGGTGGTGTACCCGCCCCCTGGCACGCCGCTGCTCCACGTTCAAAGCGGCGTTGCCAGTAACTGCCCAAGCTGTGGCCTGCCTCTGAGCCCCGGCGCCAGCTTCTGCAACTCCTGCGGCCAGGGGGTGCGGTAACCATAAGAGCCAGCCTGTCTGATTCGTTCATGCCAGGTGGAGTGAGCTTAAGTGCGGGGTATGGCAAAGCAGAACCTGTCCCCCCAAAGCCTGTTGAAGGTGCTTGAGCGAAGCACCGACACCTCCGCGCGCCAAATAGCAGCCGGCCACCTAGCCAGTCTAGCCGGCCGGGCAGAGGAGGATGATCTGCAACTGGCGGCCCGCCTGGAGGCTGCCTACTCGGCTGAAAAGGACCTGGAGACGGCGGCGTTGCTGCTGCGGGCCTTGAACGCTCTACGCCTCCGCGCGCGGCTAGGCAAGGCGCCAGGCGCAGGACGGAAACCAAGGGAACTGGATCAGGAAGCCTGGCGGCACCTGCTGGCCGAACTCAAGCATGTACACGACCAGGCAGAGGGCCGCCGCCCCGCCCTGGAGGATGTCTATGAGATAATGGGCCTCATCGCCGAAGGCGGCATGGGGAGGGTGTTCAAGGCCAGGCGTAAAGAAAATGGGGAGTTGGTGGCCATCAAGCTCCTGGACGAACGTTTCCTGTCAAGCCATAAGGTCCGCCAGCGCTTCGAGCGGGAATACCGAATTCTCAAGTCGCTAGACCATCCCAACATCGTCAAGGTGCTGGATCACGGTGCCGATGAGGATCGCTGCTTTATCGTCATGGAATACCTGCCGGGCGGTGACCTTGAGGCCTTTACCCGTAGCCAGCCGGTGGATGTGCACCAAGCCTTGCATCTGCTTTGCGGCACGGCCCTGGGTCTGCAGGCGGCGCACGAGCAGGGCATAATCCACCGCGATGTCAAGCCCTCTAACGTTCTGTTGACCTACGTTACAGGCGAGCTGGTACCGCGCTTGGCGGATTTCGGCCTAGCCAAAGATATTGGACGGCCAGGGCTTACCAGCGACCTAACCCGCATGGGCACCCCGGAGTTCTGCTCCCCGGAGCAGCTAGCCAGCGCCAAGAATGTGGGTCCCGCCAGCGACATTTACTCACTCGGTGTCACCTGCTACTTCGTGCTTAGCGGGGGGCGCTACCCCGCCGACGATTACCTCCGTTTGGACCAACTAAACCCGGAGGTGCCGCCCGCTGTGCACGACACCGTGGAGCGCTGCCTGGCCCGCCGTCCAGAGGACCGCTGGCCTTGCGCCAAAGACCTGGCGGTGGCGCTGACAAGCCAAATACAAGATACCGCGGCCGTGGCCAACCAAACCGAGGTTCTCAATGAGGTGTAAGTCCTGCGGAGCCGAAGTATCGGTGATGGCGGAGTCATGCCCGCATTGTAACGCCTCCACCACACCGTTACTTGACGGGGACGCACATCACAAAGATGCCGGACAGCGACAGGGATTGGAGCGCCAGGCTGCGCACCCAGGGCACGCTTGGCCGATGGGGACTCTGGCGACGCCGTCAGCCAGCCTTGATCCTGGGAACATGGATGAGAGGGTCTCCCTGGAAGGGGAGGCTTGGAACGGCCTGGAAGTATCAGCCCCTGAGGTCATGCAGATGGCCCAGTTTGTTTTTCATTCCCCTCATGTGCAGGGAAATCACCTTTATCGAACGCGCGCGGGCGAGACGACTTTGATCTACGCCAGCGCGGACGACAAGGTCAACGCCTTTGCTACGGATCAGACAATCCCAGAACTAAGCATAGAGCCCCCATACCTGGTTGTGCACGGCGGCATGACCCGGACTGCCCGGCTTATGGCTCTGGGCCTGGGGGCCGACCGGAGGCATAAATCATTTGCCGCCCGGGGCACGCTTATTCAAACCGTGCAGGGCCTGGGCGTCAGGATTGTCTCCGGGGCGGGAAATCTGACCAAAGAGGCCGCAAAGGGCATTTTGGCGGAAACCGGGTTGACAGCGAGTCTTGGCGACGAGGAAATACTTTGCCTGGCTCGCTCCTACGCCGCCGCGATCCTGATGAACGTCGTGGGCCACGAGTTGGGGCACATAGTCTTGGGGCACACCCTGGGCCGCGCCGGCAACTTCAAGGTGAGCCGCAACCAGGAACGGGAGGCCGACTCTTTTGCCGCTTCGGTGATAGCAACCAGCCCTTTCTCCGACTATCTTGTGGGCGGTTCTATTTTCTTCTGGATACTACTTGCCTGGGTGGACAAGACCCTGGGGCCAGAAAAAGAAACCACGCATCCCCATGCCCGGGAACGTCTCCAGGCATTTATCAAAGCCAACCGGGAAGAGGCCGCAAGCCTCGGCATCGACGTGGAGTCGGTGGAGGAGTTTCTACCCTGAGCCATGCGCTGTTCACAATGCGGAAAAGTTAATCCTGAGGGTGCGGATCGTTGCGGGTTTTGCGGGTTGGAGCTATCGGGCCCGTTGTTTGGCAAGACTGTAGTGCATGATGGCGGATTCGCGCCTTTGTCGGACCTGGGCGATGGGGAGGTGATAGCGGGCCGTTTCGAGGTGGTGCGCGAGCTTGGCCGGGGGGGCATGGGGCAGGTGTTGCTGGTGCGTGACCGGCTGCTCAAGGGCCAGGAGGTGGCGCTGAAGCTGATATCGCCGGAGCTGGTGGCCCTGCCAGAAGCCCAGGAGCGGTTTGCCCAGGAAGTCTTGGCTGCCCGGGCTCTCACCCATCCCAACATAGTAAAAGTTTATGACCTGAACCAAGAAGCAGGCCGCAGCTTTTTCACGATGGAGTACGTTTCTGGCCGATCCCTGCGGGCGCTTTTGGAGGAGCGCAGAGCGGCGGGCAAGCTTTTCTCTCTGTGGGAGGCGGTTGGTGTTGTGGGTCAGGTTTTGCAGGCCTTGGAGCACGCGCACGGGCAGGGGGTGATTCACCGGGACCTGAAGCCTGACAACGTGGTGGTTACGGGGGAATATCCTGGTTGGCGGGTGAAGGTGTTGGATTTTGGGCTGGCCAAGATGCTTTCGCCGTCGAAGCTGACCAGCAGCGCTCTTTCGATGGGTACGGCGTACTACATGTCGCCGGAGCAGTTGTCAGCGTCCCGGGATGTTGGTCCTGCCAGCGACATATATTCGGTGGGGGTTGTTCTTTACGAGATGCTGACGGGCAAGATACCTCAGGGACGCTTCAAGCTTCCCGGCGATTTGGTGCCGGGGCTACCGTCCGATCTTGACGAAGTGATAGACAAGGCCCTTCAGGCAGAGGCTGGAGACCGTTACCAGACGGCGGGAGAGTTGTCTGCGGCGCTTGTGCAGGTTCTGGAGGTTGAGCAGAAAAGACAAAAAGAGAGAGAACAGGCCGAGGCGGAGCGCAAAGAGCAGGAGAGGAGAGACAGAGAGGTCCGGGCAGAGGCCGCCCGCAGACAAAGACAGTGCAGGGAACGTGAGCAACGGGAGAGG
>JBFMFU010000089.1:0-38780 GCA_040751985.1 Thermodesulfobacteriota bacterium | reverse complement strand
CCGAAGCCGCCGGCCACGGCCAGCACCAGCAAGAGGCCAGCCCAGCGCAGCTCCGCGGGGGTGTGGAAGACCGCCCGCAGGCGCGGCTCCAACCAGGCGCACAACCGGCCCATGAGGCGCACCAGATGCGGCCAATGGGGCGGGTCGCCCAGCAGGGCGTCCAGCAAGGCGGCCAGACCCAGTTGCAGGGCCGCGATCATGGCCGGCGGCTCCGCTGCAAATCGCCCTTGGCGGCGGGTCTGCTGGGGCGAGTGCTTTTGTACGACATTTTTAACTGGTCCTGCTGATGATTAAACTGCCGGCGCAACGCGGCTAGTCTAGAATAATCGGGCCAATGTTGCAACCGGGAAGGCAGATAACGAATCAGGTTACGTCTGATGTTTGTATCTAATTAACAGGAAGATGTTCCGGCCTCTTATGGCGGGCGGAAGCGTGGGCAAAATGGCCATAAAAAATTTATTAGGCACCCAAAATGAGACAGGGATAAAAAAAGGGTTTTCAAAAAAAATAATTGGTTTATAGGCTTGACACAGTGCAATCACTACTAGTATAAATGTTTGCCATGAAGGAAATTTCGGCTGGTTACTTTAACTAGAGAAGGAGAGAAACCCATGGCTAGGTCCTCCCGTTGGGGCAAAGAAGATCGCAATAAAATGTTAAAAATGGTCAAACAAGGTGTTTCCGAGCAAGAAATCCGCGCCAAATACACCACCAAGGACCGCAAGGGCGTGGGCCGCGAAATGACCGCGGTGGAGTTCGCCCAGCAGCTCAAGCAGGCCATGGTGGAGGCCGGTGACATCAAGCAGGCCCCGCGCAAGAAGCCGGCCGCCAAGCCAGTGGGCTACAAGGTCACCAAGACCGGCCGCCTGACCATCACCAACTTCAGCGAGTTCACCGGCGTCAAGGGCGGCGAGGTCTTCACCTTGGAGCGCCCCCGCGGCCGTTCCAAGGCCTGGCGCCTGGTTCCGCAGTCGCCCAAGCAGTCCAAGAAATAGGCGGTTTCTGGGGGGCGCGCCGGATCTGCCGGAGCTGGCCTGAGAGCCAGCCCAGCCCGGAAGGCGTATTGCGCTTGGCGTCCGCCTGAGCATGCCATCAGACCCGGCCGGCCGCAGGGCTCGCGCCGGGTCTTCTTTGCGCCCACGCGGCGCGGCCGGAACCGGGGAGAGGCCATGCGGGTGCTGCTGAGATGGCTACTGAGCCTGGGGGTGGGCCTCTTGCCCGGCCCCCAGGGCACCTACGCTTCGGTGCTGGTGGCCGGCCTGGCCGCGGCCTGGCTGGCCGCCGGCGGGGCGCCCTTGGCCGGCGGGCCCTACCTGGTCCTGCTGCTGTTGGTATGCGGCCTTACCCTGCTGGCGGGCCGGGCGGCCCTGGCCCGCCAGGTCTTCGGGCCGGAACCGGACCCCGGCCAGATCGTGCTGGACGAGGCGGCCGGCATGCTGACCGCTCTCTATGGCCTGAGCGCCCTGGGCTGGCCCCTGCTGGCGGCGCTGGCCCTGTTCAGGATATTCGACATCCTCAAGCCCTTCCCCGTGGGCCGGCTGCAACGCCTGCCCGGGGCCTGGGGCGTGCTGGCCGATGACCTGGCGGCCGGCCTTCTGGCCCTGGCCGGCTGGCGTCTGCTGGCCTATCTAATTCACTGACGGCTACAGGCTCAGCGGCCGGCTCGGGCGCCCGCCCGGGCGATAGCAGGCGGCTGCACCAGCTCCGAGACCAGGACCAGCCTGACGCTCTTGCGCAGGGCGGGGGCCCACTTCTGCAGGGCCTTCAGGGTGGCGGCATGTGGGTGGCCGATGGCGATGATGGCCCCGCGCTGGCGGGCCAGGCTGATGGTCTGCCTGATCTGCTCCTCCACCGCCGCCGGGGTGGCCTGGTTGTCCAGAAAGATGCCCCGCCGGGCGCTGGGCAGGCCCAGGCGGCGGGCCGTGTCCAGACCCTGGGAGGCGGCGCTGGTCTTGCTGTCCACGAAAAACAGCCCCCGCTTTTGCAGGATGGTCAACACCGGCAGCAGCAGGGAGGCGTCCTGGGTGAAGCGGGAGCCCATGTGGTTGTTGACCCCCACCACGTGGGGCACGCTGGCCAGGGCGGCCAGGGTGCGGCGCTTCAGCTCCTGAGGGGACATGTTGCTCAGCAGGGCGCCGGGGCCGGGGTTCATCTGGGGATAGGCCAGGGGCTCCATGGGCAGGTGCAGCATCACCTGCAGGCCCTTGGCGTGGGCCAGGCGGGCCACCTCCGCGCCGTGGGGCGAGAAGGGCAGCACCGAGACGGTCAGGGGGATGCCCAGGGCGGCTAGGGCCCGCATCTGCTGCAGGTCATAGCCCAGGTCGTCCACCAAAAGGGCCACCTGCGGTCGCGGAGAGGGCGTGGGCGGGGCCGGCGGCGCGGGCCGAGGCCGCGGGGGCAGCAGGCGCAGGCGCAGGGCGGGCCGGCCGTTCAGGCTGGCCTCCAGGTGCAGGCCGGTCTGGGCCGGCAGCCGGCGCACCCGGGCACCGCCGCGCTCCAGGCGGCGGCGAATGATGTTCTCGGCCTCGCGCAGGCTGTGGCCCGCGGCCAGGTGGGCCTTGACCAGGGTGATCTCGCCCCGGTGGCCGTTGTAATGGCTGAGGGTAAATGAGCCGGGCGCGGCCAGGTACTCCAGGGCCGCGAACAGGGCCTGCTCCAGCTCGGGCAGGGCGCGGGTGGCGGGCGGGGGCTCCTCGTAGGCCGGCGGCCGGGTTCCTGGGGAATAAAGGCCCCAGGCCAGGCCCAGCCCCAGCAGGAGCAGGGCCCCGGCCGGCAGCCACCAGCGGCGCCAAGGCCGCTGGCCGCGCCGCGGCTTCTTGCGCTTGCGTGCGGCCTTGGAGCGGCGGGGCACGGCCCGCGCTCCTACTTAGCGGCGGGGGCCTTGACCGACTTTTGTCCCGCGAAAACCTGCAGGGCCTTGAGCAGGTCCAGAGCCCGCACCATCTGGTTGTCGCGGGGCAGGCGGTCCTTGGGATACTGCAGACTTTCGCCCTTGTCGTTCTTGTCCGGCTTTTTCACCGCCGGCTCGGGCGCGGGGGCCCCGGTCTCCTCAGGGGGCATGGCGCCGCGCAGATCCTTCTCGCGCAGGGACTGATCCTTGGCTTCGGCCTTGGACTTCTTTTTCGCCGGCGGCTCCACCCAAGGCACCTCCACGTCGGGCTTGATGCCCTTGGCCTGGATGGCCTTGCCGTTGGGGGTGTAATAACGCGCGGTGGTCAGCTTCAGGGCGCCCAAATCCTCCAAGGGCAGGATGGTCTGCACCGAGCCCTTGCCGAAGGTCTGGGTGCCCAGCAGAATGGCCCGCTTGTGGTCCTGCAGGGCGCCGGCCACGATCTCGCTGGCGCTGGCCGAGCCCTGGTTGACCAGCACGATCAACGGATAGTCGCCCGCCACCGTGCGGCGGGTGGCCCTGAAGACCATCTCCTGTTCGGGCTCGCGGCCCTTGGTGGAGACGATTACGCCTTGCTTGAGGAACAGGTCGGCCACGTTCACCGCCTCGGTGAGCAGGCCGCCGGGATTGGTGCGCAGGTCCACGATCAGACCCTTGAGCGGCGGCTTCTGGCTCTGCAGCGCCTTGAGGGCCTTGATCACGTCCTCGGTGGTGTCCTCCTGGAAGTTGGTGATCCGGATCAGGCCGTAGCCGGGCTCCAGCAGGTAGTAGCGCACGCTCTTGAGGGGGATCACGTCGCGTACGATCTCGATGTCCTTGAGCTTGCCCAGGCCCTCGCGCAGGATGGTCAGGGTCACCTTGCTGCCCTTGGGCCCGCGGATGGACTTGACCGCGTCCATGAGGGTCATGCCCTTGGTGAGTTTGCCGTTGATCTTGATGACCCGGTCGCCCGCCTCCACCCCGGCCTTGTAGGCCGGCGTGCCCTCGATGGGCGAAACCACGGTCAGGATGCCGTCACGCATGGTAATGACGATGCCCACGCCAGAGAAGTGCCCCTTGGTCTCGATCTGGAGCTCTTTGTACTCCTGAGGGGTCAGGTAGGCCGAGTGGGGGTCCAAGCTGGAGACCATGCCCTTGACCGCCTGCACCAAAAGGTCGTCGGCCTTCTTGTCCTCCACGTACTTTTTCTGAATCTGGTGGAGCACTTCGGTGAGCAAACGCATGCGACGGTAGTCGTCGTCGCCTGCCGCCCGGGCCGGGGGATGATTCAGCTGGGTCAGGACCAGGGATAGGATGCCGGCCAGGGCCAGAGCCACCAGGGTGAGGCGCAGGGTGCGGCCACGCATGAAAGCCTCCCAAATCAATGAGATTTTAAAAACAAATAAGACTATACACTGCGCGCCAAACGGTCAAGAGTCAAGCCGCAGCCACTGCCGGGGATCCACCGGTCGAGCGTTGAGCCGCACCTCCAGGTACAGGCGGCCGTCCGCGTCCAGCCGGCCCACCTCCTCGCCCGGGCTCAGCTCCTGGCCCGGCTGCACGCTGATGCGGCCCAGATGGGCCAGCACCGTGTGCACCCCCTGGCCGTGGTCCAGCACCACTACCTGGCCGAAACCGTTGAGGTGGCCGGCATGGGCCACCCGCCCGCCCCAGGGCGCCCGCACCACCGCACCTCCCTGGGCCTTAATGGTTACGCCTCGACGGCCGGACCCGTAGCCGGCCAGCAGGCGCCCCCGTACCGGCGGCGTCAGGTGGCCGCGGGCGTCCAGCACTCCGGGCAGGTGCCGCTCCACCTCGGTGCTGGTCGGGCCGGGCAGGGCAAAGGTGCGGGCCAGGCGCTCCTCGGCCTGCTTGAGGGCCCCGATGTTCTCGATCAGGGCCAGGCGCTTGGCCTGCAGGCGGCTGAGCACCCCCCGGCGCTGGCCGCGCAGGGCGGTCAGACGGCGGCGGCTGGACTCGGCCTCCTGCTGCAGGCGGGCCAGCTGCTGGCTGCGCTGGCTGAGCATCTGCTGCACCTGCCCGAGACGCTGGTTGGCGC
Organism: Thermodesulfobacteriota bacterium; assembly: GCA_040751985.1. Classification (GTDB taxonomy): domain Bacteria; phylum Desulfobacterota; class Desulfarculia; order Desulfarculales; family Desulfarculaceae; genus Desulfoferula. The sequence continues at coordinate 33,852 of JBFMFU010000089.1, read as the reverse complement.
TCTTGAGGTCGTCCAGGCGGCGGTGCTGGGCGGCCAGCAGGCCGCTGAGGGCCTGCAGGCGCTGGCAGTACTGGGCGAAGTCCTCGGCCGAGGCCAGCAGGCTGGGCCCGCCCTCCAGGCCCAGCAGGTACATCAGGCGCAAATGGCGGTAATAGACCTGCCGCTGCTCCTGGAGCTGCCCGCGCAACTGGCCTTCCTCGGCGCGCACGCCCTCCAGCTGCTGGGCCAACTCGGCCTCCTGGCCGCGCAGGACCTTGGCCTGGCTCTGCTCGGCGGCGATGCGCCCCTCCAGCTGGCTCAACTCCTGCTGCAGGTCGCGGGCGGCGCGGGTGGCGGCCTCCCACTGGTCCAGCAGGGACACCAGCTTGGCGCGCAGCTCCTGGCGGGCCTGCTGCGGCGTCTGGGCCAGGGCCGCCGTCCCTGGCAGCAGGGCCAGGCCCAGGACCAGGGACAGCAGCAGACGCCTCACCAAGAGCCCCGCAGGCGCAGGGTGCGGCCCACCCCCAGGAAGCCGCCCATCAGGCCGGCCAGTACGGCCAGCCCGGCCAGCACCAGGGGCAGCAGGCGAGGATAGGTGACCAGTTGTTGCAGTTGCAGGCCCAGAGGCAGCTTGCTGGGGGCGCTGAGCACCAGGGACAGGGCCCAGACCAAGAGCGAAGCCAGGGCGGCGGCGATGAGGCCCTGCAGCACCGCCTCCACCAGGAAGGGCCGGCGCATGTAGCCGCGGGTGGCCCCCACCAGGGTCATCAGCTCCAGGTGGTCCCGCCGGGCGTGCACTGCCAGGCGCACCGTGTTGCTGACCATCAGCACTACGCCCAAAAACAGCAGGATGCCCAGGGCCAGGGCCAGGTCGCCGGCGGTGTTGGCCGCCTGCTCCAGGCGGTGCAGCCAGGGCCGGCTGGCCAGCACCTCGGCCACGTCCAGCCGGCTCTGCATCTGGGTCTTGAGCTCCGGGTTGGGCTGCACCCCCGGCGCCAGCACCACCTCCACCGTGTCGGGCAGGGGGTTGTCCTGCAGGTCGTCCAGCAGGCGGCGGTGGGGGCCCAGCTGGCTGCGGAAGCGCTCCAGGGCCTCGGCCCGGTCCACGTAGCGGGCTGATTTGACCGCGGGCAGCTTGGCCAGGTCGGCGGCCAGCTCGTGGCCGCGCTGGGGGCTGGCCTGGGCCGATAACACCACCGTCAGGGAGGGCCCGCCCAGCATGCGGATAAGGGACTGGTGCAGGTTGAAGGCCACCACCAAGTACACGCCCATGATGGCCAGGGCCACGGTCAGGGTGCTGATGGCCACGCCCTGCAGCCAGAGGTCCTCGCGCATCTGCAACAGGGCCCGGCTCAGGGGGCCGCGTTTGGCGGCTAGCCCGCTCACGTCAACTGCTCCAGGCGGCCCTGGTTGAGATGGATCACCCGGGCGCCGCGCACCAAGGAGAGCAGGGTGGGGTCGTGGGTGGCCACCAGCACCGTGGCTCCGCCCACGTAGTCGCCCACTAAGAGGCGCATGATCATCAAGGCGTTGTCCGGGTCCAGGTTGCCGGTGGGCTCGTCGGCCAGGATCAGGGCCGGCCCCGGCGCCAGGGCCCGGGCCAGGGCCACCCGCTGCTGCTCCCCGCCGGAGAGGGTGCCGGCGGCCACCTGGGACAGCTCGCTGAGCTTGACCTGCTCCAGCACCTCCTCCACCCGCTGCAAGAGGGTGGGGCCCTTGAGGCCGGCCACCCTGAGGGACAGGGCCACGTTCTCGAACACGCTCTGCTTGGGCAGCAGACGGAACTCCTGGAACACCACCCCCAGGCGGCGGCGCAGGCTGGGCAGCTTGCGCGGGGGCAGGCGGCTGATGTCCGTGCCGCCCACCAGCACCCGGCCCTCGCTGGCCAGCTCGGCGCCATAGAGCAGGCGCAGCAGGGTGGTCTTGCCCGCGCCGGAGGGGCCGGTCAGATACACGAACTCCCCCGGGGCCACCGCCAGGCTCACCTCCTGCAGGGCCGCCTCCCGGCGTCCGGGGTAGATCTTGCTGACCGCCTCCAGCTTGATCATGGCCAGAAGCTGCGGTCGGGGGTAAGGGGCTTGAAGGCCAGGCCGGCCAGGCCGCGCCCCATGGAGCGCTGCAGGCGGGCCTCGGCTACGTTGAACACGGCCAGGGCGTTGTAGTAGTTGTTGCGCGCCCGGGAGAGCAGAAGCTGCGCGTCCAAGAGCTCGGTGTTGGTGGTCAGCTGCTCGCGGTAGCGCTCGAAGGTGATGCGGTAGTTCTCTTCGGCCTGCTTGATGCCGGTGGTGGCGGTAACGATGTTCTCCTGGGACTCGCGCAGGGCCAGCAGGGCCTCCTTGACCTGCAGGTCCACCTCATCTTCCAGGTTGCGCTGCACCGCCTCCAGGCGGCGCTTATCGGCCCGCTGCTGGCTGGTCTGGTGCCCGGTGCGGCCCCACTCCCAGAAGGACCAGTCCAGCTGGGTAGTCACCGACCAGTTGGTGGCGTCGTTGTAGCGGCTGTCGCCCAGATCAGGCGAGTCGCTGGCAAAGTCGTAGGAGGCCTTGAGGCTCAACTGCGGCCAGTATCCGCTCTGCGCCTGGCGAATGCTCTGGTCGGCCTGCTGGATCTGCAGCTTCACCGCCTTGATCTCCGGCCGCTCGTTGCGGGCGGTCAAACGGGCGCGCTGGTAGTCCATCTGCAACGGGTGGGCCTTGAGGATGTCCTGCACCTTGAGGTCGTGCTCCACCGGCAGGCCCAGCAGGCGGTTCAGGCGGCTCATGGAAAGGGCCTGGGCGTTGACCGCCCGCACCAGCTCCTGCTTGGCATCGGACAGGGAGACCTCGGTCTTGAGCACGTCGTTGATAGGGATGATGCCCACATCGTAGAAGTCCCGGCTGACCTTGAGCTGGGCCTCCAGAAGCCGCACTGCCTCCCTGGCCACCTCCACGCCCTTGATGGCCCGCAGGTAGCCGAAGTAGTTCTCCTTGACGCTGAAGGCCACGTCCAGATAGGCCAGGGTCAGGTTGGTCTCGGCCAGGTCCACCCCCAGCCTGGTCAATTGGTACTGGCTGCTCAGGCGAAAGCCGGTGAACAGGGGCTGGCGCAGGTAGGTGGACCAGTAATAGTTGTCGTCAGTGCCGGCGACGAGCGGTGTAGCGGATACCCTGGTCTCGGGAGGGTTCTGGTATCTCAGGTAGCCGTAGGTGGTGCCCAGGGTGGGCAGAAAGTAGGTGAAGGCCTCTTTCTTTTGGCTGGAAGCCTTGTCCAGCAGGGCCAGGTACTGCTGGATGTTGGGCGAGTAATCCAGAGCCATGTTCAGGGCCTGCTGGAGCGTCACCACGCCTTGGGGGAGCCTGTTTTTGGCCAACGGGTCCGCGGCTCCGGCCGGTCCCGCGGCCCAGACCAGCGCCAGAAGCATGGCGGCCAAAACCCAGATGCGTCGACTTGCGGCCAGTTTGCCCACGCTAGCCCTCCTCTGTCACCTTCCGGGGATGCGCCCCAGCGCAATGGTCTGGATAGCAAATTGAATATGGCAGCCTGGGGCCGGGTGTCAACCATTGTTTGGCCCTGCCCCGGCCTTAGCTTACCCTCCCCCGCCCATGCGGTCCAGGGCCGCTTTGACCAGACCGGCGGTGGCGGCCAGGGGGCGCAGCAGACACAGGGCCAGGGCGCGCTGGATCAGCTCCGGGGCCTGCCCGGAGATGAACTTCAGGAAGCGGCGGTTCAGAGGATAGAGCAGGAGCAGACAGAGCAGGGGCAGGGTGAGGGCCTGGTCCGGATAACGGGGCCAGAGGGCGAAGGGCAGACCCAAGGCCAGCAGGATGAGCAGGCTTTGCGCCTGCTGGCCCAGGCCGCCGGCCGCGGGCAGGCCCAGGCGGCGGCGGTGCAGGGTGTTGCGGAAGCGGTTGCGCCCCCGGTGGTAGGCCAGGCGCAGGTAGCCGCCCCAGGTCTCGGGCAGGGGGCGCTTAACGTACAGCTCCGGGTCGAAGATCAGCTCCCGGCCCAGGGCCAGCAGGCGCAGAGACAGCTCGTAGTTCTCCAGGCCCTCGGCGTCGTCGGCCGGGTCGAAGCCGCCGGCGGCCAGGAACTCCTGGCGCAGGTAGGCCGCGCTGAGTGTGTCCAGGTCGGCGTCGATCTGGCGGGCGTAGGCCAGCTCCAGGGCGGCCAGGCGGGCCAGGGGCCGCTCCGGGTTGGCCGGCCGGCAGGCCCCGCCCACGCCTACCAGGCCCGGCTGGGCCAGGTGCGCGGCCAGGCGGGGCAGGAGATCCGGGGGCAGGGTGCAGTCGGCCTGGCTGAACACCAGCACCCGGCCGCGGGCCTGCTGGGCCCCGAAGTTGCGCGCCGCGCCGGCCGGACAGGGGGCCAGGCTCAGCACCCGCAGCGCGGCCCCGGCCGCGGCGGCCTGCTCCTGCACTCGCTGCGGCTGGCAGCCCGAGCCGTGCAGCACCAGCAGCGTCTCGTGCTCCGGCCCCGTTAGCCGTGCCAGGGAGGCCAGGCAGGGGGCGATGTCCAGCCCTGTATCAGCCAGGGGCAGGATGATGCTGAACTCGGGCGGGGCGGCGGTCATGGCTCCTTCCTGGGCCGGGGTTGGGTGGTTCAAGGATTGTAGCATAGGCTGCTTACGCGCGGGCGGAGGCGGCATTCGCTGCTTGTGTCTTGACAAACCGGCGGATTAGTATGACATATAAACGCCTTACCCCTTGCGCCGCGCAGGGGGGCCGCCCGGACGCCCCAGGTCCAAGGAGTCCGCCGTGCTTCTGTCAGTGGTCATGCCGGTGTATAATGAGGAAGCCTACCTGGAAAAGATCGTGGGCCAAGTGCAGGCCGTGGATCTGGGCGAGTTGCAGCGGGAGCTGATCATCGTGGACGACTGCTCCACGGACAACAGCCCGGCCATCATGGCCCGCCTGGAGGGGCAGACCGCGCCCAACCCCCGGGCCAAGCCCTTTGAGCGGCCCATACGGGTGGTGCGCCACGCGGTGAACCAGGGCAAGGGCGCGGCCCTGCGCAGCGGCTTCGCCGAGGCGTCCGGCGACCTGATCGTCGTGCAGGACGCGGACCTGGAGTACGACCCCGAGGACTTCGTCAAGCTGCTCAGGCCGGTGCTCAAGGGCCGGGCCGAGGTGGTCTACGGCTCGCGCTTCACCGGCGAGCGGCGCAACATGTTCTTCCACCACTGGATCGGCAACCGCTTCCTGACCCTGGTGACCAACCTGCTGTACAACACCACCCTGAGCGACATGGAGACCTGCTACAAGCTCTTCACCCGTCAGGCCCTGGCCGGCGTGACCATCAAGAGCAACCGCTTCAACTTCGAGCCCGAGATCACGGCCAAGATACTCAAGAAGAAGATCCGCATCTACGAGGTGCCCATCTCCTACAGCGGCCGCGAGTTCCAGGAGGGCAAAAAGATAACTTGGCGCGACGGGCTGGTGGCCCTGTGGTGCCTGATCAAGTTCCGCTTCGTGGATTAGGGCTCGACGAGCGCATGTGGAAGCACTATCTGATTGGCCTGTTGGTCAGCCTGGCGGCGGTTTATTTCTTTTTCCGCACCGTGTCCCCCAGCCAGATACTGGCCTCCACCAGTCAACTTAATCCCTGGTACCTGATTCCAGCCACGCTCCTGTACCTGCTCTCCTACGTGTTCCGGGCCGTGCGCTGGCACTACCTGATGCTGCCCGTGGCCAAGGTACGCTTCCGGCCCCTGTTCGCGGCCCTGATGATCGGCTTTCTGGGCAACAACCTGCTGCCGGCCCACCTGGGCGAGGTGGTACGGGCCATCGTGCTGGGGCGCAGCGAGCGGGTGAGCAAGTCGGCCACCATGGCCACCGTGGTCCTGGAGCGCATCTACGACGGCCTGACGGTGCTGTTCATGCTGCTGCTGCTGCTGCTGTTCGTCAAGCTGCCCAGCGGCCACGTGGAGGGCAGCCTGATCAGCAGCCACAACCTGCGCGTGGCCGGCTGGCTGGGCCTGGCCCTGTTCGGCGGCCTACTGGTGCTGCTGCAGGCCCTGCGCTGGCAGCGTCAGCTGTCCATCCGCCTTATAGGCTGGTGCCTGCGGCCGGTGCCGGAGCGGCTGCGCCAGCGGCTGCTGAACGCCTGCGACAACTTTGCCGACGGCCTGGCCGTGACCCGGGCCCGAGACCTGGCCTGGATCGGCTTCTACTCCCTGCTCACTTGGGGGGCCCTGGCCGTGTGGGCCTGGGTGCTGATCCTGGGCTTCGGGGTCCAGCTGGGGCCCATGGCCGGGGTGCTCATGGAGGTGGTGCTGGCCCTGGCCCTGCTCATTCCGGCGGCGCCGGCCTTCGTGGGCACCTTCCACCTGGCCGCGGCCGCCACCCTGGCCTTCATGGGCGCCGACCCGGGCGTGGCCGGGTCCTATGCCATGGTGCTGTGGCTGAACCACTTCGTGGTCACCACCCTGATCGGCATGTACTACCTCTGGCGGCTGGGCCTGGGCTGGGGCGCCCTGACCGGGCGCAATGGAGACCAGAGCACCTGCTGAGAGGCCGTCTGCGCGGGGATACTTTGCGGAGCCGGCTATGAGCGCCGTAGAAGCCGTGGGGGTGCCCTACAACGATCTGGAGCTGGTGGGCCGGCTGCACCAGCCCGCGGCGCCGGCCCGTTCCCTGGTGATCATCTCCCACGGCCTGCTTTCCTCCAAGGACTCGGTGAAGCTTACCCACTTTGCCGAGGCCCTGGCCCGGGACGGGCACCTGGCCCTGCGCTTCGACCACGTGGGCTGCGGCGACTCCCCGGGCGACATCGCCGACACCACCCTCAGCGGCCGCCGGGACGAGTTCCTGGCCGCGGTGCAGCTCATGCGGGGCCTGGGGCCGCACCTGCCCCTGGTGTACATGGGCTCGTCTTTCGGGGGCACGGTGGCCCTCTTGGCGGCGGACATCGAGCCGCCAGTCTGTTCTCTGCACTGGTCCACGCCCTGGGACTACACGGCCCTGAGCCGGGCCGTGCAGGAGTCCGAGGAGTTCCCGCCCCTGATGGCCCTGGTGCGGGATCTGCCCAGCCATGACCTGGAGGGGCTTTTAGGCCGCAGCTCGCGCATGTACATCGTGCACGGTGAGGAAGACGAGCTGGTGCCGGTGGTGCAGGCCGAGCGGGGCCACGAGCTGTGCCTGCCGCCCAAGGGCCTGCTGCTGCTGCCCGGCGGCGACCACCGCCTGACCCGGCTGGAGGACCAGAGGCAGGCCATGGCCCGCTCCCTGGCCTGGATCGAGCAGTTCGTGGTCTAAAAAAGCGGCGGGCGCGGCAACCTGGCCCTGGTCGGCCCGCCGCGCCCGCGTGCTGGCTGAGAAGATGGTGGAGGCGGGGGGAATCGAACCCCCGTCCGAAAGCTTTCAGCCCAAGCCTCTACATGCTTATTCCGTGCTTTGATCTCACCGCTGCGGGCCCCCACGGACAGGGTCTCGTTGCGACCAGCCGCGCCTGGCGTTTCGGTTGCGGGCCGGCGTGGCGCTGCCCGTTCCCTATCCCGCTAGTCGACGCCCGCTCCGGCCCCGCAGGAATGGGCCGGGAGGACGGTTGCCTTAGTTACGCGGCAACGGCGTATGCGTAATCGTCTGCGATTACTTTAGTTCCCACCGGATAACGGGCCGATAGGACCCCGGCATGCAACTCGTGGCCTCAACTGCCTCCGTCGAAACCATGTCGCCCCCAAATTATCACGCCCTTACGGACTGAATTAATAATATATCCCCCTGCCGGCCGCGGCAATAGCGGCAGTCTGATTAGGCCGCGCCCGGTCTTGTATGCAATTGGTATTGACAAACCTGTGTGAATTATGGATATTCGCGGATAGCTTTTTTATTTTACTGCGTACCCCCAGCCGAAATCCTCGACTAACGCAAGGAGAGTGGGCTTGGCTCTGACCAAAGAGAACATCATCAATCAGGTATACGAGACCACCCAGCTTCCCAAGAACCGCGCCCGTGAGGTGGTGGAGACCACGCTGGAGCTGATGAAGGCCACCCTGGCCAATGGCGAGGACTTGCTGGTCAGCGGTTTCGGCAAGTTCATGGTCAAGGACAAGCAGGCCCGGCGGGGTCGCAACCCGCAGACTCGCCAAGACCTGCAACTGCGCGCCCGGCGGGTGGTGGTGTTCAAGACCTCCGGCGTGCTGCGCCGGGGCATCAACGGCACAGAAGAAGTCTAGCCCGCAACTACCCCCGTCCTACCAGGCCACCACAAAGGCCTGCCTGTAGCCCGCCTCCCGGAGGCGGGTTTGCAGTTTCTGGGCCTCGGACAGGCTGTCCAGCCGACCCACTCTCACCCGCTGAAAGACCATGTCCCCGCGGTCGTAGCGCACCACCTGCACGTCCGGGTACTTGCTGCGCAGCAGGGCGGCCAGGCGCCAGGCGTTGCCCTCCACGGTGAAGGCGCCCACCTGCACGGTGAAGGGCCCCAGCTTTAACACCTTGGGCTGCGCCGGCGGGCCCTGGGCCAGGGCGCTGGGCTCCGGCTGGTAGCCCACGGCCACCAGCTTCACCGGCGCGGTGCCCGGCCCCAGGACGCCCACCTTGCGGGCCGCGGCCCGGGAGAGGTCTATGATGCGGCCGTCCACGAAAGGCCCGCGGTCGTTGATGCGCACCACGGCCTCCTGGCCGGTGCGCTGGTTGGTCACCCGCACGTAGGTGTTGAAGGGCAGTAGCTTGTGGGCCGCGGTCAGGGCCTCCATGTCGTAGCGCTCGCCGTTGGAGGTGCGCCGGCCGTGGAAGTTGGGGCCGTACCAGGAGGCCAGGCCGGTCTCCTGGAAGCCGCGGGCGTCCCGGTAGGGGTAGTAAGTGGTGCCCCAGACCTTGTAGGGCTTGCCCCGGGGCCGGCCCGGCTCGCCTGGCGCGGGCGGAGCTTTTTTGGCGCAGCCGGCCAGCAGCAGCGCGCCCAGGCACAGCGTCAGGATCAGGAGATTGCGGAGGTTAGGCTGGCGGCGGGTCATGGGCTCTCTCTCGCCAGAGGAATGGGCCTTGACCTTTATAGCCCCTGGGCCGGCGCGGCACAAGCCCTGCGTACCTGGCAGGTCGGGTAAGAGGCGGAAAGGGGGAGGGAGGCGCAGGGGATACAAGGCGAAAGGACCAGCGGCGGATGCCTTGTCCGGGCGACGAGGTTGTCCAGGCCGTGGCCCGAGCGCGTCAGGCCTGCCAGCCTCCCTTGGGGTCCACTATAGACGCCAGGACTATGCCCAGCATGGCGATGCACTCCATGTCCAGATACCTTGCGGCGTCCGCCTGGAACAGGACCGAGCACTGGGCCGGAAAGCCCTTGTCCTGGTCGTTGAACAAGAGCAGCAGCGGCACCCGGGGCAGGCCCGGCAGCCGCAGGCGCAGGTCATAGGAAAACTCCGGCCCCGCCTCCTGGCCGCCCAGGGCCAGGCAGGCCGCAGCCAGACCCGCCAGGTCGCCGGAGCGGCTGGCGGCTATGCGGCGCTCCACGGTGTTGACGAAGCCTTGGCGAAAGGGCGCCGAGTCCTTGAACTCCCGAAATGACACCCAGGCCCCCCCCGCGGCCATTTCGGCGTAAGGACCCAGCAAATAGCGGCTGAGGAGCACACCCACTGTGTGCGCCAACAGACCTTGTTGGCCGGTCTCTATGCCGTCGCGTTTCACAACGCAGGTCTGGTTGAACAAGGGTACCAGGATGCCCTGGCCCTGCCGCACAACCCCCAGCGCCTCGGTGTCAATCTGCTCCCAGCAGGCGGCCAACTGGGCCAGGTAGTCCTCCATGATCTGTCCGAAGACGGGTCTTAGCTCGCTCATGAGACTCTCCTTGCAGACAATGCCGCCAGTATAAACGGCGGCGGCTGGCTTGGTATCACCCGATCGGGCCATGGCTGGCAAAGGCAGGAAATATCCAGGCACGCGGCAAATAGAAGAGGCCCGCCGGGAAAGGGAGGGAAACCCGGCGGGCCTTTTTTTGGAGGTTGGGATGCATTTATGTGCCCGGCATCCCAGCGGGCTAAGCGAGTTTCTAACTCAGGGGATAGCCGTTCTTCTCGATGACCCGGTCGGCGATGGCCCGCTTCAGCTTCAGGGAGTTGATGGGCTGGTACTTGAGTAGCTTGCGCACGCCGATGAGCATGGTGCGCAGGTCGTCGCCCTCGGCCATGGCCGCCAGGCACTCGTTAGCCCACACGGTCATTTGGGGCAGCACCTCGTCCAGGTAGACCTCGGTCATCTGGATGTAGGGCGCCGCCTTGTCCGCGCCCAGGGTCTGGATGGCCTTCTGGGCCCGGATGACGCAGCTTTCCATGGCGAAGCTCTCGATGATCATGTCCGCGATCCTCAGCAGTATCTCCTGCTGGTGGATCAGCTTCTCCATGAAGGTCTGGGCGGCCAGGCCGGCCACGTAGATCACGGACTTCTTGCTCATCTCGGCCATGTGGGCCTGCAGGGCCAGGGGCTCGTCCGGCAGCTCCACCATCATGGGCGAGTACTCCATGATCTCGCCCAGGAGCTTCTGGCCGGCGGCCATGAGCGGCAGCTTGCCCTTCATGGCCCGCTTGAGCAGCTCGCCGGGGATGGTCATGCGGTTGATCTCGTTGGTGCCCTCGAAGATGCGGTTGATGCGGGCATCGCGGTAGGCTCCCTCGGCCGGGTACTCGGCCACGTAGCCGTAGCCGCCGTGGATCTGCACCGCCTCGTCGGCCACGAAGTCCAGCACCTCGGAGCCGTGCACCTTGTCGATGGAGCACTCCACCGCGTACTCGCGGATGGCGGCGCTGGATTTCTCGGCGTAGTCGGCCGCGGCCTTGTCCACGCCGGTGAGGGAGGCCTCGATCAGGCCCACGGTGCGGTAGATCACCGACTCCGAGGCGTAGATTTTGACGGCCATGCGGGCCAGCTTCTCCTTGATGGCCCCGTATTCGCTGATGGCCTTGCCGAACTGCACCCGGCCCTTGGCGTAGCGGGTGGCGAAGTCCAGAATGGACTTACAGCCACCCATGGTGCCGGCGCCCAGCTTGTAGCGGCCGATGTTGAGCACGTTCATGGCGATGGCCGGGCCCTTGCCCACTTCGTAGAGCAGGTTCTCCACCGGCACCTGGGCGTCCTGCAGGATCACGGTGGTGGTGGAGCTGCCCTTGATGCCCATCTTCTTCTCTTCGGCGCCGCTGCTCACGCCTGGGAAGCCGCGCTCCACGATGAAGGCGCTGAAGGCGCCGTCCACCTTGGCAAAGACCACGAAGGTGTCGGCCCAGCCGCCGTTGGTGATGAACATCTTCTCGCCGTTGAGGATGTAGTGCTTGCCGTCCGGGCTGAGCACGGCCTTGGTCTTGCAGCCGCCCACGGCGTCACTGCCGGCGCCGGACTCGGTGAGGCAGTAGGCCGCGATCTTGGTGCCGGCGGCCAAGTCGGGCAGGTACTTGGCCTTCTGCTCGGCGTTGCCGTAGTAGACGATGGGCAGGGTGCCGATGCCGGTGTGGGCGCCCTGGGCCACGGCGAAGGAGCCGGCGCCACCGATGCCCTCGGTGATGCAGCAGGTGGAGATCTTGTCCAGGCCCAAGCCGCCGTATTCCTCGGGCACGTCGGAGCCCAAAAGGCCCAACTCGCCGGCCTGGGCCATGAGCTTCTTGATCAGGGCATGGTCCTTCTCCTCGATCTTCTCCCAGTTGGGCTGTATCTCGTTGGCCACGAAGTCCAGCGTGGTCTGCAGGATCATCTTGTGCTCGTCGCTGAACTCCTCCGGGGTGAACACCGACGCCGGGTCCGTGGGGCCCAGCAGGAATCCGCCGCCCTGGGGGATTTTTTTGTCGGCCATTTTCTCGGCTCCCTGTTTGAAATAGAGTTGGTCCGCCGCTTTTCTGCCGGCGGGTTTAGTAATTTTCCTTCTCGAACACCCCGGCCGCGCCCATGCCAAAGCCGATGCACATGGACACCAGGCCCCAGCGGCTCTGGGGCCGGCGGCCCATCTCGTAGGCCAGCTGGGTGGTCAGCTTGGCGCCGGTGCAGCCCAGGGGGTGGCCCAGGGCGATGGCCCCGCCGTTGACGTTGACAATGTCGCGGTTGAGCTTCAGTTCGCGCATGCAGTACAGGGCCTGGGAGGCGAAGGCCTCGTTGAGCTCGATCAGGTCCAGGTCGTCGGTCTTTATGCCCGCATAGCTCAGGGCCTTGGGTATGGCCTTGACCGGGCCGATGCCCATGTAGCGCGGGTCCACGCCGGCCACGGCAAAGGAGCGGTAGGTGAGCAGGGGCTTCAGGCCCAGGGCCTGGGCCTTGTCCTTGGACATGCACATCACCGCCGCCGCGGCGTCGCTCATCTGGGAGGCATTGCCCGCGGTGACCGCGCCGCCCAGCATGAAGGCCGGCTTGAGCGCGGCCAGGCCCTCCAACGTGGTGCCGGCCCGCGGACCTTCGTCCACGGAGAACTCCTCCTGATACAGCTCGTAGCGGCCCTTCTTGCCCTGGCGCTGTTTGGTGACCATCAGGGGCACGATCTCGTCCTTGAACTTGCCCTCTTGGATAGCCTTGACCGCCAGCTCGTTGGAGCGCACGCCCAGGGCGTCCTGGTCCTGGCGGCTGATGCCGAAGTCCTTGGCCACGTTCTCGGCGGTCATGCCCATGCCCTCATAGGCCCAGGGCCGCTCCAGGCCCAGCTCCGGGTCCAGGGTCATCATGTTGCCGCCCATGGGGATCAGGCTCATGGACTCCACGCCGCCGGCGACGATGGCTTCGGCCTGGCCCACCATGATGCGCTCGCAGGCAATAGAGATGGCCTGCAGGCCCGAGGAGCAGAAGCGGTTGACGGTCATGCCCGGCACCTCGTCGGGCAGGCCGGCCTTCTGGGCCGCCACCCGGCCGATGTTCAGGCCCTGCTCAGCCTCGGGGAAGGTGCAGCCCAGGATCACGTCGTCGATCTGGGCCGGGTCCAGGCCGGGGGTGCGCGCCACGGCCTCGCGCACCACCACGCTGGCCATGTATTCGGGCCGGGTCTGGCGCAGGGTGCCCCGGGGCGCCCGCCCCACCGCGGTCCGGCAGGCCGCGACGATCACGGCTTCTTTCATGAGAATCCTCCTACCTAGTTGGGCCAGGCAAAATATATTGAACGGGAGAGGAACGCATCACCATAGCGCCCGCACGACTTATTATTGGTTTTTGGGCCCCTCTCCCGTTCATTTCCTAATCAGTTGCGCAGCGGCTTGCCGGTCTTGAGCATGTGGGCCATGCGCGCCTGGGTCTTGGGCATGCCGCAGAGGCGCAGGAAGCTCTCACGCTCCAGGTCCAGCAGGTACTGCTCGCTCACCTCGGTGTCGGGCAGCACGTCGCCGCCGGTGAGCACCCGCGCCACTTCCTTGGCCACGGTTATGTCATGGGGCATGATGTAGCCGGCCTTGTGCATGTTGTAGAGCGCGTAGTTGAACAGGCCCATGGCCTCAGCCCCCATGACCCGCACGTTGTTGATGGGCCGCCGCGGGGTGTAGCCGGCCAAGTTCATGGCGATGACGTTGTCCTTGGCCTTTTTGATGCGGAAGTCGGCGTTGACCACCACCTTGTCCGTGGGCCGCAGGATGCCCATCTTGATGGCCTCCGGGGCCGAGGTGGCCACCTTGGCCATGGCGATGGTCTCGAAGGCCCGGGCCACGAAGGGCAGCAGATATATCTGCTTGGGGTACAGGCCGCCCTTCTGCACGGTGAAGACGCGCTCGTAGGTGTTGCGCAAGAGGAGCTCCTTGGTGCCGCCGCCGCCCGGGATCACGCCTACGCCCACCTCCACCAGGCCGATGTAGCTCTCGGCCGCGGCCACCACCCGGTCGGCGGCCAGGCAGATCTCGCAGCCGCCGCCCAGGGCCATCTGGTGCGGCGCGGCCACCACCGGCGCCGGCAGGTACTTCAGGCGCATGATGGTGTCCTGGAACTTCTTGATCATCCAGTCCAGCTCGTCCCACTCCTCTTCCTGGGCCGTGAACAGCACCAGCATGAGGTTGGCGCCCACCGAGAAATTGCCGCCGTGGTTGGCGATGACCAGGCCCTGGAACTGGCCCTGCTCCACCAGGTCGCAGGCCTTGTCCATCATGGTCATGATGTCCGCGGCCAGGGAGTTCATCTTGGTGTGGAACTCCACGCAGAGCACGCCGTCGTCCAGGTCGATGAGGCTGCAACCCTTGTTCTCCAGGACGGTCTTGTTCCGCTCCTTGAGAGAGGGCAGCAGGATGATGTTGGGCGAGATCTCCTCGGGCTGGTAGGACTTGCTGGCTCGGTCATAGTAGAGGCGCTGGCCGCTTTCGCTCTTATAGAAGGTGCTGTGGCCGCTGGCTAGCATTTCTTCTACCCAGGCTGGGATGGTCAGGCCGGCCTCGCGCATCTTGACCGCGGATTTTTCCACGCCCAGCGCGTCCCAGGCCTCGAAGGGGCCCAGCTTCCAGTTGAAGCCCCACTTGATGGCGTTGTCTATGTTGAGGATGTCGTCGGCGATCTCGCCCAGGCGGTTGGCCGCGTAGATCAGGCCGGCACTCACGTGTCGGAAGGTGAACTCGCTGGCCTTGTCCTTGCCATAGTACAGGGCCTTCATCTGGGCCTTGAAGCCAGGCAGTTGCTTGGCCGCCTCCAGGGAGGCAAACTTGACCTTCTGGGCCGGGCGATACTCCATGGTCTGGCGGTCCAGGACCAGGATCTGCTTCTTGCCCTTTTCGTCCTTGGTCTTTTTGTAGAAGCCGCCGCGGGTCTTGTTGCCCAGCCACTTGTTCTCGATCATCTTGCGCAGCCAGGCGGCAGGGGCGAACATCTCCCGCTGCTCGTCGTCCGGGCAGCCATCGTAGACGTTACCCGCCACGTGGCCCAGGGTGTCCAGGCCCACCAGGTCGGCCAGGCGGTAGGAGGCCATCTTGGGACGGCCCAGCACGGTGCCGGTGAGGGCGTCGGCCTCCTCGAAGCTCAGGCCCATCTCATCGATGAGCTGGTTGAGGTAGCTCATGCCGAAGACGCCGATGCGGTTGGCCACGAAGTTGGGGGTGTCCTTGGCGAAGACCACGCCCTTGCCCAGCACGTTCTCGGCGAACTCGGCCATGCCCGCGATCAGCTCGGGCTTGGTGTGGGGCCCGGGGATGATCTCGAACAGCTTCATGTAGCGGGGCGGGTTGAAGAAGTGGGTGCCGAAGAAGCGCTCCTGGAACCCCTGGCCCAGGTGGCTGCTCATGGCCGCCACGGAGATGCCCGAGGTGTTGGTGGTCACGATGGCCTGGGGCTTGACCACGCCCTCCAGGCGGCTGAGGAGCTTCTGCTTGATCTCCAACAGCTCCACCACCACCTCGATGATCCAGTCGCAGTCGGCCAAGAGACCCAGGTCGTCCTCCAGGTTGCCCACCGTGATCAGCTCGGCGTTTTCGGGCACGTAGAAGGCGGCCGGCTTGGCCTTGAGCGCGCCTTCCAGGCCGGCCTGGGCCAGGTAGTTGCGATAGGCGCGCGAATCCTCTTTGACCCCCTTTTTGGCCAGGGCGTTGGGCATCTTGAAGGGCACGATGTCCAAAAGCACCGTGGGCAGGCCCACGTTGGCGGTGTGGGCGGCGATGGTAGCTCCCATCACGCCGGCGCCGATGACGCCCACTTTCTTGATCTTCAGGGACATAAAAACAACCTCCTTGAAGGGCCTGCCGACCCGTTATGCCCCGGCTGTGAATGATAGTTCATTCATGTTTTTGGTTGCTTCTTTTGCCAGAGGGCGATGCGGGTCCTAAAAAAGTGAATGAATTGTCATTCATTAAGGCGAAGCTAGCATGCCCCATGAGGGCTGTCAAATCTTTTTTGGCTGCCGTGGTACGAAAAAATTTTTTGGTCCTCATCTAAGCCGGCTAGGCTTTTAACAATGGTTTTGGGCCATTGCATTGCAATTGCACATGTGCTAATCTCACCAGCAAATCAGAGTGCCCAAGCCGGGGGCTGTCCTTGGGGTGGCAGGTGTCAGTACCAGTCGGATATTCCAGCAAAACTCAGTCAAATCTTTTTCGCGGGGCAGGGTCCAGGATGCACAGGTCGTTCTGGTGGGGCCCAGTACTGCTCTTGGTTTCTATTCTCGCGCCGGCCTTGCCACTGCAGGCGGCCCAGGCCACGCCGGCCGAGATCAAACCGGCCCCGCCGCCCAGCTACCAACCCCTGGTGCGCACCGCCCAATCCCTGCCCATCGTCTACTGCTACCAGGGCATGGTGTCGGACCCGCGCCTGGTGGTGGTGGACAAGTCCCGCCAGCGCCTGCTGGTGTTCCAATACCTGGGGCAGTTGGGTCTGGAGTATGAGTACCCCTGCGCCAGCGGCGGGCAGGACGGCAAGAAGGCCGTCTCGGCCGACCAGCGCACGCCCGAAGGCGTGTACTTCATCACCCACCGTTTCCGGGACCGCAAGATAACCATCTTCGGCGACCGGGCCCTGCACCTGAACTACCCCAATGCCAGCGATCAGGTGCAGGGACGCAAGGGCGACGGCATCTACATCCACGGCAGCAACCGCCGCTTCAAGAAACGCAGCTCCAACGGCTGCCTGGTGCTGAGCAACCAGGACCTGGCCCAGGTGGAGCCCCTGATCCGGGAGCAGTCCACGCCGGTGATCGTGGTGGACCGCCTGGACCTGCCCACCCTGGCCGAGCGGGAGCGGGCCTGCGATTTTCTGCGCACCCTGGACCTGCGTCTGCTGAGCGACAGCCAGCCCCGCCTGCCCGAAGCTTTGAGCCTGCTGAAGAACAGCGCCAAGGGCGCAGACCTCAAGACCCTGGCCCAGGACCTGAGCCGGCTGGGCGCAGGCACCGCGGCCAAGATCGAGGGCCTGGCCCTGTGGGGAGTGGGCGACCAGTGGGTGCTGATGCTGCACCAGACCTGGGGCGGGACGGGCAAGCACAAAAAGACGGTGTCCGTGCGCCGGCTGTTTTATATGGAAGGCCCGCCCTATCAAACGCTCAAGGTGCTGCAGCGCCAGTGGGTGCTGGCTGACCTGCCCCAGGCGCGGCTGCTGGCCTCCTGGGCCCCGCCCAAGCCGGTGGTGGTGGCGGCCGCGCGCCCGGCTCCGGCCGCGGTGGGCTCGCCCGAGCAGCAGATCAAGAAGATGCTGGACGGGTGGATGGCCGCCTGGCAGTCCAAGCGCCTGCGTCAATACATGGCCTACTATGCCAAGGACTTCCGGGGCGGCGACCGCAACTGGCGGCAGTGGCGGCGGCACAAGGCCTACCTGAACCGGGTGTACAAGAAGATCGAGGTCAAGACCGTGGATATGAAGATCAAGATCAGCGGCGGCCGGGCCACGGTCAGCTTCGTGCAGCATTACCGCTCCGACCACCACCGGGACAAGGGCCTGAAGACCCTGCAGCTGGTGCAACGCCAGGGCCGCTGGCAGATCCAGCGGGAAGACTGGCAGCCCGTCTCCGGCGGGCATGGTCAATAGGCCGCATCTCCACGCTCTTAGACGGGCGTTGCGTATCCCGCGCGCAATGGGCATAATCCCTTATATGGTTTGGGAGGCCTAGCGCCGGTGTGGAAGCATTTCAATATTCTGCTGGTCCGCAAAGATGGACCGGTGCAGCCCTTGCAACTGGGCTCCTGGGCCATCTACCTGTTGCTGGCGCTGCTGGTCTTGGCCCTGGTGAGCATCGGCGTGGGCGGCTATCTCTTCTACCGCCAGCATCTGATCTTGGATAAGCTTTTGAAGGACACCCGGCGCCTGTCCCTGTCCATGCAGGTCTTGGAGCGCATGCTCAGCGAGCAGGACGGCTGGCCCCGCCCGCGCATGGCCCCGCCGGTGGTTTCGCGGCCGGCGCCGGCGCCTGCGCTCCGGCCGGCTGACAAGCCCGCTGCCGCGCCGGCGGTCAAGCCGGCGGACAAGCCCGCTCCCCCACGTACCGCAGCCGCCCCCAGCCAGCCCGCACCGCCCTCGCAGCACGCGGCGGCCAGCCCTCCGCCCCCGCCCGCCGCCAAGGACCGCGCGCAGCCCGCGGGCCACCGGCCCGCAACGCCGACCCGCCGCGCCGGGGGCCAGGAACTGGTGCCCGAGCCGGACAGCGTCTCCTGGGTGGAAATCCGCAATGTGCAGCAGAGCCGATCCGGCAATTCGCTGGTGGTGCGCTTCGAGGTGGCCAACAAGCAGGAGCCGGGCGACCAGGCCGAGGGCTACATTTTCATCATCCTGCGCGGCCAGCGCCGGGGCGTCCCCTGGCTGGAGGCCTGGCCGCCCACCCGCCTGACCCCCTTGGGAAGGCCCGAGAACTATAAGCGCGGCGCACCCTTTTCCGTGCGCCGCTACCGCGCCTTGAAGGCGCGCTTCGCCATAGCGGACAAGCACCTGGAGCAGCTGGAGTTTATTATTTATGACCGGCAGGGCGAGTTGGTCTTGGTGCAGCGGATGCCCGTGAGCAGCAAGCTGCGCAAGTCCTGATCCGGTCGGCGGGGAGACCTTTATCGTGCAGACCAATCCCCTTACCATTTTGGCCACCGGCACCTTTTTCCGCGGCGATCTGTTTTCCCAGGACACCCTGGTAGTGGAGGGCGGGGTGCAGGGGAACGTGGTCGGCGAACGGGTCATCGTCAAGCCCAGCGGCTGGATTCAGGGCACGCTCACCTGCCGGGCTCTGTCCATCGAGCTGGGCGGCATCGTGGAAGGCCAGGTGCACGTGACCAGCGAGATGGCCCTGCCCAACCCGGCCCAGACCGAGAAGTCGGCCCTGGAGCAAAAGGCCGCGGCCAACCGGAGCCTGGGAGCGCCGCCGGAGAAGAAGCCAGAGGAGTCCTAGGCCATGCTTCACAAGCGGGCCGCCTCCCTGCCCGTGTTCATTGCCTCCGACGGCTGCCAGCTAGCCGAGGTGATCCACCCCCAAAACGACGGCACCACGCCGGGCCTGAGCCTGGCCCGGGCCTCATTGCCGCCAGGGCAGGCCACCCAACCTCACGTGCTCGAGTTCGTGGAGATATACTACGTACTGGCCGGCCAGGGGGTGATGCACCTGGGCCAGGAGAGCCAGGCCCTGGGCCCGGACTCCTGCGTCTATGTGCGGCCGGGGGTCAGGCAGTGGGTGCAGAGCACCAGCCCGGATGAGCCGCTGGTGTTTCTGTGCGTGTGCCACCCGGCCTACGACCCGGCCGGCGACCGGCCGGCCTGAACCCGGACGCGGCCCGGACCGAGAGAGCCGGCCGCGGCGACGAAGACAGCGTGTTCTTCAGTATCCCTTTAGCCACGGGGAGTCAAATATGCCCAAGGTGCTGATCGTCTATTTTTCCCATGGCGGCAACACCCGCAAGATGGCCGAGGCCCTGGCCCAGAGCATTCAGGAGGCCGGCTGCCAGGTCAGCCTGCAGAAGGTGGCCCACACCAGCCTGGATGATCTCAAGGAGGCGGACGGGGTGTTGTTGGGCTCGCCCTGCTACTTCGGCTGCATGGCCGCGCCCATGAAGGCCTTTGTGGATGAGTCCATCAAGCTCTTCGGCAAGGGCGAGCTGGAGGGCAAGCCGGGCGGGGCCTTTGTCTCCACCGGCGGCATCGGCGGCTGCGGCGAGTTGGCCCTGCTGTCGCTCAACGCGGCCCTGTTGATCCACGGCATGGTGGTGCAGGGCCTGCGCTTCGGCGGGCACCTGGGGACCTTGGCCATCGGCGAACCGGACGAGCGGGTGCTGACCGAGCTTCAGCGCTACGGCGCCCAGTTCGCCGCTTTGGTGCAGCGCCTGACCATATAGTCTTTGCCGGCCGACCTCGCACGACCCTTGTGCCTGCTGGCCGCAGGCCTGGCTGGGGCCGGGGATTTCTCCGGCCCGGCGGCGGTCTTGCTGGAGGGCGGTCGGGTGCGGGCTCTGGGCCAGGAGGCCCTGGCGGCCGGCGCGCCCAGGCGCGATCTGCCCGGCCTGTGGCTGGCGCCGGCGCCCCTGGACGCCCACGTGCATCTGCACCTGGGCGGCACGCCGGCGGCCAACCTGGCCGCCGGCCGGGTCGCGGGCCTGGCTGCCCTGCGGGACCTGGGTCACCCGCCCCGGCTGCCCACGCCGCTGGCAAAGGAGCCGCCGCCGCTGCTCAGGGTGGCGGGTCCGGCCCTGGGCGCGGCCGGGCCGGGCGGCTCCTGGCTGGCCGAGGGTCTGGCCGGGGCCGAGGCCTTTGCCCAGGCCGTGGCCGCGCGGGTGCGGGCCGGGGCCGGGGTCATCAAGCTGTTCGCCAGCGGCCTGCTGGACTTCGCCCAGCCAGGCCAGGTGCTGCATCCTTTGGCCCTGCGCCCGGAGGAGATGCGGGCTGCGGTGAAGGCGGCAGGCCGGGCCGGGCTGAGCGTCACGGCCCATGCCAGCGGCGAAGAGGCGGTGCGCGCGGCTTTAGCCGCCGGGGTGCAGGGCGTGGAACACGGCTTCTTCTTGGGCCGGCAGGCCCTGCAGGAAATGGCCAGCCGCGGGGTGAGCTGGTCGCCCACCCTGGCCGCGGTGCGCGCCCACGCCCAGGACCCGGAGGGCCGCCACGACCCGGCCCAGCGGCAAAGGCTGCAAGAGATCGCCGACCGCCAGGCCGCGCAGATCAGGCTGGGGGTAGCGCTGGGGGTGCGGCTGGTGCTGGGCAGCGACGCGGGCTCCTACGGCCTACCCCACGGCCGGGCCGCGTTTCTGGAGATGGAGGCCTGGCTGGAGGCCGGCGTGGCGCCGGAGCTGGTGTTCCAGGCCGCCACCAGCCAGGCGGCTCAGGCCCTGGGCCTGGCGCACGAGCTGGGCGGCGTCTTCCCGGGCGCGCGGGCCTGGCTGCTGGCCTGCGCCGGCGACCCCCGGCAGGACCCGCTGCTCCTGGCCCGGCCGGCCTGGCGCAGCTTTTAGCGCCCGGCTCAGGAGATCAGGGGGCGCAGACGCAGGGGGTAGTAGAATACATACTCCCGGACCAGGAGCCGGTAGCGCTCCTGGGACAGGGCCTGGATGGTGTCCAGGAACTCGCGGAGAGTGGACAGGGAGGCCACGGTGCGCTCGAAGCGGCGCGGGTCGGCCGCGTCCTGGTTCACGGGCAGGATGAAGCGGCTCTCGCCGCCGCGCCAGCGCAGGGAGAGCCGGGCCGAGAGGCCCTCCACCTCCTGGTACACCCGCCGGATCAGGTCGCTGCGCAGCACCGGCGAGGGGGCGTTGAACAGGGCCTCCAGCAGGGAGGCCAGGTAGCATATCTGGGCTTGGGCCTGGGCGTCGGCCCGGTGGCGCAGCAGGGCCAGGGCCGTGTCCTGCAGGCCGCCTTCCAGGCTGAAGTGGGGCGGCATCTGGCCCGAGGGGTCGCGGCCCTCGCGCAGGCAGTCGTTGCGAAAGTCTTCGAAGAGGGCGGCGGCGCCCACGTGCACCTGGATGATGCGGTTGACGCGCCAGGGCCCCCAACGCAGGCGCATGGGCTGGTCGGTGATAATGTGCTCGCGGCCGGGGCCACCGGGAAATTCGATGACTCGATCCAAGTTGCAAACCTCGTCCGGGTTGCGGACCGGAAAAAGGACGGCTGTGATGCGTCATCAGAGTAACAAAAGCCTGGTGCCAGGGAAACATTTTTGGGCCTTGGTGCTGAGCCTGTGCCTTGTATTGAGCCTGGCGGCTGCTGCCGCGGCGGCCGCGCGCCCGGACAAGGTCTTCGCGCCCCTGCGCGACTTGCTCTTGACCCAGGGTTTGTCCCAGGCCGAAGTGGACCGCCTGCTGGCCGCGCCGCAGCTGAAGTTCGAGGACGCCCTGATGGCCCGCATGCTCTCGGTGCCCGAGAGCCGCCTGAACTACAATCAGTTCCTTAGCAAGCAGGCGGTGCAGAGCGCCCGACATTTTATGGTCCGGCACGCGGAGCTGCTCAAAGAGACCCAGCGCCGCACCGGGGTGCCGGTAACGGTGGTGGTGGCCATCCTGACCGTGGAGAGCCGCCTGGGCGCCTACACCGGCAAGCATCGGGTGCTGAACATGCTGGCCTCCCAGGCGGTGCTGGACACGCCCGCAGCCCAGGCGCGCCTGGCCCGGCGCTGGCCGGCCAAGCGGCGGCACCAGCTCCAGGAAGAGGCCACTCAGCAGCGCCTGACCCGCCGCGCGCGCTGGGCCCGCCAGGAGATAGTAGCCCTGCTGCGCCTGGCCCAGCAGCAGAAGGTCTCGCCCTGGCAGTATCGGGGCTCTCTGGCCGGGGCCCTGGGCATGGCCCAGTTCATGCCCAGCTCGGCCCTGGCCTACGGCGTGGACGGCGACGCCGACGGCGTGCTAAACCTGGACCGGCCGGCCGACGCCATTCATTCGGTGGCCAATTACCTGCAGAAGCACGGCTGGCGGCCGGGCATCAGCCGCAAGGCCCAGCTGCGCGTGATCCTCACCTACAACCGCAGCGACCCCTATGCCCGGACCGTGCTGGAGCTGGCCCGGAGGCTCTCGTGAGCCCAGCCGGCCCAGCGGCCCAGGTCTGGCCCAGCAGCGAGGCCCTGCTGGAACAGCTGGCTCGCCGGGCGCGGGCCTCGCCCGGCGGCCTGCTCCTGGGCCACAGCCACCTCTACACCTTTCACGGAATGAACAGCCTGCTCGCGCGGCTGTGGGCCGAGCTGCCGGCGGAGCGTACCACGGGCCGGCCCCTGGCCGAGCTGGCCGGGCCCCTGCTAGTGCAAAACCTGCTGGGCGAACTGGGCGCGCGCGAGCCCCTGCTGTTGGGCCTGGGACGCGGCCGGCGCTTCCCGCACCGCCTGTGGCGTCTGCTGGTGGGCCTCAAGTCCGCGGGCCTGGAGCCAGGGCACCTGGAGCGTCTGGACGGACCTGGCGGCACACGGCGGCGCGGCCTGGCCCTGCTGTTGGACGCCTACAACCAGGCCTTGCAGCAGCGGGGCCTGCTGGACGAAGCGGACCAGCTGGCGATTTTGGAGCGCTTCCTGGCCGGAGGTGGCCGGCTGCCCTTGCTGGAGCAGTGGCCGGGCCTGGAGGTGAAACGGGCCCTGTGGCTGCTGCCCGCGGAGCTGCGCCTGCTGCGGGCCCTGGCCGGGCGGGTGCCGGTGAGGGTGGAGTTCGCCCTGACCCCGCCCCTGGGCGCGGAGCAGGCGGTCTTTGATCTGCTGGAGGCCACGGCCCGCTCCCTGGAGGCTGATCCCAAGCAACGGGTGGAGCCGATGTGGCCCGACAGCGAGGCCTTAGGCGGCCCTCTGGCCGCATTGGCCCTGGGCCTGTGGAGGCCGGATGCCGCGCCGGCCGGCGGCGAGGCCTTGACCCTGCTACGCGCGCCGGGCCGCTACGCCGAGGTGGAGGCCCTGCTGGGCCGGGCTCTGGAGCTGATCCAGGCCGGCGCGCGGCCGCACGAGATCGCCTTGGTCTTTCCCAACCTCGCGCTCTATGGCCAGATGGCAGCGGACGTGGCCGGCCGCCTGGGCCTGCCGCTCAGCTTCCGCCGGCCTGAGCCCCTGGCCTCCACGCCCCTGGCGCAGGCCATGCTGGACCTGCTCAGCCTGCCGCCCAAGGGCTACCGCCGGGTGGATCTGGGCCGGGTCTGGGACTCGCCCTATCTGGGCGCGACCCTGGCCCGGCGCTTGGAGGCGCCTTGGCCGCAGGGGGCCGGCCGCCTGCTGGCCATGGCTGGCTACGTGGACGCCCGCGAGACCCCGGTGCAGGTCTGGCTGCAACGGGTGGCGGCCGGCCGTCCGGACCAGACCCGGTCCCTGGAGCGCCTGGCCCAGGCCTGCGCGGCGCTCACCGCCTGGCTGGCGCCCCTGGACCGGCCCCAGCCCTTGGGCCAGTACGTGGAGCGGGTGACGCGCCTGCTGGACCTTCTGGACCCGGCCCCGGCTCTGCTGCGCGGCCTGGAGCCCGGCGCCTGGCCGGCCCAGGTCCTGGCCCGGGACCTGGGCTCCCTGCAAGGCCTGCGCCGGGCCCTGCAAGGCCTGACCCGGGCCGCGGAGCAGGTGGGAGAGGGCGCAGCCCTGAGCCCAGGCCGGCTACTGGCCCTGCTGCGCCAAGCCCTGGAGCAGGATGAGCTGACCGCGGCCGGCGGGGCGCGGGGCGGCATCAAGGTGCTGCGCCTGGAGGACGCCCATGGCTGCGCGTTCCGCCACCTGCTCATGGGCGGCCTGAACCAGGCCGAGTTCCCGGCCCGGCCCAGCGACCTGCACCTGCTCAGCAGCAGCGAGCGCCTGGCCCTGGGCCGCGCGGCCGGCCTGCCCGTGTGGCGCACGGACCAGGAGGAGTACGGCGGCCAGGTGCTGCGCCTGACCTGGCTCTTGGCCGCGGCCCAAGACAGCGCCATGCTCACCTGCGCGGCCGCGGACCAGAGCGGCGCGCCCAGCGAGCCCAGCCTGGTGTTCAGCGACCTGGTTCAGGCCCTGGGCCGGCCCGAGGTGCTAGAGGGCGCGTCCGGGGCCGTGTTCGGCGAGCTGCCGCCCCTGGAGCGCTGCCTGGAGCCGAGAGCGCTATGGGGCGGCCTGGCCCAGGCCCTGCTACGGCCGTCGCCCACGCCGCAGCCCGACACGGCCCTGGCCCAGGCCGTCCTGGCTGGCCTGGCCCAGGAGCCGGCCGCGGCCCAGCGCTGGCAGGACCTGGCCCGCCGCGCCCAGGTGGAGGAGCACCGCCTGCGTCTGGAGGCCCTGGCCGAGACCGCGCGCCTGGAGCAGGCCGGGCCCTTTGACGGTCGCCTGCGCTCGGCACAGGCCCAAGAGCTGCTGGCCGCGCTGCTGGCTGCGCCGGCCCGCCGCCGGCTGTCGCCATCCAGCCTGGAGGCCTACGCCGCCTGTCCCCTGAGCTGGTTCCTTAGCCGCTTGCTGGACCTGCCCGAGCCCCTGGAGCCGGGCTGGGACCTGGAGCGCAGCCAGGAGGGCGGCTGGGTGCACCGGGCCCTGGCCGAATTTTTCCGGCCCGATGAGTTCGACCCGGCCTGGGACGCGGCTCAGCAGCAGGAGCGCCTGGAGACCTGCCTGGCCCGGACACGCAGCGAGCTGGGCGGGCACGCCCTGGTGCACGGCGCGCGGGAGCAGGTGCTGCGCCGCTGTTTGGCCGTGGTGGTGGCGCGGGAGCTAAAGGCCATGACCCCCCTGCGGCCCACGCGGGTGGAGGAGGAGCTGGGCGGCAATGACGGCGGCCTGGCCGTGCCCTTGCCCCAGGGCGGCGAGCTGTTGCTGCACGGCCGCCTGGACCGCCTGGACCAGGGGCCGGGCCTGCTGCGGGTGGTGGACTACAAGCACGCCAGCCTGAAGAACGCCATCACCGGCCCGCTGCGCGCGGAGGACCTGGGCGCCACGGCTTTTCAGGTGCCGGTTTACCTGGCCGCGGCGCGCCAGTTCTTCGGCCAGGCCGCGGACAGCATGCAGGCCCGGGTGGTGCCCACGCGCCGCACCGAGTTCGAGCCAATGGCGCAGGACTTCGCGGCCGACGATCCCTTCTTTGCCAGCGACGCCGGGCAGCGTGAGCAGATGCTGGCCGCGGGCCAGCCCAACCTGTTCAACGGCATCCTGGCCCTGTGGCAGCGCCTGAGCAGCGGCGACTTCGTGGCCCAGCCCAGCAAGGACGCCTGCGCCTACTGCACCCTGGCCGGTGTCTGCCGCAGCCGGGTCAACCCCGCGGCCCTGGGAGGCGAGGCATGAGCCTACGGCGACCCAACCTCTGCCTGACCGCCGGGGCCGGCGCAGGCAAGACCACCCGCCTGGTGCAGACCTACGCCGCGCTCTTGGCCGGCGGGGACGGCTGGCCGGCCTTAGAGCCGCAGCAGATCGTGGCCATCACCTTCACCGAGAAGGCGGCCGCGGAGATGAGAGGCCGCATCCTGCGGGAGCTGGGCGGCCGCTCGGGCCAGGCCGCGGCCCTGGCCTGGGCGCCCATCAGCACCATCCACAGCTTTTGTGCGCAGCTGCTGCGCGAACACGGCGTGGTCCTGGGCCTGGACCCGGACTTCGCGGTGCTGGACGAGGAGCAGTACGGTGACCTGCTGCGCGAGACCATACAGGATCTGCTGCGCGCCGGGCTCAAGGCCCAGGACCCGCGCCTGGCCCGGGTGCTGAGCCACCACTACCTGAGCGGCGGCAATGGCCTGGAGGAGGTGTTGGCCGGGCTGCAGCGCAGCCTGTCCACCATGGGCGTTTCGCCGCAGCAGGCCAGAGAGGTTACAGCGAAGGAGCACGCGGCGGTTCTAGAAGAGGGTGGTGAACGGCTGGAGCAGATAGGCCGCCTGCTGGCTGACCTGGCCCTGCTGGTTAAAAGCGGCGCGGTCAATTTACAGACCGGCTACGGCCGCATCATCAGCGAGCTGCTGACGCGTTGGCCCGAGCTGCGCGCAAAGCTGAACCAGCAGCCGGTGCCCGGCCCGGCGCTGGCTGACTTAGACCGACTCACCAAGGGCAACTGGTACGCGGCCAACAAAATACGCCAGGCCTTGCGGCCCCTGGCCGAGGAGACTGTCGCCGCCGCCGCCATTCCCGCTGCCGCCCAACTGGCCGACGATCTTCTGTCCCTGGCCGAGGACCTGGCCGCGGCCCTGGAGCAGGAGCGGGCGCGGCGCGCGGCCCTGGACTTTGACAGTCTGCTCATCAAGGCCCGGGACCTGCTGCGCGACCATCCCGGCGTGCGGGCTCAGCTTCGCCAGCGCTGGCGGGCCCTGCTGGTGGACGAGTACCAGGACGTGAACCCGGTGCAGGGCGAGCTGGTGGAGCTGCTGGCCGGCGCGGCGGATGAGGACGGCGAGCGGCCCTGGCTGATGGTGGTGGGCGACCGCAAGCAGTCCATCTACGCCTTCCGCGGCGCGGCGGTGGCCGTGTTCAACCAGACCATGCGGCGCTTCGAGGCCGGCGCGGGCAGCGTGGAGGCCCTGCCCAATAACTACCGCTCTCAGCCGGCCCTGGTGCATTTTTTCAACCGGGTGTTTGCCCAGGTCTTCGCGGTCGGGGAAAGGCGAGAGTCGGCGCCAGAATCCTGGGTGGATTTCCGCGACGACGACATTCAGGCGCCGGCCGCCGGCCAGGAAGATGCGGCTCAGGCGCGATTGGTAGAGGTGCTGGACTGCCGCGGCCTGGGCGTGGCCGAGCTGCCCGTGGCGGCCTGGCGCCTGCTGGAGGCCCGGGCCCTGGCCGCCTGGCTGCGCGCGGCCCTGGCCAGCGGCCGCTACCAGCCCGGCCAGGTGGCCATCCTGTTCCGGCGGCTGACCTCGGTGGAGATCTACGAGGAGGCCTTGCGCGAGGCGGGCGTTGATTTCTACACCGTGCGCGGCCGCGGTTTCTACGCCTGCCCGGAGGTCGGCGACCTGGCTGCGGGCCTATTAGCCCTGCTGGACCCCGGCCAGGAGACGGCCCTGGCCGCCTGGCTGCGCTCCCCCCTGGTGGGCCTGTCCGACGAGAGCCTGCTGGCCCTGACCCATCCCCGGCCGCCAGAGAGCCTGCGCCTGACCGCGGCTTTGGCTGGCAGCGAGCCGCTGCCGGATTGGTGCGGCGCGGACCAGCAACGCCGTTTGGCCGAGGCCAGGCGCCTGCAGCGGGAGCTGGGCGGCCTGGCCCGGCGGCTGCGGCCTGCGGAGCTGATCACCTGGCTGCTGGAGGAGAACGACCTCATACCGCTGCTCCTGGGCACCAGCGCCGGCAGCCAGAAGACGGCCAACCTGCGCAAGCTCATCGAGATCGCCCGCCAGCCTAACGGCGGCCTGGCCGGCGGGGTGGAGGCCTTTGCCGCGGGCCTGGCCCGCCTGGCCGCGGAACCGCCCCAAGACCCTCAGGCCCCGCTTTTGGGCGAGGAGGCCCAGGTGGTGCGGCTGATGTCCGTGCACCAGGCCAAGGGTCTGGAGTTTCCCCTGGTGGTGCTGGCCGACCTGGCCGGCAGCGAGCCCGGCAATACCGGGCCGCCGGCGCTGGGCCCAGGCGGTCTGCTGGCGCCAGCGCCCCTGGAGCCGGCCAGCGGCGCGCGGCTCAAGTCGCCCCTGCACCGACGCCTGCGCCAGCGCGAGCAGGCCGTGGCCGAGGCCGAGGCGGCGCGCCTGTTCTACGTGGCCTGCACTCGAGCCGAGCAGGAGCTTGTTTTCTGCCTCAACGGCGCTAAGAGCCAGGGCCGCTGGTCCAAGTGGGTGCAGGACATGGTCCTGGCCGACCAGGCGATGCGGGTGACGGATGCGGCGGGTCTTTTGGCCGAGGCCGCGCCAGAACCGGAGGCAACGGCCCAGGCCTGGCCGGGGCTGCTGCCGCCCGAGCCTGGCCCGGCCCAGGCTGAAGCGCGGCAAGTTATACAACGCTGCCTGCGCCGGCCGACCGTGGCGTTGGGCCGGGTGCGGGAGTCGGTCTCGGGCCTGGAGAACTTCCTGGCCTGCCCGCGGCTGTACGTCCTGACCCAACGCCTGGGCCTGGACACCGCGGCCCTGCCGGGCCCAGGCAGCGGCGGCCTGGCCCAGGCCGTGGAGTTGGGCAGCCTGGTGCACGGCCTGCTGGAGAACTGCGACCTGGCCGCCGGGCCGGATGGCCTGAAGCCGGCCCTGGCCCGCCTGGAGCCCGCAGCCGGGCTGGCCGAGCGGGCCCTGGCCCTGGCGCGCGGCCTCTGGGACACCGAGCTGCCCGCTTTGCTGGCGCCGGTGTTGCCCGAGCACCTGCACCGCGAGCTGCCCTTTCGCATGCTGCTGGCCGGCGAGGACGGCGGGCCGGAGCTGGAGCTGGTGGGCGAGCTAGACCTGGCCGCGCGCCTGCCCGAGGGCGGCTGGTTGATCGCGGACTACAAGGTCACGGCCCGGCCCCAGCCCGAGACCTACCGCCAGCAGCTGGGCCTCTATGCCCTGGCCCTGTACAGAGGGCGGGGGTGCAGCGGCCCGCCCCCGCGCACGGCCCTGTGCTTCCTGGGACCCCGGGGCGGCAGCTTGGCCTGGCTGGAGTTCAGCGCCGCGGACCTGGCCGCGCTGGAGACGCGGGTGCGTGGGGCCGCGGCCGAGATCGCGGCCCTGGGCGCCCTGAGCGACCCCTTTGCTCTGCCCGCTAGGCCGGACTGCGCGGCCAGCCACTGCGCCTTAGAGTGGCTCTGCGCGGGAAAGGAGGCCGCGTGAGCCAGGCCAAAGAGGTCACACTGCGCGGCCGGGTGGTGCGCATCACCTTCCACAACCCGGACAACGGCTACACCGTGGCCAAGGTGGAGGTGTCGGGCCGCCTGGGCCTGACCACCCTGGTGGGGCGCATGCCCGGAGTGAGCGAGGGCCAGGAGGTGGAGTGCACGGGCCTGGAGAGCACCCACCCAAAGTTCGGGCCCCAGGTGGAGGTTACTGAGTGCCGCCTCAAGCAGCCCAGCGACGCCGAGGGCGTGCAGCGCTACCTGGCCTCGGGCCTGATCAAGGGCGTGGGACCGGTGCTGGCCGGACGCATCGTGGAGACCCTGGGGCCGGGCGCCCTGGAGATAATCCTGGAGCACCCGGAGCGCCTGGCCGAGGTGCCGGGCATCGGGCCCAAGAAGGCGCCGGCCATCGCCCAGGCCGTGGCCGAGCACGGCCAGTTGCGCGAGCTGATGGTTTTTTTGCAGGCCCATGGCGTGGGGGTGTCCACGGCCCTGCGCATCTGGCGGCGCTACGGGACCGGCGCCCTGGGCGTGCTCAACAACAACCCCCACCGCCTGGCCGCGGACGTGCGGGGCATCGGCTTTGCCACCGCGGACCAGATCGCCGCCCGCCTGGGCATCGCCGCCGACCACCCCAGCCGCTTGCAGGCCGGCCTGCTCTATCTTTTGGGCCAGGCCCGGGAAGAGGGCCACGTGTTCCTGCCCTACGAGGAGCTGATGCAGCGCACCGCGGCCGAGCTGCGCGTGGAGCGGGCCCTGCTGGGCCCGGCCTTTGCCCGCCTGCACGCCCAGCAGGAGATCGTGCAGGAGACCCTGCCCTCGGGCCAGGCCGCGGTGTACCTGGCCGGCATGCGGGTGCTGGAGGAGGTGGCGGCTCAGCACCTGGCGCGCATCGCCGGCCAGCCCGGCCTGCTGCCGCCAAAGCGGGCCGCCAAGGCCACGGCCTGGGTGTCTGACCAGCTAAAAGTGCGGCCCTCGCCGGCCCAGGCCCAGTCCCTCACGACCCTCTTGGGCGCGGGCCTGGGGGTGCTCACCGGCGGGCCGGGCACGGGCAAGACCACCTTGGTGCGGGCCCTGATCACCATCGCCCGGCGCATGGAGCTGAGCGTGGCCCTGGCCGCGCCCACCGGCCGGGCGGCCAAGCGCCTGGCCCAGTCCGCGGGCCTGGAGGCCTCCACCCTGCACCGGCTGCTGGAGTACAGCCCCAAGGAGAACCGCTTTCTGCGCGGCACCGAGCGGCCCCTTGAGGCGGACCTGGTGGTGGTGGACGAGTCCTCCATGATCGACATCTGGCTGGGGGCCTACCTGGCCGCGGCCGTCGGGCCCCAGACCCGGCTGATCCTGGTGGGCGACGCGGACCAGCTGCCGCCGGTGGGGCCGGGCCTGTTCTTCCGCCAGATCATGGCCTCGGGCGCGGCCTTGGTGGCCCGGTTGGAGGAGATATTCCGCCAGGAGGACCAGGCCGGGCTCATCGTGGCCAATGCCCACCGCATCCTGCACGGCCAGATGCCCCGGCTGCCCCAGGCCGGCGAGGGCGACTTCTTTTTCATCGAGCAGAACGACCCGGCCCAGGCGGCCCAGACCATCGGCGAGTTGGTCACCAAGCGCCTGCCCAGCCGCTTCGGCCTGGACCCCACGCACGAGATCCAGGTCCTGGCGCCCATGCACAAGGGGCTGATGGGCTGCCAGCACCTGAACCAGCTCCTGCGCCAGGCCCTGAACCCCCGCGCCGCCGGCCAGGAAGGCCTGGGCCCGGGCGACCGGGTGATGCAGGTGCGCAACAACTACGACCTGGAGGTGTTCAACGGCGACCTGGGCCTGGTGCAGGCGGCCGGGCCGGACGGCCTCACGGTGGAGATGGACCACGGGCTGGTGAGCTATGGCCTGCCGGACCTGGACGACCTGACCCTGGCTTATGCCGT
The DNA here is from genome assembly GCA_040751985.1 of Thermodesulfobacteriota bacterium. Taxonomy (GTDB): domain Bacteria; phylum Desulfobacterota; class Desulfarculia; order Desulfarculales; family Desulfarculaceae; genus Desulfoferula. The sequence goes on along the minus strand of JBFMFU010000089.1, from coordinate 3,069 downwards.
GACCATCCACAAGTCCCAGGGCAGCGAGTATCCGGCCGTGGTCATCGCCCTGGGCCAGGAGCACTACATCATGCTCAACCGGCCGCTCCTCTACACGGCCGTGACTCGGGGGCAGCGGCTGGTGGTGATCGTGGGCACCCGGAATGCGCTGCGCCGGGCCGTGGAGCAGGACCGGCCGGTGCGGCGGTATGCCCTGCTGGATGAAAGAATAAAAAAGATCATTAATAATTGAATAGTTAAAGAAAGAATTGTTTGTAAGGTTAATAAAACAAGCTATCTAACTAATAATTGTTACATAACAGCCAAACGCTGCCCAGTGGCGATAAAACTAGGTGAAACTGGCGTTCGAGCGGAGCCGCATATGAGAGCCCGCCTGGTATTGATCTTGGCGTTGATAGTGGCCCTGCCTGGCCTGGCCCAGGCCGCTTCCACTGCATTTCCGGCCAGCAGCACCTACCAGGGCCGGCCGCTGAAACTGACCGGCGACCTGTACCGTCCACCGGGGCCGGGGCCCTTCCCGGCCGTGGTGCTGCTGCACGGCTGCTCGGGCATCCAGGAAAACCACCGGCAGTGGGCCCAGCTCCTGGCCGATTGGGGTTACGCAGCGCTTTTGCTGGACAGCCTGGGGCCGCGCGGCCTGCGCAACGTCTGCCGGAGGCGGGTGCTGAGCCCGGCCCAGCGCGCCCAGGACGCCTACGACGCCCAGGCCCACCTGGCCGGCCAACCCTGGGTGCAGAAGGGGCGCAGCGCCGTGCTGGGCTGGTCCCAGGGCGGCGCGGGGGTGCTGGAGGCCGTCAGCAGCCAGGCCTTCCCCAAGCAGCAGGCCTTTGTGGCCTACATCGCCCTGTACCCGCGCTGCAAGGGGAGCGACCCAGGCCGGCTCAAGGGGCCTTTGCTGATCCTGGCCGGGGCCAAGGACGACTGGACGCCGGCCAAATATTGTCAACAAATGGCGAGCTATTTGGGGCGCAAAAACAAAACACCTGTTGTTATACAGGTGTTTTGTAATGCCTATCACTCCTATGACCGGCAGCGGCCGCCGCACACCTACCTGGGCCACCACCTGGAGTACGACCCCCAGGCCACCCAGGCCAGCCAGCAGGCCGTAAGGGCCTTTTTGGAAAAATATCTACGCTGAAAACGGGGCCGGCGCGGGCGGGGCTACTCTTGGTACTTGCCGGGCTCCAGCAGGGCGTGGTCGCGGGCCGGGTCGTCGTACAGGTATACGTTCACCGACTCGCTGCGCTGGGTGGGCAGGCTGAGGCCCACCAGGTCCGGCTGCAGGGGCAGCTCGCGGTGGCCGCGGTCCACCAGCACGGCCAGCTCCACCCGGGCCGGCCGGCCCAGGGAGAAGATGGCCTCCAGGGCCGAGCGCACCGTGCGGCCGGTGAAGATCACGTCGTCGATGAGCACGATCTGGCGGCCTTCCACGTCCCAGGGGATCACCGTGGCCCTGAGCTTGGGCACCTGGCGCAGGCGGGACCAGTCGTCGCGGTAGAAGCTGATGTCCACCAGGCCCTTGGACAGGCCCAGGTCCTGGCGGCCCAGGCGCCGGGCCATGGCCTGCTCCACCCGCCGCACCAGCAGGTCGCCGCCGGTGTGCACGCCCACCAGCCCCAGGCCGTTGGGCGCGGGGTGGCGCTCCAGCAGGCCCTGGGCCAGGGCGTCGATGCCCTGGGCAATGTCCTGGGCGTCGAAAACCAGGTTGGCCTGCGGCTGGCGAATGCTTTGCATCTGGCCTTTGCGTCCTCGGCGTGCTTAAATCACGCCAGAATGACTGAGGAAAGCTTGATTTTGTAGCAGCCTGGGGCCTGCCTGTCAAGGGATTAGTAGAGCCAATTCGTAATGAATGGAGGGCGTTATGCAATCTGGTACGGTGCGTAGCGATCAGGCCCCGGCCGCGGTGGGCCCCTACAGCCAGGCCCGTTGGGCCAGCAATATGCTGTTTCTCTCCGGCCAGATCGGCCTGGAGCCGGCCACGGGCCAGTTGGTGAGCGGCGGGGTGGAGGCCCAGGCCGGCCAGGCCATGCGCAACCTGACGGCGGTGCTGAAGGCCGCCGGCCTGAGCTGGGACCAGGTGGTCAAGGTCAACATCTTCCTGACGGACATGGCGGACTTTGCCGCGGTGAATCAGGTCTACGCCGGGTTTTTTGCCCAGGGCGCGGCCCTGCCCGCCCGGGCCTGCGTGGCCGTGGCCGGCCTGCCCAAGGCGGCAGCGGTGGAGATCGAGGCCGTGGCCTGCCAGGGGTAGGAGGCCGGTGCAGGCGGGGGTGGCCGATGCTCATCGCTGGTGGTGCGGCGGGAGGGTGGTGAGGAAAAACCCTGAACTAGCTTAATAGGCAGGTGCTGCGGCCTTGGCTATAGGACCTCTAGTACCCTCGGGCGCTCCGAGGGGCGAACGGAGGTCAGGCCATGGAGCTGGGCGGCATCGAGTTTTTGAGAGGGTGGCGCTGGGTAAGCGGCCGGGGGCGCAATGATTGCCAACTCTGCGCCAGTCTGCACGGCAAGGAGTTCTATTATTATCCCACTGCCGCGCAAACCTCTGTGCAAGACATGCCGAACCTGCCCTTGCATCCTAACTGCGACTGCACCCTCGACCCCATCATGGACCACGCGGCCATGCTCCGGGAGGAGGCCCGGGCAGCGGCCAGGAGGGCTGCCGCCAATTCGGATAGGGAGAGTCCCGGCCAAGGCAGCCGCTCACAGCAGCCCGTGGGTCCTCAGATAAGCGAGTACTACCACCAGGGCAGGAAGGAGTTGTTCGGGCTTACCTGGTGCAATGACGGCCGTTCATGGTTGGACGGGCCAGCGTATGGAAATTACGGAGGGCAGAGATGGAGCAGGGGAAGGAATCCAGACAATACAACATCAAGAGGTACTCCACTACAATCAATAGACCCAATAGACGACATGGATGCTGCCTTTAAAACTCATGATGAAGGGAGGCCGATGCATAAATTCCGTGTTTAATTTCTCGCCTCGATTTTTCCCTTTTTGGGGCTATCAATGAAGGAGAAGACTCCGGTATAGGCCTCTTCCTTGCCCCCCGATCAGGCCGTTTCGGCGTGT
>JBFMFU010000088.1:0-119271 GCA_040751985.1 Thermodesulfobacteriota bacterium | reverse complement strand
TCCTTCCCAGGTAGGGCGTCTCTGATCTTGTCCCACTGATCGTCCCTCAGTGCATGGCGTCGCTGCATAAAGACCTCCCTTTATGCAACTTTACTCCAAATCATTATTAATGTCGACAGACCCTAGTCTTCCTGCTCCAGCGCTTCCAGCTCCAACGCCATCTTCTCCCACTTGGCGGTGAGCTTTTCCACCCGCTCCTGGGCCTGGGCGTGGGCCTTGGTCAGGCGCGACCAGCGCTCGCCGTCGGCAAAGGCCGCCGGGTCCACCATCTCCTGCACCAGCTTATCCAACTCCGCGGCGGCGGCCTCCACCTGGACCTCCACGGCCTGCACCTTCTCCCGCAGCGGCTTGAGTCGCTTGTAACGCTCGTTGCGCGCCTGGGCCTCGGCCCGCTTCTGGGCCGCGGTCTTGGGCCCCGAGATCGGGGACGCCTCCGGGGACTTGGGCGGCGCCGCTGCCGGCGTCTGGGGGGTTGGTGGAGCTGGCGCCTTGGCGGGGGCCTCGGCGTCGGAGCCGGGCAGCCGGTTGCGCCACAGGCGGTGGAAGTCGTCGTAGTTGCCCGGCAGCAGCGTCACCTGGCCGTGCTCCACGTAGGCCACCTTGTTGGCCACGGCATTGATCAGGTGCCGGTCGTGGCTGATCAGCACTATGGTGCCCTGGTAGTCGGCCAGCGCCGCCTCCAGCACCTTGCGGCTGGCGATGTCCAGGTGGTTGGTGGGCTCGTCCAACAGCAGCAGGTTGGGGGCCTGCACCAGGAGCTTGGCCAGCACCAGGCGGGAGCGCTCGCCGCCACTTAGCACCTTGACCTTCTTGAACACGTCGTCGCCGTGGAACAGGAAGGTGCCCAGCAGGGTGCGCGCCTGGCTCTGGGGCATGAGGCCGGCCACACTGCCCAGCTCGCTCAGCACGTCGTTGTCCGGGTTCAAGTCCTGCAGGGCGTGCTGGGAGAACACGCCCATCTTCACCCGCCCGCCCACCAGGCGCCGGCCGCGCTGGGGCCGCACCAGGCCGGCCAGCAGCCGCAGGAGGGACGATTTGCCCGCGCCGTTGCGACCCAGCAGGGCCAGACGGTCGCCGCGCAGGAGCTGGAAGTTCAGGCCCCGGTACACCGGGTTGTGGCCGTAGGTCAGGTCCAATTCGATCAGCTCAACCACCACCTTGGCCGAGCGGTCCACGACCGGCAGCTCCAGGTGGATGGCCTGGTCCTGGGGGGGCGGCTTGAGCCGCTCCATCTTCTCCAGCATCTTCAGGCGGCCCTGCACCTGCTTGGCCCGGTCCTTGCGGGTGCGGTTCTTGTCCACGAAGACCTGGATTTGCTTGATGCGCTCCTGCTGGCTGTCAAAGGCCGCCTGCTGGGCCTGGCGGCGGCGCTGGCGCTGCTCCTCGAACTGGCTGTAGTTGCCGCCGTAGGTGAATAGCTGGCCCTCCTCCAGCTCCACGATGCGGTTGACCACCTTGTCCAGGAACACCCGGTCGTGGCTGACCAGCACCAGGGAGGCCGGGTTCTGCACCAGGTAGCCCTCCAGCCAGAGCAAGGACTCCAGGTCCAGGTGGTTGGTGGGTTCGTCCAGGAGGATCAGGTCCGGGGCCGAGAGCAGGAGGCGGGCCAGGGCCGAGCGCATGAGCCAGCCGCCGGAGAGGGTGGCCACGTCGCAATGGAACTGGGCCTGCTCAAAGCCCAGGCCGTGCAGCACCCGGCTGGCCCGGGCTTCCAGGTTGTAGCCGCCCAACTGCTCGAACACCGACTGCAGCCGTCCCTGGCGCTCCAGTAGCTCGGTGAGCGTCTGCTCGTCCTGCTCTTGGCCCAGCTCCTGGTGCACCTCGGCCAGCTCCTGCTCCACGGCGCTGAGCTGGTCGCCGGTCTCCATGGCCAGCTCCAGCACCGTGCGGCCGGACAGATGCAGCAGCTCCTGGGGCAGGTAGCCCAGGCGCAGGGCCTTGGCCCGGAACACCTGGCCGGCGTCGGGCTCGATCTGGCCCAGCATCAGGCCCAGCAGGGTGGACTTGCCCGCGCCGTTGGGCCCCACCAGGCCCAGGCGCTGGCCAGGGCCGATGTGCAGGCTCACATCCCTGAGCACGTCCTGCTTGCCAAAGTATTTGCTGACGTTGTGCAGGGTGATCATGGGGCCTATTTATAACCAGGCCGGCCGAACCTAGCAAGACGCCGGGTGTTTATCCTGCACGGCCGGCCGTGCTATCATCACGCCGGGTTCAGGCGCGGGAGAGCGGCATGCAGCAGGCGCCCCTGTACTACAACCTGATCAGCCTGGCCGGGCTGCTGGTCCTGGTGATCATCGCCCGGCTCTGCGGCCTACGGCGCGGGCCCATGGCCTGGCGCACCCTGGCCTGGGGCCTGGGCCTGCAGTTGGCCCTGGGCGCCCTGGTGTTCGCCCTGCCGGCCGGCCGCAGCGGGCTGGTGGCGGTGAACACGGCCCTGGTCAATCTGCTGGAGTTCTCCCGGGCCGGGGTGCATTTTCTGTTCGGGCCCCTGGCCATCGGTCCCGGCCAGCCGGGCTCCCTGGGCTTTATCCTGGCCCTGCAGGCCCTGCCCACGGTGATCTTCTTCATGGCCCTGACCGCGCTTCTGTACCAGGCCGGCATTTTGCAGCGGGTGGTGCGCTGGTTCTCGGCCGTGTTCGTGCGCAGCCTGGGCAGCAGCGGGGCCGAGTCCCTGGGCGTGGCCAGCCTGATCTTCGTGGGCGTGGAGTCCGCGGGCATGGTGCGGCCCTTTTTGCCCACCTTCACCCGCTCGGAGTTCTTCTGCCTGCTCACCGCGGCCATGAGCACCGTGGCCAGCAGCACCCTGGGCATCTACGTGGCCACCCTGCACCAGTCCTTCCCCAACATCGCCGGGCACCTGGTCAGCGCCTCCCTGATCAGCGCGCCGGCGGCCATCGTGGTGGCCAAGCTCATGGAGCCCGAGACCGGCCAACCTCTGACCGCGGGCCAGACCGTGGACCCGGCCCTGGGCAAGTACGCCGGCTTCATGGAGGCGGTGATCACCGGCTCCAACGACGGGGTCAAGCTGCTGGTGGGCATTGTGGCCCTGTTGATCAGCTTCCTGGGCCTGGTGGCCCTGGCCAACGGCCTGGTGGGCTGGGTGGGGGGCCTGCTGGGCGCGCCGGGGCTGAGCCTGGAGAGCATCCTGGGCTGGCTGGGCTATCCCCTGGCCCTGATCATGGGCGTGCCGCCCGCGGACGCGGCCCAGGTGGGGGCCCTACTGGGCCAGCGGGCCCTGGTCACCGAGATTCCGGCCTACTCGCAACTGGCCAAGCTCCTGGCCCAGCACGGCCTGACCTACGGCCGCAGCGCCCTGCTGGCCTCCTACGCCCTGTGCGGGTTTGCCCACGTGGCCTCGGTGGCCATATTCGTGGGCGGGTTCGGGGCCCTGGCGCCGGGCCGCCTGGGCGAGCTGAGCCGCCTGGGGCTCAAGGCCCTGTGGGCCGCCACCCTGGCCACGGTCATGACCGGCTGCATCGCCGGCATCTTTGCCAGCGGCGGGGCCAGCCTGTTGGGGCTGGGCAACTGAGACCGGCCTAAGCCCCAGGGCATAAAAAAACCGGCGACTGGCCTGAACCAACCGCCGGTGGGGTTTAGCTAAGTGGTCGGGACGACTGGATTTGAACCAGCGACCCCTTGAACCCCATTCAAGTGCGCTCCCAGACTGCGCCACGTCCCGACGCGAAGGCTTTTCTACCATCGGTGCGGGCGGTTGTCAATCTTGGCCGCCCTGGTTCAGCAGGGCCAAAAGCCCATCTTCCAGTGTCCGTAGGGCCTCGGCCAGCTCACCGCCGGTGCGCCGGGGCCGGGGGAACCAGGCCGCCTCGATTTGGTCTGCCGTTGGCTCCGGTTCCTGGCCGGCCAAGCGCGCGGCCTGGGCCCTGAGCACGGCCGGGCCGTGTTCGAAAACCGGCGCTAAGACCCGCTCTAACCCCTCAGTGATCTCGTCCGCCTCTGGCGCTTCTGCGGCTTGGGCCGCGGCCCGGCACAGGCGCAGCAGGGTCCAGAACTCCAGGCCCCGGGCCCCGCGCTGCCACAGGGGCATGGCCGGATGCCGCGGCTGCCACAGGCCCAGGTCCTGGCCCAGGTTCCATAGGGCCTGCGCCTGGCCGGCTAAGTCCGCCAACCCTGGGTGCGGCGGTCCGGCCTGAGGGGCGGTTGCGGCCGCGGCCTCGTCGCCCAGCCAGTGTTGCCACAAGCTGCGCATGGCCTGGGCCCCGGCCGGGCAGCCGGGCGTGTCCAGGTGCAGGTAGGAGAGCAGCAGCCGGCCCCGGCCCAGGCGGGCCTGGATCACGGCCGGCTGGCCCCAGACACAGGCCGGGTCCAGGGCCATGCCATAGGCCGCCTCCAGCTGGGGCCAGGCGGCTGGCTCGATCTGGTCCACCTGCAGGTCGGCTATGCACAGGCCCGGCGCAGGCCTTTGGTAGCGGGCCAGGACCTCGATATCCGGCGAGGCCGGCTCGGCGAACTGGCCCGGCCACCAGACGTGAAACAGGCCGGGACGGGCCTGGCCCTGCCACAGGGGGTGATCCGCGCTGGCCGGTTCTGGCACAGCAAGCACTGGCCCGGACAGGCCGGGCAGGCGCTGGCCCTCGGCGGCCCGGCCCAGGTTCACCAGGCCCAGGCCGTGCTCCACACTCAGGGCCAGGCCCGCGCCGCCGCAGAGGCCCAGGTAGGTGCCGCCTGCGGCCACGAAATCGCGGATGGCCGCGGCCCCGGCCGGGCCCAGGGCCTGGAGCTTGAGGGGGGACCAGCCGCCCGGCACCACCAGCAGGCGCGCGTGGGCCAGGCCGCCGGCGGCCAGGTCGGCCGCGCTGATGGGCCTGAGCGCCAGGCCCAGGTCGCGGCAGGCCTGGTACGTGAACAGCGACCACAGCCCGCCGCGATCCCAGAGCAGGCGGACGGGAGAAGGAGACACCACTAACCCTGGTGCAGGCCGCCCACCACCAGGCGGGGGATGCGCAGGGTGGGCTGGGCGTCGGCGATGGGCGCGCCCTGGCCGTCCTTGCCGCAGGTGCCCAGGCCCCAGCCCAGGTCGCTGCCCACCCGGTCGATGTCCTTGAGCACCTGGGGGCCGTTGCCGGTCAGGGTGGCGCCGCGCACCGGTGCGCCCACCTTGCCGTCCTTGATCAGATAGCCCTCGCTGACCTCGAAGACGAAGTCGCCGTTGATGGTGTTCACTTGGCCGCCGCCCATCTTCTTGACCAGCAGGCCCTGGGGCGTGCTGCGGATGATGGACTCGGGGTCGTCCTTGCCCGGCGCGATCATGGTGTTGGTCATGCGCGGCACCGGCCGGAAGCGGTAGCTCTCCCGGCGGCCGTTACCCGTGGGCTGGGCCCCCAGCTTCCAAGCCGAGAGCCGGTCCTGCAGATAGCCCTTGAGCACCCCGGCCTCGATGACCACGTTCTTCTGGCAGGGGGTGCCCTCGTCGTCGAAGCCGCCCGAGCCCCGGCGGCCGGGCACGGTGCCGTCGTCGATCACCGTGATCAGGGGCGAGGCCACCACCTGGCCCACCTGGCCTGCGTACACGCTCATCTTCTCGAAGACCAGGTCGCCCTCCAGGCCGTGGCCCACGGCCTCGTGGATCATGGTGCCGCCGGCCTCGGCGTGCAGCACCACGGGCATGGACCCGCCTGGGGCCGGGTCGGCCTCCAGCGCCAATAAGGCCCGGCGGGCCGCCTGGCGGGCGATCTGGGCCGGGTCCTCATTCTCCAGCACCTCCAGGCCGGCCAGGCCGCCGGCGCTCTCGTAGCCGGTCTGCACCAGGCCCTGGTCCTCGGCCACGCAGTGCACGGCCATGAGCACCTGGGTGCGCTCCTCGGCCGCCTCCTGGCCCAGGGAGTTGGCGATGCGCACCTGCTGGCTGCGGTCCATGTAGATGACCCGCACCTGGCGGATGCGCGGGTCCAGGTCCCGAGCCGCGGCCTCGGCTGCGCGCACCATCTCCACCTTGCGCGCGGTGGCCGCGCCCTGGGGGGACTCACGCATCTGGGGCCGCAGGCCGGGCGTCTGGGCCTGCAGCGGGGCGGGCGCGGCCGCAGCGCCGCTGGAGAGCAGGGCCAGGTTGCGGGCCAGGGGCAGCAGGCCGGCCTCGTCCATCTGGTTGCCATAGGCATAGGCGGTCTTGAGGTCGAAGATCAGGCGCAGGCCAGCCCCCTGGTCCACCCCGCCGATGACCTTTTCGATCTTGCGGTCGTCCATGACCAGCATCAGGGCGCTGGAGCGCTCCAGGAACAGCTCGGACATCTGGCCGCCGCGGGCCAAGGCGGCTTCCAGGATGGGCAGGAGGTTCAGCTCGAGGGCCATGGTCGTCTATCCTACTAATTTAACAGTCTAAAACAAGATCAAGCGCTGCCTGGCATCATAACACATCCCCCGGTCCCGGGCAACGCGGCCAGCCGGGGAAGACCTTTTTACGCATTGACAATTTGGTGCTCGGACCGTATTATCTGCCCGCATAAGGGCTTGGGCCCAGGATGAGGGACATGTTGCGCAGATTATTGATTTTTCTCTTTGCCGGCCTCCTGCTGCTGCCCAGCCTGGCAGGTGCGGCCGAGAAGTCAGTCGGGGTCCAGACCATCAGCGTGCTGGAGGCGGCCCAGATGCTGGCCGGGGAGCCCAAATCCACCTTCCTGGTGGATGTGCGCACCCGCCTGGAATACGGCCTGCTGGGCCACCCGCCCAAGGCCTATAATATCCCTTGGCGCTTTGCCACCCTGGATTTTCAGGTGCAGGGCGGCCGCTATGACGGCGGCAAGGCCCTCTTCACCGGCTACCAGCTCAGCGCCAAGCCCAACCCCAACTTCGTGGGCGTGGCCAAGTCCCTGTTCAAGCCAGACGACAAGCTGCTGATCCTCTCCACCGACGGCGTCCTGGGCGCCGAGGCGGCCGACGCCCTGTTCCAGGCCGGCTTCAAGCAGGTGTTCAACCTGCAGCACGGCTTTTTGGGGCCGAAGCTCAACTCGGACAAGCAGCACGAGCTGGCTGAGAAGTACTCGCCCCACTTCGGCAGCCGGGGCCGGGTCAATGGCTGGGTGTACTGGGGCCTGCCCGTGACCTTCAACATCGACCCCCGCTACGTGTACCCGCCGGACCTCAAGCGCATGCAGGACATGAAGTAAGCCAGGGTCAAACCAAGCCAAGCCGTAGCAAGAGGTCGCCCACTGGGCGCCTTTTGTTATTATGGACATTAGTTTTAATTATTAAATAGATATACAGTTTTATTAACGTTAATTACAAGCTAATAACTCTAATAACCTTCCTTGATTACCCAAACACCCTCTGCGGCCCCAAGTGATTGGGCTGGCCAAAGGTCATCTGCTCGATGCGGGCCAGCAGGGCGGGCAGGGTCTCCGGGCGCAGTGCGCTGATGGCCACGCCCTGAAAGCGGTTGCTCAGCCGCTCCAGGGCCGCGGCCGGGGCGATGTCGGCCTTGTTAAGCACCAGCAGCCGGGGGGCCTGGCTCAGGTCTAGCTCGTCCAGGATATGATCCACGGCCGCGATCTGCTCCTCGGCCCGGGGATTGGCCGCGTCGGCCACGTGCAGCAGCAGGTTGGCCTGGGCCAGCTCCTCCAGAGTGGCGGCAAAGGCCTTGAGCAGCTCGGGCGGCAGGTCCTGGATAAAGCCCACGGTGTCGGTGATGATCACCTCCCGCTCCCGGGGGAAGCGCAGACGGCGGGTGGTGGGGTCCAGGGTGGCGAAGAGGCGGTTCTCGGCCGGCACCGAGCTGTGGGTTAGGGCATTGAGCAGGGTGGACTTGCCGGCGTTGGTGTAGCCCACGATGGACAGCACCGGCAGGCCGCCCCGGCCCCGGGCCTGGCGGCGGCGGTGGCGCTGCTGGGCCAGGCGGGCCAGGTCCTGCTCCAGGCGGCTCAGGCGCTGGCGCACCCGGCGGCGGTCCATCTCCAGCTTGGTCTCGCCCGGTCCGCGGCCGCCAATGCCGCCGGTGAGCCGGCTCAGGCCGTCGTCGCGGCTGGCCAGGCGGGGCATCAAATAGCGCAGCTGGGCCATCTCCACCTGCAGCTTGCCCTCGGCCGTGGCCGCGCGCTGGGCAAAGATGTCCAGGATGAGCTGGGTGCGGTCCATGAACTTCAGCTCGCTGCTGGTGGCCGCGGCCAGGGAGCGGGCCTGGCTGGGCGTGAGGTCCTGGTCCAGGAGCAGAAGGTCCGCGCCGGCGCGCAGGGCCTGCACCAGGACTTGCTGCAGCTTGCCCGGCCCGATGAGGGTGCGCGGGTCGGGCCGCAGCCGGCGCTGCACAGTGCGGCCCACCACGCTCAGCCCGGCCGAGCGGGCCAGCTCGGCCAGCTCGTCCAGGCGCGTCTCGGCCTCGGCCCGCGGCCGGTCGCTGACGCTCACCAACAGAGCCGCGCCTTCGGACTCCACCGGCCGCGCCGGGGCCAGGCGGGCCAGCTCCTCCTCCAGGGAGCGCACCAGGCGGCTGAGGTCCTCGGGCGCCTGCCCGGCCCGGAAGGGCTCCAGTAGGCGGTGGTCCTGGCCCTCCTGGGGCTGGGGCAGCAGATGGGCCGCCTGGACCAGGCCCGCGTTGCCGGCCTCGTCCACCTCCAGCACGGCCACCAGGTCCCAGCGCTTGAGGCCCAGCTCGCTCAGGTCCGCCTGGCCCAGGCCGCCAGCGCCCAGGTGGGTGCGCAGCAGCAGGTGGCCGGCCAGGCGGGTGCGGCCTCGGCGCAGGCGGCTGGGGTCCAGGGCGGGCAGGCGCTCGGGCAGGCCCACCACCACCTGCTCCACCTCGCCCCGGCGGCTGACCACCAGGCCGATCTGCCGGCCCAGCTCGGCCGAGAGCCGGGCCAGGTCGCGGGCCTGCTCGGGCAAGAGCAGCTCGGCCGGGGACAGCCGGCGGCGGTAGAGGTTGTGCAGGCGCTTGATCTGTTGGGGCTTGAGGCCCTGGGTGCGTCCCAGGAGCTTGGACAAAGCGTGGCTACTCCCCAGGCTCGTAGAATTCCGCAGCCAGTTCCTCGAAGATGGTCAGGTCGTCCACGAAGGCCAGCTTCACGGTGCCGGTGGGGCCGTTGCGCTGCTTGCCGATGATGATCTCGGCCACGTTGTCGTCGGGCTCTTCGGGGTCGTCGCGCTTCTTGTAGACCTTTTTGCGGTAGATGAAGGCTATAACGTCCGCGTCCTGCTCTATGGCTCCCGATTCACGCAGGTCGCTGAGCATGGGCCGCTTGTCCCCGCCCGGCCGCTCCTCCACCTTGCGGTTGAGCTGGCTCAGGGCCACCACCGGCACGTTCAGCTCCTTGGCCAGGGCCTTCAAGGAGCGGGAGATGTTGGATATCTCCTGCTCGCGGTTGTCCGCGCCGCCGCGGCCGCGCATGAGTTGCAAATAGTCCACCAGGATCAGGCCCAGGCCGTGCTCCAGCTTCAGGCGGCGTGCCTTGGAGCGCAGGTCCAGCACGGACAGCGCTGGGGTGTCGTCTATGTAGATCGGCGCGCTGTGCAGGCGCTCGGCGGCCTGGGTCAGGGCCGGGAAGTCGTGGGCGTGGCTTAAAAAGCCGCTGCGGATCTTGGAGCCGGAGACCCGAGCCTCGGATGAGAGCAGGCGCAGGCCCAGCTGCTCCTTGCTCATCTCCAGGCTGAAGACGCCCACCGTGACTCCAGCCGCCAGGGCGGCGTGGGTGGCGATGTTCAGGGCGAAGGCGGTCTTGCCCATGGAGGGGCGGCCGGCCACGATGATCAGGTCGCCGGGCTGCAGGCCAGTGGTGAGCTGGTCCAGCTTCCTGAAGCCGGTGGGCACCCCGGCCACCTGGCCCTTGTTCTTAAAGCGGGTCTCGATGACCTTGAGGGCCGCGGTGACCACCTCGCTCAGAGGGCTCACCTGCTGGTTCAGGCGCTCCTGGGTGGCGGCGAAGATGGCCCGCTCGGCGCCTTCCAGGGCGATCTCCGGGTCGGCCTGGTGGGAGTGGGCCTCCTCGATGGCCTGGTGGGCGGCGGCCACGAAGCCCCGCAGCAGGGCCTTGTCCTTGACCAGGGAGGCGTAGTGGTCCACGTGGGCCGGGCCCAGCAGGATGTCGGCCAGCTCGGCCAGGTAGGCGGCGCCGCCCACCGCCTCCAGTTGGCCCTCGTCGGACAGGCGGGAGGTGACGGTGATCTCGTCCACCGGCTGGTCCTTTTCGTACAGGGCCAGCATGGAGGCGAAGATCTTGGCGTGGCGGCGGTCGTAGAAGTCCGCGGGCTTGAGCGAAGCGGCGACGCCGGCCAGGACATCGGCGCCGTGCACCAGCACGCCTCCCAGCACGCCGCGCTCGGCGGCGATGTCCTGGGGGGGCACGCGGCTGCTGCGCAGGCCAGATTCGGCCACGCTCTACTCCTTGGGCTGTTCCTCCGCGGCGGCCTGGGGCTCCTCGCCGCCCTGGGCCTTCTCGGCCTCCTGCGCGGGGGCGGGAGCGGCTGCGGCCGCCTCGGGCTCGGCCTCGGGCAATACTTTTAATTCTATATCAACCACCACCTGGGGGTGCAGCTTAACCTTGAGGGTGAACTCGCCCAGCTGCTTGATGGGGCCCTCCATGATGATGCGGCGGCGGTCGATGTCGTGGCCCTGCTCGGCCAGGGCCGCGGCGATTTGCTTGTTGGTCACCGAGCCGTAGAGCCGGCCGCCCTCGCCGGCGCGGGCCAGCACCGTGACCTTGACCCCGGCCAGCTTGCCGGCCTCGCCGCGGACCCGCTCGGCCTCGCGGGCCTGGGTCAGGGCGATGCGCTTCTTGTCGGCCTCCACGGCCTTGACGTTCTTGTGGGTGGCTTCCAGGGCCAACCCCTGGGGGATGAGGTAGTTGCGGCCGTAGCCGGTCTTCACATTCACCACGTCGCCGGGGTCGCCCAGACCCAACACCTCGTTGGTGAGGATCACCTTCATGATATATTCCTCCGCCTCAGGCGGCCGGCTTCTGTCCCAGCCGCCTTAGATTGAACCATATGTCAAACAACCCGCCCGCGGCAATGATCGCGGCCAGGTAGAATTCCATGGCCACCAGCACGTATATGGACACCCGCAGCAGGGCAGGGGCGTTTTTCTTCTTCAGCCAGTAGGCCAGCACGGCCATGCCCTGGAAGAAGTACACCGTGCCCAACGCCAGCACCAGGTTGGCCCCGGTCCAGAACAGCCAGCCCGAGGCGAAGACCATCACCGCGCCGCTGGCGATCAATATCCACACCAGGCGTTCGGGTGTCCGGAACAGGGCCAGGTCCCGGCCGGCCAGCTGGGGCGCGAAGCGCCGGCCCAGGCGGCGCACCAGGAGCAGGTTGACCCAGGCCACCAGCAGCGAGGCCGCGGCCAGGATGCCCGGGGCCAGGCGCAGCATCAGGCGGCCCACCTGCTCCAGGGCCTGGCGCAGCTGGTTCGTGGCCGCCTGGTCCAGGCCCGCGCCGCGGTACATCTCCAGCACCGCCGCCAACTCGTTTTGCCACTGGCTGCGCCAGAGCTGCCAGGGCTCCTTGCCCAGGACCAGGGAGAAGACGGCCAGCAGCACCAGCACCGCCAGCATGCCTGCCCCGGCCGCCCCAGTCACGGCCCAATCCTCGCGCAGCCCCCGGCACAAGGCCTCGCCCAGGACCAGGGACAGGGCGAAGAAGTAGACCAGGTAGTAGCTGCCGGCCAGGGGCCGGGCCACCTGCATGAGCAGGAAGGTGGCCGCCGCGGCCAGCAGCAGGGCCAGGCGTCCGGCCCGGGGCCCCCGCACCCAGTAGGTCAGCACCAGGGGCAGGGGCGCGAACAGGGTCAACAGCGGCCCCGCCAGGGGGATGACCCAGGGCGCGGCCAGCAGCGCCAAAGCCCCCCCGGCCGCCAGAAACGGGAACGGCCCGCCGCCCGGCTTCCAGCGGCTTCCGAGCGCCGCGGTCACGGCCGGGCTTAGCTGCCCGTGGCCGCAAAGGGCAGCAGGGCGATATGCCGCGCCCTCTTGATGGCCAGAGTCAGCTCCCGCTGGTGCTTGGCGCAGCAGCCGCTGATGCGCCGCGGGATGATCTTGCCCCGCTCGGTGGTGAAATAGCGCAGGGTGCGCGGGTCCTTGTAGTCGATGACCAAGGTGGAATCGGCGCAGAAGCGGCAAACTTTGCGGCGGCCGAATCTCCTTCTCTTGAGCGTGATCATGCCGTCCTCCTAATCCCGATCCCGCTGCGGGGCCTCGTCGTCGTCTTCGGCCTCTTCCTCGGCGTCGTCATCGTCCAGGCGCCGGCCCAGCCCGCTGTCCTCCTCGGGCTCCCGGGGGTCTTCCGGGGCGGCCTGGGCCCGGGCGGCGGCCTTGGCCTCGGCCTCGGCCTTGACCTGCTGCATGGCCTCCAGGTCGAAGCTGTCGTCGATCTTGACCGTGATGAAGCGGATCACCTGCTCGTCAATCTTGAAGTTACGCTCCATCTCGGCCACGGCCGGGGCATCGGCGCCGTACTCGAAGAGCACGTAGTAGCCCTTGCTCTGCTTCTTGACCGCGTAGGCCAGGCGGCGGCGGCCCCAGTGGTCCTGGCGCACCAGGAAGGCGCCGCCGGCCTCCAGGATGCCGCTGAACTTCTCGACGACCGCGGTGGTCTCCTCGTCGCTCAGCTCGGGGTGGACGATAAATATGGTCTCATAGTGTCGCATAAGGCCTCCTTCTGGTCTGAACGTCCCCGGCTGCGGCCTTTGCCGCCGGAGAAAGGAGTAGATTGGAAGTTATTTGGTTACCACCCGCCCCTGCACTTGTCAAGTGCCCGAGCGTAGTGATTTTTCGCCGCCCGGCCCGGCCAGGCCGGCCAGCAGCCGGCGGTCGGTGGGGCACAGGGGCAGGTTCAGGGCCTCTGCCAGGCGGAACCAGCGCAGCGCGCGGTGCTCACGGGCCTGGGGGCGGTCCTGGCCCAGGGCGCAGGCAAAGGCGTGCAGGCGCAGAGGGCGGCCGTCCGGGGTCAGGCCCTCGGTCGCGCCCAGGCCGCGGGTGACCCGCACCGTCACCCCCAGCTCCTCGGCGATCTCCCGCTCCAGGCAGGCGGCCAGCTCCTCGCCGGGCTCGGCCTTGCCGCCGGGCAGCTCCCACAGGCCGCTGTCGGCCCGCTGGGCCAGGAGAATGCGGCCCCGGCGCTCGATCAGGGCGCAGGTCACCTCCAGGGGACGCGTCACGAGCGGGGCTTGTCCTTGGCGGGCGGGGCCGGCGGCGCGGGTGGAGCGGACGGGGGGCCTTTCTTGCGCTCCTGACGCATCATTTGGGTGCGCAGGGCCAGGTAGCGCTCGGCCACGCCGGGGAAGTTGGGGTCCTGGTCCAGAATCTTGGCGTAGACCTTCAGGGCCTCGGCCGGCCGCTCCTCGGCCTCCAAGAGGCCGGCCAGCTGCGCGAGCACCTGCAGGTTCTTGGGCTGGGCCTGGGCCGCGCCGGACAGGGCCTTGATGGCCGCGGCCCGGTCCTCGGCCTGCAGGGCCAGGGCGGCGCGCATCTGGTAGGGCCGCACCTGCTGGGGCTTCTTGGCCAGCACCAGGTCCAGCAAGGCGGCGGCGTCCTGGGGCCGCTCCTGGGCCAGGGCGCCGTAGATCAGTTCTACCAGCTTCTCGTCGCCCGGACGGGACCGGAGCATCTTCTTGGCCTGGGCCACGGCCTGGGGCCAGCGTTTGAGCCGCACCAGGGTTCGGAAGAGCATCTGCTGGGCCTCTTTGTCCTGGGGGCGGACCGAGGCGACCTTTTGCAGGTGGCGCAGGCTGTCGGCGTACTGGCCCTCCTCGAACAGCAGCACGCCCAGGTTGTAGTTCAGGTCCGGGTCGTCGGGCTGCAGGGCGCTCAGGCGGCGGTAGGTGTTGGCCAGGGCCTTGCGGTCGCCCAGGTCGCTGTAGAGCTTGGCCAGGCCCAGCAGATGAGCCGGCTCCTTGGGCTGCAGGGCGGCCGCCTTTTCCAGCTCCGCGGCGGCGCGGCGTTTGTCGCCGGCGGCCAGGAAGCCGCGGGACAGATCCAGGTGCAGGCGCAGGTCGCCCGGCGCAACCTGGGCGGCCTGGGTCAGGGCCTGCAGGGCGCCGGCGCGGTCTCCGGCCTGGGTGCGGGCCTGGGCCAGCTCCCGCCACAGCTCCACGTCACGGGGGGCCAGGGTCACGGCCTGCTCCAGGGATTGCAGGGCGGCCGAAGCCTGGCCGGCCTTTTGCTGGGCCTGGGCCAGGCGCCGCAGGGCCCGGGCCCGGTCCAGGCCGCTGTTCAAATCGCTGAACTTGGCCAGCACCGCGGCCGCCTCTTCCCAGCGCTGGTCTTTCTCGTACATTTTGGCCAGCCGGTCCAGGAGGGCGGCGTTCCGGGGGTGCAGGGCGGCCAGCTGGCTCAGGGCGGCGGCGGCCTTCTGGTTCTGGCCCAGGCGCTCGTAGAGATCGGCCAGGCGGCTGAGCCAGCGGGGGTCGGTCTGGTTGGCGGCCTGCTGTTCCAAGAGGGCCGCGGCTTGGTCGTAGCGCCGGGCCTCCACCAGCAAGTCCACCAGCCGCTCCATCAGCAGGCGGTCGTCCGGGGTCAGCTCCAGGGCCTTCTTGGTGTAGGTAATCTTGTCGTCCAGGCTCTGGGCCTCGCGGGCCAGGCGCAGCCAGTCGATGGGCAGCAGGCGCACCAGCAGGTGGATGCTGCCCACCACCTGTCCGCCCTTGAGCACCTCCAGCTCCAACTGGTCTGTGTTGTACACGTGGCGGCCCAGAAGCTGGGTCAGGGTGTGGTATTGGTCCAGATTCACCTGGGGCAGGCTCTTGAGGCGATAGCTCAGGCCCAGGTCCAGCCAGGAGCTGGTCTTGGCCTCCTGCACCTTGAAGGGGGCGTCCGGGTGCAGGGTGGCCACCCCGCCGGCCCGCACCCGCAGGGGCTGGCCGCCCACGGACAGTTCCACCCACAGCAGCTCCTGGCCGCCGGGTTGGGCGGCGGCCCTGGCCGGAGATTCGGGACGCTGCTGAGCCCGGCTGGGCCCGATCAGGCCCAGAGCCAGGGCCAGGCAGAGCAGCAGGCATGCTATCCGTGAGGGCATCGGTGGCCTAACGAGCCTTTCACCTTGACTAAATTGTGTATTTAAAATTTACAAGAGCCGCTCAGGGAAGTCAAAACCCTCTCCGAGCCCCGGAATTGATGCCCGGCCTCTAGGCCAGGGTTCGGCCGCGCAGCCGCGGCCCCCGCTCGCCCTCCTGCAGGCCGGTGACCTCCAGGCGCACCATCTCGCCCGGCGGCAGGGGCCGGTCCAGGGCCACCAGGCAGTAGTTGTCGCTGCGGCCCAGGCCCGAGCCCTCCACCACCACCTCCAGGTCTTGCCCCACCTGCTCCTGCAAGAAGGCGCGGCGCTTGGCCCGGCCCAGGTCCCGCAGTTGGGCCGCGCGCTGCTTGACCACCCGCGCCGGCGGACGGCCGGGCATGGCCGCGGCCCGGGTGCCCGGCCGGGGGGAATAGGGGAAGACGTGCAGATAGCTCAGGGGCAGGGAGTCGATCAGCGCGTAGGTCTCGGCAAAGGCGGCCTGGTCCTCGCCAGGCAGGCCCACCAACACGTCCGCGCCCAGGCACAGGCCGGGCAGGGCGCGGTGCGCGGCCCAGACCCGCTCGGCGTAGTCCACGGGCCCGTAGGGTCGCCCCATGGCCCTCAGCACCCGGGCGCTGCCCGACTGCAGGGGCAGGTGGAAGTGCCGGCAGAGGCGGGGCTCGCCACTGGCCAGGGCGATGATCTGGTCCGTTAGCTCCTCGGACTCCAGGGAGGAGAGACGCAGGCGGGGGCCGGGGTGGGCGGCCAGCAGGGCACTGAGCAGGTCGCCCAGCGCGGCCGGCGGCTGCAGGTCCCGTCCCCAGCGGCCCAGGTGAATGCCGGTGAGCACCACCTCGGGCGCGCCGGCCCGGCCCAGCTCCTGCCAGGCGGCCACGGCGCCCGCCAGGGGCAGGCTGTGCGGCCGGCCCCGTGTCAGGGGCACGATGCAGTAGGCGCAGGCCGCGTTGCAGCCGTCCTGCACCTTCAAGAGGGCCCGGCTGCGCTGGCCGCCGGCCTGCCACTGGCCGGGCAGAAAGCCGCCCACGTCCGGGGCCGGCGGCGCGGGCTGAGGGGAGAGGGGGCCGGCCTGCAGCAGCTCGGCCAAATGGGGCAGCTGGGCCCGGCCCAAGGCGGCCTGGCCGGCATAGGCCTGGGGCGCGGCCTGCAGGTCGCAACCGCTCACCACCACCTGGGCGCCGGGGTGCTCCCGGGCCAGGCGGCGGGCCATCTGGCGGGACTGGCGGGCGGCTGGGCCGGTGACTGAGCAGGTGAGTAGCAGGGCCAGGTCCGCAGCCTGGCCCGCAGCCGCCGGCTGCCAGCCGGCGGCCCGTAAGGCCGCGGCCAGGGAGGTGGCCTCGGCCTGGTTAACCTTGCAGCCCAGAGAGGTGACTACAAAGCGCTTCACCGGGCCGGCCGCTCCCCGCCTCTAGAAGCGCTGGCGGGCCTTCTGGAAGGCCGCGGCCGAGCGGATGATGGTGTCGTCGTCGGTGCAGTAGGCGATGCGGAAGTAGCCCGGACCCATGAAGCCCGAGCCGGGCACCACCAGCAGGTTGTCCTGCAGCGCCGCCTTGCAGAAGGCCACGTCGTCGGGGAGGGGGCTCTTGGGGAAGATGTAGAAGGCCCCGCCCGGACGGGTGTACTCGAAGCCGGCCTGGTCCAGCACCTGCATGATCAGCTCGCGCTTGCGGGCGTATTGGGCCACGTCGGCGGTGTCGTTGAGCAGCTCGGCCACGGCCAGCTGCATGATGCCCGGCGCGTTGACGAAGCCCAGGATGCGGTTGGCCAGGGTCATGCCGCCTAAGAGCACCGGCTTGTCGGCGATACCAGGGTGCACGGCCGCGTAGCCGATGCGCTGGCCGGGCAGGGACAGGTTCTTGGAGAAGCTGGTCACCACGATGCTGTGCTCATAGGCCGCGAAGATGGAGGGCACCGTGAGCCCGTCGTAGACGATCTGGCGGTAGGGCTCGTCGCTGATCAGGTAGATGACTTTGCCCAGTTTGCGGCTTTCGTCCCTGAGCATGGCGGCCAGGGCGTCAATGGACTCCTGGGAGTAGACCGCGCCGGTGGGGTTGTTGGGGTTGTTGATCAGCACCGCGCAGGTTTTGGGGCCGATGGCCGCGGCCAAGGCCTCCACATCCAGGTCGAAGTTGTCCTTGGTGGCCACGCGGGTCACCTTGCCGCCGTGGTTGTCCAGGTAGAAGTCGTACTCCACGAAGTAGGGCTTGGGCACCACCACTTCGGCGCCGGGGTCCACGATGGCCTTGAGGGCGATGTTCAAGGCCCCGGCCGCGCCCACGGTCATGATGATCTCGTTCTCCGTAAAGGCGGGGCCGTGCTCCTTATTCAGGTAGGCGGCCACCTTGGCCCGCACCGGCGGGAAGCCGGCGTTGGGCATGTAGGCATGACGGCCTGGGCTGCGGTCCGCGGCCAGCTTGGCCAGCACCTCGTAGAAGCGCGCCGGCGGGTCCAGGTTGGGGTTGCCCAGGGAAAAGTCGAAGACGTTCTGGGCCCCCTTGGCGGCCTTGAGCTTGGCCCCCTCCTCGAACATGGCCCGAATCCAGCTTGAGCGCTCGATGAACTCGGAGATTTTTTGGGCAACCGGCATGGGACTCCTCCCCGACAAAGAAACTAAAAAGGCCGCGGACCCTTTTCGTCCGCGGCCGGAGTGGCTTCTGCTGCCTGGGTCTAGGTGGCCTCCGCGGACGAGCGGCCCCGGAAACAATAAAACCAGCTAAATCGTCCGGCCAGAGGCATTTTTTCTAGACTCCCAATGGTCGGGCTACGTTACCATCGCCCCGCACGGCGGTCAAGCCCTCCGCGCCGGGCCTTACTCATGCATGAAGGCCGGGCCCATCTCCTTGAAGGAGAAGTTGTAGAAAACGTTGTGCCCGTTGTAGTCCAGGACCCGCAGGTCGTCTTCCTGCTTCACGTCGTTGACGATGGCATCGTACTGGCCGCCGTACTTTTTCTTCACCAGTTCCAGGCTCAGCTCATAGGCGATGAACTTCATGATGCCCTTGCGCGCCAGTTTCTCGATGAACTTAGGGTCGTTGAAGGAGCTGTAGCTAGTGAGCACCAGTATGGGGCCGGTTCCTGTGAAAATGATTCCCGCCTTCATCAAGCACCTCCCACCCACGATCCTAGGTTTGATCGTTGGAATCCCCTTATATTTAAATCATGGTACAGACGGGCCGAGGCTGTCAACGCGGGCTTAGCGCGCCATCTGGCTGATCTTGTCCAGGTCGATCAGGTCGGCGAACTGGCGCACTGCCTGCTCGGCCTCGGGCACCCGCCGGGCGCTGACCTTGACCAGCACCTTGTTGTCCACCAAGGCCTGCAGCTCCGCTCCCTGCGTGCCCTCCAGCTTGAGGAAGGCCTTGTGCCCCTTGAGGCGCAGCAGCTTATTCTGGCCGCCGCCCTGGGCGAACATGGGATTGCCCAGCAGCATGGCCAGGGACTGGATCAGGGGCGAATCGGTGACGATCTCGATCTGCACCCGGCCGCCCTTGCTGTTCTGGTAGCTGCGCGAGGCGGTGATGCCGCCGCCCATGAAGCCGCCGCCCATGGACTTACCCTGGCTCTTGTCCGCCTGCCAGCCCGAGGGCGCCGCCGGCAGCAGGGTGGCCAGAGCCTCGGCCTTTTTCTGTTTCAACTGGGCCACGGCGAACTCCAGTTCGCCCAGGGCCTGGCTTATCTTGCCCTGCTGGTAAAGCTTGAGCCCCTGCTGAATCTGATCGCTGATCTCATCGGCTGCGGCGTTCAGGGCCAGGCCGAGGACGAGCATCGCCGCGGATACTAGACATGCTAGCTTTTTCATGAGCACCTCCCCAAGAGAACCGCAAGACAGCAGCTGCGCGGTGGGTTTTAAAAGTATGGATACCGCAGCATGGGGTGTCAACCGAGGCCGCAGCGGCTAGGGCGCGGCCTGGCGCACCTTGTAAAGATCCACCGCATCGGCGTACTGGATAGCCACGTTTTCGGGATAGGACATGTACTGCACGCTGACCTTGAGCAGCACCTTCTGGTTGATCAGGGTCAGCAGTTCGGCGGCCTGGGGGCCCTTGATGGCGATCAGGGCCTTGTGCTGCTTCCAGACTATGATCTTGTCCTTGGCCTCGCTAGCGGCCGGGCCTGGTTGTCGCAGTTGCCGGATCAGCGAGCGCACGGACAGCGAGTCGGTGAGCAGCTCCACCCGCACCCGGCTGCCGTCCAGGTTCACGTAGCTGCGCCAGGCCTTGGCGCCGTCGCCCACGCCGTCCAGGCTGGGGTCGGGTTGGCCCTCATCCACCAGCACCCGCCAGCCGGGCAGGGGCCGGGGCAGGGCTTCGGCCAGGGCCTTGGACTGGTTCTGCAGCCGGGTCTGGGTCTCCCGGGCCTGGGCCCGCTTGAGCACCCGCAGCAGTTGCTGGATGGAGGGATGGTCGTCGGTGTAGAAGACGCGCAGCTTTTCCAGGCGGCTCTTGAGGCTCTCGATGTCATCCACGTCGTCGTAGGCGCCGGCCGCGCGCACGACGGCGGGCAACAACAACGTCAGGGCCAAGATCAGGGCCAGGATTGTGAGCAGCGCCTTTTTCATGCCTTTTGCCCCCGCCCTGGCGGCCCGCGGGCGGCCTGCTGGGTTAACACCCTCTAGTTGCTGAAAATTATAGGTGGCGTGCCGGGGATAGTCAACGCTAGCCTGCAACAGGCGGCCGCACTTAGTGCTAAAATGCCCTGGTCGCCAACCCAGGAGGCAGGCGCCAGATGAATCCGGCCCTGGAAGCCCAGCCTATTGCCGTACCCCGCGCGGCCCTGCTGCAGGCCCTGTACCAGGCCCACGCCGAGCTGGCCGGCCAGCGCCAGGTGGCCTGCGGGCCGGGGTGCAGCGCCTGTTGCACGGACCGGGTGCTGCTCACCGGCCTGGAGGCGGAGCTGCTGGTGCGGGCCCTGCGCGATAGCGGCCAGGACGGGCTGTTGACCGCTGCCGCTGAAAGAGGCCAATCCTCGGCGGCCGCGCCGGCCTGCAGCTTTAATCAATTAGCCCGGCTGTGCCTGCAGCAGCAGGAGCCGCCGGCCGAGGCGGCCGCGGCCCCGGAGCAAGGCGTCTGTCCCTTGCTGCAGGACGGCCTGTGCGCGGCCTACCAGGCGCGGCCCTTTGCCTGCCGGGCCATGGCCTCCCAGGAGCGCTGTGGGCCCGGCGGCGCCGCCGCCACCACAGACTGGTGGGTAACCCTGGACACGGCTTTTTTTCAGCTCATCGAGCACCTGGACGCGGGCGGCGTCCTGGGCCTGCTGCCCGCCCTGCTGGCCCGCAGCCAGGGCCGGCCCACCCCTGGCCTGTTAACCTGCCAGGTCCTGCCCGGCCTGCCCGCGCCGGCCGCGCTGCAGGCGCACCTGCAACAGGCCTTGCGCTCCCTGTTCGTCCGGCCCGTAGAGGGGCGTCCCCTGGGCCAGTGGCTGGACCTGATCCGGCGCCAGGCCCAGGGGTGCGCCGCGCAGGAAAAAGGTGGCTAAATACCGCAAAAATACTGAATATTACAGTGCCGGCCTCTTTACGATTTGGGGCGTGCGTGTTAATATAAAATCATGCAAGATTTGAGCAACTCTGACATGCAGGAAGAGGGCCTGGTGGTGCAGACCATGGGTGGCCTGGCCCAGGTGCAGACCATACAACAAGAGGCTTGCAAGAGCTGCGGCGCGCGGGGAGCCTGCCACACACTGGGCGGGGATAAGAAGCGGATCGTCGCGGCCCTGAACCAAGCCCAGGCCCAGGCCGGCGACCGGGTGCTGCTCTCCATGTCCCGCAAGGGGGTTCTAAGCGCCAGCTTTTTGGTGTATATCCTGCCAGTAGTCGCCCTTCTGGGCGGTGCGGCCCTGGGCAAGCGCCTGGGGCCGGGCTGGGGCTGGGAGGGCCAGACCGGGGCCGTGGTGCTGGGCCTGGCCAGCTTGCTGGTGGTGTGGTGGATTCTGCGCAAGATTTCGGCGCGCCTGGCCAAACGCCGGGAGCTGACCGTGAAGGTGGTGCGCATCTTGGAAAAGGGAGTAGGGGATGCTGTGGAACCAGATACTGCTTGCCTATGACAACTCGCAGCAGGCGCTCAAGGCCGTCGAGTACCTGGGCCAGATGTTCAACCGCGTGGACAACGTCAAGGTGACCCTGTTCTCGGTGTATGAGAAGATCCCCGAGCCGGACATGGAGGACACTCATTTCACCAGCCAGGTGAAGGCGCGCATTTCGGCCCTGGAGCGGGAGAAGGAAAAAGGCCGCTCCCACATGGACGAGGCCAAGAAGCACCTTATCCGCATGGGCTTCCGCGACGACCAGATCACGCTCAAGTACGTGGAGAAGAAAAAGAGCGTGGCCAAAGAAATCATCGACGAGGTGCACGCCGGCGGCTACGGCACCGTGGTCCTGGGCCGCCGGGGCATGAGCAACCTCTCGGGCATGCTCTTTGGTTCGGTGTCCAGCGGCGTGGTGGGCAACCTCAGTGGCGTGACCATCTGCATCGTGGAATAGACGCCGACTATAAAAATTCAGCGGCCCCGGGCGCGATGGCGCCCGGGGCCGTTTTTTTGGCTAAGCCGTGGTCAGCACCTTCAGGTCGGCCGGCCCCTTCTGAATCAACTCCAAGGCCTTGAGCAAGGTGGCGCGGGGGGTGTTGATCTTGAGTATCTCGGGCAGGTCGCGCAGCAGACTCAGGTTGCCTAACACTGCCGCACGGAAGTCCGGCCAGCCGCCCTTGGGCGCATGGTAGCGCAGGAAGGCCTTGGAAGAGCCCACCACCGCTGCGCCGGCCTTGAGGTTGACGTAGTAGCCCAGGTGATAGACCGCGTCGCGCCACTCGCCGCCGGCGGCCGGCGCCAGTTCGTACTCATCCTCGCCCGCGGGCACCAGCGTCAACTGCACCGCGCCCAGCACCGCGTTCGCCACCTTGAGCACCACCCGGCGGTAGGTCTCGATGTCGGGATTCAGGCCCTCCTTCTGAACCTCGCCGCGGGTGGGCAGCTCCAGCAGCTCCAATACATCCTTGAGGCTCACACGCCCCTTTTTGTCTCTCTCGGCGAAGGCTTTCCTCCCTTTTTCTTCTTTAAAGATAAGCACTCCGCATCCGCCTGGCAAAGTGAGGCCGGGTGCTACAGATCAACCGGGGCCAGGCGGACAAAGCAAAGGCCCGGCAGCGCACGCTGCCGGGCCTTGTCTTGCAGGCGGGGCGCTGTTTAGCCGAGGAAGCCCGTCGTCTGGTAGCGCTGGCCGAAGCGGGTGAGGATCAGGCCATCCAGGCCCTGGTTGCGTCCCAGGAAAGCCATGGCCGCCCCGGGCTCCATGACAAAGCAGGCCGTGGACAGGGCGTCGGCCAGGGCGGCCGAGCCGGCCCGCACGCTCACGCTGGTGTCCGGCTGCGGCGAACGGCCAGTGGCCGGGTTGATGATGTGGTGGTACAGGCGCTCGCGGTCGTAATAGATTTCGTAGTTGCCGCTGGTGGCCACGGCGCCGCGGCTGAGCCGGATGGTCAGTAAGGGCTGGGTGGGGTGGTCCGGGTTGGAGATGGCCACGTTCCAGGGCCGGCCGCCGCGGTCGCCCAGTACGCCGATGTCGCCGCCGGCGTTGATCAGCACATGGGAGGCGCCGGCCGCGCGGGCGGCCATGAGGCCCTGGTCCACGATGAACCCCTTGGCCACGCCGTCCAGGGTCAGGCCGGCGCCCTCCTTGGTCAGGCGCAGGGAGTGGCCGTCATAGGCCACGCCGCCCAGGGCCGCCAGAGCCCGCTGCAGCTCGGCCTTGGCCGGCGGCCGGCGGTCGGCGGCGAAGCTCAAGCGCACCGCGTCCACGATGGGGGCCACGCTGGGGTCGAAGGCGCCGCCGGTGGCCGCATGCACCCGCTGGCTCAGGGCCAGCACCTGCTGGAGGTCCGGGGCCAAGTCGGCCAGGCGGCCGTGGCTGTTGAGCACCGCCACCGCGCCGGTGGAGGTATGGCGGTCGAACAGGGGCGCCAGGGCGGTCATGCGCACGAAGGCCGCCTGCATGGCGTCCTGGGCCCGGGCGGACGAGGCGTCCAGCACCGTGACCGCCACCAGGGTGCCCATAAGCATGCGGGTCTCCTGGGCGGCCTTGAGTTCGCGGCTGAGACTGGCCAGACCCAGGGCCGGCGAAACCAGGGGCAGGGCCGCGGCCGCGCCGGCGCAGCCGGCCAGTTTCAAGAAGCTGCGGCGGTTGATGGACTGAGGCATGATCATATCCTCCCGCTGCCTAAGCCTTGCCGGTCATGCCGGTGTGGCGATAGCAGTACAGGCCGCATTGCAGACAGCGCTGGGTTTCGGCCTTGGCCATTTCCGCGGTGAGGCCCAGCTCCACCTCGTCGAAGTTCAGTGCCCGCTGGGTGACCGACAGCTCGGGCATCTTGACCCGCTCGCCGGCCGGCATTGACTCGGGAGTGGCCTTCACCTGGGGCAGCTCCTTGGCGCTGTGCACCCAGTCGCCGGGGGCGGCGAAGTCCTCGCCGCTGAGGTAGTGGTGGATGGAGCGGGCGGCCCGGCGACCGGCGCCGATGGCCTCCACCGCGGTGGCCGCGCCGGTGACCGTATCGCCGCCGGCAAAGACGCCGGTGACGTTGGTGGCGCCGGCGTCGATGTCCGCGGCGATGGTGTCCCACTTGGTCAGCTTAAGCTCCTGGCCGGAGGCGTCGGCCTCCAGGAAGGACAGGTCCGGATACTGGCCGATGGCCGCGATAACGTTGTCCACCGGGATGACGGTCTCCGAGCCCTCCACCGGCACCGGTCGGCGGCGGCCCGAGGCGTCTGGCTCGCCCAACTCCATTTTGATGTATTCCAGGCCAGTGACCTTGCCGTTCTCGCCGATGAGGCGGGTGGGGGCGGCCAGGAACTGGAACTTGATGCCCTCGTGCTCGGCCTCCAGCACCTCGATGTCGTTGGCCGGCATTTCGGCCCGGGAGCGGCGGTAGAGCAGGGTGACTTCTTTGGCTCCCAGGCGCCAGCAGGTGCGGGCGCAGTCCATGGCCGTGTTGCCGCCGCCGATCACCACCACCTTCTCGCCCACCGGGGTCTCCTTGAGGTTGCCCCGGTCGATGAGCATGTTGGTGCCGGGCAGCACGCCGCCCAGCTCCTCGCCTTCCACGCGCATGTCGCGGCTGTTCCAGCAGCCAACGCCCAGGTAGATGGCCTCGAAGCCGTCCTTCTTGAGGCTGTCCAGGGTGAAGTCGCGGCCCATGACCATGTTGGTCTTGGCCTCCACGCCCAGGTCCAGGATGCCCTGAATCTCCCAGTCCAGGATCTTCTTGGGCAAGCGATACTCGGGGATGCCGTAGCGCAGCATGCCCCCCAGCTTGGGCTGGGCCTCGAATACCGTGGGGGCGTAGCCCAGGCGGGCCAGGTAGTAGGCGCAGGTCAGGCCCGAGGGCCCGCCGCCCACGATGGCCACCTTGCGGTTGTTCTTGGGCAAAGAGAAGGGCTGGATGCGCTTGCCCGAGTGCATCTCGTAGTCGGCGGCGAAGCGCTTGAGGTGGTTGATGTTCACCGGCTCGCCGGTCAGCCCGCGGCGGCACTGGGCCTCGCAGGGATGGGGGCACACCCGGCCGCAGACCAGGGGGAAGGGGTTGTGCTCCTTGATGACGCTGACCGCGTCGGCGAAGCGCCCCTCGCTGATGGCCTTTATGTAGGCCGGTATGTCTATCTGGGCCGGGCAGGTGGCCTGGCAGGGGGCCAGGCAGTTGTAGTTGGCGTTGAAGCCCAGGATGCGGCGGGTGATGGAGGTCAGGTGGATGATGTGCTTGGGGCAGACGCGCACGCAGTTGCCGCAGCCGGTGCACAGCAGGGGGTCCACCACGGGCAGGTTCTCCGGCCCGATCTGGATGGCGCCGAAGGGGCAGACCTTGACGCAGGAGCCCAGACCCAGGCAGCCGATCTCGCAGACCTTGGGGCCGCCGGCCAAGAGCACCGCCGCCCGGCAGTCGCGGACGCCGTCGTACTGGTACTTGAGCTGGGCGGTGTCGGTGCCGTAGGTGCAGTCCACCCGGCTGATGTCCGGCTCGCGGTAGACGGCCTCCACGCCCATCACCGCGGCCACCGCCTTGCCGACATCCGGGCCGCCGCCCACACAGACGTTGACCGGGGCCTTGCCGGTGACGATGGCCAGGGCCGCCGAGGCGCAGCCCGCGAAGCCGCAGCCGCCGCAGTTGGCGCCGGGCAGGGCCTCTTCCACGGCCTCCACCAGGGGGTCTCTCTCCACCGCGAACGCCTTGGCCGCTATCCCCAGGCCCAGAGCCGAGGCCAACCCCAGGCCGCCTATTGCCAGTGCCTCAAAAAGCATTTGCGTCTATCTCCGCTGCGGGGCGCTAAGGCCCGTAGTTTTACTAGTGTCCTCCGCCCACCAGGCCGGCGAAGCCGCTGAAGGCCAAGGCCATGAACCCGGCGGTGACCAGGCCAATGGCCGTGCCCTGGAACACCTTGGGGATGCGGGCCATGGCGAAACGCTCCCGGATGCCCGCGAACAGGATCAGGGCCAGGCTGTAACCCACCGCTGAGGCGAAGGAGAACAGCAGGGTGTCGAAGAAATCGTACTCGGCCTGGATGTTGATGATGGCCACGCCCAGCACCGCGCAGTTGGTGGTGATCAGGGGCAGGAAGATGCCCAGGGCCCGGTACAGGGCCGGCAGGGTCTTGGCCATCACGATCTCCACCAGCTGCACCAGGGCCGCGATGACCAGGATGAAGGCGATGGTCTGCAGGTACTCGATGTCCAGGGGCACCAGGATGTAGTACTGCACCAGCCAGGTGATCATGCCGGCCATGGTCAGCACGAAGATGACGGCCATGGACATGCCGGTGGCGGTGTCCATGCGCCGGCTGACCCCCAGGAAGGGGCAGTTGCCCAGGAACTTGGCCAGCAGGATGTTGTTGACCAGGATGGCCCCGATGATGAACAGCATGTAATCGCCGAAGCTCATGACTGGGCCCTCCTCTTACGCTCTTCCAGCTTGAAGCTGATGAAGTTGATCAGGGCCAGCATCACGCCCAGGGCCACGAAGGCGCCGGGCGCCCGCACCATGAAGGTGAAGGGTTCGAAGCCGCTCCAGAACACCTTCAGGCCCCAGAGGGTGCCGCTGCCTATGATCTCGCGGAAGGAGCCTAGCACTGTCAGGCTGATGGTGTATCCGATGCCCACGCCCAGACCGTCGGCAATGGAGTCCAGAGGCCCCCGCTTGCCGGCGAAGGCCTCGGCCCGGCCCAGGATGATGCAGTTGACCACGATCAGGGGGATGAAGATGCCCAGGGCCTGGTACAGGGGGAAGGTATAGGCCTGCATCAGCAGCTCCACGATGACCACGAAGCTGGCGATGATCACGATGTAGGCCGCGATGCGCACGTTGCCGGGGATGAGCTTCCGGAGCAGCGAGACCAGCAGGTTGGAGAAGACCAGCACGAAGGTGGTGGCCAGGCCCATGCCCATGCCGTTCTCGGCCGAGGTGGTCACCGCCAGGGTGGGGCAGAGGCCCAGCACCAGGCGGAAGGGTGGGATGACTTCCCAGAGGCCCTTGCTGAATTCTTTTTGCAGTGACATGCTCGCGCCTACCTTACTGCAGCATCTTGTCGCGGTACTTGTCCAACAGGCCCCGCGCGTTGTTCACCGCGGCCACCACGCCCTTGGTGGACACGG
The DNA here is from genome assembly GCA_040751985.1 of Thermodesulfobacteriota bacterium. Classification (GTDB taxonomy): domain Bacteria; phylum Desulfobacterota; class Desulfarculia; order Desulfarculales; family Desulfarculaceae; genus Desulfoferula. The sequence goes on along the minus strand of JBFMFU010000088.1, from coordinate 92,690 downwards.
TGGCCCCGGACAGGGCGTTGACGTCGCCCACCTTAAGCTCCTTGTCCGCGGGCTTACCCTTGAACGAGGCGGTGAAGTTGGGCTCCACGATGCGCGCGCCCAGGCCGGGGGTCTCGGTGTGGCTGACGATGGCGATGCCGGTCAGCTTCTTCTGGGCCGGGTCCACGCCCACCATCACCCCGATGTCGCCGTGATAGCCGGCCGCGGAGGCCTCGAAGGCCACGGCAAAGGTCTTGCCGCCCTTCTTGGCCGGGAAGACGATCAGGTTGATCGGCTTGCCCTTCTTGTTCTTGCCCACCGGGATCGTAAGGCGGTCCTTGATGGGGTCGTTGTCGTAGCCGGACAGCACCGCCTTGACCGCCGGCTCCTTGACAAACTTCAGCCGGCTGTACTCGATGGGCGCCTTGGTGAAGCCGCGCACCAGGGCCAGGGAGAAGCCGCTGACCGCGCAGATGACGGTGAGCACCACTACCATTCGGATGATTTCACGCACCGGTCACCACCTTTCCCAACACCCGGGGCCGGATGCGGTCCAGCAGGGGGGTGGCCAGGTTCATGAGCATCACGCCGTAGTAGGCGCCGTCCACCCAACTTCCCCAACTGCGCACGATGATGGTCATGATGCCTATGCCCAGGCCGAACAGGAAGGTTCCCCAGGGAGTCACGGGGCTGGTCACCGGCTCCGGGCCCAGGAAGAAGGCAGAGATCATCAGGCCGCCGGTGGCCAAATGGAACCAGGCCACGTCCAGGCGGGCCCCGAAGCTGTCCAGGCCCATCTCCACCACCCGGCGGTCGGTGTAGGTGGCCAGGAGCACCATGCCCACCGCGCCCAGCAGCACGCCCAGGGGTATCTGCCAGGGGATCAGGCGCCGGATGATCAGATAGATGCCGCCGGCCAGCAGGGCCACCGAGCTGCCCGCGCCCACCGCGGCCGGCACCGCCCCCAGCCAGAGGTTCTTCATCTCGTAGACCCCGGCCAGGGTGGCGATGTCGCCCTTGAGCTGCATCAGCGGGGTCTGGGCCTGGGTCCACTTGCCGGCGGCGCCCAGGGCCAGGGGCTCCAGGAAGTGGTTCATGCCCGCGGACCAGGAAAGGCTCATGGCCGCCCAGGCCACCAGCACCGGGTTGAGGGGGTAAGAGCCCAGGCCGCCGAAGATCAGCTTGCCCAGGGTCACGGCCAGGGCGCCGCTCAGCAGGCAAAGCCACCAGGGCGCGCCCGGAGCCAGGATCATGCCCATCATGAAGCCCATGAGGGCGGTGTGCAGGTCCTCCAGGCGGGCCGGCTTCTTGGTCAGCAGGCCGATCAGATAGTCCGAGGCCAGGGCGCCGGCCACGGCCAGCACCACGGTGCTCAGGGCCGGCAGGCCGAAGTAGTACAGGCCCACCAGGAAGGCCGGCGTCATGGCCAGCATGATCTCCAGATGCATGGAGCGCAGGGTGAGGCGGCCCAGCAGGTGGGGGGAGGTGGATACGACCAGCAAATTCTCGTTCATGATTCCATCCTCCGGGCCAACACCTCGGATTTGCCGTGGCGCAGATAATGGACCATGGGCCGGCGGCTGGGGCAGACGTAGGCGCAGCAGCCGCACTCGATGCACGACAACAAGTCCATATCGGCCGCGGCTTCGAAGTGGTGGAACTCGCAGAGCTTGCCCAGCTCGGAGGGCATCAAGTTCACCGGGCAGACACTCACGCAGCGCCCGCAGTGGATGCAGGGCTGGTCCGTGAAACGGCGCACGCTATCGGCCGCCTGCACGAACACGCCCTCGGTCTCGCGGGTCACCGGCGCGTGGGGGTCGTACTGGGCCAGGCCCATCATGGGCCCGCCCACGATGATCTTGCCGGCCTTGGCCGGCCCGCCGGCCGCCTGCAGCACCTGGCCGATGGGCGTGCCCAGGCGCACCCGGAAGGTTTGGGGCTTATTGACCTCGCCGGCCACGGTGAAGAAGCGATCTAGGACCGGGCGACCGGTGGCCAGCACCTGGCCCACGTCCAGGGCCGTGATCAGGGGCTCCACCACCACGCCCACGTCTCGGGGCTCGCCGTAGGGGGAGGGCACCTCCCGGCCGGTGAGGCTCAGCACCAGCAGGTTGTCCAGGGTGTAGGGGTAGTGGGTCTGGCAGACCGTCACCGTCTCCCATTGGTTGGCCTTGGCCAGGGCGGCCAGGCCGCCGCTGTCGGCGCCAGAGGGCAGAGCCAGGATCACCCGCCGCGCCCCGCTGATGCGGGCCAGGGCGGCCACTCCCATCTCCAGGCGGTCGCCGGCCAGGCCCAGGCAGGACAGGTTGGGGCTCACCGGCGGGTCGTTGTCCACGGCCTTGATGATCAGGGTGTCCAGGGGCCGCATGACCGGGATGCCGGTCATGTACAGGTAGGACTGGGGTGCCATGGGCGGGCTCAGCTCCACGTGCAGGGGCCGGCCCTGCACCGCGGCCCGCACCAGCCCGGCCTCGCGCACCCGCTTGAGCAGGCGGGAGGGCCGGGTCTGGGTAACGCCGGCGGCGTTGTTGTAGGGAGGCTCCAGGGCGACCAGCTCCGGGGCCCAGGCATCGGCGTCGTCGTTGGCGATCACCACCGTGGACACCAACTGGCCGGCCGGGTCAGAGACCTGCTTGATGGCCTCCACCGTGCCGCTGACCGTAGCGTGCACGGCGGCGGACTCGAATTCATCCGAGGCGCCCACCACCTGGCCCATCTTGACCGATTGGCCGGGCTCCACCTTGGGCTCGGCTGCCGCGCCCCGGTGCTGACGCAGGGGTAGGAAGACCTTCTCCGGAGCGGGCAACTCCACCGGCGGAGCCGCCAGGGGCGGGCGGGGCAGACGAATGCCTTTGAACCAGCTAGAGAATTTCATGCAGTTGCACTCCAGTTTGCTTTCGTGGTGCCTGCCTGCACCGCCAGGGACCCAGCTTGACGGCGTGTGAAGGATTCCACAATATCCGGACCAAAAAGAGCCGGCGCCCCAGGGGCCTGCACCTGTTCCGGCCCGAGTTTGTCTGCAATAAGCATAATCATTTTAATTAGTTCCTCCCACGCCCTGAAGCGCGGCGATCTTGGGGGAAGAATCTTAATCCCTGCTGAATAGTGTGTCAACCTTCACCGGCCCGCCGCCCAGTCAGCGCGGCAGCACCGCCGTAAATGTGGCCCCCTGCCCGGGCTGGGAACGTACCAGTATATCCCCGCCGTGGGCCTTGATCACCCGGCGGGCGATGGACAGCCCCAAGCCGATGCCGGGCTTGGATTTCACCTCCCGGCTCTTGGAGCGGTAAAACTCGTTGAAGATATAGGCCTGCTCTTTTTCCGGAATGCCCGGCCCCTGGTCGCTGACCGCGACCTCCACCTGCTGGTCCAGGATGCGGCCGCTGATCAGCAGCCGGCCCTGGGGGCGGTTGTACTTGACCGCGTTGCTGGCCAGGTTGTACAGGGCCTCGCGCAGGCTCTCCAGGTCCACCTCCAGGGTGCAGTCCTGTTCCGGGGCCTGCACCTCCAGGGTCTGGCCGGCCAGGCGGACCTCTTCCTCCACCCGGCGCACCAGGTCCTTGATGATCTGGCTGAAGGAGACATCGATCTTGCGCTCGTTGATGCCTTCCTCGTCCAGCCGGCTCATGGCCAGCCAGGCGTTGATGCTCTGCATCAAGAGGTCCAGGCGGGTCACGGCCCGGGTGATGAAGTCGCGGTAGGCGGGGGGCAGGGGGCCGCGGGCCTGACTGGCCGGCACCTCCAATAGCTGGCGCACCGCGGCCAGGGGCGAGCGCATCTGGTGGGAGACCAGGGTCATGAAGTTGGCTTCCATGCGCGCCTTTTCCTCGCGCAGGGCCTTGGTCTCCAGGATCAGGCGCCGCCGCTCCAGGCCGCGCTCCACGGCCAGGCGCAGTTCGTCGGGCGGGAAGGGCTTGGAGATGAAGTCGTAGGCGCCCTGCTTCATGGCCTCCACCGCCTTGCGCAGGGTGGCGTGGCCGGTGACCATGATCAGGATGATGTCCGGGTGGCTGCCGGAGACCTGCTCCAGGACCTGCAGGCCGTTGAGGCCGGGCATCTGCAGGTCCACCAGGGCCAGGTCCGGCGGATCCATGTCGATCAACTCCAGGCCGGCCTGGCCGCTGGAGGCCAGACTGACCCGGTAGCCCCAACGCGAGAGCAACGCCTGGGCTGACTCCCGGGCGATCTCGTCGTCGTCAATGCACAGAATGTGCGCCTGGGGCCTGGGGGCCATGAAAAGCTGCCCTTACTCTGCCAGCAGTTTGTCGACTTTCCCCAGCAGCTCTTGGGAGGAAAAGGGCTTGTCCAGGTATTCGTCGCCCTTGGCGATGCGGGCCTCGGCCGGGATGTTAAAGCGTTCGCCGGTGATCTGCTTGACCGCCGAGCACATCAACACCGGGATGTCGCGGTAGTCCATGTACTCCGGCGTGGCGCGCAGCGTGGTGATCACCGAGAACCCTTCGTAGATGGAGTCCATCATGATGTCCAAGATGATCAGGTCCGGGTCCTGGGCCTTGACCATCTCCAGGCCGACCTTGCCGTCCGAGGCGCTGAACACGGTATGACCAGCCGCCTCCAGGATGGCGGTGGACGCAGCCCGGAAGTCGTCGTCGTCGTCAATGATGAGGATTTTTGCCATGCTCTCCACCCGCGGCGAAAAATGAAGGGGCCTCTAAAATCGCTAGAACCTTAAACCAGGGGCCGGCTAAAGTCAATGCAAACGCATCGGTAATTTGCTAACTTGACCCAGGGTCGGCGGGCGGGCCGCAGGCGCTTTTATTCTTGACAGGCGCGGGCTTGGAAGTCTACAGTCACCATAGTCATTTTGTAGCTACCATGTGGCTATCGAGCGCGAGCCGCCAGGCCGGCGCAGCGATGGTTATGCCCCATGCAGCGGGGCCCTAGGCCCTCGCGGAGCTATTAACCAAACCCCAACCTGGCCGGAGTAAGCAATCATGGACGTACTCCTGTCCCCTTCAGGAGGCAAGCAGCACCTGCTGCTGGGCAATGAGGCCATAGTACGCGGCGCCCTGGAGGCGGGCGTGGCCTTTGCCACCTGCTATCCCGGGACCCCCTCCTCGGAGGTCCCGGACACCCTTTACAGTCTCCGCAAGAGCTACCCGGACAAGGTGAAGTACTACTTCGAGTACTCCACCAACGAAAAGGTGGCCCTGGAGTGCGCGGCCGGCGCGGCCGCGGCCGGCATCAAGACCCTGTGCACCATGAAGCACGTGGGTATGAACGTGGCCGCCGACCCCCTGATGACCCTGGCCTATGTGGGCACCAACGCGGGCATGCTAATCCTCACCGCCGACGACCCCTCCCTGTTTTCCAGCCAGAACGAGCAGGACAACCGCTACTACGCCCGCCTGAGCGGCCTGCCCATGCTGGAGCCGGCCGGCCCAGCCCAGGCCAAGGAGATGGTCAAGTACGGCTTCGAGATCTCCGAGCAGTTGAAGACGCCGGTGCTGCTGCGCACCACCACCCGGGTGAACCACACCCGCGAAGCGGTGACCTTCGCCAAACTGACGCCGGTGAAGACCAAGGCCAAGTTCGTCAAGGCGCCCATGCAGTACGTCACGGTGCCGGCGGTGAGCCGCAACCTGCACCTGCGCCTGCTGCGCATCCAGAACCAGCTCCGGGAGATCAGCGAGCAGAGCCCCTACAACGCCATCAGCGGCCGCGGGTCCTGGGGCGTGGTGACCAGCGGCGTCTGCGCCAACTACGTGCAGGACGCCATCGCCGACCTGGGGGCCAAGAGCAAGATCAAGGTGCTGACCCTGGGCATGAGCTGGCCCCTGCCCGAGAAGAAGATCGCCCGCTTCCTGGGGAGCGTGAAGAAGGTCCTGGTGGTGGAGGAGTTGGAGCCCATCTTGGAGGAGGCGCTGCGCTCCATCGCCCAAGAGTACGGCATCAAGACCGCCATCGCGGGCAAGATGAAGGGTCAGGTGCCGGCCAAGTCCGTGGACCTGGAGCCGCCGGCCTTCTTCAGCCGGGCCTTTGAGTACAACCCCCGCCTGGTGCGCCAGGCCATGGCCAAGTGCTTCGGCCTCAAGGCCGCGGTCAAGACCGAGCTGGACCTGGGGGACATGCCCGCCCCGCCCGGGCGGCCGCCAAACCTCTGCGCTGGCTGCCCCCACCGGGCCACCTATTACGCGGTCAAGCAGCTCCTGGGCGACGACGCCATCTATCCTTCGGACATCGGCTGCTACACCCTGGGCCTGCTGCCGCCCATCAAGGCCGCGGACTTCCTGATCTGCATGGGCAGCTCGGTGAGTAGCGCCGGCGGCTTCTCCCGGGCCACGGACCAGAAGGTGGTCAGCTTCATCGGCGACAGCACCTTCTTCCACAGCGGCATCACCGGCCTAGTCAACGCGGTGCACAACAACCACAACTTCACCCTGGTGATCCTGGACAACGGCACCACGGCCATGACCGGCCACCAGCCCCACCCCGGCGTGAACACCCAGGCCATCGGCGACAGCACCACCCACATCCCCCTGGAGCCCCTGATCCGGGGCCTGGGCGTGCAGCACGTGGCCACCATCAAACCCTTCAAGGTGCGCTCGTCCATGAAGGCCATCGAAGAAGCGGTGGCCTTCCAGGGCGTTTCGGTGATCATAAGCCAGGAGCTGTGCCCCTTATTCGCTCGCCGGGTGGCCCCGCGCACCCGCAAGCCCTTCCAGGTGGTGGAGTCCAAGTGCAAGCACCACATGGACTGCATCAACAAGGTGGCCTGCCCGGCCATGTACGTGGAGAACGGCCAGGCCAAGATCAACGCCCTGCAGTGCATCGGCTGCGCGCTCTGCGCCCAGATCTGCCCGGAGAACGCCATCCTGCCGGTCCGGGCTGAGGAGGTATCATGAGCACCCAACGCATAGTCTTCGTGGGCGTAGGCGGCCAGGGCAACCTGCTGGCCAGCAACCTGCTGGGTCAGGCGGCCCTGGAGGCCGGCCAGCATGTGGTGGTCAGCGAGATCCACGGCATGGCCCAGCGCGGCGGCGTGGTGGAGTCGGCGGTGATTCTGGGCGAGGCCACCAGCCCCATCGTCTCCAACGGCGAGGCCGACGTGCTGGTGGCCTTTGAACCGGTGGAGGCCCTGCGCCTGCTGTCCAAGGCCAACCAGGACAGCCTGGTGATAACCAACACCCGGCCTTTGCCGCCGTTCACGGTGGCCATCGGCATGGCGCCTTACCCGGAGCCGGGAAAGTCGGTGGCCTACCTGCAGAAGAAGGTCAGAAAGGTGGTGGCCTTCGACGGCCAGGGCCTGGCCGAGAAGGCCCTGAACCCGCTCAGCCTGAACATGGTCATGCTGGGAGCCCTGTTCGCAGCGGCCAAGCTGCCCATCCCGGTCAAGACCATGAAAAAGGTGATCCGCAGCCAGACCAAGAAGCGCTTCGTCGAGAGCAACCTCAAGGCCTTTGACCTGGGCTACCAGGCCGCGGCCTAACCAGGCGCCGAGAAGACACAAGGAGCCCCGCGAGGGGCTCCTTTTTCGTTAGTCTGGCCGGTGCCAAGCCAAATTAAGAGAAGCCCCCGTCTCCGGCGCGGAGCGGGGGTTCTCTTAATGGTCGATAGTTTGTAGCAGCGCCGCGGGACGCCGGTGCTTTACCAGCGTTTGGGCGGACGAGACTCGCGGGGCCGGGCCTCGTTGACCTTGAGGGCGCGGCCGTCAAGGTCCCGGCCGTTCATGGCCTGGATGGCCGCGTCGGCCGCGTCGCCTTCCATCTCCACGAAACCAAAACCGCGCGATCTGCCGGTCTCCCGGTCGGTGATGATCTTGGCCGAGAGCACGGTGCCGTACTGCTCGAATGCGCTGCGCAGGCCCTCTTCAGTGGTGTTGAACGCCAAGTTGCCTACGTAGATGTTCTTTCCCATCTCTTTCAGACTCCTCCAATGGAAAATGCGCCGCCACCCTGCCAGGGATCGGCGGAAGAGAGCCAATAAGCCTAACTTGTCGGGTAAAATGCGCGCGTCATGCGATAGCACGTCTACCGGAAGGTTTGGGCTAATCGGCCAGTTTCATAAGCTAGAATAAACATTTTCCCATAATTGTCAATCAAATTATTTAGTTATTTTTTCCCAGCAATATGGTGGGCCGCCAGGGCCAGAGCTGCATTCGGCCGGCGCCGGCCGGCCCGCGGGCGCTCTCGGGTGCCTGGGGCGAGAGCAGGGGTTAGTTCTGGAAATATCGCTCCGTGACCTCGTCCCACTTGCCGGAGCTTTTCAAGAGAAACTCGCAGGCCTCGCGCACCGCGCCCTGGCCGCCGGGCCGGGAGGCGATCCAGTGGGCCGCCTGCTTGACCGGGTCCCAGGCGTCGGCCGGGGCCATGGCCAGGCCGCAGGCTCGCATGGGCGGCAGGTCGATGAGGTCGTCGCCCATATAGGCCACCTCCTCGGGCTGCAGCTTGAGCTGGGCCATGATCTTCTCCAGCACCGGCAGCTTGATCTTGGCGTCCTCGATGAGAGCCGCGATGCCCAGCTCCTGGGCCCGGGCCCGGTTGGCCGCGGACTTGCGGCCCGAGAGCAGCACGATGCCATAGCCGGCCCGCTGCAGCAGCTTCAGGCCGTGGCCGTCCTTGATGTCGAAGAACTTTATCTCGCGGCCGCTGTCGTCGTAGACCACCCGGCCGTCGGTGAGCACGCCGTCGATGTCCAGCACCAGCAACTTGATGCGGGCCGCCTTCTGGCGGGGGGAGAACTCGTTCATGTCCGTTATCCGCTTCTGACCAGGGCGTGGATTTCTTTCAGCTGCCGCAGCAGGCCGGCCACCTGATCCAGGGGCAGGGTGTTGGGCCCGTCGCACAGGGCCCGGTCCGGGTCCGGGTGCACCTCCAGGAACACGGCGTCGGCGCCGGCGGCCACCGCGGCCCGGGCCAGGGCCGGGGCGAAGCGCCGGTCGCCGCCGCTGGCCGTGCCCAGGCCGCCGGGCAGCTGCACGCTGTGGGTGGCGTCCATCACCACCGGCACCCCGAAGCCCTGCATCACGCCGATGGAGCGCATGTCCACCACCAGGTTGTTGTAGCCGAAGCTGGAGCCGCGCTCGGTGAGCCACACGGCCTGGTTGCCGGTGGAGCGTATCTTGTCCAGGATGGGGCCGATGTCGTGGGGGGCCATGAACTGGCCCTTCTTGACGTTCACCGGCCGGCCGGTGCGGCCGGCGGCCACCAACAGATCGGTCTGGCGGCAGAGGAAGGCCGGTATCTGCAGCACGTCCAGCACCTGGGCCGCGGCCACGGCCTGCTCCGGGTGGTGGATGTCAGATATCACCGGCAGGCCGCTGGCGGCCTTGACCCGGGCCAGGATGTCCAGGCCGGGCTCCAGGCCCGGCCCCCGGAAGCTCTGCACGCTGGTGCGGTTGGCCTTGTCGTAGCTGGCCTTGAAGATCAGGGGCAGGTCCAGCTCGGCGGACACGGCGGCCAGGCGCTCGGCGATGGCCAGGGTCAGCTCCGGCGTCTCGATGACACAGGGGCCGCAGATGGCGAAGAAGCGCTCCCGGCCGAAAGGGCGGCCGCCCAGGATGACGCTGGGCTGGGGCTCAGTCATGCTCAGGCCTGCTTGGAGTTCTTGTAGCGCAGGGCGGCCCGGATGAACTCCCGGAACAGGGGGTGGGGGTCCATGGGCCGCGACTTGAACTCGGGGTGGAACTGGCAGCCCAGGAACCAGGGGTGCCCCTGCAGCTCCGCGATCTCGGCCAACTGGCCGTCGGGGCTGGTGCCGCTGACCACCAGGCCCTTGTCGGCCAGGGCCTGCTTGTACTCGTTGTTGAACTCATAGCGGTGGCGGTGCCGCTCGCTGATCTCGCCCGTCTTGTAGGCCTTGTGGGCCAAGGTGCCCTCGATGAGCGTGCAGGGATAGGCGCCCAGGCGCATGGTGCCTCCCTTGTCGGTCAACTCGTCCCGGCGCTCTATGCGCTGGGTGCGAAAGTCGAACCACTCGCGCATCAAGTATATCACCGGGTAGGGCGTATTGGGGTCTATCTCCGAGGAGTGGGCCTCGGACCAGCCCAGCACGTTGCGGGCGAACTCGATCACCGCCATGTGCAGGCCAAAGCAGATGCCGAAGTAGGGGATCTGCTGCTCCCGGGCCATACGCACGGCCTTGATCTTGCCCTCCACGCCGCGGGAGCCGAAGCCGCCGGGCACCAGAATGCCGTCGGTCTGGCCGATGATGCCCGCGTCCTGGCGCTCCACCTCCTCGCTGTCCACGTATTTGATGTGCACCTTGGTGTTGTTGGCGATCCCGCCGTGGTACAGGGCCTCGTTGAGGCTCTTGTAGGATTCCCTGAGGTCCACGTATTTGCCCACCATGGCGATGGTCACCTCGTGGGCCGGGTTCTTGATCTTGTAGACCAGGTCCTCCCAGTCGGTGAGCTGGGGGGCGCGGGTCCAGATGTTGAGCTTGCGGCAGATCTGCTCGTCCAGGCCCTGCTCGTGGAACTTCAGGGGCACCTCGTAGATGCTCTCCACGTCCACGGCGGTGATGACCGCCTCGGGCTCCACGTTGCAGAACAGGGCGATCTTCTCCTTCAGGTTGCGGTCCAGCGGCCGCTCGGTGCGGCAGAGCAGGATGTCGGGCTGGATGCCCACCCGCCGCAGCTCGGAGACCGAGTGCTGGGTGGGCTTGGTCTTCAGCTCGCCGGCGCTCTTGATGTAGGGCACCAGGGTCAGGTGGATGTACAGGCAGTTCTCCTTGCCCACGTCGTTGCGGAACTGGCGGATGGCTTCCAGGAAGGGCAGGCCCTCGATGTCGCCCACGGTGCCGCCGATCTCCACGATGGCCAGGTCCGAGCCGTTGACCACGTTTTGGATGACCCGCTTGATCTCGTCGGTGACGTGGGGGATGATCTGCACGGTGCCGCCCAGATAGTCGCCCCGGCGCTCCTTGTTGATCACGCTGTAGTAGATGGAGCCGGTGGTGTGGTTGCACTTCTTGCTGATCTTGGCGTGGGTGAAGCGCTCGTAGTGGCCCATGTCCAGGTCGGTCTCGGCACCGTCGTCGGTGACGTAGACTTCGCCGTGCTGGAAGGGGTTCATGGTGCCGGGGTCCACGTTGACGTAGGGGTCCAGCTTCTGCAGGATCACGGTCAGGCCCCGGGCCTCCAACAGGGCCCCGATGGAGGCCGAGGCCAGGCCCTTGCCCAGGGAGGAGAGAACACCGCCGGTAGTGAAGATGAACTTGGGGGTCATTCCCTAGCTCCTCCGACCCGCGGGCGACCAGGTTTGGTGCACCCCGGAACCCGATTTGGTTTTTAAGCCATCGCCCTCCGATGGCTCTAACTTACAGAGTTTGCGGCGGTATTGTCAAGTTACAGGAAGTGAGGGCTCCATAAAAACGCAAGGCGAGTTAAAATTAGTGCACTGAGACCTTTTAATTGCATTATATATATGTGTCGCCGGCAAACATGACCAGGCGGTCAATTAAATTTTTTCCCCGCATCGCCTGCAAATTTGTTATTGCATTAATTAAAGAGGTTCGTTTTCGATACCTTATGGTTGCCTCTGATCAGGAGTCGCGGTCGTGAGAGTAAGTAATCGCATGAGCCCTAACCCCTGGACCATCGGGCCCCAGGCCTCGGTGCAGGAGGCCCTGGGCCTGATGCAGCAGCATGGGGTGCGGCATTTGCCGGTGCTGGAGGGCGGCCGTCTGGTGGGTCTGGTAACCGACATAGACCTGCGCACCGCCTATTTCCCCTCCCTGCTGGAGGACCTGACCGTGGCCGACGTGATGAAGCACGACCCCCTCACCGTGCAGGCCCAGGAGTCGGTGTATCAGGCGGCCCGGCTCATCCACCAGCACCGCCTCACCGGCCTGCCGGTGCTGGAGGGCGACAGGCTGGTGGGCATGATCACCCTGGCCGACATCCTCAAGGTGTTCGTGGCCCTCTTGGGCCTCCTAGAGGACAGCAGCCGCCTGGACGTGGTCCTGCGTCCGGGCTCCGGCTCCCTGGAAGAGGTGTACGGCATCATCCGCAAGCAGGGCGGCGAGGTGGTCAGCGTGGCCCAGCTCTCCCAGGACCTGCCCCGCCGGGTCTACTCCTTCCGCCTCAAGAAGACCGAGCTGGCGCCCATCATCGCCGCCCTGGAGGCGGCCGGCCACGGCACTTTGGACCTGGCGTGACGCACCTGGCTAAAGAGCCTCAGCTTCCCCAACCCCTGGCCCAACGCTGGCAGGCCCTGCTTCAGGACTTGGCCTCCCTGGATTCGCTCATGGTGGCCTTCTCCGGCGGGGTGGACTCCAGCCTGCTCTTGGCCGCGGCCCGCCGGGCCCTGGGCGAGCGGGTGCAGGCCGGCCTGTGCCTGGGCCCCTTTACCCCGCCCTGGGAGGCAGAGCGGGCCCGGAACCTGGCCCGGGAGCTGGGGGTGGTGCTGCACGAGCTGGACGCTTGCGAGCTGGACGACCCCCAGATCGTGCGCAACGACCCCCAACGCTGCTACTACTGCAAGCGGCTGCGTCTGGGCCGGCTCAAGGAGTTCGCCCGCGGGCTGGGCCTGGCCGCGGTGGCCGAGGGTAGCCAGACCGACGACGCCCAAGACTTCCGCCCCGGCCACCGGGCGGTTCAAGAGCACGGCATTCTCAGCCCCCTGGCCAAGGCCGGCCTGAACAAAGCCGACGTGCGCGCCATCAGCCGGGCCCTGGGCCTGCCCACGGCCGAGCTGCCGCCGGCGGCCTGCTTCGCCTCGCGGGTGCCCTGGGGCACGGACCTGAGCGCCGAGAACCTGGACCGGGTGGGCCGGGCCGAGGCCGCCCTGCGCGGGCTGCTGGGCGGGCAGTTCCGGGTGCGGGACCACCACCCCCTGGCCCGGCTGGAGCTGCCGCCCGCGGAACTGGCCCGCGCCGCGGCCGAGCCCCTGCGCTCGCGCCTGGTGCAGGCGGTCAAGGACGCGGGCTATGCGTACGTGGTGCTGGACCTGGAGGGCTACCGGGCCGGGGGCGGACAGGAGGCCCCCAGGGAAGAAACGGGCTGACGACCTGGGACGGGCCGGTCCTAGCTTTTCTTGCTGGTGATGGCCGTAAACCCGCTAATCTGCTGCCGCACCTTCTTGCTTTTGCACTTGGGGCAGGCCGGCTTCTTGCGGCCGTGCTCGGTGATGCCCATGGTCAGGCTGAACTTCTTGCGGCACTGCTGGCATCGATATTCGTAAGTAGGCATGGCCTCGTCTCTCCATGCGTGTGATACCTACCTACACTATCGCCAAAAAGGGCCGAAGCTGACAAGCCCCAAGCCGGCTCAGCCCCGTTTGCGCTGCACCAGCCGGCGATACAGGGCCGCGTAGGCCTTGGCGCTGACCTCCCAAGAAAAATCCTGGGCCATGGCATTGGCCATCAGTTGCCGCCACTGCGCGGGCTGGGCCCACACGGCCAGGGCCTGCTCCAGGGCGTCCAGCATCGGCTCCACGGCGTAGAGGGCGAAGACGAAGCCCGTGCCCTGGCCGTTGGCTGGGTGGAAGGGCGTCACCGTATCCCTCAGCCCGCCGGTGGCGTGCACCAGGGGCGCGGCGCCGTAGCGCATGGCGTACATCTGGTTCAGGCCGCAGGGCTCGAAGGAACTGGGCATGAGCATGATGTCGCAGCCGGCGTGCATGAGGTGGGCCAGGGGCTCGCTGTAGGCGAGCTTCAGACCCACCTGGTCCGGATAGCTGCGGGCCAGGTCGCTCAGGGCCTGCTCGAACCAGGGCTCGCCGGTGCCCAGCACCAGCAGGCGCAGGCCCCGGGCCAGCAGGGCCGGGGCGGCCCCCAGCATGAGGCTGACCCCCTTCTGCTCGGTGAGCCGGCCCACGAAGCCCAGCACCGGCTTCCGGGCCGGAGCCGGCAACAGGCCGAAGGCCTCCAGCAGGGCCTGGCGGCAGAGCGGTCGGCCCGAAAGATCGGCCGCCGAGTAGGCGGCCGGCAGATGCGGGTCCTGCTCCGGGGACCACACTCCGTAGTCCACGCCGTTGAGGATGCCGAACAGGTCGTCGCGGCGGGCGCGCAGCAGGCCGTCCAGGCCCATGCCGCCGTCCGGGGTCTGTATCTCCTGGGCGTAGCTGGGGCTCACGGTGCTCAGGGCGTCGGTGCTGACCAGGCCGGCCTTGAGAAAGGAAAAGTCGCCCCACAGCTCGGCGCCGGCCAGGTTGTCAAAGGAATCCGGCAGGCCGGTGACTCGGAACAGGTCCCGACGGAAGCGGCCCTGGAACGCCAGGTTGTGGATGGTGAGCAGGGAGGCGGCGCCCTCCAGGGGGCCCAGGTCAAAGGGCCGGGTGGCCAGGTAGGCGGGCAGCAGGCCGGTCTGCCAGTCGTGCACGTGCACCAGGTCCACGGGCTGGCCCAGGGCCCGGGCCAGCTCCACCGCGCCCCGGCAGAGAAAGGTGAAGCGCAGCACGTTGTCCGGATAGTCGCCCTGGGCCCCGCCATAGAGGCCGGCGCGGTTGTACAGGTCCTCATTGGCCAGCAGATACACGGGGCAGCCGTCCAGGTCGCCCCGCCACACCCGGCTGGCGATCTTCCAGCCGGCCAGGGGCACGATCAGGCGCAGGTTGGTGGAGCGCAGGTTGTGGGCTTTGCGGTCGATGCTGCGGTACAGGGGCATGACCACCGTGACCTGGAGGCCCAATTTGGCCAGAGCCGGGGGCAGGCTGCCGCAGACCTGGCCCAGGCCGCCGGTCTGGGCCAGGGGAGAGGCCTCGGAGGTCACCAGGAGGAGGTTCAGAGGCGTATCTGGCTGTGCACCCTGCATAAATCACTCCGCGGCGGCCATGAACACCAAGTATAGGCCCTAAGCCAGCCAGGCTCAATGGCAGTATCGCGAAAAAAAAATTGCAACCACGCCATCATGAGGCATAATATTTAAGCACAAGGTCCGCTTGTAGCAAACTCTGGGGGGAGAGGTGTGCTATGAGAATGTGGCCTTGGACAAAAGAACGACGCTATTTCAAACGGCTGGATACTAATCTTCCAGCCGTTTTCTGCGTTTATGACGCCGGCCAGCATCGACTGACCCCGCCGCAGGAGGCCCAGGTGATCAACTTGACCCACGAGGGCTGCTGCCTCACCCTGAGCCATCTGTACCTGGAAGGCTTCCACCTGGCCCGCTGCCTGGAGGAGCCGGCCACCTATCCCCTGGAGCTGACCTTGCGGCCGCCCCACGACGGGGTGTGGCGGGTGCAAGCCCAGGTGCGCTGGATAAACCGCGACCTCTCTGGGCGAGGCGGCGAGTTCCACGTGGGCCTGGCCTTCGAGCCCGGCAAGCAGTTGAGCCGCGGCTGGCGCCGCCTGGTGGCGGTCAAGTAGGCCGGCCCTTCCCAGACGCTCAGTACATTTAAGCTGAATCTTGGCGGCCGCTGCCCTGCAGGCCGCGCACGGCCTGCACGAGGGGCAGCTCGGCCAGGCGCGGCGGCAGGCGGTCCAGGCCGGCGCGGGGACGGGGTCGCTGCGGCGGGCTCAGGCTCTCCTGGGGGGTGATGATTAGGTCTGCCGCCAGGTCCCAGGCCTGGGCCGGCAGCGCCTCGGCGAGCTGCTCCGGCGCGGCCAGCACCGCCAGCGGCGTGTCCGCGCGCACCGCGCCCAGTTTCTGCAAGACGGCGTAGGTCAGGTCCAGCAGCCCGCGGCCGTCGCCCAGGGTGCGGCCCTCTTGGTCCACGGCCAGCACCGCCCCCACCAAGAGATCCACCCGGCCCAGGCGGGCCTGGGGAAAGCGCAGGGGCCGGCCGGCCTGCAGCAGGGAGCCGCCGCGCAGCAGGCGGCTGCGCTGGGCCACCGGGGTCTGCTCGGGAGCGATGCGCACCAGGCCCTGCTTGAGTCCGGGGGTGGCGGCGATGAGGGTCTTGTGGTCGGCCAGGGCGTTGATGCGCGCCTGCAGCAGCACTGGGTCGGCCATGATCAGCACCACCCGGGCCTGGCGCCAGGCGGGCTGGCGGCGCAGGCGCTCGGCGGCCTTGCCCGCGCCTGGGAACAGGGGAGGGCGGCCGGGCGCGCCGGAGTCGGGCCAAAGCTGGGCCCAGCGCAGGGACAACTCCCTACGCAGGGCTTCCTTGTCCGCCGAGGCCTGCTCCGGCATGGGCTCAGCGCTCCAGCAGCTTGCCCTGAGCGCGGGCCGCGGATAGGGCCTGCTGGTACTGCTCCTGGGGACTGGGCTGGGCCATGGAGGCCTTGAGCAGCTCTTCTTCCCGGGCGGGCAGCTTCTGGGCGGCCTTGAGCAGCTCGGTGTCGCTGGGGCGCGGGTTCTTGAACACCACCAGGCGGCCGTCGTCCAGGGGTGCGGCCAGGCGCCAGGAGGTGAGCTTCACCCGGGGCCCGGACTTGGCCTGGGCGTCGAACACCAAGCGGTGGCGATAGTAACGGGCCTGGGTGCCGGTGCCGCTGACCGCGATGCCCTGGGCCACGCGGCCGCCCTCGCTGAGCTGGTAGCGGCCGAAGAAGTGGGGCCCTTCCAGGTTGGAGTAGTACCAGAACATGTACAGCTCCTGGCCCCGCTGCCCCAGGAAGAAGCGGCCCCAGCCCTCGCCCCGCCAGAAGCCGCCCCAGGTGTAGAGCACCGGCCGGGCCAGGGCCGGCTCCTGGGCCGGCAGCACGTAGCCCACGGTGTGGGGCTGCACGTACCCGTCCCGGCTGGCCTCCTCCAGCTGGTCCTGGCGGCTGGTGTAGAGCATGTCCGGCCGCGAGCCGCCGCGCAGGGGGTCGGGGAAGTCGGCCTTGAGGCCCCACAAAGGCGTGGCCCCGGCCTGGGCCTGGGGCTGCACATAGCCCAGCAGGCCCAGGGCCCGGCAGCCCGGCGGCAGGTTGGCGTCGGTCTGCAGGATGGTGTAGCCGCGGTTGTGCAGGAACCCCCACAGGGCCTTGAGCCCCGGCCGCTCCTGGGTCCACAGGCGGGCCACCGGCCCCTGGCGGATGAACCCCTGGGCCTCCCAGGCGCGCTTGGCGGCGGCGTCGGCGGCGTAGGCGTGCAGCAGGCGGCCGGGGTGCCACAGCCGCACCAGGGTGTGGGTGGCCGGCCGCTTGGCCTGGGCGGTCTGCTGCAGGGAGGGCTGGGTCTCGCCGGGCGACAGGGTCAGCTGGGGCGGCTCGGGCGAGTTGGGCTCCGGGGCCGCGGCCCAGAGCTGCACGCCCTGGATCTGGCCGGCGAAGGCGCGGTTGGGCCAGCGGCTGCCGCCGATCAGATAGGGCGCCGCCGAGCCGGCCCAGCCCTGGGGCATGGGCGCGCTGGCCGTCTCCTGGCCATCCAGAAAGAGCAGGGCCTTGCCGCCGGCGTTATACATCAGCCAGAGACGGTGCTGCTCCTGGGGGCTGACCGGAGCCTCGCTGCGCAGGAGCACCTGCCCCTGGGCGGTGTCTATGCGCGCGCAGGGGCGGCCCTGGGAGTCCAGGTATATCTCCAGGGTCCGGCCGTAGCCGCCGCGGGAAAACAGGGCCTGCTCCCGGGGCGGACCCTGGGGCTGATAGGTGAACACCACCCGCACCGCGCCCGAGCGGGTGTCGGGCACGCCGGGCCGGCCGGGCACCACCTGGGGCCAGCCGCCCTGGGCCTGGGCCGCGGCGGCCTGCTGCATGTCCATGCGCTGCAGCACATAGCTCTCGGCCTGCTGCTGCGCGGGCTTCTGCCGGCCCTGGGGCCACCACAGGGCGGTCACCTGCATGCGCTCCGGGCCCAGCAACTTGAAGCTCAGGGTGGCCTGGTTGCCGCAGCAGTAGCCGGGCTGGTCCTGGGCGCCGCCTTCCAGGGTATCGGGGCCGGCGGGCATGGCCCGGCCCCGGGCCAGGTAGCGCGGCTGGGCCAGGGAGCCGCCGTAGACGGTGAAGGAGATGCCGGCCTCGGAGCCGCTGATCTTGAAGAAGTCGCTGCCGGTGCGGGTGTCCACCCAGATTCCGCTGAGCCGGCCGCCGTCGTCCAGTTGGGGGCCGGGCGGGTTGGCCGGCAGGGCGGCGCGCACCAGCATCATCTGGCCCTGGCCCAAGCTGGAGCGGAAGGGCCCGCTCAGGGCCAGGCCGCCGGAGTCCTCGCGCAGTTGGGCCTCCAGGGAGAAGTTGGCTGCCGGGTCCGCGTACTCCAGGCGGGCCCCGCTGGCCTGGGGGATCAGGGACACGTGGCCGGCGTGGCCCTGCCAGGTGCCCTGCAGGCCGTCGCCCAGGAGTTTGAACACCATCACGCCCTCGTTGAGATCCTCCGGCGCGCCCTGGGGCAGAAGGTCCGTGTACCAATAAGCCAGACGCCAGACCCCGGCCAGGCGCTGGGCCGGCTGCACCACCGGCAGGCTGGCCACCCGCCGGAACACCTGATTGGGGTCCACGGGCCAGGCCGCCTGGTCCAGGTTGGGGGCGAAGCTCAGGAAGCGGAAGGCCTCGGCGTCGATCACCTCCAGCTCTTGGCGGCCGCGGCCTGGGCAGCAGGAGCCGGGCAGGGACTGCCAAACGCCGGTCAGGCGCCGGCCCCGCTGGCCGGCCACCAGCCGGCTCAAATAGGCGAAGCCGCCGCTGGGCGGGGTGGTGCTCTCACCCTGCCAGAAACGCATCAACAAAGAGCCGTCGTCCTGCAGGCTGACCAGGGCCGTGGCCGTGGCCGGCACCGGCTGATAGACGCCCGGCAGCAGCGGCGTCCGGCTCTGAGCCCAGGCCGCGGAACCCGCTAAAAGCAGGGACAGCAGGGCCGCGGTCAGCAGGCAGAGACAAGGATTGAGGCGGAGTTTAAAGGGGCGCATGGCAAATCCACCGTCTTCTCAATTGGTTAATGCAGACATTTTGGACGCTGCGACCCCGCTTGTCAATGCCGGCCGGCGCTGGTCGCAAAAATGACCAAAAAGGGTTGCCAGAAGAGAGGTATGTGATTATATTCCCCTTCGAGGTCAAAGGGGGCGGCGTATGCAGGCGAACCGCGGACTTGACCAAAAAGAGTTGAGGCTGTTCAGCCAGGCCTTGGAAGTGGCCGAGGACCGGGTAAGCGACCACTTTCGCCTGTCCAGCGGTTTTTGGCGGCAGCACCCCTTTGAGGTGCGCACCCTGGCCGATCTGTCGCCGGCCGAGGTGAGCAGCGAGGCCCTGGCCCAGGTGCTGCGCCTGCGCCAGCCCCAGGACGAGCGCCGGATGCGGGCGCGGGACTTCTTCCGCATCTGCTTCCAGGACCACAACTTCCTGCAGTTGATCCAGCGGGAGGAGGCCTGGCAGCGGTTCGCGCCGCTTTTGACCTACGTGCTGGTGCATGAGCTGGTGCACGTGGTGCGCTTCTACAAGTTTATGCAACTGTTCGACGCCGACGCCAAGCAAAGGGCCCGTGAAGAGGCCAGGGTGCACGAGATCAGCGCCGACATATTGCGGCGGGTGCGTCTGCCCAGCCTGGACTGGGTGTTGGACTGCTACCAGAAACACACGGCGGCCCTAGGTGCCGAGATTCACTGCTGAGAGTCGGGAGGATAGGCGATGCCGTTGTACGAATACCAGTGCAAGAAATGCCACGAGGTCACCGAGGCGCTGCAGAAGTTCAGCGACCCGCCCCTGAAGAAGTGCCCCCACTGCGGCGGCGGGGTGTCCAAGATCATGAGCCGCAACGCCTTCCACCTCCGGGGCCAGGGTTGGTACGTAACCGACTATAAGGGCAAGAACTCCTCCACCAGCGCCACTCCCGGCTCTGGCGAGGCCACGGGCGGCGAGACCAAAGCCGAAAAAACCGAGAAGACTGAGAAGAAGAAGGAGACCAAGAAGCCCAAGGCCGCCGCGGCCGACTAGACTGCGCGCAGGCATTGGCCTGCCCATCGGGGCGCCCAGGCGGGCGCCCCTTTTGTTTGGCCCCGCCTTGACAGCCCCCGGCATCGGCGTCACCTTTGAGCCTGTATCTATGTGCCTGCCCCCTGCCCCAGGGAGGCCCCATGGAGCCAACCCCTTACCAGGTGGCGGCGCGGCGCCTGGCCCAGGCCCAGCGCGTCACCGTGCTCACCGGCGCCGGAGTGTCCGCCGAATCCGGCGTGCCCACCTTTCGCGGTCCAGGCGGCCTGTGGGAGAACCACCGGGCCGAGGACCTGGCCACGCCCCAGGCCTTCAGCCGCGACCCGGCCCTGGTCTGGCGCTGGTACAACTGGCGGCGCGGGTTGATGGCCCAGTGCCAGCCCAACCCGGCCCACCTGGCCCTGGTGGAGCTGGAGAACCGCACGCCTCAGTTCACCCTCATCACCCAGAACGTGGACGGCCTGCACCGCCTGGCCGGCAGCCAGGCCCCCCTGGAGCTGCACGGCAACCTGTGGTGGGTGCGCTGCATGGACTGCGGCGCCCGCTACGAGGAGCGGGAGCTGGAGCTGCCCGCCCCGCCGCCCTGCCGGGAGTGCGGCGGTCTGCTGCGGCCGCACGTCGTCTGGTTCGGCGAGTCCCTGGACTCGCGCATCCTGGGCGCGGCCTGGCGGGCGGCGGCCAGCTGCCAGGTGATGCTGGTGGCGGGCACCAGCGCCGTGGTGCAGCCGGCCGCGGGCCTGGCCTCGGTGGCCCGGCAGGCCGGTGCCTTTGTCATCGAGGTGAACCTAGAGCAGACCTCCAACAGCCCGGAGGTGCACATCTCCCTGCTGGGCAAGGCCGGCGAGATACTGCCCGAGCTGGTGGGTTGAGCCATGTCGCGCCTGCCCATCATCACCCTGACCAGCGATTTCGGCGCGTCCGTGTTCGTGGGCCTGATGAAGGGCGTGATCCTGGGCATCTGCCCCCAGGTCCGGCTGGTGGACTTGGCCCACGACCTGTGGCCGCAGGACGTGCGCGCCGGGGCCCTGGTGCTGGAGCAGGTGCTGGGCGTGTTCCCGGCCGGCGCGGTGCACCTGGCCGTGGTGGACCCAGGCGTGGGCAGCCAGCGCCGCGCCCTGGCCCTGGCCGCGGCGGACATGCGCTGGGTGGGGCCGGACAACGGCCTGTTCACCGCCGCCCTGTTGGCAGACCCTCAGGCCCGGGCCTATCAAATCACCGACCCGTCGCTCATGCGCCAGCCGGTCTCGGCCACCTTCCACGGCCGCGACGTGTTCGCGCCAACGGCCGCGCACCTGGCCTGCGGCCGGGCCATCGAGAGCCTGGGCCCGCGCATCCAGGACCCTCTGCGCCTGGAATGGCCCCAGCCGATACAGGAGGGCGGGGCGCTGCTGGGCCAGGTACTGGCCGCGGACCGCTTCGGCAACCTGATGACCAACCTGACGCCGCCCCAGGTGGAGGCATTCCTGGCCGGCAGGACAGCGCGTATCAGTTTCCAGGGGGTGGTCATCCAGGGCATCAGCCTGGCCTACGCCCAGGCCGCGGCGGGCCAGGCGGTGGCGGTGTTCAACAGCCTGGGCCGCCTGGAGCTGGCCCTGAATAAGGGCGACCTGCGCACGCACTTGGGCCTGGCTCCAGGCCGGGTTTTCGGCCTGCCGGTGCGCGTAGAGGCCCAGGCCTAAAGGCCGCCTTTCATTGACACCCCTGCCCACCGGTCCTATACTCACGCCATGCTCAAGACCCAAGACCTGCAGCAGTTCAAGGAGTTCCTGGAGTCCGGCGCCTGGGCCGACGCCTTTGGCAACGCCGGCGAGGAACTGCGCCTGGAGATGATCGAAAAGGTGGAGTTGCTGCTGGAGGCGGCCGACGTGGCCGACCGGGTGGTGGGCGAGGTGCTCTTCAGCAAGGACGGCATGACTCCGGCCGCCCCGGCCGCGGCCTCCAGCCTGGAGGGAGACTGAGCATGCGCCGGTTCTGGCCCTGGATACTACTGGTGGTGCTGGCCGGCGCGGCCTTTTGGAGCACCCACTACCTGCTGAGCAGCCCGCGCTGGGCCCTGTACCAGATCGGCCGGGCCATCAACAACCACGACCCGCGCCTGTTCCTGTCCTATGTGGATGTGGACGCCATCGTCCTGAGCCAGAAGGACGCCATCGTGGAGATGGTGGTGCCCCGCGAGCGCAACGACGACAACACCCGCAACATGGTCAAGGGCCTGGTGGGGGCCTTCATGGGCCCGCTGACCGACCAGGTAAGGGCGCGCGTCATCAAGGCCGTCGAAGACACGGAGCGGCGCGACCTGCCCAGCTCCTTCACCCTGGCCGTGGCCGCCAGCGTGCTGGTCAACGGCGAATACGCCCTGGTGGTGCTGAAGGAGCCGGAGAAGAAGCGGCGGCTGCGCATGGGCATGCGCCGCACTGAGGACCAGTGGCGGGTGGTGGACCTTGACTCCCGCGACCTCAAACGGCTGGCCGAGGATTACCTGCAGCAGAGATTCGGCCGGCAGGCGCAGAACCAAACGCCGCCGCAGCCCCAAGCGGCTCCGACTCAGCCAGCCGCCCCGCCCCGCTAGAAGACCGCGGGCAGCCCTGTTGCTGCCTCCCCCCAAAGGTGGGCTTATGCACACGGGAACCAAAACGGCCATCATCGCCTTGGCCGTGGCAACGCTGCTGCTGCCCGGCCTGGCCTTGGCCGCCGGCGAGCTGGATAGTTACAAGCTCTGGCAGCAGCGCATATCCGAGATGCGGGCCAAGTACGGCGAACAAATAAAGTGCAACAACTGCATCTACGTCTTGCTGCGCTACCGACCCTATCCCGAGGGCGGGCCCTCCTGGCGCATCCGCGACGCCTCCACCAGCGCCAAGCTCAAGCAGCACAACCGCTCCATGGCCTCCTTTGACCGGCGCCTGGGGGCGCAGTGCCCGGACTACATCCCGCCCCGCTGCACCTCGCTGGGCAAGGCGCTGTTCATCCGGGGCAAGGACTTTCTGGAGAAGCATCTGCCCCAGGAGGAGGTCCAGAAGGCCCTGCCGGACAAGGCCATCAGCATACTCAAGAGGATCGCCCGGCAGTGCGGCCTGTACGGCTGCGAAAACCAGGTCATCTTCATGCTCTGGCCGGAGATGGGCGTGGTCTGCCTGCGCGAGCCCAAGAGCGGCACGGATTTTTCGCTATGCATCAATTATTATTTTCTGGTTCCCCTGCCCACGGCGGCCAAGCTGCAGGGGCTGTTGCGTTGAGCGGAATAGACGCCGAAAGGCAGGGCTGAACCCCGCCCCCGCACCAAGACCAAGTTGTCTCGCCTTTATATTACGCGTCAGTTTACAGCGCCCGCAGCCACTCCGGCTTGAGCCCCAACTTGCCGCGCAGGGCCTTGTCGATGAGCGCCACGGCCGCCTCCTGGTCACGGGGCAGGCTGGCCTTGATAGGCAGGTAGTTGGAGGCGTGGTTGGAGTAGAATAGCCCGCCCTGGAGGTCCGTGTGCGCGATCATCTCCCGCAGCTCCAGGAGCATGCCCCTGGCGTCAGGCAACTGAAACTCGCCGCGCTCAAAGGCGTCGCACAGAGGCGTGCCCGGAATCAGCATCAGGGTCAGGGCGCCCACGTAGTCCGGGCCCATGGCCGTGAGCAGTTCGCCGGTGGCCCGGGCGTGCTCCAGGCTCAGCTTGGTGCCGCCCACGCCCAGGAGCACCGTGACGCTGAGCTTGATGCCCGCGGCCTTGACCCGCTGGCCCTGGCTGATGAGCTTCTCCGGGGTGGCGCCCTTCACAATATCCTTGAGCACCTGGGGATGGCCGCTCTCCACGCCGTAGTAGAGGATGCCCAGGCCCAGCTCCTTTAGCCGGCGCAGGTCCTGATCGCTCTTCATGGCGATGCTCTTGGAGTTGGCGTAGGCCCCCACCCGCGTCACCCAAGGCAATTTCTCCTTGATTTGGCTCAGCAGCCACTCCCAGCGCTTCATAGGCATGATCAGGGCGTCGCCGTCCATGACGAACACCCGGCGCTGGCGGTGGCAGTAGCGGGCGGCGAAGGCCAGGTCCTGCTCCAGGATGGCCTGGTCCTTGATGGCGAAGCGCTTGTCGGTGTAGGTGCCGCAGAAGGCGCACTTGTTGTGCGAGCAGCCCAGGGTGGCCTGGATCAGGATGGAGTCGGCCTCGCTGGGCGGCCGGATGCAGTGGCCCACGTAGTGGAAGCCCTGGGGTTCGCTGGCGCAATCCATGGTTGTCTCCGGGGTGCGGGGTCCGCCTTTATATATAGGGCGCCGGCGGCCGCCGTGCAAGCCGAGGCCCTCCCCGCGGGCGGTGGAGGGCCTGATGAAGCGGGCAGGGGGCTAATGATAGTCGTGGGTGCCCAGGATCACCGGCAGGCCGGTCTTGGCCGTGATGACCTCGGCCATCTCCTGGGGGGTGGTGTAGGGGCAGCCGGGCCTGGCGTTGGCCAGGCAACTGCTCAGGTACACCGCGTCGGGCTTGACCTCCGAGATCTTGACGGCCATGCCGATGTTGGGCGCGGTGTTGCGGCCCGGACAGTGGCAGGTGTGGAAGGCCACCACCTTCACCGGCTCCGCGAACTTGCCTTCGCCCATGGCCGCGGCCTTGAGGCAGCGCCACTCGCCCGGGCAGCCGTAGCCGGTGGACATATAAGAGCCGCAACCCACGATGGCGACGTTTTTCATGGCATCCTCCTGAAAAGCAATGTAGATCAAAAGGCTAGGCAAAGGCCTATAGCTTGTGGGGATTGCTTAGCACCCCCTGCGGCCAGGGTCAAGCTTCCCGGCATTGCATCGGGCGGCCGGGGGTGCAAAGATATATAAAGCTGCTGCGCGATCACCCACTGCTCCCCCTGGAGGGCCTGGCCCATGCGTCCTGTTTTTTGCTTCATCGACGACGCCGACTTTGAGCTGGACAATTTTCGGGAGAACGCGGCCGAGGCCTTCCGTGGCGTGGATTTTGTCTACGCCCAGGACTTTGAGGACGCCCAGCGGCAACTAAATGACCGGCGCTGCCTGTGCTTTCTGCTGGACATCTATGGCGCCGAGCCAGGCTACGAGTCCGGCGAGCTGCCCAAGGCCGAGGACCTGGCCCCGGCCCTGGGCCAGGGCTTTGCGGCCCAGGAGCTTTATGAAGGCCTGAACGGGCAGGGCAGCGCACGAGACAACCAGTTCCTGCGCCGACTCTACGGCCGGGTGCAGGCCGCCCAGGAGGCCTTCAGCCGGGCGGCGGCCGAGCTGGGCCAGGGTCCGTCCTTTGGCCTGGCCTCCCTGGCCCAGGTGCGGGAGCACCACCCTTGGGCCGCGGCCCTGGGCTACTCGCGCAAGGCCCTGTATACGGACGCCGCGGCCATGTGTGCGGCCGGGGCCGATGGGGTGCTGCAAAAGCCGCCAGGGCTGGACGACAAGGCCATTGCCCAGGCCACCCGCCAGGCCGCGGAGGGGCTGGCCAGCGCCGCCTTTGCCGCGGTGAGCCGCCACCTGGGCTGCCTGGCCGGGGCCCTGGGCCTGCGCCTGTGCCGGGAGGGCGTGAGCCTGAACCTGGCCGAGGTGCTGGGCGAGGCCCTGGCCTTGCTGGGCGTAGAGGGGGCCGGGCCGGTCAGCGCCAGCCAGGAAGAGGTGCTGGAGAAGTTCCGCGTCCTGCGCCTGCAGGAGATGGAGCTGGCCGAGGGCGACCTGGGCCTGATCCTGGCCCTGTGGGACTGGCTGGGGCGGGAAAGCTAAAGCGTCGCCGGTGGTTCGCTTGACATACCCAGGGTGGATTGTTAGATTTTTTAAGTTGCTCCCTCATTAGGTTGTAGAGGGATAAGTGCCTGTGCCCGAAGAACTTTCCCAACGCGCTAAATTGATCCTGGCCTCGGTGGTGGCCCAGTACATCGCCACCGCCGAGCCCGTGGGTTCGCGCACCATCTCCAAGCAGGAAAACATCGACGTTTCGCCGGCCACCATCCGCAACGTCATGCTGGACCTGGAGGAGATGGGCTACCTGTCCCAGCCCCACGCCTCGGCCGGACGGGTGCCCACTACCGACGGCCTGCGCTTTTACGTGGACTCCATCCTGGAGCTGGGCGAGTTGGACGAAAGGGCTCAGGAGCGCATCCGCGAGCAGCTGCGCGACAAGCCCCTGCACGACCTGGCCGAGATATTCAAGAGCACCGGCCGGGTCCTGAGCAGCATCAGCCGCCAGGCCGCCCTGGTGGCCGCGCCCAGTCCGGAGCAGGAGGTGTTCCGGCACGTGGAGTTCGTGTTGCTGGCCCAGGGCCTGATCCTGGTGGTGCTGGTGGCCCGCTCGGGCAGCGTGCAGAACCGGGTGATCCAGGCCGAGGAGGACCTGACCCAGGAGGACCTGGACAAGTACTCCCGCTATCTCAACCAGCTCCTGGCCGACCTGACCCTGAGCCAGGTCAAGCGCAAGGTGGCCCAGGAGATGGCCAGGGAGAAGAATCGCTTCGACAAGGTGCTCTCCCGGGCGCTGAGCCTGGGCCAGAAGGCCATGGAGCCCCGCCTGGAGGGCGACCTGTACATCGAAGGGCAGACCAACCTCATGAACCAGCCGGAGTTCAAGGACGTGGCCCGGCTGCGAGGCATATTCCAGGCCTTCGAGGAGCGCTCCACCCTGCTGCGGCTTTTAGACAAGGCCATCGCCGCCGGCGGGGTGCGGCTGTTCATCGGCTCGGAGAGCGAGCTGGCCGAGCTGGAGGGCCTGAGCCTGGTCACCTCGGTCTATGGCAAGGACAGCCAACCCATGGGCGCCCTGGGCGTCATCGGCCCCACCCGCATGGACTACGCCAAGGTGATCCCCATGGTGGACTTCACCGCCCGGCTGGTCAGCCGCATCCTCAACGAGAGAGCCAAGTAACACCGGGCCGCCGTGCCCGCCTCAAATGGACCTGCGCATCCGGAAAGGACCCGCTGAACAGTGATTAAGCATCCCCACCCGCAGCCCGAGAACGACCAACCGCCCGCGGCGGAGCCCGCGGCCCCCGCGGAGCAGGCCCCGCTGGCCAGCGCCGAGCAGTTGGCCGCGGAGCTGGCCGAGCTCAAGGACCGCGTACTGCGCCAGGCCGCGGAGTTGGAAAACTTCAAGAAGCGCTCGGAGCGGGAGAAAGCCGACTTTTTGAGGCGGGCCAACGAGGGCCTGGTCAGGGACCTTTTGCCGGTGCTGGACAACCTGGAGCGGGCCTTGGCCCACGCCAGGGAGAATGCGGAGCTGGCTTCCCTGCTGGAGGGCATGGAGCTGGTGCACAGCGAGCTGCTCAAAACCCTGGGCCGCCACGGCCTGGAACCGGTGGAGGCCATGGGCCAACCCTTCGACCCGGTGCTGCACGAGGCCATGATGCAGCAGGACAACCCGGAGCTGGAAGAGAACACGGTGGTGGGCGAGATGCAAAAAGGTTATCGCTTCCAGGACCGCCTGCTAAGACCGGCCATGGTGGTGGTGAGCAAGAAACCCTCCTAGCCGAAAAGGGCGGGAGGGTCTGCTTCAGTCAGGAGGTCGTCTTGAATCTGGCACTCAAAAAAGCCCTGCGGCTGCTGCTGCCGGCGGCCCTGCTGCTGGGCCTGGTCCTGGCCGTCGGGGCCTGCGGCCCCACGCCGGTTCCCCCGCCCACGCCGCCCGAGGCGGGCCGTACCCCCGAGGCCAGGCTGCAGGCCGAGATTGAGCAGCTCATCAGCGTGGGGCAGGAGCGCCTGTCCCGCCGCCGTTTCCTGTTGGCCAAGGACGCCTTCCAGGCCGCCCTGCTCAAGGGCCCCGGGGCCGAGCAGGAGGTTCGCATCCGTTTGGGCCTGGCCAAGTCCCTGGCCGGGGCCGGCCTGCGCGACCAGGCGGTGGAGGTGCTGCGCCAGATGCCGCCGTCCGGCGGCTCGCCGGATGTGCGGGTGGAGGCCGGGCTGCTGCGCGCAGAACTGGACTACAAGCTGGAGCGCAGCGCCCAGGTCGAGTCCTATCTCAAGATGTTCCTGGCTCAGCCGCCGCGGCCCCTGCGCAGCCAAGAACGGCTGCAGGCCCTCAAGACGCTGCAGGCCAGCCAGGTGCGCATGGCCAAGTGGGGGCAGGCCACGGAGACGGTGCTGGAGATCATCGCCACCGAGGGTCAGGTGACGCCCAACCTGGAGCTGCAGCTGGGCCAGGTGGCCTCGCGGGCCACGGTGCGGGAGCTGGAGCAGCTCCTGGGCCGGCCGCGGCCCCCGGCGGTCAACGGGGCGCTGTTGTTGGCCCTGGCCCGGGCCCAGATGCGCGAGGGCCGCCTGGACGAGGCGGCGGCCACCCTGAGCCAGGCCCAGGGCCTGCCGGTGAGCCCCGGCCTGCAGTACCAGATCAAGGCCCTGGGCGAGGAGCTTAATCAGGCTCGCCTGGTCAACCCCAGCGCGGTGGGGGTGATCCTGCCCCTGTCCGGCGAGTACGCGGCCTACGGCCGCCAGGTGCTGGCTGCGGTGGAGCTGGGCCTGGGCCTTTTTAGCATAAGCCAGGGGAACAATCCCACCCTGTACATAGAGGACAGCAAGAGCCAGCCGGCCGCGGCCGCCGCGGCGGTGGCGCGTCTGGTGGACGAGCGCAAGGCCATGGCCATCATCGGGCCCATGGGCGCGGCCACCTCCCTGGCCGCCGCCCGCCAGGCCCAGGCCAAGGAGGCGCCCCTGATCACCCTGAGTCAGGTGGAGGGCATCACCAAGGCTGGCTCCTTCGTGTTCCAGAACTCCCTGACTCCGGACCAGCAAATACGGGCCCTGCTGCAGGAGACGGTGAACCTGCGCGGCAAACGGCGCCTGGCGGTCATCGCCCCGGATAACGCCTATGGCAAAGGCTTCATGCAGCTTTTCCTGCGCCTGGCTCCCCAGTACGGCGCCCAGGTGGTGTTGATGGAGAGCTACCCCTTGGAGACCAAGGACTTCGCGTCCCTGGTCAAGCGCATCGCCGGCCTGCCGCCCAGGCACTTCCGTCCCGGCGCCCCGGACGCGCCCAAGCCCCACTACAACTTCGATGCCCTGTTCATGCCCGACGGGCCGGAGCGGGCGGCCATGCTGCTGCCCCAGCTCTACTTCTTCGACCTGGGCCATCTGACGGTGATGGGCACCAGCCTGTGGTTCAGCCCCGAGCTGCTGCGCCAGGCCAGCCGCTTCATGGGCAACGTGGTCATTCCGGTGTCCTTTGATCCGGCCTCGCCCCGGCCCGAGGTGCGCGCCTTCGTGCGCGACTACCAGGCGGCCGTGGGACGCACGCCGGGCCTGCTGGAGGCCCAGGCCTATGACTCGGCCCTGGTGCTGCGTCGGCTGCTGGCGGTGAGCCAGCCGCCCCGCACCCGCTCGGCCATGCGCCAGGCCTTGTTGGGCCTGCAGGGCCTGGCCGGGGTCTGCGGCCTCATACGCATGGACGCCGAGCGGCATCTAACCCAAGGGCTGACCATCTACACGGTGGGCAAGAACGGCCGCTTCCGGCCGGTGCAGGAGTCTGACCGGCGGGCGCCGGCCACGCCCCCGCCCCCGGCCAGCGAGGGCAGCCCGACGCCCACCAGCCAGCCCCGGCCCCAGGCCTTCCCAGAGCAGCGCACACCGGCCGCGCCCTCGGGCGCGGTGTACCCGCAGGAGTCGGGCACGGCCCCGGCGCGCTAGGCTGGCTCAGGCCGTCAGCAGGGGATCGCGGGCGCCGGCCTCGGCAAAGCCCTTGGCCCGCAGCAGGCAGGAGTCGCAGGCCCGGCAGGGCCGCCCCTGGGGATCAGGGTCGTAGCAGGAGTGGGTCAGGCCGTAGTCCAGGCCCAGGGCCAGGCCGGTCTGGATGATCTGGGCCTTGCTCATGCGGATCAGGGGGGTGTGAATCCGTATGCGGCGGCCCTGCTCGGTGCCCATCTTGGTGGCCAGGGCGGCCAGGTTCTCGAAGGCCATGATGAACTCCGGACGGCAGTCCGGGTAGCCCGAGTAGTCCAGGGCGTTAACCCCGATAAAGATGTGCTCCGCCGACAGCGTCTCGGCCCAGGCCAGGGCCAGGGACAGGAACACCGTGTTGCGCGCCGGCACGTAAGTGATAGGCACGCCTTGGGCCATCTGGGCCGCGTCGCGGCCCTTGGGCACCGCGATGTCGGCGGTGAGGGCCGAGCCGCCCACCGCGGCCAGGTCCACGGACAGCTCCAGGTGCTGGCGGACGCCCAGGGCCTGGGCCACCCGCCGGGCCGCCTCCAGCTCGGCTTGGTGGCGCTGGCCATAGCGCACGGTCAGGGCGTAGCAGTCATAGCCCTGGCTCAAGGCCAGGGCCAGGCAGGTGCTGGAGTCCAGTCCGCCGGATAGGAGCACCACGGCGGCGGGTTTGGAGGCGGTTGGGTTCACGGCTGCTCCAAGCCAGGTGGCCTCGGATTATAACCTGTGCGGCACCGGCCCCCCACCCGGCGCCGCGGCTCAGGAACCCAGCTTGATGCGATAGGGGTTGATGGTCAACACCGGCGCCGGCGACATCTGCACGATGCGCTGGGCCACGCTGCCGAAGATTATCTTGTCCAGGCCCTTGCGGCCGTGCGTGCCCATCACCACCAGGGATATGCCCTGCTGCTGGATGTAGTTCAGGATCTCATCCGAGGGGTCGCCGCGCAGTTGCATGGTGGTCACCTTGCTCAGGCCGCCGAAGTGCTTCTTGGCGAAGTCCTCCAACTGGGCGCGGGCGCCGGCCAGCACGCCGCTGCGGATGCGGTCCAGCTCCTCGCGGCTCATGTCGATGCCCGAGGTGCTGGCCAGGGGCTCGCGCATCACGTTGACCACGTGCAGCTCGGCGCCGAAGCGCTCGGCCACGGTGCGCACGTAATCCACCAAAAGGGGCGAGGTCTCGGACAGGTCTATGGGAAAGAGCACCTTCTTGAAATCCAGCATGGCCGACTCCTTGATTGGGCGAATCGTGGGTTAAGCGTTTCAGGGAGGCCGCGGCCGCCGGCAGGCGCGGCCGGGCGTCCTTAATTAAATTTTGGCACAGGCGGGCAGGCGCTGGCGTAAAAAAAGCCCGGGCAGGGGCCTGGGCTTGTGACAGGCAAAAGGGACGGACTCTACATCAGGGCCTCGACCCGGCTGACCTGGGGCAGCTTTTCCTTGAGGGTCTTTTCGATCACGTCCTTGAGCGTGGCCGAGGCCGCGGCGCAGCCCGAGCAGGCCCCCACCAGGCGCACCAGCACCACGCCCTGATCGTTGACCCCCAACAGCTCCACGTTACCGCCGTGCTGGCGCAGGGGGCCGCGGGCCTCCTCCAGGGCCAGCTCCACCGCCTCGCGGGTCAGGGCGGCCATCAGTGCACCTGCGCGCTGGCGCCCTGCTGCAGACTGGCCAGCACCTTGCGCGCCAGGTCCAGGTAGGGCTGGGCTTGCTCCTGGCCCGCCTCCACCGCCGGCTGGCCCTGGTCGGCCAGGCGCCGCACCACCGGGTCCAGGGGAATCTCGCCCAGGTAGGGTACGCCCAGCCTGGCGCAGAGCGGCTCCACCGAGCCGTGGCCGAAGATTTCGTGCCGGCTGCCGCAGTCCGGGCAGGCGAAGTAGCTCATGTTCTCCACGATGCCCAGCACCGGCGCGCCCACGCTTTTGAACATATCCACCCCCTTGACCGCGTCCAGCAGGGCCACGTCCTGGGGGGTGGTCACCACCACCGCGCCGCTGATGGGCACCTCCTGGGCCATGGTTATCTGCACGTCGCCGGTGCCCGGCGGCAGGTCCAGCACCAGCGCGTCCAGGGGCGCCCAGGCCACCTCGTGCAAGAGCTGGCGCACGGCCTTCATCACCAGGGGCCCCCGCCAGATCAAGGCCTTGCCGCTGCCGATGAGGAACCCCACGGACATCACCTTGAGGCCGTGGGCCTCCACCGGCGCGATCATGTCCCCAGCCGCGCCGGGCCGCGCCTTGCTGGCTCCCAGCATCAGGGGGATGGAGGGGCCGTAGAGGTCCAGGTCCAGGATGCCCACGCTCAGGCCCAGGGTCTTGAGCCCCACGGCCAGGTTCACGGCCAGGGTGGACTTGCCCACGCCGCCCTTGCCCGAGGCCACCGGCACCACCCACTTGACGCCCGGGATGGGCCGGGGTCCGCGCTTCTCCTTGGGCGGGGTGGGTTGGGGCAGGTGCAGCTCCACCTCGGCCACGCCAATGGCCCGGCGCACCGCGGCCGCGATGTCGTTCTCCAGTTGCTCGCGCACCTGGGGCGGGGCAGCCACCGGCCGCAGCTTGATCACGGCCTTGCCGTCCACCAGCTTGGCCTCGGTGACCAGCTCCATGGCTATGATGTCGAGGTCAAAGCCAGGGTAGCGCACGGTCTTAAGCGGCGCCTCCAGCTCCTGATCAATGGGAAATTCATCGTCCTTGTGGCTCATGAGCGCTCCGCGCGAGACGAGGGGTAAGCGACTGACTAAGCAAAGATACCAGCCCAGGCGCGGCCTGGCGACCGGGCCTCAGGCCAGCAGCTCCACGAAGGCCTCTAGGCGCAGGCGGGTGCGGCCGTCCACCGGCCCCACCCGGTCGCCCTCCAGGGTGAGCAGGGGCAGGTCCAGCTCCCGACGCAGGATCAGGTCCTGCATCTGCCGCCAGCAAAAGCTCTGGGTGTAGTGGATCAGGCCGTCCAGACGCCGGCGCCGGGCCTGGGCCCGCACGTCGGCCAGGCGGCCGAACACGTCGTAGGGGTAGGTGTAGCGGGCGTACTGGCCGGCCAGGTCCAGGTCCGGCTCCGGGGGCAGCATGGCGAACTGCCGGGGCACCTCGTTGAACACCACCTCCGCGCCCATCTCGGCCAGGGTCTGATGCAGGCCGCTGATGATGGGCGGCACGCCCAGCAGCCCCAAGCGCACCCGAGGCCTGGCCGGTGGCCGCTCCCCAGCCTGGGCCAGGAAGTCGCGCAGACGGGTGTGGAAGGCGGCCGGATCGCCCTCGAAGTCGCTGGCGCTGACCAGCCAGAGGTGGTTCTCCTGGCCGCTCACCTGGCCCTTGCGCCAGGTCAGGTCATCCAGGCGCTCCAGGTCCTGGCGCAGGGGCATAAGCTGGCGCTGCACGGCCCGAGCCCGCTCCAGGTCCGCGCCCAGGGCCGCGGCCAGGCGGGCCATCTGCTCACTGAGGTCGGCCCAATGGCGCTGGTGGGGGAAGTCAAAGGGGATGATGCGGCGGCCGGCGCTGGCCAGCAGCTCCATCAGGGCGTGGGTGTTGGAGCAGTCGCCCCGGGTGACGCCCACGATGGCCTCCACCTCAGGGTGGTCCAGGCACCAGGCGTAGATGCCCTTGATCCAGGCGCAGAGGGTGCGGGGCAGGCCCAGGTCCTCGGCCCGCTGCACCAGCCCGGCTGGGTCCGGGTCGCTGATGAAGCGGTTGTTCAGGTCCACCGGGGTCCAGCCGCCGGCCAGGGCGATCTCCACGGGGATGGTGGAGGTGAGGCCCAGCAGGCGGCCGGCGGTCATAGGCGACCCTCAAGCCCGGATATTTCATGAAGGCCGGGCGTCCGGCTTCGCCAGTCCCCGGCATACTGCGTTGCCGGCTTCGCTCGCGCCTCGATGTAGCTTTGACCACACCTGCGGCGCTCGCTCGCCGGGTGCCTTGTCTGCCGGCGGCTGGCTGTGCCGGGCCAAGATGCAAACTGTATATGGTCGATCACCATGATTTTCCCCAGCCACCGCGCAAATAAATTCTAAACAACGATGCCGCCCAACCTTCATGAAATATACGGGCTAATGCCCCGGCTGGAAGGCGCCGGGGTTCACCCGCACCCGGGCGTCCACGGCCATCACGCCGCCGGGCCCGGCCAGCAGGGGGTTGACGTCCAGTTCGGCGATGCCCGGCAGGCGCTGCATCAACAAACCCAGGCGCATGATGGCCTCCAGCACCGCCGGCCGCTTGATTGCCGGACGGCCCCGGAAGCCTTTCAAGAGGGCCGCGCCCCTGAGCTCGTCCAGCATCTGGCCGGCCTCGCGGTCGTCCACCGGCGCCAGGCGCAGGCTCACGTCCTTGAGGGCCTCGGCGGCGACGCCGCCCAGGCCGAACAGGATGAGGGGGCCGAAGGCCGGATCCTGCTTGGCGCCCAGGATCAGCTCCTGGCCGCCCTTGACCTGGCTCATGACCACCACCCGGCGGGCACCCAGCTCGCTGAACATGCGCTGGGCCGCGGCCTCCACGGCCGCGCCGTCGGCCAGGTCCAGCACCACGCCGCCCACCTCGGTCTTGTGCAGCAGCTGCCCGCCGCCCACGGCCTTGAGCACCACCGGCCAGCCCATGGTGGCGGCCGCCGCCGCGGCCTCGGCCGGGTCCAGGGCAGCGGCAAAGGCCGCTACCGGGATGCCGGCGGCCATCAGCAGGTGCAGGGCCTCGGGCAGCTCCAGCCAGCCGTCCTGGTCGTGGGCGGCCAGGATACGGCGGCAGCGCGCCAGGTCCATTTCGCTGCCGCAGGAGGGCGGCTGCGGCTTGGGCACGCTGCCGGCCCATTGGGCCTGGGCAATGGCCATGATGGCCTGGTCGGCGAAGGGGAACACGGGCAGGTCGGTCATCTGGACGGCCCGCAGGGCCTCCTCAGGCTCCACCAGCAGGCACAGCCCCACCGGCTTGTTGTGCTGCCGGCACAGCTCGCCCACCTTGAGCAGCAGCTTGCGCGAGGGCTCGGCCTCGGGCCCGCGGTAACCGTGGATCAGCACCACCGCGTCCACGTTGTCCAAAGACAGTGCCCCGCGCAGAATCTCCACGTACAGCTCCATGTGGAACATGTCGCCCAGGTCCAGGGGGTTCTGCAGCTTGATCACCGAGGCCCTGGTCAGCTCCTGGATGGGGGCGGTGTACTCCTTGGGCGGCTGGGGCAGCTCCAGGCCCCAGCGAAAGGCCGCGTCGGCGGCAGTGACCGCGTGGCCGCCGGAGCGGGAAATGATCATCACACGCTTGCCCTTGGCCTTGGGCAGGCTGAGGCCCTTTAATATCTGAAAGGCGTCGAAGACGGTGTTGGCCCGGATGGCCCCGGCCTGCTTGAGGGCCGCGTCCACCAGGGCGTCGTCGTTGGCCAGGGCCGCGGTGTGGCTGCTGGCTATGTTGTGGGTCAGCTCGCCGATGTTGGACTTGTGCACCACCACCGGCTTGTCCGTGGAGCGGATCAGGTCGTACATGGCCCGGCCCTGCACCACCGACTCCAGGTACATCATGATGAAGCGGGTCTGGGGGTCCTCGATGAGGTAGGCCAGCAGGTCGGCCTCGTTTACATCCAGCTTGTTGCCCACGCTGATGAACTTGGCCAGGCCCACCTTGCTCTCGGCCGATCCGGCCACGTAGGTCAGGCCGATGCCGCCGCTCTGGCTGATGATGGACAGGCCGCCGGCCGGTATCTCCCGGCCCAGGAGCGGGAAGCCCACGGACACCCCCGACTCGGTGCACATCACGCCGATGCAGTTGGGCCCGATCATGCGTAGGCCGTATTTTTTCACGGTGGCGGACAGCTCGCGCTCCAGCTCCGCGCCCTGGGGCCCCAGCTCGGAAAAGCCGCCGGTCTCCACGATCACCCGCTTGACGCCCTTGGCACCACAATCGGCCACCAGGCCAGGCACCGTGGCCGCCGGGGTAAGCACCACGGCCAGCTCGGGCGCCGCCGGCAGCTCGGCCACATTGGTGTATATGCGGCGGTCGTGGAACTCGCCGCCCCGGGGGGAGACCAGGTATATGTCGCCCTGGTAGCCGGCGGACTCCAGGTTGGAGACGATGTTGCGGCCCATATTGCCCGGCCGCGGGGAGACACCCAGGACGGCGATGGATTTCGGGTAGAAGAACTGCTTCATGCTGACCTCGTTGGGTTTCCCGCTGAATTCGTGCGTGCGCTGGCGCCCCCTCCTGGGACGCGTGCAGCCGCGGACCGCCTGGCCCGCAGCCGTACCCCAATTAAACACCAGGCGAAAAAGGTGTCAACCTGAATGGCGATTCACTGCCAAAAGCGGCAGCCGAGGTTCAGGACAGGGACTTGACGGCCAGGCCCAGGCTGGGCAGGTCGTGGCCGGCGATCTCGCGCCAAAAGGCGGCCAGAAAGGCCAGGGCGCCGGGCAACAGGGTGGGGGCCAGGCGCAGCCGGGCCAGGGAGGCCGGCTCCAGGGCACGAGCCGCGGCCAGGGACTTGATCAGCCCCGGCGGCACGGGCCGGGCGCCTTGGGCCTCGAGGCAGGCCGGGCAGGCCAGGCCGCCGGCCAGGCTCAGGCGGGGCTCGTTTATCTCCGCGGCCGGCCGGCCGCAGGCCAGGCAGGCCTCCAGGTTCAGGCCGTAGCCCAACAGGTCCAGCAGGCGCACCAAAAAGATGACCAGGGCCGAGGCCAGTTCCGCGGCCTCGCCGCCGCGCTGCAGGCGGGCCAGGGTAATGAGGGCCAGCTCCAGCACGCCGGGCTGGGGGTCATGGGGGGCAGTGGCGCGCAGCAGCAGCTCCAGCACCGGCCCCGCGGCCAGCAGGCGGCGGAAGTCCTGGCGCAGGCCCAGGTGGGGCTCTAGCACCGCGGCCGCCTCCAGGCGCCAGAGGTCCCCGGCCTTGCCGGGGGCCAGGCTCAGCTGCAGCAAATGCCCGGCCAGGAGCACCCCGAAGAAACGCTGTTTGCTGCGCTTGCCGCCCTTGGCCAGGGCCGTGAGGCGGCCCCTCTCCTTGCAGAACAGGTCCACCAGCAGGTCGCTTTCGCCCAGGGGGCGCAGGCGCAGGACCAGGCCGCTGGCGGGGCGGGGCAGCACGCTCACTCCCCGGCCAGGAACTGATCCACCAGGCGGGAGAGGCGGTAGGGCATGGTGTACACCGGCAGGTGACCGCAGGGCAGGCGCAGGTGCCGCGAACCAGGCGGCAGGTGCTGGGCCAGGCGGGCCAGGTCGCGTCCGGGGATCACCCGGTCCCGGACGCCGTCGATCAACAGCAGCGGGGCTTGCAGATTGCTCATGTAGGACCACAGGGGGGTGGCCAGGTGCTCCTTGGCCGCGCGGATGAGGGAGCGCTCCAGGCGGGGCCGCTCGCTGCCGGCCC
Source organism: Thermodesulfobacteriota bacterium (assembly GCA_040751985.1). GTDB lineage: Bacteria > Desulfobacterota > Desulfarculia > Desulfarculales > Desulfarculaceae > Desulfoferula. Next base: position 56,087 of record JBFMFU010000088.1, on the reverse strand, counting down.
ACTGGGAGCGCACCCGGCGGGTCAGCTCCCGGCGGCTGGGGTGGCGGGGGTCGCCGTAGCACCACCACACTCCCAGGTTGACCATCCAGGGCAGGAAGGCCCGCAGGCGGTCCTGGCCGTTGGTGAGGGCGGCCAGCAGGCCGCGCTGCAGGGCGGTGGGGCCCAGGTGGCCGCCGGCCGGGCATACCCCCACCAGGCGCTGGGCCAGCTCGGGCTGGGTCAGGGCCAGGGCCAGCACCACCTGCCCCCCCAGGGAGTGTCCCAGCCAGTGGGCGCGCTTGATCCCCAGCTCCGCGGCCATGGCCGCCAGCTCCAGGGCGAAAAAGGCCGGGCCGTAGGGCAGGTCCGGCTTGTCCGAGCGGCCGAAACCGGGCAGGTCCGGCAGGAAAAGGGTGTAACGCGAGGCCAAATATTGGGCCAGCACAAAGAAGTCCTGGCAACTGCCGCCCAGGCCGTGCACCATGATTAGAGAAGGGCCATCGCCGCCGGCCACCAGGTGCAGCCAGCCCCAAGGCCGGGGCAGACGATAGCGATGCATCTCCGGGGGAAGGGGGAGCTCCAAGGGTGGGCTGGGGAGCAAGGAAATATCCTTTTTGGTTGCCGCCGCCTGAGGCGGCTAGTATATCTTCTAGGCAGCCGGGCTTTATGCCTTTTCGCCCGACGCCTGGTAATATTAACGCAAACCCTCCGCGCTGGCAGGCGGTTTTTCCACGCTCCACCTCGGCAGGTATGCATGAGTCCTGGCCCCGCTAAAAAAAAGGCTCCCCGCAAGGCCCGACCCAAGGCCAAGCCCGAGAGCAAAAGCAAGGGCCGCGCCAGCGCCAAGGCCCCTCGCCGGCCCCGGCCGTCCACCAAGACCAAGCCCCGCCCCCAGGCCAAGGCTTCGGAGGTCGTCGAATCTCTGGAGCCAGAGGTGTTGGAGCCTGCGGCGGTGGAGCCGGAGGTCCTGGAGCCTGAGCAGGAGCTAACCGAGAAAGCCGAAGCACCGGCCGTGTTCAGCGGCCAGCACCCGCCCGCGCCCAGCAATCCCCTGCAGCGCTACCTCTGGGAGGCCCGGCGCTACCCCCTGCTCAACCGCGACGAGGAGCAGGAGCTGACCCGGCGCTACTACGAGCACGGCGACCGCGACGCCGCGGCCAAGCTGGTCACCAGCAACCTGCGCCTGGTGGTGAAGATCGCCATGGACCACCAGCGCTACTGGATGCGCAACCTGCTGGATTTGATCCAAGAAGGCAACATCGGCCTGCTGCAGGCGGTGCAGAAGTTCGACCCCTTCCGAGGCATCAAGTTTTCCTACTACGCCTCGTTCTGGATCAAGGCCTACATCCTCAAGTTCATCATGGACAACTGGCGGCTGGTGCGCCTGGGCACCACCCAGGCCCAGCGCAAGCTCTTCTACAACCTGCGCCGCGAGCAGGAGAAGCTCCGGGCCCAGGGCATAAGCCCGGGCCCCAAGCTCTTGAGCACCCGCCTGGGAGTGCCCGAGCAGGACGTGATCGAGATGTCCCAACGCCTGGACTCCTGGGAGCTGAGCCTGGACGCCCCGGTGCGCGAAGAGTCCGACGAGGTGCACCAGAACTTCCTGCCCGATGAGACCCCCGGCGTGGACCAAACCCTGGCCGACGACGAGCTGCGCCAGCTCTTTCACCAGCAGCTCATGGCCGTGCGCGAGACCCTGGACGACAAGGAGCGCGACATCCTGGATCGCCGGCTGCTGTCGGACAACCCTATGACCCTCAGCGAGCTGGGCGAGGAGCACGGGGTCAGCCGGGAGCGGGTGCGCCAGATCCAGGCGCGTCTGATGGAGAAGATACGCGACTATCTGCGGGAGAAGATTCCCGACTTTGACGAGCAGTTCGCCGATCTGGGTGAGGGAGACTAGGGCGCCGGGCCGGCCGGCGGCGGTGACAGGGGCATGATCAGCATTTTCAACAAAGGACGAACTGGGCTCTGGTGGGCCAAGTTGGGGCTCTTGGCGGCCCTGGCCCTGCTGGCCGCCTGCGCCACCACCACCGCCCCCGGGACGCGCCCGCCGACGCCGCCCGTTGCCTCCAAGGCACCCGGCGACGCCCTGCAGCTGTTCGCCATGGCCCGCGTCCGGGCCCAGAGCGGCGACCTGGAGGGGGCCCAGAAACTGCTGCGCCAGGCCCAGGCCATCGATCCCCGGAGCGGCTATCTGCACCTGGAGATGGCCCGCCTGCTGGTGCGCCAGGACCGCATCGCCGACGCCCTGCCCGAGGCCAAACAGGCCACCGAGCTGAGCCCCAAGCTGGTGGACGGCTGGGTTCTGCTGGGCGGCATCTACTCCAACCGCAAGGAGATATCGCGCGCCATCTCCGCCTACGAAAAGGCAGTGGAGGTAAACCCGGAGCAGCAGGAGGCCCTGCTGTTCCTGGGCACTTTGTACCTGGAGGACCGCCGCTACAAGTCCGCGGTGGCGCCGCTATCCAAGCTGGTGGAGCAGCAGCCGGACCTGGTGCCGGCCCGCTACTACCTGGGCAGGGCCTACGTCAACCTCAAGCGCTACAGCGCGGCCGAAAAGCAGTTTCAGGAGCTGCTCAAGATATCGCCGCACTTCCAGGCCGCCCAGTTCGAGCTGGCCAAGCTGTACGAGCTGCAGCGCCGCCTGGCCCTGGCCGAGGGCATGTACCGGCAGATCATCAAGAGCAACCCCGAGTCCACCCAGGCCCATGAAAGCCTGGGCCGGCTGTATCTGCGCACCGGACGCTACCAGGAGGCCCTGAACCAGTTCGCCATCCTCAAGGGCCTGAGCCAGAACGACCTGGAGGTGCGCATCAAGATCGGCCTGGTCTTTTTGCAGCAGAAGCGCTACGAGCAGGCGGCCGACGAGTTCCGGGCCGTGCTGGAGCAGGACCCCAAGAAGTACCGCGCCCGCTACTACCTGGGCCTGGCCCTGCAGGAGATGGACAAGCTGCCCCAGGCCCTGGAGGAGCTGTCCAAGGTGCCGCCGGAGTCGGACTTGTTCGTGGAGGCCTGCCTGCAGCAGGCCGAGGTGCTCCTGGGGCTCAACCGGCGCCAGGATGCCCGCAAGCTGCTGCTGGAGGCGGTCAAGCTCTACCCCCGGGAGGCGGACCTCTACATAGCCCTGGCCGCTCTGGAAGAGGCCCAGAAGAATCCGAAGCAAGCCCAGGAGTACCTGCAAAAGGCGCTGAAGCTGGAGCCGGGCAACGCCGAGGCCCATTTCCGGCTGGGGGTGATCCTGGACCGGCAGGGCAAGCGGCCCCAGGCCCTGGCCGAGATGAAGAAGGCCATCCGGCTGGATGACCGCCACGCCCGGGCCCTGAACTACCTGGGCTACACCCTGGCCGAGGAAGGCAAGGACCTGGACCTGGCCGAGAGCTACATCCGGCGGGCCCTGGCCGTGGAGCCTCGGGCTGGCTTCATCCTGGACAGCCTGGGCTGGGTCTACTATCAGCGGGGCAACTACCAGCAGGCCTACAACTACATCTCCCGCGCCGCGGCCGCCGGTGAAAACGACCCGGTGGTGCATGAGCACCTGGGTGACGCGGCCATGAAGCTGGGCCGCTTCCAGGAGGCGGTGAAGGCCTACCAGGAGGCCCTGCGGCGCAAGCACAACAACCCCGAGAGCATCAAGCGCAAGCTAGAGCAGGCCCGCAAGCGCCTGGAGGGCCGGTGACGAATTGGCCGTCGCGCGATTTCGCCGCCACGTAGAGGCCATGCTGATGGCGCTGGTCTTGTCCCTGGCCCTGACTTCCTGCGTGCGCCTGCCTGGGGGGCCGGCGGTGGGAGAGCTGCCGGGCGCCAAGGCGGTGGAGGAGCGGCTGCAGGCCCGTCGCCTGGCGGTGACCAGCTTCGTGATGAGCGGCGGCCTGGACCTGACCGCCCCCCAGGGCGAGCTGCACGGAGATCACCTGATCCTGGGGGCCGCACCGGGGCGCCTGCGCGCCGAGGTGGTGGGGCCCTTTGGCCAACCCCTGCTGCGGGTGGTCACCGACGGCATCCATCTCACGGTGCTGGCCTTCCGCGAAAATCGCGCCTATCAGGGCCCGGCCAGCCGGGCCAACCTGGCCCGCTTCCTGGGCCTGGCCCTGTCTCCCAATGAGGTGTTCGCGGTGCTGGCCGGCGGCCCTCCCCTGCTGCCCGCCGACGCCAAGGCCGACCTTGCCCCGGCCACCCTGGACAGCCAGGCCATCTTGCAAATGCTGGACGTCAGCGGCCAGGTGGCCCAGCGGGTACTTTTCGACCGCGGAGACTTCGCGGTGCGGCGGGCCTGGCTGCAGGAACGGCAGGGGCGCTGGGCCCTGGAGCTGGAATACGGCAACCTGCAGCCGGTCCTGGGCAGCCGCTACCCCCGCTTCCTCAAGGTCAGCGACCAGGAGGGCCGCCTGCTGGTGCTGGACAACCAGGAGCTTAAGCTGAACACCGGTCCGGACCTCAACCTGTTCCAAGGCCAGGTGCCGCCGGGCATGGAGGTGACGAGGTTGCCGTGAGGCGTCTGTTGTGCGAGCGCATGCTGGGCCGGCTGGCCCGCTGGCTGCGCCTGCTGGGCTACGACGCCCCCCTCTTGCCCGAGCCGCCCCGCATCATCGCCCAGGACGAGGTGCTGCTCACCGGCCGCCAGCGCCTGCAAGGCCGGCCGCGGGTGGTTTTCGTGGCCCACGACCGCCTGGAGGACCAGCTCCGCCAGGTGATCGCCGAGCTGGGCCTGTCGCCTGAGCCAAGGCTTTTCTTCACCCGCTGCCTGGACTGCAACCTGCCCGTGGAGCCCATTGACCGCGCTCAGGCTGCGGGCCTGGTGCCGGACTACGTGCTGGACACGGCCCCGGCCTTTCAGCGCTGTCCGGGCTGCGGCCGCGTTTTCTGGCCCGGCAGCCACGGGAAGAGGGCGAGCCAACGCCTGGCGGCCATCCTGGGCGCGGAGCCTATGGCAGCGGACTAACTTTTTCAGCGGCAGAAAGAGGAAGGGGCGGGGGCTAGTCTTCGGGCGCAGGCTCCAGCAGGCCAAAGCCGGTCTCTGGGTCGAAGCGGCGGAAGGCCTTGCTGCCGGTGAGCTCGATGAGCACTGCCTCGGCCACCTGCCAGACATCCATGCCCGGCCGCAGGCAGCCAGCCAGGGTGTCCGTTCCGCGGCCCAGCACCCCGTGCATGTGCAGCATGGGCTGGCCGTCCTCGCCGGGCACGATCAGCCCCAGGGCCACGGCGTCGTGGATGGCGGTTACGGGATCAATGATCACCGGCACCGGCCGGGCCTGGGGGTCGGCCGGGCCGGCCACCAGGGCCCCTGGGCCCAAGGCGCCGATCAGGGCCACCAGGCCGTGGCTGACGCCGCGTTCCTGGGCAAAGGCCTCGATGGCCGCGGGCAGGCGCTCGCCGTCCTCCAGGCGCAGGATGAACACCCGGCCGAGTTGAGTCTCAGAGGTTTTCATTTAAAACCATGCAATTTCCTTAGGCAGCACTTTTTGAATTTGGCTCCGCTCCCACATGGACACTTGTCGTTTCTCCCTGTGGTTTGTGCCCATATGGTTAGCAATAAAAAAGCTTGCCGCCGAAGTAAAGGTTCGGGAACGTGAACAGGACCTGGTTTACGGCTGAACGAATCGATTGTGTTCGCTATATCAACAAATTCTTCTACAAAAGGGTCGTTAACGAGTGGGAGTCTCACACTGGGTTCTCTAGCCGGTTCGTCAAAGTTGAAAGATTTGGATTCATCGGGCAGAAATAGAATCCTTTTTTCATTTTCTCTTTTCTTGGTTATGTCTATCAGTTCTTCTTGGTCAGATTTCCAAACACAGTGAAATTCTGCTTCTAATAATACGTTGGGCCACTCCCATATCGTATAACCAAAATACAGTTGCCCTCCTTTTTCAACAACATATTCTCTAACATTAGAAAAGCATTCATCAAATTGAGAATCTCTATGTGCTTTAACGGGTACGTAAATTGGAATTGAGTGCGGAGATATTGAACGACAAAATTCACGTATTTTGTTGGTTATTTTTTGTGGTGTTGTCGTATTTGCCATCAAGTTTGAGGGATGAACACTCTTCTATCAAAAGGGCCGGGCGCAGTCGCGGGTGTCGCCGCAGAGCTTTTCCAGGGCGTGGGGCAGGGCGGGCAGCACGGTCTCCAGGTTCTCCAGGGCGCCGCGCGGCGAGCCGGGCAGGTTGATGATCAGGCTCTGGCCGCGGATGCCGCATATGCCTCGGGAGAGCATGGCGTGCGGGGTGTGTGCCAGGCCAGCGGCGCGCATGGCCTCGGCCAGGCCGGGCACCGGCCGCTCGATGACCGCAGCCGTGGCCTCGGGAGTGTTGTCGCGCGGGCTCAGGCCGGTGCCGCCGGTGGTCAGGATCAGGGGCAGGCGCAGCTCATCGGCGTAGCGCAAAAGCGCGGCCCGGATCTGTTCCGGCTCGTCGGGCACCGTGTCCTGGGCCGCCACGCGGATGCCGGCCTGGGCCAGCATCTCGGTAAGCAACGGGCCGGCGGTATCGCTCCGCCGGCCTGCTGCGGCCTGGTCGCTGATGGTCAGAATGGCGGCGGTGAAGCTAATTGCCTTGCTCCTTGGCCTTCTCGTAGGCCTCCACGATCTTGGCCTTCACGTCGCCGGGCACCTCTTCGTAGTGGTCCATGGCCATGGTGAAGGCGCCGCGGCCGCCGGTCATGGAGACCAGGTCCACCTGGTAGGTGAGCACCTCGGCCATGGGCACGTGGGCCTTGATCACCTGCAGGCTGCCCTTGGTGTCCATGCCCAGCACCCGGCCCCGCCGGGAGCTGATGTCGCCCATTACGTCGCCCATGGCGTCGTCGGGCACGGTGACGGTCAAGAGCATGATGGGTTCCAGCAGGGTGGGCTTGCACTGCACCGCGCCCTTCTTGAAGCCCAACGAGCCGGCCACCTTGAAGGCCATTTCCGAGCTGTCCACGGCATGGAAGGAGCCGTCCACCAGGCGCACCTTCACGTCCACTATGGGGTAGCCGGCCAGCACGCCGCCCAGCAACGCCTCGCCGATGCCCTTTTCCACGGCCGGGATGTACTGGCGCGGGATGGCGCCGCCCACGATCTCGTCCACGAACACGTAGCCCTCGCCGGGCTCGGCCGGGGATATCTCCAGCCAGGTGTCGCCGAACTGACCGCGGCCGCCGGTCTGCTTCTTGTAGCGGCCCTGCACCCGGCAGGAGCCCTTGATGGTCTCGCGGTAGGGCACCTTGGGGGTTTTGAGCTTCACCTCCACGCCGAATTTGCGGCGCAGGCGCTCCAGGGTGGTCTCGATGTGCACCGAGCCCATGCCCGACAAGAGGGCCTCGTTGGTCTGGGGGTCGCGGCCCAGGTGCAGGGTGGGGTCCTCCTCCAGCAGCTTGTTGATGCCGGCGAAGACTTTCTCCTCGTCCCCCTTCTCCTTAGCCTCGATGGCGTAGGAGATCACCGCGGGCAGCGGCTCGATGCTGGGGTACTGGATGGCCTCGCCCACGGCGGTGAGGGTGTCGCCGGTGGTGGTCTCCTTGAGTTTGGGGATGGCTACGATGTCGCCGGGCAGGGCCTCGCTCACGTTCTTCTGGTTCTTGCCGGTCTGGGCGTAGAGCTGGCCGAAGCGCTCCTTGGCGTCCTTGTTGACGTTGAGTAGCTGCATGTCCGTGGTCAGCTTGCCCGAAAAGACCCGGATCATGGACAGGCGGCCGGCAAAGGGATCGGCCACGGTCTTGAACACCAGGCCCGAGAAGGGCGCTGTCTCGCTGGGCTCGCGGGAGCCCTCCCTGCCGGCCACGGCCCCGCGGTCCAGGGGCGAGGGCAGCAGGCGGTTGATCAGGTCCATGATGGGCTGCACACCCATGTTCTTGAGGGCCGCGCAGGCCACCACCGGCACGAACAGCCGCTCGCGCACGCCCTTGGCCAGGCCGGCTCCCAGGTCGTCGGCGGTGAGCTCCTCTCCCTCCAAGTAACGCTCCATCAGGGTGTCGTCGGCCTCGGCGATGTCCTCGATGAGGGTCTCGCGGGCCGCAGCCACCTCATCGGCCATGTCCGCGGGCACCTCGCCGGCGGTCATCTTGCCCGAGCCGTCGCTGGCAAAGGTGTAGGCCTTGCCCGCCAAGAGATCCACCACGCCGCTAAAGCTCTCGGCGGCGCCCATGGGCAGCTGCAGGCGCACGGCCTTGATGCCCAGCATGCCCGGGATCATGCCCACGGCCTTGTCGAAGTCGGCCCGCTCGCGATCCATCTTGTTGATCACGAACAAGGCGGGCAGGCTGGCCTGGTCCACGAACTGCCAGACCTTCTCGCCCTGCACCTTCACGCCGTCGATGGCGTCGCCCACCATGACCACGCCGTCCACGGCCCGGAGGGCGGCGGCGGCGTCGGAGAGGAAGTTGTCGTCGCCGGGGGTGTCCACCAGGTGCACGTTGTACTTGTTGTGGGTGTAGTGACCGAAGGAGGCGCTGATGCTTCCCTGGCGCTTGATCTCCTCGGGCTCGAAGTCCAGGGCCGCGGTGCCCTCGTCCACTTTGCCCAGGCGGTCAATGGCCTTGGCGTTGTACAGCATGGCCTCGGCCAGGGAGGTTTTTCCGCCGCCGCCGTGGCCCACCAGGGCAACGGTGCGGGTTCGGCTGATCTTTTCGCTCATGGCGGCTCCTAAGGGGACTGTGGCTATTTGCGCATTTACATGGAGTTAACGGCAAAAAATAACCAAGGGGCTGGATCAAGTCAAGGGGGAAAACCTTAAAAAGGGGGCTGGAGGGCGCGGAAGGCCCCGAGGCAGGGGCTGCCAAGGGCTTGATTAGCTCTTGATTCCCCAGGTATCCGGGTTATGATATTGTCTTTTCGACGGCAGCCCGCCGATTTAGGCCGTCGAACCCCAAGCCGGCGGGCGGAAAAAAGGCTATGGAGGACTGGCTCACCGCGTTTGCCAGCTATCTGTCCGAGGGCGCCGCGGCCGCGCCCTTGACCCGCCGCGCCTATCTGCGGGACGTGGGCGAGTTCCAGCGCTTTGTGGCCGAGCGGGGCGGGGAGGTGGATTGGGCCTCGGTGCGCGAGGCCCAGGTCCTGGCCTGGCTGGCCCAGGGTCTCAAAGAGCGCACCCATTCCACCATGGCCCGCAAGCTCATGAGCCTGCGCAAGTTCTATGATTTCCTGCTGGCCCAGGGCGCGGCGCCGACCAACCCGGCCCGCCTGGTGCGGCCGCCCAAACTGGGCCGGCATTTGCCGCCTCGCCTGAGCGTGGATGAGGCCTTTCACCTGGTGCAGGGCCCGGCCCGGGCGGCCCAGGGACGCCAACTGAGCGGGCCCCAGAAGGCCGCCGTGCTGCGGGACCTGGCCATGCTGGAGCTGCTCTACTCCAGCGGCCTGCGCGTGAGCGAGCTTACGGGCCTGGACCGGGGGCACCTGCGCCTGGACCTGGGCCTGGTGCGGGTGGTCAGCGGCAAGGGCGGACGCGAGCGCTGGGTGCCGGTGGGCGCCAAGGCCGGCGAGGCACTGCAGAAGTACCAGGAGGTCCGGGCGGAGCTGCTGCCGCCGGGCCAGGAGCAGGACGCCCTGTTCCTGAACCAGCACGGCCGGCGGCTGACCCCGCGCAGCGTGCAGCGCCTGGTGAGCCGCTTCGCCGGCGGCCTGGAGGCCGGGCGGCGGCTGAGCCCGCACGCCTTGCGCCACGCCATGGCCACCCATTTGCTGGAGGGCGGGGCCGACCTGCGCTCGGTGCAGGAGATGCTGGGGCACCAGAGCCTATCTACCACCCAGAAGTACACCCACCTCACGGTGGAGCGGCTGCTCAGGGTGTATGATCAGGCGCACCCCAGGGCCCGGCAGGAAGACAAGGAGAACAACGATGCCGGCTGAGAAGACACGCAGCACCACGGTCATGGCCCTGCGCCACAACGGCGGGGTGGTCATGGCCGCCGACGGCCAGGTGACCATGGGTCAGACCGTGGTCAAGTCCGGGGCCAACAAGCTGCGGCGGCTGTACCAGGGCCAGGTGCTGGCCGGCTTTGCCGGCGGCACGGCCGACGCCTTCACCCTGTTCGAGCGCCTGGAGGGCAAGCTGGAGACCTATGCCGGCAACTTGACCCGGGCCGCGGTGGAGCTGGCCAAGGACTGGCGCACGGACAAGATACTGCGGCGGCTGGAGGCCATGCTTCTGGCCGCAGACCGGGGCACCCTGCTGATCATCTCCGGCTCGGGCGACGTGCTGGACCCCGAGGAGGGGGTGGCGGCCATCGGCTCGGGCGGGCCCTATGCCCTGGCCGCGGCCCGGGCGCTGATAAAGAACACCAGCCTTTCGCCCGAGGAGATCGTACGGGAGGCCATGCGCATTGCGGCGGATATTTGCGTGTACACCAATCATGAGGTGAGGTTGGAGACTCTGTAGAATGCCCACCCTGACGCCCAGACAGATCGTCGCCGAGCTGGACAGGTACATCATCGGCCAGAAGGACGCCAAACGCTGCGTGGCCATCGCTCTGCGCAACCGCTGGCGCCGGCGGCAGGTGCCCGAGCACCTGCGCGACGAGATCGCGCCCAAGAACATCATCATGATCGGGCCCACCGGCGTGGGCAAGACCGAGATCGCCCGGCGCCTAGCCCGCCTGGCCGACGCGCCGTTTCTCAAGGTGGAGGCATCCAAGTTCACCGAGGTGGGCTACGTGGGCCGCGACGTGGAGTCCATGATCCGCGACCTGACCGAGCTGGCCATCAACATGGTCAAGGCCAACGAGCACGAGACCGTGGCCGCCAAGGCCCAAGAGATCGCCGAGGAGCGGCTGCTGGATATACTGCTGCCGCCGCGGCGGCCCGGCGACGAGCGCGAGGAGGAAGACAGCACCGGCCGCCTGGAGGTGGTGCGGGTGGGCGAGGAGATCAATCCCACCCGCAGTAAGCTGCGCCGCCTTCTGCGCGAGGGCAAGCTGGACGAGCGCTACGTGGACCTGGAGGTCAAGGCCTCCGGCGGCATGCCCATGGTGGAGATTTTCTCGGGCTCCGGCATGGAGGAGATGGAGATCAACCTCAAGGAGATGCTGGGAAACATGTTCCCCAAGCAGACCAAGCGCCGCAAGGTCAAGGTGCCCGAGGCCTTGACCATCCTAGTTGCCGAGGAGGCCTCCCGGCTCATCGACATGGACCGGGTGGTGTCAGAGGCCCTGGCCAAGGTGGAGCAGGAGGGGATCATCTTCCTGGACGAGATAGACAAGATCGCGGGCCGGGAGCACGGACATGGCCCGGACGTGAGCCGCGAGGGCGTGCAGCGCGATCTGCTGCCCTTGGTGGAAGGCTGCACGGTGACCACCAAGTACGGCATGGTCAAGACCGACCACATCCTGTTCATCGCCGCGGGCGCCTTCCACATGTCCAAGCCCTCGGACCTGGTGCCCGAGATGCAGGGCCGCTTCCCCATCCGCGTTGAACTGCGCGCCCTGACCGCCGAGGACTTCGTGCGCATCCTCACCGAGACGCGCAACGCCCTCATCTCCCAGTACCGGGAGCTGATGGCCACCGAGGGCTTGGAAATGACCTTCACGCCCGACGCCATCCAGGCCATCGCCGAGATCGCCCGGGACGTGAACCAGTCCACGGAGAACATCGGCGCCCGACGATTGCACACGGTCATGGAGAGGCTGCTGGAGGAGGTGTCCTTCGAGGCGCCGGACATGCAGGGCGTGAACCTGACCATAGACGGCAACTACGTGCGCCAGCGCCTGGCCGAGATCAGCCAGGACCGCGACTTGAGCCGCTACATTTTGTAGGGGACCGCATATGAGCAAGAGAAAACCAGCCACCACCGCCCAGACCCTGATGGAGGCGCTGCCCTATATCCGGCGCTTCCAGGGCCAGACCGTGGTGATCAAGTACGGGGGCCACGCCATGCAGGACGAGGCCCTCAAGGAGAGCTTCGCCCTGAACCTGATCCTGCTGCGCACCGTCGGCATCTACCCGGTGGTGGTGCACGGCGGCGGGCCCCAGATCGGCGAGCTCTTAAAGCGTCTGGACATCGCCTGCGAGTTCGTGGGCGGCATGCGCGTCACCAGCCCCGAAATCATGGACGTGGTGCAGATGGTCCTGGTGGGCCTGGTCAACACCTCCATCGTGGCCCTGATCAACAAGCACGGCGGCCGGGCGGTGGGGCTCAGCGGCCACGACGGCGGCCTGATCCAGGCCACCCAGATGCAGATGGCCCGGCAGGAGGGCAACCAGCCGCCGGAGATCATCGACCTGGGCCTGGTGGGCGAGGTGGACAAGGTTGATGCCCAGGTGCTGCACGCCCTGGAGCACGGCAACTTCATCCCGGTGATCGCGCCGGTGGGCGTGGGCCCCGAGGGCCAGTCGCTGAACATCAACGCGGACCTGGTGGCCGCGGCCGTGGCCAGCCGGCTCCGAGCGGCCAAGCTGATCCTGCTCACGGACACCGCGGGCCTCTTAGACAAGCAGGGCAAGCTTATCGCCGAGGCCACGCCGGCCCAGGTGGGCCGCTTGGTGGAAGAGGGGATCATCACCGGCGGCATGCTGCCCAAGGTCTCCTGCTGCCTGGAGGCGCTGGAGGCCGGCGTGGAGCGGGCCCATATCATCGACGGCCGGGTGCCCAACGCGCTCTTGTTGGAGGTCTTCACGGACCAGGGCGTGGGCACCGTTTTCAGGGATGAGTAGAAACGCCATGAGCCAGAATACGCGGCAAGACGTTGATAAGTACGTGATGAACACCTACGGCCGGACGCCGGTGTGCTTCGTGCGCGGCGAGGGCTGCGTGCTGTGGGACGACCAGGGCCGGGAGTACCTGGACTTCCTGGCCGGCATCGCGGTGTGCAGCCTGGGGCACGCCCACCCCGGCGTGGCCCAGGCCGTGTGCAACCAGGCCCTCAAGCTGGTGCACGTGAGCAACCTGTACTACACCGAGCCCCAGGTGGCGGTGGCCAGGCTGCTGGTGGACAACTCCTTTGCCGACCGGGTGTTCTTCTGCAACTCCGGGGCCGAGGCCAACGAGGGGGCCCTGAAGCTGGCCCGGCTGTGGGGCAAGCAGAAAAAGAATGGCGCACACACGGTGCTGACCATGGAGTACTCCTTCCACGGCCGCACCCTGGGCACCCTCTCGGCCACGGGCCAGGAGAAGATCCAGAAGGGCTATGACCCCCTGATGCCGCGGTTCAAGCACGTGCCCTACGGCGATGTGGAGGCGGCGCGGGCGGCCATGGACGACGGCGTCTGCGCCATCCTGGTGGAGCCGATTCAGGGCGAGGGCGGGGTGGTGGTGCCGCCGCAGGGCTACCTGGCCGGGCTCAAGGCCCTGTGCCAGGAGGCCGGAGCCCTGCTCATGTTCGACGAGGTGCAGACCGGCCTGGGCCGCACGGGCAAGCTCTTCGCTTACCAGCACTGGAACGTGACCCCGCACGTGATGACCCTGGCCAAGGCCCTGGCCAACGGCCTGCCCGCCGGCGCGGTGCTGGCCGTGGAGGAGGTGGCCGCGCTGTTCACCCCTGGCTCCCACGCCACCACCTTCGGCGCCGGGCCAGTGATCATGGAGGCGGCGCGGGTGGTGCTGGAGACCATGACCGCGCCTGGCTTCCTGGAGCGGGCCGAGGCGGTGGGCTTCTACTTCCAGAACCGGCTGGAGCTGCTGGCCCAGAAGCATCCGGAGGCGGTGGAGGCGGTGCGGGGCATGGGGCTGTTGTTGGGCTTGGTGCTCAAGGGCCCGGCCGCGCCTCTCTTGGCCAAGCTGCGGGAGAGGGGCTTCATCGTGGGCCAGGCCCAGGAAAAGGTGGTGCGCTTTGCGCCGCCGCTGGTGATCGAGCGGGCGCAGATAGACGCCCTGTGCGAGGCCTTGGACGCGGTCCTGGCCCAAGGCGTGGCCTAATCTAGGGACGCCGGCCCTTGCCCGGCCGGCCTGAAAGAAAATTAGCGCGACATGCAGCTTAACACCAAACATTTGCTTACCATCCGCGACCTGAGCGCCCAGGAGGTGCTAGGCCTGGTGCAGCGGGCCCGGGAACTGAAGGCGACCCTCAAGGCCGGCGGCCACCCGCGGCCCCTGGCCGGCAAGAGCCTGGCCCTGTTGTTCGACAAGCCCTCCACCCGCACCCGGGTCTCCTTCGAGGTGGGCATTGCCCAGCTAGGCGGCAGCAGCCTGTTTATGACCTCCCAGGACAGCCAACTGGGCCGCGACGAGCCCCTCAAGGACACGGCCCGGGTCATGAGCCGCTACGTGGATGCCATGGTGGTGCGCACCTTCGGCCAGGAGGTGCTCATCGAACTGGCCCGCTATGCGGACATCCCGGTGATCAACGCCCTGAGCGATCTGTATCACCCCTGCCAGGTGCTCAGCGACCTCTTGACGGTGCAGGAGAAGCTGGGCCGGGTGCAGGGGCTCACCTACGCCTGGGTGGGCGACGGCAACAACATGGCCCACTCCTGGCTGGAGGCGGCGGCCTGCCTGGGCCTGCGCCTGCGTTTGGCCTGCCCGCCGGGCTTCACGCCCGACGACGCTATTCTGGCCCACGCCCAGGCCAAGGGCGCACAGGTGCAGCTCACCACCGACCCGGCCGAGGCCGTGGCCGGGGCCCAGGTGCTCAACACCGACGTCTGGGCCTCCATGGGCCAGGAGCAGGACGCCCAGCGGCGGCGGGAGCTGTTCGAGGGCTATACCTTGGACGACCGGCTGTTGTCCCTGGCCGACGACAAAGCTATCGTGTTACATTGTTTGCCCGCCCACCGCGGCCAGGAGATCAGCGAACAGGTGCTGGAGGGGCTGCGGTCAGTGGTGTGGGACCAGGCGGAGAACCGCTTGCACATGCAGAAGGCCATCATGGAGGCCCTGCTCACCGGGAAAGCGAGTTAAGACACCATGCCTGACATCAAAAAGGTGGTCCTGGCCTACTCCGGCGGCCTGGACACCTCCATCATATTGAAATGGCTCATCGACACCTACAGGTGCGAGGTGGTGGCCTACGTGGCCGACCTGGGCCAGGGCGAGGAGCTGGCCAGCATCCGCGAAAAGGGCCTGAAGACCGGGGCCAGCCAGGTGATCGTGGACGACCTCAAGGAGGAGTTCGTGCGCGATTACGTGTTCCCGGCCTTTCGGGCTGGGGCCTTGTACGAGGGCCAGTATCTGCTGGGCACCTCCCTGGCCCGGCCAATGATCGCCAAGGGCCAGGTGGCCGCGGCCCGGGCCACGGGCGGCGATGCCGTGAGCCACGGCGCCACGGGCAAGGGCAATGACCAGGTGCGCTTCGAGCTGAGCTACCAGGCCCTGGCCCCGGATCTCACAATCATCGCCCCCTGGCGGGAGTGGGACCTGGGCTCCCGCGAGGCGTTGGTGGCCTACGCCCAGAAGCACGGCATCCCGGTGCCAGTGACCAAGGCCCGGCCCTACAGCAGCGACCGCAACATTCTGCACATCTCCTTTGAGGGCGGCATCCTGGAGGACCCCTGGGCTGCGCCGCCCGAGGACATGTTCCTGCTCAGCGTTTCGCCCCAGGCCGCGCCGGACCAGGCCCAGGAGATAACCCTGGGCTTTGCGCACGGCGACCCGGTGAGCATGGACGGCCAGAAGCTGACCCCGGCGGCGCTGTTGGCCCGGCTCAACGAGCTGGGAGGGGCGCACGGCATCGGCCGGGTGGACATGGTGGAGAACCGCTACGTGGGCATGAAGAGCCGGGGCGTGTACGAGACCCCGGGCGGCACCATCCTGCGCCAGGCCCACCTGGCCCTGGAGGGCCTGTGCCTGGACCGCGAGGTGCTGCGCATCCGCGACAACCTGCTGCCCCACTACAGCGAGCTGATCTACTATGGGTACTGGTTCACGCCGGAGATGGAGCTGCTGCAGGCCATGATGGACAAGGCCCAGCAGCCAGTGACCGGCGAGGTGCGCCTGCGCCTGTACAAGGGCAACGTGACCGTCTTGGGCCGGCGCTCGCCCAATAGCCTGTATAGGCCGGACATCGCCACCTTTGAGGCGGACACGGTCTACAACCAGGCGGACGCCACGGGCTTCATCCGCCTGAACGGGCTGCGCCTGCGCATCCGGCACGCCCTGGAGCAGGCGCAAAAGGCTAAGAAATAGGTTTAAGAAAAATTGTAAGTGGCCAAAAAGAAAGAACATAGGCTCTGGGGCGGCCGCTTTGGCCAAAGCCCGCACCAGCTCATGGAGCGCATCAATGCCTCCATAAGGGTGGACCGCCGCCTATACTTGCAGGACATCCGCGGTTCCCAGGCTCACGCGGCCATGCTGGCCCGGCAGGGGGTGATAAGCGGCAAGGACGCTAAGGCCATTGTCAAGGGCCTGGATAAGGTGCTGGCCGAGATAGAGGACGGCCAGATGGCCTGGACCGACTCCCTGGAAGACATCCACACCCACGTGGAGGCCCGCCTAAAAGAGCTGATCGGCGAGGCGGCCGGCCGGCTGCACACCGGCCGCAGCCGCAACGACCAGGTGGCCACGGACCTGCGCCTGTGGATTATGCAGGCCGGCCGCGAGCTGGACACAGCGCTGAGGGACTATCAGCGGGCCCTGGTGGGCCTGGCCCAGGACCACGACCAGGCCATCATGCCCGGCTACACCCATTTGCAGCGGGCCCAGCCGGTGCTGCTGGCGCACTATCTCTTGGCCTACGTGGAGATGGCCTGGCGCGACCGGGCCCGCCTGGCCGACTGCCTGGGCCGGGCGGCGGTGCTGCCCCTGGGCGCGGCGGCCCTGGCCGGCACCAGCTTCGACCTGGACCCGTCCTCGGTGGCCCAGGAGCTGGGCTTTAAGAGGGTGTTCGCCAACTCCCTGGACGCAGTCAGCGACAGGGACTTTGCCCTGGAGTTCCTTTTTGTGTTAAGCCTGGTCCAGGTGCATTTGAGCCGCCTGGCCGAGGAGCTGGTGCTGTGGTCCAGCCAGGAGTTCGGGTTCATAACCCTCTCCGACGCCTTTGCCACCGGCAGCTCCATAATGCCCCAGAAAAAAAACCCGGACGCGGCCGAGCTGGTGCGCGGCAAGAGCGGCCGGGTGATCGGCGACTTGGTGGGGTTGTTGGTAGTGCTCAAGGGCCTGCCCCTGGCCTACAACAAGGATCTGCAAGAGGACAAGGAGCCGGTGTTCGACGCCTTGGACACGGTGCTGGACAGCCTGCTGGTCATGGCCCCCATGTTGGCCAGCATGCACGTGGACGAGGCCCGCATGGGCCGGGCGGTGCAGGAAGGCTTCTTGAACGCCACCGAGCTGGCCGACTTTCTGGCCGCCCGGGGCGTACCCTTCCGGCAGGCCCACGAGGTGGCCGGCAAGGCGGTGCGGCTGGCCGAGGAGCGGGCCTGTGCACTGCAGGACCTGAGCGATAAGGATTATGCGGCCCTGTGCCGGGGGCTGGGGGTGAAGCCAGGGCCGGAGCTGAGAGAGGCCATGGACCCCCGGCAGGCCGTGGACCGCCGCACCAGCCCCGGCGGCACGGCGCGGCCCAACGTGCAAAAAGCCCTTAAGGAGGCGAGGAAGCGCTTATGGCCAGAAGGTTGATGGCACCCATAGGCCTGTTATTGATGTCGGCGCTGGCGGTTCTGGCTGTTGGCTGTGGAATCAAGACCCCGCCGCAGCCCTCCAGCCTGCTGGCGCCGGCGCCGGCCCAAAACCTGGAAGCCGAGCCCCGGACCGAGGGTATGATGGTCAGCTTCGGAGTGCCCGGCGCGCCCACCCCCCAGCGGGCGGTGCGCAAGGTGCGCATCTACTATGCCTATCTGCCCCTGACCGGCGACCCGTCCTGCCCGCCCTGTCCGCCGGTGATGCGGCGCTACCATGAGTTCGACCTGCGCCAACTGGCCCCCCGGGTGTCGGCCGAACTGCTGGACAGCCGCTTCCGCTGGCTGGACAAAAGCGCGCCCATGAACCAGGAGGCGGCGTACCAGGTGGAGCTGATCGACGAGGCCGGCCGCCTGGGCCCGCGCTCGTCGGTGCTGCGCATGCCCCGCATGGTGCCCGCTGCTGCGCCCAAAGGCCTCCAGGCCAAGGCCGGAGACAAGGAGGTGCGCCTCTCCTGGCAGCCGGTCACCACCCTGCAGAACGGCCAGAGCAGCCCGGACCTGGCCGGCTACGTGCTGCTGCGCAAGGGGCCCGACGGCCAGAAGCGGCTGAACATGCAGCCGTTCAAGGCCCCGGCCTTCATCGACAAGACCGTGGCCAACGGCCAGGAGTACTCCTACCAGGTGTTCGCCACCCGCCAGTTTCACGAGTCGTACCTGCAGGGCCAGGGCAGCAACTGGGTCAGCATCAAGCCCCGGGACATGACCCCGCCCAAGCCGCCCCTGGACCTGGCCGCGGCCAGCACCAAGCAGGGCGTGTATCTGCGCTACACGCCCAGCCCGGACCAGGACGTGGCCGGCTACAACATCTTCCGCAAGCAGAAGGGCGGGGACTGGCAACAGGTGAACACCGCCCTGGTCAAGGAAAATGTGTTCGTGGACAAGGCCGTGCAGGCCGAGAAGCAGTACTTCTACAGGGTGCAGGCCGTGGACGAAGCGGGCAACGTCAGCAAGTTCAGCGAGGTGCTGGATCTGGTGCATCTGCCCTAGGCCAGCTGGGGGGCGCTTGACAAAGACCTCAGCTTGAGGGAAGTTAGATGAGGCGTGGGCTGGCTGGGGCCGCCGAGGGCGGCCCCAGCGCGGCCGGCGTAAGACATGTCTCTACTGAGCGGGAACCTAGATGGGCTGGAGCAGGGTCAACATAAAGAGCGCCGCCAAGGGCAAACGCATGCCCGTGCGTTGGTCCCGGCTGCCGGCCAAAGGGTGCTTGCCGCCCTGCTAGACTCCGGGCCCGCACAGGCCCTTCTCCTATAAAAAATCAGTCGCGGCTTAGATGAACCGTAGGACTACGGCTTAAGGATTATGCACCATTTTGCTTATACAGACGGCGTGCTCCACGCCGAAGAAGTGAACCTGGCCCAACTGGCCCAGCAGGTGGGCACCCCCACCTACGTCTATTCCCAGGCCACTCTGACCCGGCACTTCCAGGTCTTTTCGCAGGCCTTCGCAGGCCTGGACGCCCTGGTCTGCTTCTCGGTCAAGTCCAACAGCAGCCGGGCGGTGCTGGCCCTGATGGCCTCCCTGGGCGGGGGCGCGGACATCGTCAGCGGCGGCGAGCTGAGCCGGGCCCTGGCCGCCGGGGTGCCGCCGGAGAAGATCGTCTACTCCGGGGTGGGCAAGTCCGTGGCCGAGATGGAGGCCGCCCTCACCGCCGGCATCCTCATGTTCAACATCGAGAGCGCCCAGGAGCTGGCAGTGCTCGATGAGACCGCCGGCCGCCTGGGGCTCAAGGCACCGGTGAGCCTGCGGGTAAACCCGGACGTGGACGCCCGCACCCATCCCAAGATCACCACCGGCCTGGCCAAGAACAAGTTCGGCCTGGACATGCAGCAGGCCTTTGAGCAGTATCAGCAGGCGGCCAGCCTGGCCCACGTGGAGCTGAAGGGCGTCTCCTGCCACATCGGCAGCCAGATAACCCAGGTGGAGCCCTTTGCCGACGCGGTGGGCCGCCTGGAGGTCCTGATAGGGCGCCTGCGCCAGGCAGGCATCCACCTGAGCCTGCTGGACCTGGGCGGCGGCCTGGGCATCACCTACCGCAACGAGGAGCCGCCCAGCCCCGGCCAGTACGCGGCTGCCCTGCGCGACCAGGTGGCCCGGCTGGGCATGCGCCTGGTGCTGGAGCCGGGCCGGGTGCTGGTGGGCAACGCGGGCATCCTGCTGGCCCGGGTGCTCTACACCAAGGACACCCCGGCCAAGCACTTCATCGTGGTGGATGCGGCCATGAACGACTTGGTGCGGCCGGCCTTCTACGATTCCTATCACCAAATCCTGCCCGTGGCTCGGGCCAACGGACGGGGGGAGGTGACCGCGGACGTGGTGGGCCCCATCTGCGAGAGCGGCGACTTCCTGGCCCGGGACCGGGAGATGGCCGACCTGCAGCGGGGCGAACTGATGGCGGTGATGAGCGCCGGGGCCTACGGCTTCGTCATGAGCAGCAACTACAACTCCCGGCCGCGGCCGGCCGAGGTGATGGTGCACGGCGATCGCTGGTCCGTGGTGCGCCGCCGAGAGACCGTCGAGGAGCTCATGCGCGGCGAGACCTTGCCGGAGTGGATGGCGTAGACGGCCCCGAGCGGGCCGTTTGCCATTTGTATGCGGGTGGATTGAGTCATGACCGATATAACTAGCTTATTGCCCTTGGCCGGCATCGAGATCGTGAAGATGACTGGCACCGGCAATGACTTCGTGCTGGTGGACAACCGCCAGGCCCAGGTGCCGCCGGCGCTGATGCCGCTGTTGGCCAAGGCCGTGTGCCAGCGCCGGCGCTCGGTGGGCGCCGACGGCTTGGTGCTCCTGGAGCCCAGCGACCGGGTGGACCCGGAGCGGGGCAGGGTGGACTTCCGCTGGCACTTCTTCAACTCCGATGGCTCGGCCGCGGAGATGTGCGGCAATGCCGGCCGCTGCGCGGCCCGTTTCGCCCATGACCGGGGCCTGGCCGGCGAGCAGATGGTCTTCGACACCATCGCCGGTCCCATCCGGGCCTGGCTGAAGGGCGGCGGCGAGGTGAAGCTGGAGATGATCCGGCCCTTCGACGCCTACCGCGACCTGGAGCTCACGGCCGGCGGCCGGGCCCTCAGCCTGGCGGGCATCAACAGCGGCGTTCCCCACACCATCCTGGCCGTGGAGGACCTGGAGGCGGTGCCGGTGCGGGAGCTGGGCCGGGAGCTGCGCTTCCACCCCCACTTCGCCCCGGCCGGCACCAACGTGAACTTCGTGGCCGCCGGCGACGGCGAGCTGTTGGTGCGCACCTACGAGCGCGGGGTGGAGGACGAGACCCTGGCCTGCGGCACCGGCGCGGTGGCTTCGGCCCTGATGACGGGGCCGGCTCTGGGCCTGGCCTCGCCGGTTAAGGTGCGGGTGCGCAGCGGCGAGACCCTGAAGGTTTACTTCGAAGGACAGGGCGACTCCCTGGGCCCGGTTTTCCTGGAAGGCGCGGCTTCCTACGTCTTCCAGGGGACCCTGCTGCAGGACGCCTTTGCCTGGTTACAGTACTAAACAAGGAGACCCAAAATGCTTAAGGGAGCCCTCGTGGCCCTGGTCACCCCCTTCCGGGACGGCCAGGTTGATGAAGAAACTCTAAGGCGCCTGATCGAGTTCCAGATCGAGAACGGAACCGACGGCATCGTGCCCTGCGGCACCACCGGCGAATCGCCTACCCTGAGCCATGACGAGCACAAGCGGGTGGTGCAGATCACGGTGGAGCAGGTGAAAAAGCGGGTGCCGGTGGTGGCCGGGGCCGGCTCCAACAGCACCGCCGAGGCCATCGACCTGACCAAGTTCGCCAAGCAGGTGGGCGCCGACGCCGCCTTGATCGTGACGCCTTATTACAACAAGCCCACCCAGGAGGGCATCTACCGCCACTTCCAGGCCCTGGCCAAGGAGTGCCGCTTTCCCCTGGTGCCCTATAACATCGCTTCGCGCACCGGCGTGAACATCGAGCCGGCCACCCTGGCCCGCATGGCCGAGCTGCCCGAGATAATCGCCTGCAAGGAGGCCAGCGGCAACATCAACCAGATGGCCGAGATCTACAATCTCTGCGGCGACAAGATGGACCTCCTGTCAGGCGACGACAACATGGTGCTGCCGCTATTGTCCATCGGCGGCAAGGGCGTGATCAGCGTGCTCAACAACCTGCTGCCCAAGGAGGTGGCCGGTGTGTGCACGGCCTGGTTCGATGGCCAGATCGAACTGGCCCAGAAGCGGTTCCTGAAGATTCTGCCCCTGTGCAAGGCCATGTTCATCGAGACCAACCCCATCCCGATCAAGACGGCCATGGCCCTGGTGGGCTTGATGCCCAGCGGCGAGATGCGCCTGCCCCTGTGCGAGATGGCGCCGGCCAACCTGGACAAGCTCAAGGCCGCCATGAAGGCCTACGGGATCAGGTAGGGGAGGGGACTGTATGGTCAAAATAGCCGTGGCCGGCGTGGCCGGCCGCATGGGCGCCCGCGTGGTGCACGCGGTCTACGCCCATCCCGAGGCCGAGCTGGCCGGCGCCTTCGAGGCGCCGGGCAACCCGGCGGTGGGCAAGAGCCTGGCCGGGGTGGTGGGCCTGGCCGGGGCCGAGGGCGTGGTGGGCGAGGACCCGGTGGCGGCCATCACTGAGGCCCAGGTGCTCATCGAGTTCACCAGCCCCGGCGCCAGCATAAAAAATCTCAAGGAGTGCGCCGCTCAGGGCAAGGCGGCGGTGATCGGCACCACCGGCCTCAGCGAGGCCCAGCGCAAGACCGTGGCCCAGCAGGCCAAGAAGGTGCCGGTGGTGTTCGCGCCCAACATGAGCGTGGGCATGAACCTGATGTTCAAGGTGGTGGGCGACATGGCCCGGGTGCTGGGCCCGGACTACGCCCTGGAGGTCCTGGAGGCCCACCACGACCAGAAGAAGGACGCGCCCTCGGGCACCGCCGTGCGCCTGATCGAGGAGCTGTGCACGGTGCGCGGCTGGGAGGCGGACAAGGTCTGCCGCCACGGCCGAGTGGGCATGACCGGCGCCCGGAGCAAGGACGAAATAGGGGTATCGGTGATCCGCGGCGGGGACATCGTGGGCGACCACACGGTGTTTTTCATCGGCCAGGGCGAGCGCCTGGAGCTGACCCATCGCTCCCATTCCCGGGACACCTTCGCGCGCGGCGCGGTGCGGGCCGCGGTGTGGGTGGTGCAGCAGCCGCCCGGGCTTTATGACATGCAGGACGTGTTGGGGTTGAGGACATGAAAAAGAACAGCGACCTGATCTACTGCCGCCAGGGAATTATCCGTTTCAGCTATGAGGGCAAGGTGCACTACGGCCAGCTCTCGGGCCAGCGCCTGCGCCTTTACCAGGGCTCGCCCTTTGCCGGCGGCAAGCCGGGCCAGGCCACAGCGCCCCTGAACAAGGTGCGCCTGCTGGCCCCCTGCCGCCCCTCCAAAGTGGTGGCCGTGGGCCTGAACTACAAGGCCCACGCCCAGGAGGTGAACAAGCCCCTGCCCCTGGAGCCCATGCTGTTCATGAAGCCCTCCACCAGCGTCATCGGGCCCGGCGAGGCCGTGGTGCGCCCGGCCATCAGCCGGCGGGTGGACCACGAGAGCGAGCTGGCGGTGGTGCTGGGCAAGAAGTGCCGCCTGGTGTCTCCGGAGCAGGCCGCGGACTACATCCTGGGCTACACTTGCCTCAACGACGTGACCGCCCGCGATCTGCAGGCCCAGGACATCCAGTACACCCGGGCTAAGGGCTTCGACACCTTCTGCCCCCTCGGGCCGGCGATCACCAAGGACATCGACCCCCGCCAGGTGCGGGTGCGGGCCCTGGTCAACGAAAAGGTTAAACAAGACACCAATACTTCGGATATGATCTTCGACGTGTACCAACTGGTTTCCTTCGTCAGCCAGGCCATGACCCTCAACCCTGGCGACGTTATCGCCACGGGCACGCCCTCGGGCATCAGCCCCCTGGCGGCCGGAGACACGGTGACCATAGAGGTGGAGGGCATCGGGCGTCTGGAAAACCCGGTGCAGTAAAAGAGAACCTTTTGCACGTACGAGCAGGGACCCGCCATGGAATTTGAGCGCGCCGAGCGTCTGCGCCTGTTGCCGCCTTATCTATTCAAGGAAATCGACCGCCTGCGCGAGGAGGTCCGGTCCAAGGGCGTGGACATCATCGACCTGGGGGTGGGCGATCCGGACCAGCCCACGCCCGAGCACATCATCCAGAGCCTGTGCCGGGCCGCGGCCGACCCGGCCACCCACCGCTACCCGGCCTACTCGGGCATGAACCGCTTCCGGTCCTCGGTGGCCGGCTGGTACCAGCGCCGCTTCGGGGTGGAGGTGGAGGCGGCCAGGGAGGTGATCACCCTCATCGGCTCCAAGGAGGGTATCGCCCACTTCCCCCTGGCCTTCATCAACCCCGGCGACAAGGTGCTGGTGCCCAGCCCGGCCTACCCGGTGTACCGGGCCTCCACGGTGCTGGCTGGCGGCGTGCCGGTGGAGATGCCCCTGCTGAAGAAGAACGGCTTCCTGCCCGACCTGAAGGCCATTGACCCGGCCACGGCAAAGCAGGCCAAGGCCATGGTCATCAACTACCCCAACAACCCCACCGCGGCGGTGGCCGAGGTGGACTTCTACGCCCAGGTGGTGGAGTTCGCCCGGGAGTACGGCCTGATCGTGATCTCGGACGCGGCCTACAGCGAGATGGGTTACGAGGACTACCGGGCGCCCAGCTTTTTGCAGGCGCCGGGGGCCAAGGAAGTGGGCATCGAGTTCCACAGCCTGTCCAAGACCTACAACATGACCGGCTGGCGCCTGGGCATGGCCGTGGGCAACGCGACCCTGGTGGGCGGCCTGGCCCAGGTCAAGAGCCAGATCGACTCCGGCGCCTTCGACGCCGTGCAACTGGCCGGCATCACCGCCCTGGAGGCAAGCCAGGACTGCGTCGAACAGATGCGCCTGATGTACCAGGGCCGCCGAGACGTACTGGTGGCCGGCCTCCAGAAACTGGGCCTGGAGGTGGAGCCGCCCAAGGCCACCTTCTACGTCTGGTGCGCGGTGCCCAAGGGCGTGAGCAGCGCCGAGTTCACCATGAAGCTCCTGTCCCAGGCCGGGGTGGTGAGCACGCCGGGCAACGGCTTCGGCGCCGACGGCGAGGGGTACGTGCGCTTCGCCCTGACCGTGGACAAGGAGCGCATGGCCGAGGCCGTGGAGCGCCTGGCCAAGCTGGGGTTGTAGCCCCATGCCCCCAGCCCAGGAGGTGTTCATCGGCTTGGGCTCCAATCTGGGCTCGCCCCGCCTGCACCTGCTGTTCGCCCTGGAGCGCCTGGCCCAGGCGCCGGGCTACCAGCCCGGCGCGGTCTCTTCGCTGTACCGGACCGCGCCGGTGGGCAAGCTGGACCAGCCGGCGTTTTACAATGCGGTCTGCCGTGGTATGTATGAGCGTACGCCCCGGGAGCTGCTGGCGGCCCTGCAGGCCCTGGAGGCGGCCCGAGGCCGCCAGAGGGGGGAGCGCTGGGGTCCGCGCACCCTGGACCTGGACATCCTGCTCTTTGGCGATATGATCATAGAGGAAGCGGACCTGCAGGTGCCTCATCCCCGCCTGCACGAGCGGGGCTTTGTTTTGATCCCCCTGGCCGAGCTGGCCCCGTCGCTGGTGCTGCCCCGCTGGGGACGCACCGCCGCCCAACTGTGGCAAGACCTGCCCGCTGCTCAGAAGGCCGGCCAGGAGGTGGAAAGAGTCTCATGGGCCTGATAAGGCTGTTGCAACTGGCCCTGCTGGCCGTGCTGGTCTGGTTCGGGGTGCGCACGTTTAGACGCTGGATGCGCAACAAGCGCCAGGCCCAGGTGCAGGCCGGCCGCCGCCCCAGCAGCAGGCAGGTCATGGACGTGATGGTCCAGGACCCCCAGTGCGGCACCTACCTGCCCCGGCGCGACGCGGTGCGGGCCTGGGTCAAGGGCCGGGAGCAGTTCTTTTGCAGCAAGGCCTGCCGGGACGCCTGCCTGGCGGACAAAGAGCCGGCCAAACAGGACCAGGGAGCCTGAGCAAACACCCAGCGGCCCGCGGCCGCTGACATTTTTTCGGCACTAGAGGAGGGCGCCATGAAGCTTTTTATTGATACCGCCGACATCAAAGAGATCAAAGAGGCCTTGAGCATGGGCGTGCTGGACGGGGTGACCACCAACCCTTCCCTGGTGTCCAAGACCGGCAAGACCTTCGAGGCCTGCATCAAGGAGATCCTGGAGGCGGTGTCCGGGCCGGTGAGCGTGGAGGTGGTGGCCACGGACCACGACGGCATGGTGGCCGAGGCGCGCACCTTCGCCGCATGGGCTGACAACGTGGTGGTCAAGGTGCCCATTATCCGCGAGGGGCTCAAGGCCATCAAGACGCTTTCCAGCGAGGGCATCCGGGTCAACGTGACCCTGTGCTTCTCCCCCCTGCAGGCCCTGCTGGCCGCCAAGGCCGGCGCGGCCTACATCAGCCCCTTTGTGGGCCGCCTGGACGACATCTCCCACGACGGCATGGAGCTGGTGCAGGAGATCATCGACATCTACGGCAACTACGCCTTTGACACCGAAGTGCTGGTGGCCAGCGTGCGCCACCCCATGCACGTGGTCACCGCGGCCCTCATGGGCGCCGACGTGTGCACGGTGCCCTTCAAGGTCATCGACCAGCTACTCAAGCACCCCCTCACGGACAACGGCCTCAAGGCCTTCCTGGCCGACTGGGAAAAGGTGAAGAAGGGCTAGGCTCTGGCGGCGGCGCATGCGGGCTATCAAGCGACAAGATGTCTTCAACCTGCCCAACCTGATCACCCTGGTGCGGGTGGGCTCCATCCCCGCCCTGGTGGCGCTGTTGTATGTGCCGGGGCGGGTGTGGTCCGGGGCGGCGGCGGCGCTTTTCTTTGTGGCCGGCCTTAGCGACCTGCTGGACGGCTTCGTGGCCCGCAGCCTCAAGAAGGTCACCGTGCTGGGCCAGTTCCTGGACCCCCTGGCCGACAAGCTGCTGGTGGCCTCCATGCTGGTGATGCTGGTGGCCCTGGGCCGGGCCCCGGCCTGGATGGCGGTGGTGATCATCACCCGGGACGCGGCCGTGACCGGGCTGCGGGCCCTGGCCGCCAGCCAGAACCTGGGCGTGCCCAGCGACCGCTGGGGCAAGGCCAAGACCGCCCTGCAGATGGCGGCCGTTTTTCTCCTAATCTGGCACTA
This sequence comes from Thermodesulfobacteriota bacterium, assembly GCA_040751985.1. Classification (GTDB taxonomy): domain Bacteria; phylum Desulfobacterota; class Desulfarculia; order Desulfarculales; family Desulfarculaceae; genus Desulfoferula. Next base: position 29,428 of record JBFMFU010000088.1, on the reverse strand, counting down.
CCCGGTGGGCGCCCTGGACCCGCAGTACTGGGGGTATCTGGCCCTGTGGGCGGCCACCCTGGTCAGCTTTTTCTCTGGCCTGCGTTATTTCCTGCGTTTTAATCGCCTTCTGGCCGAAGGAGAGCGAGACAAGGCTTGACAGCACGGAGGGTTATTGTATTATTCTTTCCCGCGGCGCGGGAGTAACTCAGTGGTAGAGTGCAACCTTGCCAAGGTTGAAGTCGCGGGTTCAAATCCCGTCTCCCGCTCCACCTGAATAAAAGCTATTAGTGGGGCTCAAGGCCGGTCCCTTAAGGGTCGGCCTTTTTGTCTGCGGGCTTCGGCCTACCAGAGCTGCACCTTCCTGAACACCTTGCCCTTGAGCTGGGTACGGTCCGCGGGGGTGGCATCGCGGTTCAGGTACTCTAGGTAGCCATAGTACTCGGCCACCGGCTGGCCCTTGCCGTCCAGGACCGTGGAGCGCAGCACGGTGCCCTTGCTGTCCCGTTCATATACGATGGCGTAGGCCAGCCGGCCTTCCAATTTATAGGAAAACCTCCTCACGTTGCGGTCCGGGTTGTACTCCCACTCGTGGACCTTATAGACCTCGAACTTGCCGCTGGTGCGCTTATAAAGGGCCCGGATGCGTAGGCCGTCCCGGTATTGGGACTCCGAGAGCACCCTGCCTCTGATGTCATAGGCGATCAGCCCGGACATGATGCCGGTTTGGTCGTAGATGAATTTTTGACTGAAGTTCAACTTATCGTCGACATAGCTCTGGCTGTTGACCGTGAAGCCGGTGTCGGGATCATAGTCACGCTCATAATACTTTTGGGGCGAGACATGCCACCGGTAGCGCTCCACCAGGCCGTCCAGGTTCACGAACCAGACCCAGCGGGCGCCGGTCTTCTGACCCTTGAGGTAGTGCTCGGCCTCGTGGGTCCCGTCCTGGTGGTGCTGAAAGACGTAGCGCTGCGACTCGTGGCCCTGGGCGTCCCGGGCGAGCATCTCTTTCAAGAGCCGGCCCTGGTAGGCGTAGGAGGTCTGACCTTTCACCTTGTTGTCGCCGCTGTTGTACTCCACGGCTTGTACCCGGCGGCCCTGGGCGTCGTAGACGTAGGTCGCATAAGAAGGAGCCTTGCCCCGCACGAATCTCTGCACCCGCACGTACTGGCCCTGGGAGTTGAGAGTCACCAGGTAATAGGTGGCCTGGTTGGCCTGGGGGCCGGGCAGCTCGCCCTTGAAGACGTAGAACCAGTTCAGGTCGCTCAGGGCGTACTTGTAGTACTTGACCTGGTCGGCGGCGGCCGGCGCACTAACCAGAGGCAACCATGCGCAAAAGGATACGGCCAGCAAAATGCAGGGCAGTAATCGTTTCATGGGTACAAATTCCTTTTAGGCAGGGGAGGCGGCTGTTGGTGAGCGCTTCTTGGATGTAAGCACCATAGGCCAGCCGATTTTTTTGGTCAACCTCACAGTCTTCTTGCTGTGCTCCAGTTGTCGCGCCAGCCTCCTGGGCGAATCTGCTTGACACCAGGGGGAGGGGCCTATATATTTTGTGAACCCGCTGATATGAGTTAACACTCCGTACTCACGGGCGATTTAAGAAAACGGCGGCGTAGCCAAGTGGCTAAGGCAGCGGACTGCAAATCCGTTATTCACCGGTTCAAATCCGGTCGCCGCCTCCAAAAATTACAGGCGGCTAACCCCAGGGCTAGCCGCCTGTTTTTTGATTCCTGCCAAAATATGTCCAATTGCCCACCTGAACGCACTTTTAAACTGGCATCAAATGCACCTTTGAAATGACGCTTTCCGGTGTTATCTGACGACTTGACACTGCACAGGATAGTCGTCAATTCCTTAACCTGGGTGTCACGGTTTCGCCCGACCCGCCCATATTGTTACTCGATCGTCATCCACGTCCGTGCACCGCCTTGGCAGCCTTGGCCGGGCCCCTTCCGAATCTTGTAGTATGTTATAATAGTTAAAAAGCCAGAAGCGAAACGTGTTGGGCAACAAACAATACACGCCAAGTCTTAGCACCAAGCTGCGTCAGCCGTCTGTAGGTGATGACTTGGTGCCACGCACGCGGCTCTTCCACCGCCTGGATAAAGGGCTGCAAGGGCCCCTTACCCTCGTATCGGCTCCGGCAGGCTACGGTAAAAGCACTTTGGTAAGCAGTTGGTTGGATACCTCTGGTCGCTCCAATGCCTGGGTGTCCTTGGACAAACGTGATAACCATTTTGGTCGGTTCCTGGGCTACTTCTTGTCAGCCTTAGAATCACTTTTCCCTGTGGCCGCCCCAAAAACACGGGCCCTGGCCAAAGATTGGGAACCGAAATCTTTGTCACGTTTGGCCGCTAACCTAGTGAATGAGCTGGAGCAAATCCAAGATAATTTCATCCTGGTGCTTGATAACTTCCACTATGTCCAAAGCCAGGCCGTCAACGACCTACTAGCAGAAATGTTGGATCATCCTCCCAGCCGTATGCATCTGGTGCTGATCACCCGGCAGGACCCGTCGCTGCCCCTTGCCAACTTCCGCGCCCGTAAGCAACTCAATGAAATCCGGGTCCAGGATATTCGTTTTACTTCTTCTGAAACCCTGGCCTTCCTGGAGATGATGGTCAAGGGACCCGTTGAAGAAGCCACGGCAACAGCCTGGACGGAGAAGACCGAAGGCTGGGTCACTGGGCTTCGTTTGACGACTCTTGGCCTTATGCACCAAGGCGGGATGAACGCAGGCGATTTGAAATTCGAGCGCAAGGCTCATTACGTTATGGATTATCTGTTCTCGGAGGTTTTTTCTGTTCAGCCCCTGGCGGTGCGTCGTTACCTGCTGGGGACCGCCATTGTGGATCGCTTCTGCGCCTCGTTATGTGACGCCTTGTTCGATCAAGCATCGGAGCGGGGCAGCCGGGATATGGATGGCACGGACTTTGTGGCCTGGCTCCTGGCCAACAATCTTTTTGTGGTGCCCCTGGATTCGGAAAACAGGTGGTTTCGTTTCCATCACTGTTTTGAACAGCTTCTACAAAGCCAGCTGAAGCTGCTGAGCAATCATGATGACATAGCCTTGTTCCATGGCCGGGCAAGTAAATGGTTTACCACTCACGGGATGGCCGATGAAGCCCTGCGCCATGCGCTGGCGGGCGGAGATCATCAGGCTGCTGCACATCTGGTGGAAAAGGCTGGATTTGAGATCTTGGAAAACCAGCAGTGGCCCCAGTTGGAGGACTGGCTGCAGCGGCTCCCTGATGAGGTGGTAAACCTGCACGCCGGCCTGTTGATTCTCAAGGCCTGGGCTTACCAGGCCAGGACCCGGATAAAGGAGATGAAAAGCGCCCTGGACAGGGCCGAATCCTTGTTAATGAAAGCCACGGCACCTGGGGACAGCCTGCGACTCCTAAGGGGCCATTGGGCTGTTCTCAACTCTTTTAATCACTATCTGGAGTTGGACAGCGAAAAAGCTTTCGGCTTCGCCGAGCAGGCCGCGGAGCTTATCCCCGTCACCTATCCTTGGGCCAGGGCATTTGCCGCCGTCTTCCAGGCGCGGACCCTGCAAATGGCCGGCAAGATCCAAGACGCCGTGGCTGTCATGCATCGGGCCCTTGATGATGAACGTTTGAAGGGAAACAATTCTCAGGCCCTGCTTTTAACCGGCCTGTGTTTTGTAAATTGGCAAGAGGCCCATCTGCCCGCCTTGCGGCTTACGGCCAAGGGTCTGCTCACACTGGGCAAGGAGAGCGGCCAATTGGAGATAATGGCCCGGGGCAAGTTTTTCATGGGCCTGGTGCACTATCAGCGAAACGAACTTGATCAAGCCGAGCAGATGCTGGCATCACTTCTGGACTATCAATATGTTCAAAAGAGCTGGAACTTCTTCAATAGCGCCTTTGCCTTGGCCCTCACCTACCAGGCTCAAAGGCGGCCCCGCAAGGCCTATGAAGTGGCTGACTGGGTTGTAGATCATGCCATGCAGATACAGAACGCTTTCCCCATGCAGGTGGGGCAGGCCTTCTGGGCTGAGTTGGCTCTGAGACAGGGGCGCCAGGAGGAGGCCGAGCGTTGGGCGCAACGGTTCAAGCCTGGTCCCTCACATGCCCATTACCGTTTTTACCAACCCCAGCTTACTCTGGCCAAGATATTGATGGCTGGGCAAGACCCGGCAACTCGCCAGGAAGCCGCGGATGCCCTTGCGCGCATCGAAAATTTTGCCAGAGCCACGCATAATCGTCCGGTGCTGATAACTGTGCTTGCCCTTCAGGCCCTGTGGCTGGACCAGAACGGCGAACAAGCAGCTGCGTATGAAAAATTGAAAAGATCCATAGCCCTGGCCGCTTGTGGGCACTGTTTGCGCCCCTTGTTGGATTTGGGCCCACAACTGGCCGACTTACTTCTACGTTTTTTGGGGAAGGGCAAGGCTGAGGGCTTTACGGCTGAGCTTCTCAGCACATTTAAGCATGAGCAACAGGCTAAGGTGCCGGTTACGGCTTATGCCGAGCAAATGCCGCCGACAGCACCGAAACCTATAAGTCTGGCCGAACCCCTTACCGGCCGTGAAATTGTGATCTTGGAGCTTTTGGCCCAGCATCTGCAAAACAAGGAGATCGCGGAGAAGCTGTGCATCTCGCCTGAAACTGTGAAGACCCATCTCAAAAAAATTTATAAGAAGCTGGAAGTAAACTCCCGCCATCAAGCCATTACCAAAGGAAGAACCTTGGGTTTGCCGGTCCGCGATTGATGATCGGACTGGCAATTCTTAGCAAGTAGCTCTGTTACCTGTCTCGCATAGGTGGTCTTCGAAATATCCCCCGCGCGGGGGATATAAAAACGCTGCTATCCCCTAATAATACCCCGGCTGGGTGATTTACCTGTAGTCAGGCTGGTTGTTAACCTCATCCTGCGCTGGCCTAACAGCCAATTACGGCCCTCTAAAAAATGTGGAGAGGCTCAGGGCCATGACCCCAGCTCAAAGAGTTTCGCTGGCCATAATCGGCGAAAAACCGGACAAGCTACCCATAATAGTTATTAATTCTAATACCTTCACCTGCCTGCATTATGGCATCAGCATCGAAGAATATATCACTGACCCCCACAAATGTGCTGAGGTCCATATAAGGTTTATCCAAGATTTTGGCATTGATTGCGCCATGGTGGCCGCAGCATACATTCTTTATGGAACCGGCCCCGAAATAGGGGTGCATTGGGAGCATGCAGACGGAAACTTCCCGGGATCGGTGAAAGGTATTGTGGATTCCGAAGAAGATTTGTCCATTTTAAAAGTGCCCGCCAAGCCGTCTGGATATTTTAAAACTTATGTGGAAGCTATCAGGTTAGTAAACCAGACCTTAGGAAACACGCATTATTTAACGGCCAATGTGATCGGGCCGTTTACCGTGGCCTGTTTCTTGCGCGGAATTGAGCAGACTTTGATCGATACAATGATGAATCCGGAGTTGTTTGAAAAATTAATGAATTTCAGCACTGACTTTTCGGTCTACCTGGGAGAAACCATCCGTGATATTAGCGGCTTACGCTATCCTATCCTCAACGAGATATTCCTGGCTCCAGAGATGATTAGACCCGACGTGTATCACGCGCAAATAGCACCATATGACCTAGAGGCCCAAAGACGCCTGGGGCCAAATCCTGTTCCCAATAGTTTTGCCTTTATGGGCAAGGCAGGTGATCGTCATAGCCAGAAGATCGCCGCCAGCCTCAACCAGGCCTTTTTCGGAGTCGGTGAATCCATAGAGGCGATCAAGGATGCCGCCCAAGGGGGTAGACCGGCCGGTTATCCCTTCCCCGTAGGGGTTTCCGGGCGGGCGCTGAACTCATGGGGTGTAGATAAAATTATATCTTTTTTAAAAGAGGCCATTGACTGCTTAATATCTGCAAAAGGCATATATCCCTCAATTAACCTACCCTCTGTACAGACAGATACTCCAAAGAAGGCCCGAGAAATGGTTGATAAGTTGAACGCGATCAATGAGTTCAGAAACAATTATGTCATATGAATCAAATTACTTGGATTACAACGTGAAAGAATAATGAGGAACGCGATGAGTGAGTTATTAAAAGAAATCGCAGATAAATTGGACTCGTATGATCGAGAGCAAATCCTTAGCGTTGCTTCGTGCGTTTCAGAGGCCATATCCCAGGGCGTACAGCCAAACGATATATTGAACAACGGATTGTTCGCCGGCCTGGAAAGGGTAGGAGCAAAGTTTAAGATGGGCGATGCATTCATATCTGACGTATTGATTGTGGCTAAAGCCATTAATCAGTCCATGGAAATACTCCGCCCCTTGATTAAGCAAAGCGATATTGCAAGTAAGGGGAGGATTGTAATCGGAACTGTAAAGGGTGACCTGCACGATATCGGGAAAAATTTGGTTCGCATAATGCTGGAAAGCGCTGGTTTCGACGTTATTGATATAGGAATCAACCAATCTGCTGAAAATTTTATAGCGGCGGTAAAAAACAACAACGCAAAGATCGTAGGCCTTTCAGCACTATTAACTACGACCATGGCCGAATTAAAAAAGGTGGTAAGCGTTTTTAAAGAAAATGGCATGGACACCAAGATAATCGTGGGAGGGGCTCCGGTCACCCAAAGCTATGCGGATGAAATAGGAGCGGATGCTTACGGTGAAAATGCCGCGGACGCAGTAGAAAAAGTTAGAGAATTGAACGGTGGCTAAATGGTAATTCTATTGGGAAAAAACGACACCTGGTTTTTATGAGGCTTATACGCAAATAAGTTACGAGAGACGAAGGGAGGAGTTATGGCGCCGATAAAACGTAGAAAAGCTGTAGGGCTGATAACGTGCCTGGTTTTGGGCTTGTTCGTGTTAGGGGCAGGACAGGCCCAGGCCAAGAAGCCGGAAATCATCACCATGTTGCTCTGCCCCCTTGGCTGCGGCACCGTGGAAGGCAACACCATTTTAGGCAGCATGGTGAATAAGAACGACCCCAACTTGATCCTCCGGGCTCAAGAAACTCCCGGCTACATGTACAACATCCGTGAAATGGGCAAGAGTAAACATCGCTGGAAAAACACCGTGTTTGGCACGGAAGATGACATCTTGAACTATGCCCCCCTGGGAGGCCAGCCGTTTTTCAAGGAGTTCCTGCCTCAGCCGATCAAAGAAAAATTCATGCTCGTCTATTCAGACGCCTGGTGGACCCAAGGGCATTGGTGGGTGACTCTGGATCCCAACCTGAAAAAAATCAGCGACCTCAAGGGCAAAAAGTTGGGTATAGGCCTGCGCTCTCAGAGCGACTGGGGTTTCAACGCCAGGTTGGACTTGGAATTCGGCTATGGCATCACCATGAAGAATACAAAAATTTATCATCTGGGTCCGGCCAAGATGGTCGAGGAACTCATAGACGGCAAGGTGGATGCTATTACTATGGGCGCCGGCACCGAGCCCTTCCTCAAGCAATGGCTGGTAGCTGGGCCCATGAGGAACTTGGAAGCCTCTGGCCGCAAAATCTACTATATCGGCCTAGACCCCGAGGTGGTTGAAAAGCTCAACCAAAAATTCGGCACTTCCTACATGGCGATTACGATTCCACCCGGCACACTCCCCGGCCAGACCAAGCCCTTGACAGTAGGGGCCGACCGAGGCTACTACGCGGCCCACCATACCTTCTCCGAGGAGCTCGCCTACAAACTGGTCAAAGCCGTGGTGCAGTATGGCAAGAAGATGGGTGAGGTGCACGCCCTGTGGAAGATATGGAGCCCGGAGCTTATGGTCTCGGGCCTGACCGATACCAACGCCCATCCCGGCGCCATCAAGGCCTACAAAGAACTGGGCATCTGGAAGTTCCGCAAGCAGTATAAACCGGTGAAGTTGTGGTGGGAGAAGTAAGGACCTTTTCTTATTAAAATTCCCGGCCGGCGCCCCTTGACCGGGCGCTGGCCGGGAGCCAGAGTCTGCGGAAATTGGTGACTCGAAAGGATCAACCCATGCTAGATAGAATGGTTGAATGGATCAATAGAGTATTTTTAGTCATAGGCACTATTTTTACTCTTTATATCTTTACAACCATATTCGAATTATTCCAGGAGCCAGCGGAACATTACACTACCTTCGTTTTAGGCACCGCGATACTTTCTTCCCTGTTGACCATACGAGATATCCTGCAAGGCAACGCCAAGGGTTTTAAGTTCTGGGCCAGCTTGGTCGTTTTCCTGTCGGCGTCGGTCGTCTTCGTTCTGACAGCCATATATATGAGATATCGGGCCATCGAACTGAACACGATCCAGCCGTTTATTGAAAACATGGATATTTTTATTGGATTCTTCGTATTGGCATCCATGTTGATCCTGACCTGGTACCACTGGGGGACCATATTGACCAGCGTCATATTGTTGTCGATCCTCTATTTTTTCCTCGGGCATGTCATAGATTCTGAAATATTCAGGCATGACAAGTTCGCCTTGGATTTCGCCATGAGCTATATGGGGCTCGACACCGTGGCGGGAATCTTCTATTTCGTCCCCTTGGCCGCCGACAAGATCTATTTTCTCATCATCTTTGCGGCTCTGCTTATCGGCATCGGCATGTTGCCGTTGGTTCTGGAGCTCGGCAAGCTGGTGGGTAGGCACGTCCGGGGGGGCGCGGCCTTTCCGGCCATCGTGGGTAGCGCCATGACCGGTTCGGTTATGGGGCAGGCAGTTTCGAACGTAATGCTAACGGGCCAACTCACCATCCCCATAATGAAAAAGTCCGGCATGAAGCCAGACTTGGCCGGGGCGATCGAAGCAGTGGCCTCAACATCAGGACAATTATTGCCGCCGATCTTAGGTTTGGCCGCCTTTATGATCGCGGCCACTTTGAACATTGCTTATATCGAAGTGGCTCTGGCGGCGGGGTTGCCGGCGTTCCTGTACATCGGAGGAGTGGTATTGGCCATATTGCTGGCCGCCCGTAAAGCCAATTTGGGTTTTCTCACCGACGACATTGATATGCGGCTGATCCTGCGGCTTTTGCCCACCTTTGCCGCTTCGTTCATTGTGGTACTGGTCCTGCTTTTATTGTTCTATTCCCCCAATGTGGCGGCCATTGCCGGTATCGGGGTGATGTTCGCTCTGTGCTTCTTCCAGGGGAAAGGGCTAAGGCCCAGCTTCAGGACTTTGGTCAAGGGCTTTGTTAATGGTCTGGAAGTCTGCACCATATTGTGCCTGCTTTTAGTGGCCCTGGGTCCCTTGGCGCAGGCTGCCAGCACCACCAACCTGGCCGGCAAGCTCTCCACTGTCATGAGCGGGATTGTTCCTGATAATCTCTTTGTGGTGCTCATTGGCGCCATGGTCGTTTCCTTGATCATGGGTATGGGTCTGCCTACGCCGGTGGCGTATTTGGTCGTGGCCCTGACCTTGGCGCCCACCCTGCAAGAATTGGGTCTGCCCGCGCTTTACGCCCATATGTTCGTGTTCTACTTTGCCATCTTCTCCACCATTTCCCCGCCGGTGGCCATAGCCTGCTTGGCTGGGGCCAAGCTGTCGGGGGGAACTTTCATGGGTACCGCCAAAGAGGCCATGAAGCTTGCCCTGCCCACCTTCGTCATCCCCTTTGCCTTTGTTTATAACCCGGATTTATTGATATTCCCGCGGGTAACCATCTCCGGAATGTTTGCCTTTTTAGTGACCATGCTGGTGATGGTGGGTTTCTCCGTGGCCTTCTTCGGCTACTTTTGGAGAAAGCTTATTTTGATGGAGCGCGTCTTGTTTGGTCTCGCCAGCATGTTTGGATTCATCTATTTAGTACACAACTCCACCGTAACATTGCTGGTCTTTTTTGGACTAAGTGCGGCAGTGGCCTTGTGGGTGATTGTCAGCAGCCGAAAGATGCAGCCGGCAGAAGCCTGAGCGAAATAAAGTAAGGGCGTTTGCTTAAGCGACGAAAGCGTACACCATGCACATAGTGGGTGAACTTATAAATTCAAGCCGCCGAGAGACCAATGAAGCTATCAAGGTCAGGAACGCCGGGTTTATTGAAGACCTAGCCAAACGCCAGGCTAATTGCGGCGCCAACCATATCGATGTGAATGCGGGGGTGTTTTGGCAGGAGGAACCCGCTATCCTCTCGTGGCTGGTGCAAACCGTTCAAAGCGTAGTGGACCTGCCTTGCACCCTGGACAGCCCCAATCCCAAAGCCATTGAAGCAGCCCTAGCGGTGCACAGGGGCCAGGCCATGATTAACTCCATCTCGCTAGAGCAGGAGCGATACCAAGCCTTGTTGCCTGTTGTGGCGGGCTCGAACCTGAAGGTTATCGCGCTTTGCATGAGTGACGGGGGGATGCCTGCCACCGCTGAAGAGAGGCTGCAAGCTGCGGAAAAACTGATTGATGGCCTGCAGCAAAAGAATGTTCCTCTATACAATATTTATGTGGATCCCTTGGTGCAGCCGGTTTGCGCCAACAATGATTTCGGGGCCGAGTTCTTAAATGCAGTAGAAAAGATCATGTCTCAATTTCAGGGCGTGCACACTATGTGCGGCATTTCCAATATTTCCTTTGGACTGCCCAACCGGAAGCTGCTCAATCAAACCTTCATGGCAATGGCAATTGCCAAGGGTTTGGACGGTGCCATTTTAAACCCCTTGGATGAAGGCATGATGTCTACTATCCGTGCCGCGGAGGTGTTGGCCGGCCGCGATGAATTCTGCCTGAAGTACACCAATCAATTCAGGTCCCAGTAACCATTGGACATTCAATAATGACCAATTAAGAGATAGGTAGAGAGCATGCCTCTGATCACTATTTCCAGCCCGATTGGCTGTAACGAAATGGAAGTCGCGACTATTGTTGCGCAGGGCCTCGGAGTCGAAATTTACGACGACGAGAAGCTACTGGAAATGGGCCGGAAGATAGGCCTGGGCGTGGAGCACCTCAAAGACATGATTGAGCCCGGCTTCCTCGACCGCTTATTCAGTCAAAAACCCCTACTTTATATGGATTACATGGACTCAATAGTCTATGAAGTCTCCCGGAAGGGGGAAGGTGTCATATTGGGTCATGGCAGCCAGATGCTGCTAAGAGATTTTGATTGCGCCTTGCATATTAGAATGCATGCTCCCAAAGCAAAGCGCATGAAATATTTCACGGAAAAACAGGGACTCAGCGAGGAGGCGGCGTACCAGCTGATAGACAAGACTGACACCAACCGCCGGGGCCTTTTCCGCATGGCCTTTGGCAGAGTTCCCAACGACCCTTCTCTTTACGACTTGATCATCAACACCAATAAAATGACCGTTGCCACTGCGGCAAAGATCATCATGGATGCGGCCCAGAGCGAGGTGATCAAGCAGTGCAGCCTGGGGGCTCTGGAGTCCATGAAGAGGCTGTCTCAGGAAAAACGGGTTAAGGCTGCACTTTTAGAAAACCACCTCGATAACAATATGCTGGTAATTGAGGTGCCGGCTGACGGGATTATTGAGGTAAAGGGACTTACCCACAGCCAGGGCGTTATCGATCGTATCGAGCAGGTAATTAAACAGGTGCCGGGGATTAAGGAAGTCCGTTTGGAGTTGATAGTGGCTCCTGTGCAATACGGCCGGGGTATTGATCCCTAATGATCTAAAGCGAGTACGTTTACATAGCCATGAGTTATGAGACATCTTTTTATATCTGTAGCCCTGTGCCTTGGCTGGTTCGTGCCGCCTTCCTCCCTGGCTAGCCCAGCCGGGGACGCGCTCAAGTCCCTGCTAAGCCTAAAGATGCAAACGGAGTGTTGTATCACGCAAAGAGCCTATCTGAAGGCTTATGCAAAAACCCGCACCCAACTCCAGCGCTTCCTGAAAAGCCCCCAGCAAAATTACTGCCCTGAATTCTCGGCGATTTTGGTTGAGATCATAAAACACTATGAGAGGGTCTCTGCCATCATTTCTGGCAAATCAGGAAGCTTTATATGTGTACCCGAGGAAATTGCCAAGTACCGGAAATTATATCCAGCCGCGGGCCGCGGCTCTGATCACCAGGGCGCCTTGGTCCGTGGACCCCAGGGTCAGGAATGCCTAGCCGACTCGCTGTTGATCCAGATCATCTTTCAACAGGCGGCCCAGGATATTCAGGCGCATGGTCTGCTGCTGCCGTCAATACGCGATCGTTTCAAATGCCTAGCCGCAGAGCCCTGATGGTGCTTTTAAAGTGAGCAGACACTGTGGCTGAGGTGTGGTCAGAACTGCCCCTGATTATCGGGGCGATAGTTGTCTTCGCCTCTGCTGTCGAGACCTTTTCCGGATTTGCGGGAGCCATGATCGCCCTCAGCTTAGGAGCCCACTTCTATCCCGTGGAAAAGCTGGTGCCTATCTGGGTGGTTCTCAATTTTTTCATGAACAGCTACATCCTGCTGCGCCACCGCGACCACGTTGCCTGGGCCCTTTTGCTTAAGCAGGCGCTGCCCTTCATGAGCGCCGGAGTGCTGTTCGGGCTGTGGGTTTTTCCCTACTTGACGGACCTGCCGCTCAAAAGAATATTAGGAGGGCTGATCATCGTCTTCACGGGCAGCCAGCTTATACGGGTACTCAGGGCCAGAGCCACCGACAGTCATGCCTTTGCCCGCTGGCAAGCCGGCCTGTGGCAGTTCTTGGCTGGTGGTTGCCACGCAATCTACGCCACCGGCGGACCCCTCGTAGTCTATTCCTTAAGCAGAAGAGCCATGGCCAAGTCGGTCTTTCGGGCGACCTTATGCACCCTGTGGGCCATGGTGAACGCGGTTCTTATACCCGGCTTTGTCCTGAACGGGCGCCTCGACTCCTCTTCCCTGAAGATAACGGCCTGGTTGTTGCCCGGTCTGTGCCTGGGGATATTTTTGGGCGAGATAATGCATGGCCGGATCAATGAGAGGCCGTTCCGCCTGGTCGTTTTGCTCTTGCTGCTGGTAGTTGGCGTCACGTTGATCATCTAGAGATACTTATGCGTCCAGTTGCCGGCTGGCGTCGGAAGTTGGGGCTGCGGGCCCCTAGCTAACAGATCCCGAAACTAGATATTTGTCGGCAAGCGGCCGGCGTGAGGTGAGGACGGGCCGGCAACTGCGTGAACCTGCCCGCCCTGAGTTACAGGTTATGTGTGGAGCAGTGCAGTCCGTGAGCGAACCCTGCTTTGATCTGGAAGGCAAGACCGCCTTGGTCTGCGGAGCCAGCGGCGGTATAGGCGCGGCCTGCGCCCGCCTGATAGCCCAGGCCGGGGCCAAGATGATCATATCCGGGACCAGAGAGGATAAGCTGGCGTCCCTCACTCAGGAGCTCGCCGCCCTGGGGGCTGGCTGCTCCCAGGTGGCAATCAACCTCACCCAGGAGGGAGCACCCCAGCGCCTGGTGGATGCGGCCGTGGAGCGCCTGGGGCGGCTGGACATCCTGGTTAACGCTCAGGGGATAAACCGGCGCCAAAAGGCCGAGGAGGTGACGGCCGAAAACTGGGACGCGGTGATGGATGTCAACCTGCGATTCTTGTTCTTCGTGTGCCAGGCAGCCGGCCGCCAGATGATAAAGCATAACTATGGCCGCATCGTGAGCATTTCCTCTCTGACAGGCACCGTGGCCATGTCGCTCAGAGCGGCCTACTGCGCCTCCAAGGCAGGGTTGGATCAGCTATCCCGGGAGTTGGCCTTGGAATGGGCTCCCTACAACATAACGGTCAATACGGTTGCTCCCACCTTCGTGGAGACCGACCTGGTGGCTGACATGCTGGCCTATGAGTCTTTCAGGCAGTGGACCCTTGACAACATACCCCTGGGACGCGTGGCCTATCCCGAGGAGATCGGTTACGCGGTGCTTTATCTGGTCACCGATATGGCGGCCATGATCACCGGCCACGTGCTGCTGGTGGACGGTGGCTGGACTGTCAAGTGAGTGGTGGTTGAAGCGCGGTGCTTCGCTAACGGCAAGTACTGCCCACTCTTGCGCGCCAGCCATGCAAGAATTGCACGGGGTCAGCTAAAAAAGGCTGGCCCCTTTCGCCTCCGCGCCGGCCGCTTAAACCTAGATAACCCTCAGCCAGGCCAACTTCCCAAGATCAGCCACCGTCCAAATATATCCCCCGATTAAATCGCTTCGACCCGCCTCCCGGAGCCGGCGCATGAATTTGGTTTGGTAGTAGAATGATAGCCAAGGCCTATAAACCAAAGCCGGGAGGAAAGAGATGGCCAATGCTGTGCTATGGGAAACCGACTGGAATAGCGCCCTGAGCAGGGCCACCTTCGAGAAGAAGAACATCCTGCTGGACTTTTTCTCGCCAAACTGAATCGGTTGCAAGCAGATGGGTGCCGTGACGTACCCTGACGCCAAAGTGATCGGGTTCCTCAACGAGTTCCTGGTGCCGCTGCAGATCAAGGTGGATGATGCCGGCGATTTGGGAGAGCGCTACAACCTGCGCTGGACCCCGCATCTGGTGGTGCTCAATGCCGCCGAAAAGGTGGCGCACATGGCCACCGGCTGGATGTCCCCGGCCGAGTTTGTGCCCTGGGTCATGATGGGCCTGGCCAAGGCCTCGCTAATCGAGAAGGACTGGGGGGCCGTGAAGCGGCACGGCCAGGAGATCATAGACCAGTATCCCGGCTCCTTTGCCGCGCCCCAGGCGGTCTATTATTGCGGCGTGTCTAGCTTCCGCGTGGACCACGACGCCAAGCACCTCAAGGAACTGCTGGCCACGCTGCAAAAGGATTATCCCAAGTCCGAGTGGGCCATGCGGGCCTGGCCCTACGGCAAGCTATAGATACGCGCGCATGCAAACCCAGGGGCCCGGCCAGCGCCGGGTCCTTTTTTTGCCAATCTCCGGCGCAAGGATCATACTTATAGCCATAAAGCCAAACCCCGGCTGGTGAGACGTGTCGCGCAGCAAACTCGCCCTCAAAGTATTTTTCTTGGCCGGCCTGCTGGCCTTGGCCGGCTGCGCCCCGCAGCCTCAGCCCGCGCCCATGCCTACGGCCCAGGCCACCCCTACGCCGCCGGCTGCGCCGGCCGTCCAGCCCAAGCCTAAGGCGCTTACCGTGGCCCACCACATGCTGCTCCTGGAGCAAGAGCTGGGCGCGGACCAGCGGGACATGCGGCTGCTGGACGCGCTCCTAAATCGTATTGACCGAGAAGTAAGCTTCCCCAGCGCCTACAGTTGGGAGCAGGCGGCCCTGACCCTGAGCAGCATCTCCATGGTCATTAACTCATCCTATGGCTACTCGCCCCGGCGGCTGCTCAGCACCGGCCTAAAGGACCAGGTGCTGGACTGCGACCTGCTCACCGCCATCTACCTGAGCGTGGCCCAGCGCCACGGCCTGCCCCTCAAGGCGGTGGTGGTGCCGCGGCACACCTTCATCCGCTGGGTTTGGCCCGACGGCCGCTACTTGGATTGGGAGACCACCATTGGTCAGGTGACCAGCGACAAAAACTTCGTCTCCGGCCTCTACCTCAAGAGCGTGCAGGGCCGGCGACTGAGCAAGGTCTTCACCCTACAGCCGGGCGTGGTCAGCGGGGCTTATCTGCGCAACCTGGACATTGAGCAGTTCCTGGCCCTGTCTCACCTCAACGTGGCCAGCGGCTTTCTGGACCAGTTGCAGCGATCCAACGCCCGCCAAGGGCCGGGTTTCCAGGAGCGCCTGGCCAAGGCCCGCCAGCACCTGCATAAGGCCATTGCCCTGGACCCCAAGCGGGTGGAGGCCTACTTCGGCCTGGGCATCGTTAGCTATCTGCAGGGAGATTACGAGGCGGCCATCGGCCGCCTGAACCAGGCCATTGCCCTGTTTCCCATGGAGCCGGAGATGTTCTTCAGCCGGGCCCAGATATTTCTGGCCCGGGGCCAGAACGAGCAGGGCATCGGGGACCTGAAGGAGGTCCATCGCCTGGACCCCGGCCACCCCAAGGTGCCCTATCTGCTCTACAACGCCTACCGCAGCCAGGGCGACCAGGGCCAGGCCGACTACTGGTGGAAGCGCATGCAGCAGCCCACCCGGCGCTACTAGGCGGCCGGCGGCCGGGGGCCGCGGACAGGCGTCGTGGGCTACTTAGGGCGGTTGTTATTCTGCAGGCCTATGCTGGCCCCGGCCCGCACGGTGCGGTTGCCGCCGTCTTTTTTGGCCTCGTACATGGCCAGGTCAGCCCGCAGCAGCAGCTTGTCAGGCTTTTCATCCTTGAGCAGCTGGGCCACGCCTATGCTCATGCTCACCGGCGGCAGGGACGACTGCAGATAGGACATGCGCCGCGGCCACATCTGGTTGAACGCGGTGCGGAAGCGCTCCAGGGCCAGGGTGGCCTGAGCCAGGTCAGTCTCCACCATTATGAAAGCGAACTCGTCGCCGCCCACCCGAAAAGCGCGGTCCAGCGAGCGCAGAGTGGAGCGCATGCACTCGCCCACCAGGCGCAGGATATTGTCCCCCTCCTGGTGCCCGTAGGTGTCGTTGAAGGGCTTGAAGTGGTCCAGGTCAAAGGCGGCCAGGGACAAGGGCCGTCCGTAGCGCAGGCTGCGCTCCACCTCTTCGCTGAGCACTTCGTGGAAGTGGCGCCGGTTGTAGATGCCGGTCAGGCTGTCGGTTATGGAGTGCTTGCGCAGCTCCTCCTCCAGTTGTTTTTGCACCGTGAGGTCGTGGAAAAACCCCACGCTGCCTATTTCCCGGCCGTCCTTGGACAGGATGGTCCCGCTGAGCCGGATGGGGACCTTGCGGTCGCCGGCGCCCTTGACGTACACCTCTATGCCGTCCAGCCGGCCCACGCCGCCGTGTTCCTGGCTGTAGAGCTTCCTTTTGATCTCCCGAGCCAACTCCGCTGGCTGGTACACCTCGGTTATGGAGGCCTTGCCCAATATGTTCTTGCTGTTCAGGCCGGTCAGGTTTTCGGCGGCCTGATTGAAGATGATAACGGTGCCGGCGCGGTCCACCCCGATGATCCCGTCCGGACAGAGCTGGATCAATTCTTCTAGGAATTCTTTTTCAGCCAACATATCCACCTTCCCTTGAAAAAAGGCTCCTTTCTGGGGCAGCTTGTTATGAGCCATGTCAGCATAACCTTTCCTGGTGTTGCCTGGTGAATAGAATTCAGCATTCAGGAGCTTACTCCGGATGGGGCGCAAAAATAAAGACCCTAGGCAAAATTCATTACCGAACGCGAAAAGCGGCCGGCCGGCGGTGACAACAGGTCCGGCCGGAGTTACAATGGGCCCGCGAACAGATGCATAAGGTAGGGCATGCATCATTTAATGATCGTCTGCCAGGACTCTGAGACCATCGCCACCATTCAGGGCTGTTTTCCGGGTGGCTACCGGGTGCACCTGGCCCAGAGCAAGGAGCAGTGCCTGAGCGCGGCCGACTCGGGGCCGGCCCTGGCCCCGGACTTCCTGTTCCTGGACCTGGAGGCCCTGGGTCACAACGCCGTGGCCGGACGCTTCGACTTCCGCGAGGCCTTGGACCCCTTCAAAGAAAAATTCCCGGCCGCCGAGACCATTGTCATGGGCCAGCCGGAGTCCATCCGCCAACTGGTGATGGCGGTCAAGGCCGGGGCCAGCAACTACCTGACCTATCCTTTGGATCCGGCCGAGGTGGCCTTCGTGCGCGAGGGCCTGGAGGAGGAGCGCCTGCGCCAGTCCGAACTGGACTACCTGCGCTCCTGCTTCCTGCCCTTGGACATCCAGGAGGTGGCGCGCACCAACAGCCCGGCCCTGCGCCGGATGCTGGACCAGCTGCGCTCCGTGGCGCCCACCCGCAGCACGGTGCTCTTAACCGGCGAGACCGGCACCGGCAAAGGGGTGCTGGCCAAGGTCATCCACCAGGTGAGCAAGCGCTCCCGGCAGGCCTTCATCAGCGTGCACTGCGGGGCCATCCCGGACAACCTGGTGGAGAGCGAGCTGTTCGGCCACGAGAAGGGCGCCTTCACCGGCGCGGTCAAGCGCAAGCTGGGCAAGTTCGAGATCGCCAAGGGCGGCAGCATATTCCTGGACGAGGTGGGCACCCTGACCCAGGCCGCCCAGATCAAGATGCTGCAGGTGCTGCAGGAGCGCACCTTTCAGCGGGTGGGCGGCGTGGAGACCATTGAGGCCGACGTGCGCATCATCGCGGCCAGCAACTACGACCTCAAGGAGCTTTGCGAGCAGGGCCAGTTTCGCCGCGACCTGTACTACCGGCTCAACGTCTTTCCTCTGCACACGCCGCCCCTGCGCGAGCGCATCGAGGACATTCCCCTGCTGGTGCAGGCCTTCCTGCGGCGGCTGAACACGCTCTACGGAAAGCAAATCACCCAACTGGCGCCCGAGGTCAGCGAGGCCTTCCGCAACTACTCCTGGCCGGGCAACATCCGGGAGCTGGAGAACCTGATTGAGCGGGCCTACATCCTGGAGGACGGCCCTCAGCTGTCCGCGGACAGCTTTCCCGGGGAGTTGTTCATCTGGCAGGATGGCCTGGACAACGGCCAGGAAGGCGCTCCGCCTAGCCTATCCGAGGCCCGGCGGCGGGGGGTGGAGATGATCGAGCGGCAATACCTGCACGATCTGTTGACCCAGAACCAGGGCCGCATCGACCGCAGCGCCCGGGCCGCGGGCATTACCACCCGCCAGCTTCACAAAATGATGACCAAATACGGTATACGCAAAGAAATCTTCAAATAAACCATAAAAAACGGAACAATGAGTTCTTAAATCTAAAAAACGAGAACTATTAGTTCTTATTCATAATACACGCCAATTTTCAGCCAGTTATAAAATAAACACCATATATTGTAGCCTCTTATTCTCTATATACAAGACAAAAACAAGAACAATCAGTTCTCATTACTTTGGGGGCTGAAGCTAATTTAATATGTATTTTCAAGAAGTTGTCAGATTGGCACGCATCGTGCCTGGCGCACTCATTGATGAGTAGGATTTTAACGCCCGAATGGGGCGCGTCGGGCGCTGGACAGAACATGGGTCGCCGCAAGACATCGCCTCCAATTACCTTGCGCGGAGTGGTTATCCCGCTGGCCTGGAGCGAAGCTGGAGAGGTGATCGCAGTGGGCATCGCCACCTTTAACGAGCAAGAGTTCCTTCTGGCTCCCCAGCCCAGCCTGGCAACCTGGCTGGGTCTGCTGCGCCAGGAGGTGGAGCTGGTGGGCGGCGTCGCGGTCAACGAGCAAGGCGTCAAGGTTCTGCGGGTGGATTCGTTCCACGTTATAGGGAAGGAAGAAAGGCATGAAGAAGTTGGGCTCTAAAACCGTGTTGGCGGTGGTGTTGGCGATGGTCATGGCGTTCGTGGGCTCTACCCTGGCCGTGGCCGCCGAGCAGGCCCAGGGCACTGCCCCGGCCAAGGCCGCTCCGGACAAGACCAAGGTCAAGAAGACCGTGGCCAAAAAGGAGTTGGTGAAAAAAGTGCAGACCGCCCTGAACGGCGCCGGTTACAAGGTCAAGGTGGACGGCAAGATGGGCAAGGATACCCGCAACGCCCTCAAGGCCTTCCAGAAGAAGAACGGCCTGAAGGCCACCGGCCGCCTGACCAAGGCCACCCTGACCAAGTTGGGGGTTTCCAAGTAGGCAGTCCCGCTGTCAGGCCATGGTCCGTGGAGGTCCGGGCCGATAGGCGACGGGATCTTCGCGTAAGCAATGGTCGCGGCGGCGGGCGGGAAGGAGTTGCGCCAGGGTTTAACAAAGCCTGCCTCGCCGGCCCCTAAAAGGCCCCTGGGTGCAAGCAGGAGGAACCAAAGGGTCGGACGTGGACGACAAGCACCTGATCTGCGAGCAGTGTGGCGGGGAGTTTGTATTTAGTGAGCAGGAGCAGGAACGACACGCCAGAAAGGGTTTTGATCCGCCGCGGCGCTGCCCAGATTGCCGCCGCAAGCGGACCAAGCTGGACGGCTCCGGCTCCTGGGAGCCCAGGCGGCGGCGTCAGCAGCACGCCTGGGAGCACGACGAACGATAGCGGTCAGCGCTAGGTGGGACTGTCTTAAGTCCGGGTCTTAAACCATAGCGGCGAAAGCCCGAGCAGAAAGAGAGAAACAATGGCGAAGCTTATGACCAAGGCAGAGATCGTATCTGGCATGGCCAAGGCGGCCGGCATCACCGCCAAACAGGCCCAGGTGGTCCTGGAGAGCCTGATCGCGGCATGCCGTAACGAGGTCAAGTCCGGCAGGCCCTTCCGGGTGGCGGGTCTGGGGACCTTCAACCTGCGCAAGAGCAAGGCCCGCCAGGGCAGGAACCCGGCCACCGGCGCGCCCATCAAGATCGCGGCCTCCAAGCGGATGGCCTTCACGGCCAGCAGCGCCATCAAGTCCATGCTGAACCCCAAGTAGGGGTGGGTGCGACCAACGCTGCCTCAGACTAAGGGTCGGCTCCGGCTGCCCCTGGTGAACATCGAAGGAGTGAAGCGCATGCGCCGACAACAGCCCAGGAACGCTGTTTTGCCGGGACGCAAGCAGGAGCCCAGGCTCCCGCCACGGGGCGGGCATGGTCAAGACCTTTTACTTAAGGGGCTTTAGGGAAAAATGAGCGAATTGGTTGCACAGGCGGTCGCCCAACAGGCGTGGGGAATTGCCTCCAGCATCGATGTCTACGACTGCAATCCCCAGACCATCCGCCAAGCGGAAGAGATACGACGGTTCGTCGTGGAACTCTGCGACCTGATCGAGATGAAGCGGTTCGGCGAGACCATCGTGGTGGACTTCGGCGAGGACGAAAGGGTCTCCGGCTACTCCATGGTCCAGCTAATCGAGACCTCGCTCATCTCCGCCCATTTTGCCAATCTCACCAACACGGCCTACATCGACGTGTTCAGTTGCAAGCCCTACGACCCGGAAGTGGTGGCAGAGTTCGCTCGCCGCTTCTTCGGCGGCTCACGCGTCAACACTCAGGTCTGCCTGAGACTGTAAAATGCTCCGCCCTTTCATAGTCAGCGACCTGGCGCGCTGCCAGGATCTGTGGACGGAGCTGATGCCGCAGGAGGTCCTCACCGACCTGTGGGAGGTGAGGGCCTGCTTTCAGCGGCATTTCCAGCGGCCCGCGGCCTTCGTGGCCTGCGCGGATGGGGGCCGGGCCAAGGGCCTGCTGCCCCTGAGTTGGATGGAGGAGTCCGGCTGCTATGGGTTTTTCCCCGGGGAGACCTGGCAGGGAAAGACCTGGCTGGAGCAGAACTGCATCATAGCCCAGGGGGAGGGGACGCTGGAGGCGCTGCTCTCCGGTTGCCCCTCCCCATTTCATCTGCGCTATCTGAGCGAGCGGGGCCCGGACCTGCCCGCGGCGGCGGTGGACGAGATCGGCTATCTGTTCCGGCCGCCGCAGTACGGCTATGAGATGGAGGCCTATTTCCAGGAGTTCTCGGGCAAGTCGCGCAAGCAGATCCTGCGCGAGGTGGCCCGCCTGGAGGAGCGCGGCCTGGAGCTGCGCTACGGCCATTTGCCCGACTTCGAGCTGATGGTGGCCATGAACCGGGAGCGCTTTGGCGACTACTCCTACTTTGCCGATCCCCGCTTCACGGCCGGCTTCCGCGAACTGTTCCACCTGCTGCAGGAGCGGGGCTGGCTGCGCCTGACTACGGTGCTCCTGGGCGGGCGGCCGGCGGCGGTGGACATGGGCGCCGTGTACAACGGGGTGTACACCCTGCTGGCCGGCGGTACCGACCCTGAGACCCCGGGCGTGGCCAAGCTGATCAACTTGCAGCACATGCGCCTGGCCTGCCAGGAGCGGCTGCGCGAGGCGGACTTCCTTTGCGGCGACTTCACCTGGAAGAAGATGTTCCACCTGTTCCCGCGGCCGCTGTACCTCTTCAGCGACCAGGCCCAGAGCCACCAGGAGGCGCCCGCCGCCGCGGCCGGGCAGGGGGCCTAGGTGTCCGGCCAGCCGGTGGTGGTGGTGGGCACCACCGCGGACTACATCGCCCTCATTGCCCAGCGCCACCCAGGCCGGGCCCTGTTCATCACCGACCCCACGGAGCGGCAAAAGAGCATCTACCCGGCGCCGCCGGCCGGCGATGAGCTGCTCTGCGACCTGAGCGACTATGCTTTAGTCCTCGCCCGGCTGCAGGAGCACCTACAGCGCCGGGGCCAGCGGCCCGCGGGCGTGGCCTGCTTTGACTGCGAGTCCCTGGGCCTGGCCGCGGTCCTGGCCAAGGAGCTGGGCCTGTCTTTCCCCTCAGCCGCGTCCGTGGCCGCCAGCCGCAACAAGCTGATCAGCAAAGAACTCTGGCAGCAAGCCGGCGTGACCTGCCCTTGCTGCGCGGCCGTGGCCAGCGATCAGGAGGCGGCCCAACTGCCCCAGACCCTGGGCGTGCCCCTGATTATGAAGCCCCAGACCGGCTCGGGCAGCGAGCTGGTGTTTCTCTGCCACGACGCAGAGCAATGCGGCCAGGCCTTCGCGGCCCTGCATCAGGGCCTGGCCCAGCACCCCAACCGCCGCCTGTATCCCCAGGGCGACGCCGCGGGCCCGGACCCCCGGCGGGTGTTCGTGGCCGAGCAGTTCATTGCCGGCGAGGAGTACTCCTGCGACTTCCTGCTGGAGCAGGGCAGGGTGCGCATCATACGCCTGGCCCGCAAGTACCCGGCGCCAGGACAGCCCGTGGGCACCATCCAGGCCTACCAGATGCCCGCGCCCCTGCCCGCGGGCCTGTCCTGGGAGGGGCTCACGGCCCAACTGGCGGCCGCAGCACGGGCCTTGGGGCTGAGCCGGGCCGTCTGCATGGCCGACCTCATGGTGGCCGGCGGCGCGGCCTATCTGATCGAGCTCACGCCCCGGCCGGGCGGGGACTGCCTGCCGCCCCTGATCCAGCACAGCAGCGGCCTGGACATGCTGGGCCTGACCCTGGACTTTGCCCTTGGCCAGCCCATTGCCCTGCCCGCGCCCGAGGAGTGGCGGCCTATGGTGGGCCTGCGCCTGTTCGCCCGGCAGGAGGGCGTGGTCCGTTGCATAGACCTCAGCCGCCTGCAACAGGACCCCCGGGTGCGGGAGTGTACCCTGCGGCAGCCGCCCGGCAGCCGGGTGCTGCTGCCGCCGCGGGACTATGACTCGCGCCTGCTGGGGCAGGTGATCTTCGCGCCCAGGCCGGACGTGGCCATACCGGACCAGTGCCAGGAGCTGGCGCAGATGCTCACTGTGGAGATGGAGCCGGCCTCATGAGCGACGACCGCGCCCTCCTTGCCAAGGCCGTTGAGCGCCTGGCCCAGCCCGGCCAGCGGTTGCCAGCCGAGACCCTGGCCGCCTACGTGGCTGACCTGCAGGCCCGGGCCGCTGAGTTCCTGGCCGCACACCAACAGCACGGCTCGCCCCTGTATTTGCTGGACCGCCGGGCGCTGGTGACACGGGCCCAGGAGTTTCGCGCGGCCTTTGCCCAGGAGATAGAGCGCTTTCAGCCCTTTTTCGCGGTCAAGTGCAACAACCACCCGGCCGTGGCCGCGGCCCTGGTCCGGGAGGGCCTGGGCCTGGACGTGTCCAGCGGCCTGGAGCTGGAGCTGGCCCTCAATGCGGGCTGCCCGCGCATCGTCTTCAGCGGGCCGGGCAAGACCCGGCACGAGCACGAGCTGGCCCTGGCCCACGCGGACCGGGTCACCCTGCTCATCGACAGCTTCGGCGAGCTGGCGCGACTGCAAGAGTTGGCCGCGGCCCAGGGCCAAGAGGTGGCGGTGGGCGTGCGCCTGACCACGGACGAGCGCGGCCTGTGGCGCAAGTTCGGCATCCCCCTGGACCGCCTGGCCGAGTTCTGCGCGGCCGCGGCCACGGGGCCGGTGCGCCTGGCCGGCCTGCAGTTCCACACCAGCTGGAATATGGACGCGAGCACCCAGTGCGCCTTCCTGGCCCGGCTGGGCCAGGCGTTGGCCGGCCTGCCCAGGGCGCAGCGGGCGGCGCTCCGGTTCCTGGACATCGGCGGGGGCTTTTGGCCAGCCCGGGGCGAGTGGCAGCAGGAGGCGGCCACGCCACGGGGACGGCTGCGCGCCGCCCTGGATGAGGGCCCGCCCGCGCCCCTCGCGCACTACCACGCACCAGCCGCGCCCATCAGCCGCTTCGCCCAGGAGATCGGCGCGGCCCTGCGCCAGCACGTGCTCCCGCACCTGGACTGCGCCATATACGCCGAACCGGGCCGCTGGCTGGCCAACGACGCCATGCACATCCTGCTCACGGTGCAGGACCAGAAGGCTCCGGACCTGGTGATCACCGACGGCGGCACCAACCTCATCGGCTGGGAGCGCTTCGAGAGCGACTTTGCGCCGGTGATCAACCTTTCCCAGCCCGGCCGGCAGGAGCGGCCCTGCTATGTGCTGGGCTCCCTATGCACCCCGCACGACGTGTGGGGCTACAGCTTCTTCGGCGCCGGCATTGCCCCCGGCGACGTACTCTTGATCCCGCACCAGGGTGCCTACACCTACAGCTTGCGCCAGCACTTCATCAAACCCCTGGCCGCGGTGGCGCCCTTGGCCCCTGGGGAGTAGGCGCGCGGCCATGGCGGCTTCAATGCAGGAGGCCCTGGCAGAGGCCCAGCGCCTGCAGGCGGCGTACGGCGCAGCCATCCTGGGCGATGAGCGCCTGCGCGGGCTGCTCAGCGCCTACCAGGAGGCCATCGTCCAGACCGCGGCTCTGACCGCGGAACTGGCCGTGGAGCGCATCTGCGTGGCCTGCGCGGCCCGGGACGCGGTCTGCTGCTTTACGGGCGTGGAAAAGCGTTACGACCAATATTTGTTGCTGATAAACTTGTTGTTAGGGGCGAGGTTGCCCCTGGAGGCGGAGCTGACCGACAGCTGCTTCTTCTGCGGCAGCCAAGGCTGCAAGCTGTTGGCCAAAAACTCCTTTTGCCTGAACTTCTTCTGCCCGGAGATCCGCCAGGCCCTGGGCGCGGACAACCTGGCCCGGCTGCTGCGGCAGGTGGGCCAGGAGCTGAGCGCCCAGTGGGAGCTGGACCGGGTGCTGATTCCTTGGCTCTGGCAGCGCCAGGCCCAGGAGACGGAACAGGGGAGATAGATGCAGGCGCTGGGCAAGCAGAGCAAATCGCGCGGGCGGGCAATGGCCTTGGGTGCCTGGGCCCTGGCGGCCGCACTGTGGCTGCTGGCCGGCTGCGGACAATACGGCACCCTGGACCCCGGACCCAACCCGGCCAAGGTGCGGGTCCTGCTCAGCTTGCAAGAGGACCGCAACTGGCTGGACCCTTGGGATTTGGCGCAGCCCTACACCCGCTGGGACTGGGACCTGTACCTAGTGCAGGAGGACGGCCGCTTGATTGCCCTGCGCACGGCCCGTGGTCAGTCCCTCAAGGCCATCCTGGGGCATAAGCTGGAGCAGGACGTGGTGTTCCTGGTGCCGCCGGGTCAGCGTCGCCTGCGGGTGATTGTGCATGGCTACGTGGAGGTGCAGGACGGCCGCTACTACCGGCCGGTGGACGTGGCTTATTTGAATCAGGACTTCCAGGTGAATCTGGCGCCGGGACAGGAGATCACCCTGCGGCCCTCGGCCCAGGACAGGGTCAAATAACAATAGCCGGTTGCGGACCGCGGACGGCCCGAGCCAAAAACCATTGCAGACGAGGAGGGAGATAGCCATGAAACGACTGAGCCTGTTGATCGTACTCACCCTGACGCTGATCCTGGCCACGGCCTGCGGCAGCACCCTCTATCAGGTCTCCACAAACAAGGGCAAAGAGTACATCGCGGTAGGCAAGCCGGACCTGAACGAGAAGGCGCAGACCTACACCTTCAAGGACAAGAACGGCAACACCGTGATCCTGAATCAGAAGGAAGTGGTGGAGATCAAGAGCATTCCGGGCAAGTACTAAGAGCAAGCGCCGCCTGGCCTGGATGGGTCCGGGCCGGGCGGCACCACACCCCTCCGCTATCCAGGCCGTCCTTTTCAGCGGCCCAACACCGACAGCCTTTCCAAGGACCAGTAGTTGACCGGGTGCCCGTGGGTCAGGCGCAGGCGCAGATGCCTGGCCGTCACGGGTGGGGTCAGGCAATACTCGGCCCGGCCCAGGGGGGCCACCAGGGGCAGGTGCCCGCTGAAGGCCAGGGGCCCGGCCGCCTCCAGGGCCGCGGGCTGCCAGGCGCGACCGTCCTGGCTCGCCTCCAGAGCCAGGCCCCTGGGGAAGTCCTGGCGCGAGTGCGGGTAGTCCAGCACCAACCACTCCACCTGGCGGGCGCGGCCCAGGTCGAGGCTCAGGGTCATGCCCGGCTGCTGGGCCTGGAGGCTGGTCCAGCGCTCGCCTTGGGGCAGGCCCTGGGCCAGGCGGGCGGCCACCTCGGGCAACAGGGGCGAGGACACCGCGGCCAAGGGCAGGGCGGGCGACCGCGGCTCTAGCCCCTGCAGCAGGAACAGGGCATAGCGGCCCGCGTCCTGGCGCGTGAAGCACACGCCCCAGCGGGACAGGGCCTGGGCCGTGGCCGCGGCCTCGCGCTGCAGCACGGCCAGGGCGCTGCCCGGCCGCGGGTCAATGGCTAGGGGCTCGAAGGGCGAGGGCCGCAGATAGCCGTAGTCGTCGGTGGCGAAGTTGGCCGGCACGGTCCACACCTTTCCCTGCAGGCGATAGGCAATCAGGGCCGCGGGCCAGGCATCGGCGAACAGCCGCTGTACCTTGAGCCGGGTCAGGGCCTCGATGAGCTGCCGGCCGCTCTCGGGCCAGGAGGGCGCGGGCGCGGCCGGGCCCGGCCCCCAGAGCAGGACCTCCTGGGTGGTCCAGGGGTGCTCGCCGTGGCGCCCGCCCCAATGGGTGACGCGCAGATAGCGCATAGAGCGGGCCGGGAAGTAGCTCTCCACCCGAGGGTAACGGGCCTTGACCATGGGGTGCGGGCCCGAGACGTACAGGGGGCCCCAGTAGCCGTCGATCTGCCGGACCAGGTGGAACACGCCGTCCTCTGCGGCCACCTCCACGCGCAGGCCCGAGGGCACCTCCCGGAAGTCGGCCGGCACCAGGGCCAGGCCGGCCACGCTCTCCAGGCGGCCCAGGTCCAGCACAAAGCCCTGGTCCTTGGCCGCCGCGCCGTGCAGGGTCAGACCAGTGGCCAGGTCGCCGTCGCTGAGGGCCCGGCCCAGGTCGCGGCCGCCCGTGGTGCGGGCCCGCCAATCCTGCCGGGGCAGGAGCCGCTCCACCTGCCGGGGCTGGCCAAAGGCGTGGGCCACCTTGGGGTGGTCCACCTTGTAGGGCAGGCCCAAGAAGGAGAAGCTGCGGAAGGACATGCCGTAAAAGCCGGGGTTCAAATGCGCGTCCACCTGCACCGAGATGTAGAGACGCTTGTCCCGCCAGGGGTCGCAGAGCATGATGCGGTCCATGGCCAGGAAATCTAGGGAGTCCGGCTCGCCCGCGTACAGGTGGGTGAAACCGGCCTGGCGCATCTGGGCGATGATTCCCCGCAGGCGCGGCTCCTCCACCCGGCGATAGGTGTCGCCGTAGGTGAACATGAACCCGCCCCAGAACCCGGGCCAGCCGGCCAGGTTCACTGCCAGCAGGGCCGCGCCCAGGGCGTAGGCCAGCCAGCCTTGCCAGGCCTGCAGGCGCTGGGCCAGGGCAGCCCAGCAAAAGGGCAGGGCCAGGTAGATGGGCAACACGTAGCGCAGGTCCCAGTCGGCCAGCTCCTTGCCGTAGACCGAGTCCAGCAGCACGTCCAGCAAAAAGAAAATGACCAGCACTGGCAGCAGCAGGCCGCGCTGGGGCCGCCGGCGCGCCCGCCACAGGAGCAGGCCCGCGCCCCAGATGACGGCTGCGGCCACCAGCAGATACAGGAAGAACAGGGGCGTGAACGGCGCCACCGAGCCCTTGGCCGAGGGCGTGTTGAAGCCCAGCACCAGGGGGAAGGCGTTGTAGAACCAGAGCTTGCTGTGCAGGAGCAGGTAATGCCAGGAGAACAGGCCCGCCTGGGAGGCGTACTCCCAGCCGTGGCGCAGGTTGTAGTAGATCAGGGGCCCGGCTCCCAGCAGGGCCCCCAGGGCCGCGGCGGCCAAGGGCAGGGGCCGCAGCCGCTTTAGGCAGGTCAGGAGCAGGAACACCCCGCAGGCCGCGATCACGGTGACGTCCTGCAGGTTGGTCCACATGGCCAGGCCCAGCACCAGGCCCCAGCCTAGGGGCAGCCAGAAGCCCCAGCGCTCCCGCTGCCAGACCTCCAGGGTCAGGTACATGAGCAGGGCGCTGAGAAACAGGCCCATGGGATAGTGGTTGTTGGGCTTGCCGGCGTGGAAGATGGCCAGGGCCGTGGGCAGGGCCATATAGGCTAGGGCCACCAGCAGGGCCGGCTGGCTGAAGAAGCGGCGCAGACACAGGTGTAAGAGGACCATGGTGGCCAAGCTCAACAGCGGGGCCCAGATGTTCAGGGTCAGGGTGCTGGCCCCGAACAGGGCGTAGATTGGCGCGGCCAGATAGCCGTCCAAGGCGCCCATGAAGTCCTGGCCCCAGAAGAACAGGGGCCAGCGGCCCTCCAGAACGCCCAGGCCCAACTGGCCGCACACGGCGCCGTCGCCGCTGATGTAGGAGTTGAGCCAGCGCCAGAGGCGCACCCCCACGGCCGCCGCGTAGATGGCGGCCACGGCCGCACCGTACCAGCCCAGGGATTGCAGCCAGGTGCGCAGGCGCGCGAGGATGCTGCTGGCCTTGGCCGGAGAGTCGTGCATGGGCAACCTTCTACAGACGGGCGGGGCTTGGCCGGCGGGCCCACGGCTCCAGGTTTAGGCGAACAAAATCGCCGGTTAAGGCGCCTGATTGGGAAAAATTCGTATTTCCATGCTATGCTGATTGGAACCTGTTTTCAATACTGGTTTGCAGTCGCCGCGTCGCGGCCGAGGAGAGGATACATGGACCAGCCCTTGGTTTTGGAGGTCTTTTCCGACTACATCTGACCCTGGTGCTATTTCTGTACCGGGCGTATAGAGCGACTGCGCGCCGAGCAAGAGGTGGAGGTCAAATGGATCGCCTTCCCGCTGCATCCGGAAACACCCCTGCCGGGGCAGACCTTGGAGCAGCTTTTCGCTGGTTCGGGCAAGGACATACCTGCCATGCTGGCCAAGCTTAAAAAGGTGGCCGCGGAAGAAGGCCTGGAGTTCGGCAGCCGCACCCACACCTACAACAGCCGCCGGGCCCAGGAGCTGGGCAAGTGGGCCGAGGAGCAGGGCCAGGGCGAGGCCTTTCATATGGCCATGTTTCGGGCCTATTTCGTGCACGGCCGCAACATCGCGGACTATGCGGTGCTGCGCGCCGAGGCCGCGGCCCTGGGCCTGGACCCGGACCAGGCCCAGCAAGTGCTGGCGGAGGGGGCCTACGCCTCGGCCGTGGACGCGGATTGGGACTATTCCCGGCGCCTGGGCGTGCGGGCCGTGCCCACCTTTGTCATGAACGGCCGCGGCCTGGTGGGCGCGGTGGCCTATGCGGAACTGGTCAAGCTGGTGCAGGCGGCCCGGGGCGGCGGCCTGGTGCTCTAGGTGTAAATGCTAAAGAGGTTGTTCACACGGTTCCAGTTTTGGAGACTGGTGGTTGAAGAGATCACCGGATCCAAACTGGGAGAGCCGCATGAGCAACCCTCATCAGAATGCCAGGACCACG
>JBFMFU010000087.1:0-25733 GCA_040751985.1 Thermodesulfobacteriota bacterium | reverse complement strand
TAAGCAGGTCAGTCCTGCGTTCCCGGTGGCTTCGTAGACCTTTATCCACTTCAGTCGTTTTTTGGCTTCTGGAGTCATGGGGCATTTCTTCTACCTAAAAATTGAAAGGATGTCTATGAATCACACAACTTAATCATCTTAAATTACATAATTATCCTGCGAGATCGGCCTCGGGACATAAAACAACTTGACATTTAATTATATTTTAAATTAATGTCATTTCAAGCCTTACTTCGAGGAAAGCAATACTCCAAGGCACCCGCCAGCGAAGATGCTCGCAGGCAGGACACGACGGCCCATGCAGCGGGTCTGCCAAGTTCAGGAACCTGGGCCCAGCGCTCAACGGTGCGTCAAGCCGTGCCCTGACAGGTGCCAACTCACCCCATACGGGAGCACCCGTGAAAGCCATTGAGAGATACATCCTTGTGATCAGCGCCATCAACAAATGGGCGGGCCGATTCTGCGCCTTCTTGATCGTCCCCATTGCCGGCCTCCTGGTTATGGAGGTGGTCAACCGCTACGTGTTCAACGCCCCCACGGTCTGGGCCAACGAACTGTCTCAGATGATGTTCGGCGGCTACGCGGTTCTCTGCGGGGGTTACATCCTTCTGAACAACGGCCACACCAATGTGGACATCCTGGTCGAAAGGTTTTCGGTCAGGACCCGCGCCATCATCGACATCTGTACTTTCTTCGTATTTTTCTTGTTCTGCGGCATGCTCCTTTACTACGGGGGCTCCCTGGCCTGGGACTCCTTGAAAATCCTGGAGGGAAGCGAGTCCGCCTGGAACCCACCGATCTATATCGTCAAGATAACTATCCCCCTGGGCGCGGCCTTGCTCATGCTGCAAGGCATCGCCCACCTTTTAAAAAATATTCTGATTGTGATCCACGGGTCGGACGTCGTCTCGCTCACCCCTGGCGAGGAAGTCAAACCTCATGAGCATTGAGCTGCTGACCTTCCTGTTTTTCTTCAGCCTGCTGGCCCTGCTGGCCTCTGGGCTGCCCTTGTCTTTCGTGCTGGGCGGCGTGTCGTGCATCTTTCTTTTCTTCACCTGGGGCCCCGAGGCCTTTTACATGGTGGCCGCCCAGACCTGGGGCGGGATGAACAAATTCGCCCTGGTGGGCATACCGTTGTTCGTGTTCATGGCCATGATCCTGGAAGGCTCGGGCGTGGCCGAAGACCTCTACAACATGATGCACGTATGGTTCGGCCCGGTGCGGGGCGGCCTGGCCGTGGGCACCGCCGTGATCTGTGCCATCTTCGGGGCCATGTGCGGCATCAGCGGGGCCGCGGTGGTCAGCATGGGAATCATCGCCCTGCCCGAAATGCTCAAGCGCAACTACTCCAAGGACCTGGCCCTGGGTTGCATCAACGCGGGGGGGAGCTGGGGCATCTTGATACCCCCCAGCATCATCATGATCCTCTATGCCCTGATCACCGGCGACTCCATCGGCAAGATGTTCATCGGCGGCATCCTGCCGGGCATCCTGATGGTGGTGCTGGTGATCATTTACATTCTTATACGCAGCACCCTGCAGCCTTCCCTGGCCCCGGCCCTGCCCAAAGAGGAGCGGGGGGACTGGGGCAAAAAGATCACCACCCTCAAGGCCGTTGTTCTGCCCGCGGTGATCGTATTCATGGTCATGGGTTCCATCATGGGCGGGTTGGCCACCCCCACCGAGGCGGCGGCCATCGGCACCCTGGGGGCGGTGGTGTCGGCCGCGGTACACAAGAAGCTCTCTTGGCGCCTGTTGTGGGGCAGCTGCGTGCGCACCCTGAACCTGAGCGGCATGATCATGTGGATTCTCTTCGGGGCCTACTGCTTCACCGCCGCTTATCACTCCATGGGTGCCACCGAGCTGATCCAGCACCTGATGGCCTACATCCCCGGCGGCAAGTGGGGATCGCTCATTTTCATGCAGCTGGTGATCCTACTGCTGGGCATGATGCTGGACCCGGTGGGAATTATGCTGATCACCCTGCCGGTGTTCCTGCCCATCGTCAAAAGTTTTGGCTTCGATACCCTCTGGTTCGGCATCCTGTTCGTGATCAACATGGAGTTGGCCTACATGACGCCTCCCTTTGGGTTCAACCTGTTCTACCTGAAGGGAATCGCGCCCAGCAACATAACCATGACCGACATATACCGCTCGGTGGTGTGGTTCGTGTTCGTGCAGTTGATAGGCATGATCATCATCATGCTGGCGCCGCCGATCGCCACTTGGTTGCCCAACAAGGTATTCCCTTAATCCAGCCACAGAGCGTCCGAAGCTTTAGAAAGGAGACAGGAAGATGAGAGGAAGGACCATCAAGAGATTTGCCGTCCTGGCCGGCGTGTTCGTGCTGTCTCTGGCCGTGGTCATGGTCAGCGCGGGGCTGGGTTTGGCCGAGCAAAAGGTTTACAAGCTCAAGTGCCCCACCATTTATCCCGCCGCCAGCCCGTCCTATGCCGGCAGCGTGCTCAGGGTGGCCAAGCTCCTCAAGGAGCGCTCCAACGGCCGCCTGATCGTGGAGCCCTTCACTTCCGGCGCCCTCATCCCCTCCAAGGAGATTTTCAACGCCGTGGAGCGCGGCATGGTGCCTATGGGCGTGTCGGTGGCCCGCTACTTCGTGGCCAAGGTGCCCCTGGGGCGGGTAGCCGGCGGCCTGCCCTTCTCCTTCGGCAGCCCCATCGAGGCCGAGTACTTCTACAAGAATCTGGGCTACGAGAAGATGCTGCAGGATGTGATCCTGAAGAAGTACAAAATGTATAGTTGGATCGACCGGGTCTACCCCACCGAGCTGGCCATGAAAAAGTGCGTGACCACCGTGGCCGACTTCAAGGGAGTGAAGCTCCGTTCCTCGGGCACCATCCAGAAGCTGCTGACCAAGCTGGGCGCCGCCGCCAGCTATCTGCCCGGCTCGGAGGTCTACCCCGCTCTGTCCTCGGGCGTGGTGGATGGAGCCCACTGGGGCGGGGCCATGTCCAACAACGACATGGGCTTCTATGAGATTTGCAAGTACCACCTCAGCCCGGCCCTGGTCTATGCCGGCACCGACCTCTGGCTGTTCAACAAAAAGGCCTTCGACAGCCTGCCCAAGGACCTGCAGGCCATCATCACCTCCACCATCGAGGAGCATTTCTGGACCCGGACCGCGGAATACACCATCCAGAACGACGTGGCTCTAGCCAAGATTCAGAAAGACAAGGGCGTAAAGGTCTGCACCTTGACCCCTGCCGCTCAGAAGGAGATCACCAAGGCGGCCGTGGATCTGTGGAAGGAAGAGGCCAGCGACCCGGAGACCAAGAAGGCGGTCAACATGTTGATCAAATACCTCCAGGAACTGGGCCGGCTCTAGCCTGACCATGCCCGGCGGGGGCCCGGCGCGGGCCGGGCCTCCGCTTTTACTTCAGCCCAGGCGGCGAACAACGAAACTACAAGCGCCGCGCGGTCGGCGCAGCCCAGCAACAAACCACCACGCCGGGCGGCGCCGACAAGGGTGCAGAGGTTCCAGCCATGAGTTTGCAGATGACCTTGGGAGAGGTTTTCGCCAAATCCGCCAGAAAGTTTCCCGACCGCATCGCCGTGGGCGACCCAGACCGGCGTCTGACCTACGCCGTGCTCAATGAGCGGGTGAACCGCCTGGCCAACGGCCTGGCCGGACTGGGGTTGCGCCGCGGAGACCGCGTGGCCACTCTCTCGCGCAACACCACCTTCCTGGCCGAGTCCTACCTGGCCAGTCTCAAGCTGGGGCTGGTCAACGCCCCCATCGTGGCCCGGGCCACGGTAGAGGATTACAAAGGCCAACTGGAGCTGAGCGATCCCCGCGCCCTGCTTTTCCACTCCGAGTACCAGGAGCAGGTGGCGGCTCTGCGGGAGTTTCTGCCCGCGGACATCATTCTGGCCTGCTTCGGGGAAAACCCTCCCTCCTTCGCTCGGGACTACGAGGAGCTGCTGCGCAAGGCCTCCCCGGCCGAAGTGGCCGGCGGAGTGAGCGAGGACGACGAGGCCTTCCTGATGTTCACCGGCGGCACCACCGGCAAGTCCAAGGGGGCGCTGCTGACCCACAAGAACCTGCTGTGGAACTCGCTCAACTTCATGATTGAGGCCGGCTTCCCCCAGCCGGGCCACGTCACGGTCTATCCCATGCAGCTCTATCACGTGGCCGGAGCCAGCCGCTTCCTGTCCTACATGCACGCCGGAGCCACCTTTCTGCTCAGCCCTGACTTCGACCCCGAGCGTTTTCTGCGGGACATTGAGCGGGAGCGCACCAACTTCGCCCTGGGCAACACCGCCATCTGGCGCATGATGCTCGACGCCCAGCGGGCCGGCAAGCACGACACCTCCTCGGTCAAGTACATCCTGCACGGCCACTCCTTCCTGACCCCGGCCCTGCGGGCTGAGTTGGAGCAGGAGCTGTTCCTTAACGGCCAGGCCTACGTGCTCTATGCCCTCACCGAAAGCTCGCCGGGCGTGGCCCTGCTCAAGCCGGGCGACGACCCGCTCCACTACTCCAGCCTGGGCCGCCCTTTCCTGTCGCTGGATGTGCGTATAGGCGATCCGCTGAGCGACCAGGCCTTGCCCCAGGGCGAGGTGGGCCAGATCCTGGTCAGCGGGCCCACGGTGACCAAGGGGTACTTCCGCAACCCGGAAAGCAGCCGGGAGGCGCTCAAGGGCGGCTGGCTGCACACTGGGGACCTGGGTTACTACGATGAGAGGGGCTATCTGTACATGTCCGACCGGCTCAAGGACATGATCAAGACCGGCGGCATCAACGTCTACTCGGCCGAGGTGGAGGACATCATCGCCCAGCACCCAGGGGTCTTGGAGGCCGCGGTCATCGGCGTGCACCACGAGAAGTGGGGAGAGACCATTCGCGCCGTCGTGGTCCCCCGGCCGGGCGCCCAGGTTTCGGAAAAAGAAATAATTCAGCACTGCACGGCCAGGCTGGCCAGCCACAAGAAGCCGACCTCGGTGGTGTTTGTGGAATCCCTGCCCAAGGGCTCCTTTGGCGGCAAGATTCTCAAGAACAAGCTCCGGGAACTTTATGGTAAGGCCTGAGGCAAAGGCGGCCGTTATGCGCCTGGCCATCCTGCCCGCAGCACCCGCACCGGGTCCGGCCACAGGCCTCCGGGGGAAGTTGCGGTGGAAAAAATGATTAATTAAAATTATAATTAATGCGGCATACCTGGAGGCTGACATATATGGTTAATCGCCGCGGGAGGCCACCGATTTGTAAGTCGATTGATATCTTTAACCAGTCATCTTTAACAACCGATCAGCATTATTATGATGTCGCGCGGTGTGGTCGTGGGCCAAGCCTGCGGCGTCCGGTTGGGGTCGAGATGCTGCTGAGCAACCGGCGGGCGCGGATTACATAAGAGCGGGAGGGTGTATGCCGCGAAAGGCCAAGACAAAGAATAAGATACAAAACGGCGGCGTTTATAAGCGAGGCAGCTCCATTGATGAGGCGCACCAAAAAATTAAGGAAATGCTCTATGTCAATGAGCTGAGCCCCGGCCAAAAAATCGTCTGCGTGGAGTTGGGCCGCAGGCTGGGCATCAGCATCACTCCCGTGGTGCAGGCCCTCAACCGCCTGGAGGCCTCGGGCTTCGTCAGCTACGTGCCCAACACCGGCTACTTTGTCTGCGAGATATCCGAGAGCGAGGCCAACGAGCTTTTCGAGGCCCGCAAGGCGCTGGAGCTGCATGTGGTGCCCAAGGTGATCGATAACCTGCAGGAGCACCAACTAGCTGAGATTCAAACAAATTTTCAAAAACACCGTCACGAGATGAATGAATTGTCGGGCCGGGCCCTGGCCTTTTTGGATGCCCGTTTTCACTTGGCCATCGCCGCTCTGGCGGGCAACGAATTCATCAACAGAATTCTCAAGGAAATCTTCGAAAAGCTCTATCTGAAGTTCCGCCCGGAAAACGTCGCCCATATGGATTCGCAGAAGATTTTGGAGGAGCACCGCGTCCTTTTCGAAGCCCTGCGCAACAGGGATGAGAAAAAAGTCACTGAGGCGCTCCACCACCACCTCGACTCCGCCCAGCAACGCTTCCTGGACAGGCTCCGGGACCAGAAAAAGATCGTAATGTTCTAGACGAGGCCTGCCGCGAAGCATCCGGTCATTTAGCCAAAAAATAAACAGGTTGGCCGCCAGATAAAGAATCTGGTCCTGTGCTGCCATTTCCGTCTGGCCGCTGACCGGCCGGATATAAAGACCGGCTTCACCGAGCTGGACCTGGGGCTCATGCCCGGTTGGGGCGGCACCCAGCGCCTGGCCAGCCGGCCTCCCCAGGCCATGGGCAGCGTGCTGTGGGTCATGGCCCAGGGGCTTTAGCAGGGATTGCCGCAGGGCCTGGCAGCCGAGGAGGCGGTGGTGGCGGCCATGCGCCACAGCAAGGAGCGCGCGAAAGGCATCGCCAGCTTTCTGGGCAGGAAAAAAGGCGAGTAGCGCTTAAAGCCCCATCTGCTTGGCGATGATCTGTTTCATGATCTCGCTGGTGCCGCCCACGATGGGCAGGGAGCGGACATCGCGGTAGAGCCGGCAGATGGGGTATTCCTCCATGTAGCCGTAGCCGCCGTGGAGCTGCAGGCAGGCGTAGGCCACGCGGTTGACCATCTCGGCCAGCCACCACTTGCCCATGGGGACCTGGCGGCTGATGTCCTCCCCGGCCACAAAGGCCGCGATGAGGGATTCGAAGAAGGCGCGGCCCAGGGTCACCTCGGTGGCCATCTCGGCCAGTTTGAAGGCGTTGGCCTGGAAGCTGCCGATGGGCCGGCCGAAGGCGGTGCGGCTCTTGACGTAGTCCAAGGTCATTTCCAGGATCAGCTCAGCCTGGACCAGGGCCCCCAGGGAAATGACCAGCCTTTCCTGGGCCAGGTTTTCCATCATGATCTGGAATCCCTGGCCCTCCTGACCCAGGAGGTTTTCTTGCGGCACGCGGCAGTCGCTGAATATCAGCTCCGCGGTGTCCTGGGCCTTCAGGCCCAGCTTGGCCAGGCGTCTGCCCCTGGCAAAGCCCGGGGCCTCGGAGGGCACCAGGATCAAACTGGTGCCGTCGTGGCGGGGGGCCTTGGGGTCGGTCTTGACCGCCAGCACCACCCAGTCGCAGTAGATGCCGTTGGAGATGAAGGTCTTTTGCCCGTTGATGACGTAATCGGCCCCGTCTTTGACCGCGCTGGTGCGCAGGGCGGCCAGGTCAGAGCCGCAGTCAGGCTCGGTCATGCCCAGGGCCAGGATGATGTCTCCGCTGACGCAGCCCGGCAGGATCCGGCGCTTCTGCTCCTGGCTGCCGTGCCGGGCGATGTAGGGCGCGGCGATGTCGGCGTGCACCCGCAGGCCGGTGGAGAGGCTGTTGCAGGTGGTGCGGATCAGCTCTTCTTGGAACACGATGGAATAGGTGTAATCCACGTCGGCGCCGCCGTACTCCTCCGGCACCCAGGGGCACAGGAAGCCCTGCTGCCCCAGCTTGCGCCAGACCTCCCGCGGCACCAGCCCTTGTTCCTCCCACTGGGCAATAAAGGGGGTTACTTCCTGAGCCAAGAAACGGCGGGCGCTTTCCTGAAAAATCCGATGTTCTTGCGTAAGCCAGCTACGTGACTGCAATTTTATCTCCTGGGCCGCGAAGGAGGGCGGGGTGTCAAAAATGACTTGATTTTTAATTTAAAAGATAATTAAAATAAGCGCAACCTTTTTCTGCCCCGACGCCGCGCAGAGCAGTTGCCTGGACTTCCAGACCATCACGGCTGCGCGGCGCTGATCGGGACACATAGCCGCCTGGCGATAACCGAAAGAACCATTGCGGGGAAACATGGCGCCTGCGTTTGAAAAAGTGCTGGTGGGCATCCAGGAAGGCGTGGCCACCGTCACCATAAACAACCCCCAGCAGAAAAACGCCCTGGACCATGACCTGCACGCCGAGTTGCAGCAGGCGTTTGGCTACCTGCGCGACGAGGAGGAGGCCAAGGTGGTGGTGCTCACCGGGGCCGGGGACAATTTCTGCACCGGCGGCAACTTGGTCAAAATGCAGGCCATCGCCAACTCGGTGGTGGGCCGCCAGCGCATGAAGTGGACCCAGCGGCTGGTGGAAGGCATATCCGGCCTGGAAAAACCGGTCATCGCCATGATCAGGGGCATAGCCCTAGGCGCCGGCATGAGCCTGGCCCTGGCCGCAGACGTGTCCATCGCCGCCGAGGACGCCAGGCTGATGTGCTCCTTCAGCAAGATCGGCCTGGTCCCGGACTGGGGGCAGTTTTACCTGCTGCCTTCGCGGGTGGGCCTGGCCCGGGCCAAGTGGCTGATGCTGACCGGCGCCGAGCTCTCCGGGGCCGAGGCCGTGCGGCTGGGGCTGATCGCCCTGGCGGTTCCCGGCCAGCGCCTGGAGCAGGAAGCCTACGGCCTGGCCCGCTCCCTGGCCCAGGGGCCCTGCCAGGCCTACGCCATGATCAAGGCCGCCCTGAACTGCTGGCCCAGCAATTTCCAGGCAATGCTGGAGATGGAGGCGGCCATGCAGGGCATCGCCTTCTGCTCCCAGGACCACGCCGCGGCGCGGCAGGCATTCATTGACAGCAAGAAGCACGGGACCAAAAGGGCCTGACCCGGAGCCTGCTTAAGCCCAGCCAGCTATAGGCCGGTTGAGGGATGACGGTGACCGCGGGCGTAGCTTTTAAACACCAACTTCGCGGCCGGGTGCGCAGCATCGCCGGCTGGTACGAGATGGAGCAGGAGAAGCTGTTGACCCTGGGCGGAGAACAATACCTGTACCTGCTCGGCCGCGGAGTGGTGGAAACCTCTTGTTGCGGAACCGGGGGGTGCTATTACGCGGTTGTGCCGGGCCGGGTCTTGGCCTGGCATTGCCGCCAGGATGAGCGGGGCACGCCGGTGAGCCTGGTGGAGCCAGTGCGTTCGCAGGAGTTCCAGGCCTTGCTGAGCCGGGAGATCAAGGCCCAGGAAGATGTGGCCCAGGTCTGCTTTTTGTAGCGCGGGGCCGCGGGCCGAAGCGGGCGGCTGCTCAACGGCCCTCGAACCGGGGCTCCCGCTTCTCCAGGAAGGCCGCCACGCCCTCGCGGTAGTCCTGGGTGCGAAACAGGGTCAGAAGCTGCAGATAGACATGATCAACCGCCGCCTCGAAAGTCTCGTCAGCGCCCAGGCGCATCATGCGCTTGGTGGCCCTGACCGCTATGGGCGCATTGGCGCAGATCTCCGCGGCCCAGGCCAGGGCGGTGTCCATCAGGGACTCGGGCTCCACCACCACGTTGACCAGGCCCAGCTCCAGGCATTGGGCGGCGTCGAGCACCCGGGCGCGGAACAGCAGCTCCGCCGCCTTGGCCCAGCCCAGCAGGCGCGGCAGCAGCCAGGCGCCCCCGCTCTCGGGCAGGATGCCCCGCTTGACCGGCAGGGCGGCCATCTTGGCCTGGGTCGAAGCCAGGCGCATGTCGGCCAACAGGGCAATGTCCATGCCGTAGCCCGCCGCGGCTCCGTTGAGGGCGCAGATGAGGGGCTTGTCCATGCGGTGCATGACCATGGGCGGCGTATCGCGCAGGTC
The DNA here is from genome assembly GCA_040751985.1 of Thermodesulfobacteriota bacterium. Taxonomy (GTDB): domain Bacteria; phylum Desulfobacterota; class Desulfarculia; order Desulfarculales; family Desulfarculaceae; genus Desulfoferula. The sequence goes on along the minus strand of JBFMFU010000087.1, from coordinate 16,194 downwards.
GATGAGCCCCACCTGTGTCTTGAGGTACTCCTCGCTGCCGATGCCGTCGGAGGCGGTGTCAACCAAATCCAGGCCGGCGCAGAAGCCCCGGCCCGCGCCGGTGAGGATCACCGCCCGCACCTGATCGTTTTTTTCGCATTCAATCAGGCAGCGGGACAGCTCGGTAAGCATGGGGCGGGTGATGGCGTTGAACCTTTGGGGCCGGTTCAGGGTGATGACGGCCGTGTGCCCCGAAACATCGAAAATGATCTCCGGGGAGTTGTTTCTGGTTTCTTTTCCCATGGCGCGTCCTCGCGGGTATTGCGTTTAAAGATTGTCAAATATTCTAGTGTCGGCCGCGCATACAGTCAATCAAAAACAGATAAAATAGTCCGTAAAAAATATTAGTTTTGGAGTGGGGATGTGTCCTAAATTAGTTAAACAAGAAAAATTTAAAATAATTAATACTAGGTCTACAGAAACGGGCGTCTAAAATTTAACTGTGCTTAATTAATATTTTAAATATAAGTTACTTAACTTATGCAACCTGTGAGACTCTGTAGGGAACGCCATGGCTTGATCTGATTCGCTCTCCCCTGGTGCTGGCACCTGATATCGGGAGTAGTTAACTCTAAAAGGAGCTGCATAACTATGGCTGGAGTTTGTTCATTCGCGGGATATATCCCACGATACAGAATAGTCAGAAAAAATATCTATAAACAAGTCGGTTGGGTCAATCCCGGCGCCATTGCCAACGCCAAGGGTGAAAAGGCCGTGGCCAATTATGACGAGGACAGCGTCACCATGGCCGTGGCGGCCGGGGCGGAGGCCCTGGAGGGCATGGACGCCTCGCAGGTAGAGGGCCTGTTCCTGGCCTCCACCACCATGCCCTATAAGGAGCGGCTCAACAGCGGCATCGTGGCGCCCGCCCTGGGCCTGGCGAACCAGGTGCGGGCCACCGACGTCAGCGGCGCGCTCAAGTGCGGCACCTCGGCTCTGCTGGCCGCCCTGGACAGCGTGCGCGCCGGACAGATGCAAAAGGCCCTGGTCTGCGCGGCCGACTGCCGCCTGGGGCTGCCTGCCTCGACCCAGGAGATGGTGGTGGGCGACGCCGCTGCGGCCCTGGTCATCGGCGGCCAGGACTGCCTGGCCCAATGCCTGGGTGCGTTCTCCATCACCTACGATTTCGTGGACCACTACCGCGGCCAGTTCGCCAAGGCCGACCGGCAGTGGGAGGACCGGTGGATCCGCGACGCGGGTCTGGAGAAATTCATCCCCGAGGCCATCCAGGGCCTGCTGGCCAAGTGCGGCCTGGCCATGGAGCAGATCAGCAAGGTCGTCTATCCTTGCGCGTACCCGGCCGCCCGCATGGGCATCAACAAGAAGCTGGGCATCGCCCCGGAAAAGGAAGTGAACCCCTTGCTGGACCAGATGGGCGACAGCGGGTCGGCCCACCCCTTGTTGATGTTTTGCCAGGCCCTGGAGCAGGCGCAGCCCGGCGACAAAATCGTGCTCGTGGGCGTGGGCAACGGCTGCGACGCCCTATTGTGGGAGGCCACTCCGCTGATCAAGAGCCCGAGCGGGCGGTCCACCGTGGCCCAGCGGCTAGAGCACCGCACCGAGCTGACTTCTTACACCAAGTACCTGGTATGGCGCGACCTGCTGCAGGTGGAGGCCGGGCTGCGCTCCGAGGAAGACCTGTGGACCCGCTGGTCGGTGAACTGGCGCCAGCGCGATGCCCTGCTGGGGCTATGGGGCAGCCGCTGCACTGCCTGCGGCACCGTGCAGTTCCCGGCTCAGCGGGTGTGCGCCAACCCGGATTGCGGGGCAACGGACCAAATGCAGCCGGAGCGCATGGCCGGCAAGACGGGCACCATTTTCAGCTACACCGGCGACATGCTGGCCGCCTCGGATGATCCGCCGGTTATATACGGCCACATCGTCTTCGAGGGCGGCGGCAAATACGCCTTCAACTTCACGGACTGCGACCTGGAATCGCTGCGGGTGGGGCAAAAGGTCCGCATGAGCTTCCGTCGCAAGTACTACGACAAGAAACGCGACATCGTGGGGTATTTCTGGAAGGCGGTTCCAGTCAGGGAGGAAAAGTAATGGCCGACGGCATCAGGGACAAGGTCGCCATCCTCGGCATGGGCTGCACTCGCTTCGGCGAACACTGGGACAAGAGCGGCGAAGACCTGCTGGTGGACGCCTTCAGCGAGTGCCTAGCCGACGCGGGCATCGCGAAGAAGGAAATCCAGGCCGCTTACCTAGGCTCCCATTATACCAATGTGAACATCGGGCGGGGGGCGTTGCCCTTGTCCACTACTCTCAAGCTGCCCTACATCCCGGTGACCCGCGTGGACAATTTCTGCGCCAGCGCCACCGAGGCCTTCCGCGCCGCGGCCTACTCGGTGGCGGCCGGGGTCTATGACATCGTGCTGGCCCAGGGGGTGGAGAAGCTCAAGGACACCGGCTACGGCGGCCTGCCCGGCGGCGCCACCCTGGGGGTCAACAGCTACATCATGGGCACCAGCTCCACCGCCCCGGGCGCCTTCGCGCAACTGGCCACGGCCTACTCGGCCAAGTACGGCGTGCCCATGGACCAGATCAAGCGGGCCCTGGCCCACATCTCGGCCAAGAGCCACGCCAACGGTGCCCTCAATCCCCGGGCCCACCTGCGCCGTCCGGTCAGCGAGGAGCAGGTCATGGCCGCGCCCATGGTGGCCTATCCCCTGGGGCTGTTCGACTGCTGCGGAGTCAGCGACGGCTCGGCGGCGGCCATCGTGACCACCCCGGAGATCGCCCGCAGCCTCAAGAAAAATCAAGAGCCGATCCTGGTCAAGGCCCTGCAGGTCTCGGTTAGCTCCGGCGCGGAGGGCGTGTACACCGACTGGGACGGAGCCAGCATAGTCACCACCGGCAAGGCGGCCAGCGAGGCCTATCAGGAAGCCGGCATCGCGGACCCCCGCCAGGAATTGAGCATGATCGAGGTGCACGACTGTTTTTCCATCACCGAAATGGTCACCTACGAGGACCTGCACATCACGCCGCGGGGCAAGGCCTACCAAGACATCATGGACGGGTTCTACGACCTGGACGGCCAGGTGCCCTGTCAGGTGGACGGCGGCCTCAAGTGCTTCGGCCACCCCATCGGCGCCTCGGGCCTGCGCATGCTGTACGCGGTCTATGAGCAGCTGCTGGAGCGGGTGCCCGCGGAGCGCAAGGTCAAGGACACCCGCCTGGGCCTGACCCACAACCTGGGCGGACTTCCCTGGCACAACGTGGCGGCCGTCGCCATCATCGGCCGGGGTTGAACCGGGGAAATCCCATTCACCACTGCTAGTTGAAGAGAGATACGAGGAGCGCTGCACATGAAACCGATGCTCACCGACCGCGTGGCCCTCATCACCGGCTCCGGCAGGGGAATCGGCAAGGCCGCGGCCTTGCTGTTCGCCTCCGAGGGCGCCAAGGTAGTGGTCAGCGACATAGACCCCACCCCGGCCCAGGGCACGGCCGCGGAGATCAAGGCCGCCGGCGGCCAGGCCATATCCGTGCCCGGCGACGTGACCGACCCCCAGTTCGCCTCCGACATGGTCCAGGCCGCGGCCGACGCCTTTGGCGGCATCCACATCCTGGTCAACAACGCCGGGTTCATCTGGGACGGCCCGGTCCACAAGATGAGCGACGAGCAGTGGAACAAGATCATCGCGGTGCACCTGACCGCCCCCTTCCGGCTGCTGCGGGCGGCGTCCCCCTATTTTCGGGAGGCGGCCCAGGAAGAAGCCAAGCGGGGCGTCAGCATCGCGCGCAAGGTGGTCAACATCGCCTCCACCGCCGGCACCCGCGGCAACGCCGGCCAGATCAACTACTCCTCGGCCAAGTCCGGCCTGATCGGCATGACCAAGACCATGGCCAAGGAGTGGGGCCGCTTCAACGTGCAGGTCAACGCGGTGGCCTTCGGCTGGGTGGAGACCCGCCTCACCGCGGCGCGGGAAGAGGGCCAGGAGATATCCGCCGGCGGCCAGCAGATCAAGGTGGGCATCCCCGTGGCCACGCGGGAGATGCTCAAAAAGATGATCCCCCTGGGCAGGCCGGGCCTGCCTGAGGAAGCGGCGGCGGTGATGCTGTTTTTTGCCTCGCCCTTGTCCAACTACGTGTCCGGCCAACTGCTGGAGATGAACGGCGGCAACTAGACCGCCGGGTGACGGCTCCTAACCGTGTCCTTGGCCGCGCAGCGGCGGCCAAGGGCGGGAAGAAAAAATGGCCCGAAATTTCCAACTCACCCCGGAGATGCTGGCCCTGGTCGGCTGGAAGTCCCAGCCCTGGCGCTTCGAGGTCACCACCACCGGGGTTCGCGCCTTTGCCCGGGGGGTGGGCTACCAGGACCCGGTCTACTACCAGGCCGCAGAGGCCGTGGCCAAGGGCTACCGCGACCTGCCGGCCCCGCCCACCTACTTGGGCCTGCCAATGTTCGTCCCCGGCCTGTCCGACGACCTCCTGCCCATTGCGCCGGGCTTCGCCGCCCCCTTGCAGCACGGCCTCCAGGGCCTTTTGGACGGCGGCACCGAGATCGAATATTTCCATGACATCTGCGCCGGCGACGTCCTCACCGGGGTCCGGGAGCTGAAGTCCCTGGAGTGCAAGGAGAGCCAGGCCCTGGGGACCATGCTGGTGGTGACCCTGGAGACCGTTTTCACCAACCAGGACGGCCGGGTGGTGGCCCGGGACCGCGTGCAGGCCCTTTACTACTAGGCCCAAGCGTTGCCGCCGGGGCGACAGGACCCGTAAACCAGAAAGGGGCACCCATGGAGCTTGCTTGGGAGAACATCAAGGCGGGCGACGAATTGCCCGAGCTGCGCAAAACGCCTGATTTGACCCAATTGGTCAAGTACGCCGCTGGCTCCGGCGACTTCAACCCGCTGCACTACGATCCCGACAGCGCCCCGGCCAAAAAGATCGGACGGATCATCGTGCACGGCCGCTTCAAGTACGCCAGCATGGGCCAGTTGGTCGCCCAGTGGCTGGGCCACCGTGGCCGGATAAAAAAGCTCTCCTGCCAGTATCGCGGCATGGACTTCCCCGGCGAGGAAATGGTTTGCCGGGGTGTGGTGGCGAGCACCCGCCAGGAGGATAACCAGAAACTGGTGGAGATAGACCTCTGGGTGCAAAATAGCCACGGCCAAAAGACATCCGTGGGCAAGGCCCTGGTTTCTGTGGCCTGAGACTTTGCTAGGGGACAAAGCGTCATGATCAGAACCAAGATCACCGAGATGTTCGGCGTAAAGCATCCCATCATCTGCGGAGCCATGATGTGGCTGGCAGAGCCCAACCTGTGCGCGGCCATATCCAACGCCGGCGGGTTGGGCAACCTCACGGCCCAGATGTATGAGTCGGAGAAGCTGTTCCGCGAGGCCCTGGATCAGGTGCGCCAGAAGACCGACAAGCCGTTCCTGGTGAACGTGACCTCTCTGCCCTCCGGGCGCATCACTTCGGAGCACTACGCCATGTATTTCCGGGTCTGCGCCCAGGAGAAGGTGCCGGGCATGGAGATTTCGGGCATGCCGGTGGAGAAGATCACCGGCGAAGAGGGCCTGGCCATGCTCAAGGAAGCGGGGGTGAGGCTCTTCCAGAAGTGCGGCGCGGTGCGCCACGCCCTGCACGCGCAGAAGATGGGCTATGCCGGCGTGTACGCCGCCGGCTTCGAGGAAGGCGGGCATCCCCTGAGCGACGATGTGTGCACCATGGTGCTGACTCCGCGCATGGTGGAGTCGCTGAGCATCCCGGTGGTTTCGGCCGGCGGCATCAGCAACGGGCGCAACCTGGCCGCCGCCCTGGTCCTGGGGGCCGAGGGCGTGATGATGGCCACGCGTTTCGTGGCCACTCAGGAGTGCCGGGTGCACAAAAACATCAAGCAGGAGCTGGTACGGCGCCAAGAGCACCACACCACCCTGATCACCAAAAGCCTGGGGCTGCAGGGCCGGGCCTTGAAAAACGCCACCGTGGCCCAGATCCTGGAGGTCGAGGCTCGGGGCGGTGGGCTGCAAGAGTTGATGCCGCTTATCACCGGCCTCAGGGGGCGCCAGGCCTGGGAGACCGGCGACGTGGAGGCGGCGGCCATGTACTTCGGCCAGTCAACGGGCCTGATCCACGACATCCCCACCTGCGCCGAGCTTCTGGAGCGCATGGTGGAGGAGGCTGCGCAACGGATAGACCTGGTGCGGGGCTTGACGCACTAACACCGGAAAGGGACGAGAGTCATGTTCGAGACCAGAATAACCAAGATGCTGGGGATCAAATACCCCATCCAATGCGGCACCATGATGTACCTGAGCAACGCGGAGTTCGTCGCGGCCAACGCCAACGCCGGCATCTTGGCCTGCCTGGCCTCGGCCATGTATCCCGACGCCCAGGCCCTGCGGGACGAGATCGCCAAGCTGCGCGACCTCACCGACCAGCCCTTCGGAGTCAACGTTTCCCTCTTTCCCGGCCACTCGGCGGTGGTGGTGGATCAGGTGCTGGATATTCTGGCCGAGCAGCAGGTGAGGCTCGTCGAAACCGCCGGCCGCAGCCCTGAACCGCACCGCGCCCGCATCAGGCAGGCGGGCTTCATCCATTTGCACAAGTGCGCCCGGCTGCGCGACGCCCTCAAGGCCCAGGCCCTGGGCGTGGACATCGTGGCCGTGGTGGGGGCCGAATGCGGCGGCCACCCCAGCATGGACGAAGTGACCACTATGGTGCTGGCGCCCCAGGTGGCCGCGGCCCTGGACATACCGGTGATCGCCGGCGGCGGCTTCTGCGACGGCCGTAGCCTGGTGGCCGGTCTGGCCCTGGGCGCCGAAGCAGTGCTCATGGGCACCCGCTTCCTCAACACCGTTGAGTGCCCCGCGCACCAGGCCATCAAGGGAAAGCTGATCCAGGCGCAGTCCGAGCAGACTCTCATCGTGCAGAAGAGCATCGGCAGCGCGGTGCGGGTGCTGGACAACGACTGGGCCCGCCAGGTGCTGGCCCTGGAGGAAAAGAAGGTCCCCCTGCGGGACCTGATGCCCTACATTACCGGCCAGCGCACCAAGAACTCCTGGCTCAACGGCGGCGACGATGCCCTCATCGCCTGCGGCCAGGTGGTAGGCCGCACCAAGGAAACCCTCAGCGTGCGGCAGCTGGTGGCGCAGATCATGGACGAGGCACGGACGGTGCTCACTGGCTTGACCCAGGGTTAGCTGGTCGTTGGTGGCGGGCGCAAACGCCCCCACCGCACAGAGGCGGTGGGGGCGTCTTTTGCAGCCGGCAACGGCAGGTCCGCTGCGGTCAGGCCGTTTCGACCAGTTTGCGTTTGAGAATCTTGCCCGCCGGAGTCAAGGGCATCTGCTCCAAAAATTCAAGTTGGCGGATCTTCTTGTAGGGGGAAACCTTCTCGTTGACGAAATCCATCAGTTCTTTTTCGCTGGCACGCGCGCCTTCGCGCAGACAGACGAAGGCCTTGGGTATCTCCCCGGCCGTGGGGTCGGGCAGGCCCACCACGGCGCAGAGCTTCACCGCCGGGTGCTGATACAGCACCGACTCCAGCTCCACCGGGAAGACGTTGTAGCCCTTGTAGATCAGCATTTCCTTGCGCCGGCCCACCAGGAAGAGGTAACCGTCCGGGTCCAAGTGGCCCAGGTCGCCGGTGCGCAGCCAGCCGTCGGCCAGGTACACCTGGGCGGTTTCCTCGGGCTGGTTGAGGTAGCCCAGGGTGACCTGGGGCCCGCGCAGGCACACCTCGCCGTTCTGGCCCGTGGGCAGGTCCTGGCCGCTCTCCGGATCGATGATCTTGACATCGGTGTCGAATATGGGCAGGCCCGCCGAACCCACCTTGATGACCCCGGTGTTGGTAGTGGGATTGGAGGTGGCGATGGTGGTGGATTCGGTCAGGCCGTAGGCCGCCGACACCGCTGCGCCGGGGAACAGCTGGCCCAGGCGACGCCATAGCTCCGGGTCCAGGGGAGCCGCGCCAAAGCGCAGCAGCCGCACCCCGGACAGGTTGTAGTCCTTGAGGCTGGGCAGGTGGGCCAGCTCGTAGAACAGGGTGGGCACCCCGGCGATCATGCTGGCGCGGTAGCGGGCGATGTCGGCGATGTACTCCTCCAGGTTAAGGCGGGTGTGGGTCACCAGGCGATGACCCATGTACATCGAGCTGTTTACGGCCACGACGATCCCCAGGGCGTGGAACCAGGGCGCCACGTTGACCATGGTGTCCGCGCCCGGCTGGGTGGAGTAGATCATGGGCGAGTTCTTTTGGTCGGGGTCGCGCTCGATGAACTTGAGCAGCCCGTTCTGCAGGCTGGGGCGCCCCCCCGCCCGCCAGTGGGCGGTCTGCAGGGTGTTGACCGTTACGTTGAAGTGGGAGACCGCCACGCCCTTGGACAGGCCGGTGGTGCCGCCGGTGAAGGCTATGTGGGCTAAGTCCTTGCGGGGCTCTAGGGCGGGCTCGCTGAAGTCCGGAGCGTTCTCGGCCAGGAGGCGTCCGAAGTCCAGGCAGCCATCGCGCGGCTGGTCCGGGGCCATCATGTCCGCGCACTGGGCGTCGCTGGTAGCGATGACCGTGTGCACGGCGCTGACCTGGCGCAGGGGCAGGATATTGTCCACGAAAGGCTGGTAGACCACCACTGCTTTGGCCCCGGCGGTGTTGGCCTGGTGCTCCAACTCCTTGGCGCTGAGCATGGGGCTGAGCGGGGTGTAGGTGGCACCAGCGAGCAGGGTGCCGTAGTAGGCCACCAGGTACTGCGGGACGTTGGTCATGCACACGCCCACCACGTCACCCTTGGCGATGCCCAGCTTCTTCAGCCCGGCGGCGAGGCGCCCGGCCAGCTCCCAGAGCTTGGCGAAGCTCCAGCCGGCCTCCCGGTAGACCAGGGCCTCCTGGTCGCCGTAGGTGGCGGCCGAGCTTTTGAGCAGGCAATGGACTGGCACCTCGGGATAGTCCAGGGAGCGGGGAAGTCCGGCGGGCCAACCCGGATACTGTATTAGTTCGCTCATGGTCGTCTCCGGTTGCTCGAGCCTGTCTGGCGTCCGCACCGCCATCAACTCAAATACAGCTCGATTATGGACTTGTCGTGCAGCAGCGCTTCGGCCGGGCCCTCCATGACCAGCTTGCCCGTCTGGATCACGTAGGCGTAGTCGGAGAACTCCAGGGCGATGCGCGCGTTCTGCTCCACCACCAGAATGGGGACCCCTTCCTGGTTGATGGCCCCTAGGATCTCGAAGATGCTCTTGATCACCAGGGGGGCCAGGCCCTGGCTGGGCTCGTCCAGCAGCAGCATGCGGGGCCGCGCCATCAGGGCCCGGCCTATGGCCAGCATCTGCTGCTCCCCGCCGCTGAGGGTGCCCGCGGTCTGCTTGATCCGCTTGGCCAGGATGGGGAAGTAGGAGAACACCTTTTGCAGGTCGCCCCTGAGATGCTGGCGCGACTTCCGGCAATAGGCCCCCATGAGCAGGTTCTGGTGAACCGTCATCCTGGCGAAGATGTCGCGGCCCTCGGGCATCTGGATCAGTCCGGACCGCACTATCTTGTCCACCGGCCACTTCTCTATGTTCTGGCCGTCGAAGACGATGCTGCCCTTTTGGGGACGCACCAGCCCCGAGATGGTGCGCAAGAGGGTGGACTTGCCCGTCCCGTTGGCCCCGATCAGGCAGACCTTCTGTCCGGCCTTCACCTGCAGGGAAACCCCATGCAGCACCTGCGATTGACCGTAGCTGACCTTGACCTGGTCTATGGCAAGCATCTCAGGCATCCCCCTTGCCCAGATAGGCTTCCACCACCTCGGGATGGATTTTGACCTCCGCGGGGGTGCCCTCGGCGATCTTGCGGCCGAAGTTCATCACCGCGATGCGGTCGCAAAGCGACATGACCAAGCTCATGTCGTGCTCGACCAGCAGGATGGAGGCGCCAAACTGCGCGCGGACGGCCAGGAGGCTCTCCTGCAGATCCTTGGTCTCGCGTTCGTTCATGCCCGAGGCCGGCTCGTCCAGGAGCAGCAGGGCAGGGGAGGCCACCAGGGCGCGGGCGATCTCCAGCTTGCGCTTGATGCCCAGGGGCATGCTGGCCACCGGCTTCCCCAGGTATTCCTGCAGTCCCAACAGCTCCATGACCTGGCGGCCGCGCATCTGAGCCTCGCGGTCCTTTTTCTTGAGCCCGGGCAGGCCTAGGGCGCAGGAGAGGAGCGGGGCGCGGTATTTGATGTGCTGGCCCACCAGGAGGTTTTCCATAGGGCTCATCTCGCGGAAAAGCTCCAGATTCTGGAAGGTGCGGCCGATGCCCGCCCGGATGATCTGGTGCGGCGCGAGCCGGAGGAGGTTTTTCCCCCGGAAGCTTATGCGTCCGCGCTGGGGGGTGTAGATGCGGGTGATGCAGTTGAAAACCGTGGTCTTGCCTGAGCCGTTGGGGCCGATCAATCCGAAGACGGTTCCCTCGGGCATTTCCAGGCTGAAGTCGGACACCGCGGCCAGGCCGCCGAAGGTCTGCCCCAGGTCCTTTATGCTTAAGAAATCCACTTAGCGACCTCGCAAGGCTCCGCGTTTTTTACTCAGCACGGCCGGCAGGCTGGCCAGGCCCCTGGGCAGGAGCATCATGGTGGCGATCACCGCGCCCCCGAAGAACACCAGGGTCATGCCTGCGGGCGAGTTAGAAAACAGCTCCATGGCTACCACGAAAAACAACGCCCCCAGCATGACCCCCCACAGGGAGCTGGCCCCTCCGATGATCACCATGATCAGGTAGTTCAGGGAGGCCATGATGTTGTAGTCCTCGGCCCCCAGGTAGCCCAGCAAGGGAGCCAGCAGGCCGCCGGCCACCCCGGCATAGACCGCGCTGACCGCGAAGGCCGTGGCCCGGGTGACCATGAGGTTGATGCCCAAGGACTGGGCCGCGATCTCGCTGTCCCTGACCGCCCGAAAGGTGCGGCCCTTCTTGCTGCGGGTCAGGTTGAAGGCGCACCAGACCAGCAGGGAGACCACCCCCAGGATGATGTAGTAGAACTGCTTGCCGCTGGTGATAGGCAGGCCCAGCAGGGTGGCGCCCGCCACCTGCAGGCCGTTGTGCCCGCCGGTCAGGTCGTGGAAGTAGACCAGCAGATGCGGGATGGAGGCGCCGAAGCCCAGGGTCACCAGCACCAGGTAGGTGGACTTCAGGCGCACTGCGGTCAGGCCCAGCGTAAAGCCGGTCAGGGCGCACAGTATCGCCGCCACCAGCAGGGCCGAGAGCAGATCGAAACCGGCCTTGCTGATCAAAATGCCCACGGTGTAGGCCCCCATGGCCACGAATCCCGCCTGTCCCAGGGAAACCAGGCCGGTGTAGCCCATGAGAATGCCCAGGCCCACCGCGATGCACACGTTGGCCAGCACCAGGGAGGCCACGTAGTCATAGTAGGTCTTGTCTGGCATCAGGATCATGGTGAGCAGGGGCCAGGACAGTAGGAGCAAGGCCAAAGCGATTTTCCACCACCATTTCTTCATCTTCACACTCGCCCGCTAAACCTTCTTGAACTCCCGCTTGCCCATGATGCCCGAGGGCCGCACGATGAGCACCAGCGTGATCAGAGCGAAGGCAAAGACCATCTTCAGCTCGGTGGAGATGTAAACCCCGATGATGCTCTCCATCACCCCCACCAGCAGGCAGCCCAGCATCACCCCCGGGTAGCTGTCGAAGCCGCCCAGGATGGCCCCGGCCAGGGCCTTGAGGATCACCGGCAGCATCATGCCTGGGTGCAGGTAGGTGATGTTGACCACCATCAGCCCGGCGATGGAGGCCATGGCGCAGGCGATGCCCCAGGTGATCAGGAAGATGCGGTTGGCGCGCACCCCCATGAGCAGGGCGGTGGTCAGGTTCTCGTTCAGGGCCCGCATGGCCAGCCCCCAGCGGGTCTTTTGGAAGAACAGGTAGAGCATCAGCATCAGCACAAAGGTGACCCCCAGGATGGACAGGGCCTCCAGGCTGATGACCACCCCGCCCAGCTTGATGGTGCTGGCGCTGATGATCCGGGGGAAGGGCTTGAAGTCGTTGCCCCAGATGTAGCCGGCCACCCCCTGGATGGACAGGAACAGCCCCAGCATAATCAGGATGTAGGTGCCCTCGGTGGCCCCCCGCGCCCGCACGTGCCGCACGAAGGCCAGCTCCACGAAGGTCCCTATCAGGGCGCCGGCCACCAGGGTGAGCAGCACCGCGGCCCACAGGGGAATGGCGGGAGTGGCCATCAGGCTGAAGGCGATGAAGGTGGTCAGCATGGCTTTTTCGCCCTGGGCGAAGTTGAGCACATGCGTGGTCTTGTAGATCATCACCAGGCCCATGACGGTCAGGGCGTAGATGGCCCCCGTGGCCAAGCCGTTTACGATGGTCTGTATGAACACGGGCCTCATCCTCGCCTGGCGGCCGGGCGGTCCGCGGAGGCCGGCGGCTGATGTGCCAGCGCCCGCGAAACGCCCGCCGCCTCACGCGGCTAATGCTTAATGTACTTTTCCGCTTCCTTGTCGCTCAGGGTAAAGAACCCTTGAATCTCCACTATCTTGTCGTTCTTGACTTGGCACATGCGGATATAGCGATCCCCGTCGCGGCGATTCGGGCCGTAGGTTTGATCGTACATCAAGCTGCCTTTCCAGTTCTTGATGCTCTCCAGGGCCTTGACGAAGCCCTCCACGGTGAGATCCTTGCCGGCCCGCCTGAGGCCCTCGGCAAAGACCTGGGCGCTGGCCCAGCCCACCATGCCCAAGATGCTGTAGACGTTCTCCTTGGGATAGTACTTGTGGAAGTACGTGCGGAACTCCACGCACTTGGGATCCGGGCTGTCTACCGCGGGCATGGAGCCGGCCAGGTAGACGCCCTCGCAGGTGCCCTTGCCGGCCATCCTGAGGGTGATGGGGGTGTTGGAGACGGTGGCGCCCAACCACTTGGTCTGCTTGAGCAGGCCGATCTTCTTGGCCTCCACCAGCAGCTTGGGGGTCTGGCGGAAGGAGCAGGCCAGCAGCACCAGGTCCGGCTTGGAGTCCTTGATCACCAACGCCTGGCTGGCGTAGTCCACGTCCTGCATGCCCAGGGCCGCCTCAGCCACTGGCTTGAGGCCGTAGGTAGCCATCACCTGTTTGGCGGCCCTAGTGATGTCCTTGCCCATGCCGTCATCCATGTAGGCGATGGCGATGCGCTTGGCCTTGAGGTGCTCCACGGCGTACTTGGCCAGCGCCAGGCCTTCCACGAAGGACACCGGACGCACCGTGAAGATGTACTTCCTGGGCGGGAAGGTGCACTCCGTGGCGGACACGCCGGTGATGCTGGGCACCTTCATCTTTTGCAGATAGGGCACCACGGCCAGGGTGCCGTTGGTGTTCATGCCCGCGGCCAGGCCAAAGACGCCCTCCTGCTCCACCAGTTTTTTTACGGCGGCCACGGTGCGGGCTACCTGGAGTTGGTCGTCGACGATGACGAACTTTATCTTGCGGCCGTGGATGCCACCTCTCTCATTGACCATCTTGAAGTAGGCGTCCGCGCCCCTGCCCACCGCGGCGACGATTGCCGCCGGGCCGCTCAAGGTCTGGTAGCTGCCCACCAAAATGGTGTCCTTGGTCACGCCGCGGGTCTTGGCCGCAGCCGGCAAGGACAGCGCAAGCACCAACATCGCCGCGCAGAAAACCAGGGTCCACGTTTTCATCCCCGTCCGTCGCATAAGCCCCTCTCTTTCTAAAGGTCACAAATCAGCAAGCTTATAAGTGCTCCCAGCGGCTTGGCGTTGAGGGGGATCATTTGCTGGCGATGCGCAAACGCCCCTAAGTCGTTGATTCCTGCCCTGGCGCCGCCATAAGGCGCCTGCCCGCCTCCTGAGAGCGTTGCCGAATTTTGGGTACCCGCGATGAAAACCAGGCTTATGGGTTCTACTGGCTGCGTTTTTTCCTGGCCGCTATCTCTTTGCCCAGCTCCGTGGGGGTGATCCCCCTGTCCTGGCAAATCTGCATGATTTTGTTGATGCGCCCGCATAGCATTTCCGGGTCGCCCACCGGCTGGCCGATGCGGGCCAGGGTGGCCGGGCTCACCGCCTCTTGTTCCACCAGCTCCTGGCCCGCCTGCCGGACCGCGTCCAGAATGTCGGCCCACAATTGGCGCCGGCTGGGGTCGGCGTAGGTCTCGGCCGCGGGGCGGTAAATCTCGGCCAAGAGCCGCTTGCCTTCTTTCTGAAAGTGGAAGCGGGCATGGGCGGACATGAGGTCGAAGTTGGCCATCTCGGGCATGCCGGCCACCGACAACAGCACGATGGCCGGGAAGCCGCTTCGGGCCGGGTGGTTGGTGCGCCCGTTTTCCCAGACAAAGGTCGGGAGGTAGGAGGGTATGGTCCGCTCCACGAAGGTCTTCAGCAAGGCGTTCATGGAGTCGTTGTACAGGGGGGTGGCGTAGACCACGATGTCGGTGGCCAACCACTTGGGATAAAGCTCCCGGGTCATGTCATCCTGCTGGATGCACATTCCCGGACTCTTGAACCAGCAGTGATAGCAGCCGGTGCAGTATTTGATCTTCTTCTTGGCCAGATGCACGGTCTCGACCTGGGCGCCGGCCTGCTCCATGCCCTGGACCAGGTGATCGAGCATAAGCCGGGTCCTGCTCAACCCCTGGGGACGCGGGCTGGAGTTGAGGGCCAGCACTTTTTTGCGCTGGTCTGACATCGCTAGCGCCCTTTCGCTCCCCACGCCAACAGCCCCCAGGCCATCAGATCACCCCATCAGCGGCCAGGGCGGCCAGCTCCTCTGGCGTGCAGGAGAGCAGCTCGCCGTAAACGTAGTCATTGTGCTGGCCCACCGCCGGGGCAGGGGTGTCGATCTGGCCGGGGTTTTCCGACATCTTGATGGCCAGGCCCGGAATGGGCACGGGCCCCACTCCTTCGTAGTTCATCTCCAGGATCATGTTCCGGGCACTGACGTGCTCGTCGGCCATCACCTGGGGCAGGGTCAAGACCGGGCCCGCGGCTATGCCCGCGGGGATCATCTCTCCCAGCACCTCCTCCACGGTGCGCGCCCCCACCCAGTCCGCGGCGATCTGGTTGAGCTCCTTTTGGTGCTTGTAGCGCACCCGGTTGGAGTTGAAGCGTGGGTCGTCGCGCAGATGATCGATGCCTGCCACCTTGCAGAAGCGCCGCCAAAAAAGGTCGGTGGTTATGGAGACGTAGACATAGCCGTCCTTGGCCTGGAACATGTTGGTGGGCGCGGTGTAAGGCCGACGGTTGCCCATGGCCTTGCGTTCCACCCCCAGGACCGCCATCTCGGCGAACACGGTTTCCATGAAGGAGACGGCCACGTCCAGCAGGGAGATGTCTATGGCCTGGCCGCGGCCAGTCTTCTCCCTCTGGTACAGGGCCAGCATGACGCCGTAGAGGCCGTACAGGGCCGCGCCGTAGTCCACCACCGCCACCCCGGCGCGCATGGGTTCGCCGCCCTCCGGACCGGTGATGGCCATCAGGCCGGCCATGCCTTGGGCCACGGTGTCCAGGCCGCCGCGCTCGGCATAGGGGCCGTACTGGCCATAGCCAGAGATGGAAAGCAGGCTTATGGCTGGATTGACCGCGTGCAGCGACCTGAGGTCCAGGCCCAGCTTCTTTTTCACGCCGGGCGAGAATGCCTCCAACACCACGTCGGTGCGGGCCAGCAGTTTGTGCAGCAGGCCCTTGGCCTTGGCGTTTTTCAGGTCCAGGGTGACGCCCAGCTTGTTGCAGGAGTAGTGCCAGGGATACATGGCCTGACCGTTGGGCGCGTAGGGGCCGATGTCCCGATCCAGGGCCCCTCCGGGCGGCTCCACCCGGATCACTTCGGCGCCCATGGCGCCCAGGAGCATGGCGCAGTAAGGGCCAGCGATGAAGTTGGAAAAGTCCAGAACTCGAATCCCGTCTAATGCGCCGCTCATGAAGTCAGCCGTTCACCGAAGCGCCAGGGGCGGAAAAGGTGGATAGGGTGTCGCCGGGATGATCCTAATTCAGCGTCAACTCTAGGCTATTAAGCGAATTTCAGCGCCTTGTTCATCAGACATAAGCCATGTTATTACAACAACATATATTGGTTATGCTTTTAATAATCATAATTTTAATTAACTTGTTAATTGTTTGTCAAGGGGATAATTCGCCTCCTTGTTCCTTTTGCCGGCCCAGAGCGTGCCGGTCCAGGAGCCAGGATGCGAATCATTGGGAGCGGCGGTTGGCGCCGGCGGGCCAGGCCTGG
>JBFMFU010000086.1:0-5796 GCA_040751985.1 Thermodesulfobacteriota bacterium | reverse complement strand
AAGAAATTCAAAGTCGCCATGGTCGCATGCATGCGAAAGCTGTTGGTCATACTCAACGCCATGGTGCGCGACAATAAACCCTGGCAGCCGTTTCCCGCTTGACAAGGAACACAGTTGCTTCCCTTTCCTGCGATGCCCTCGGGCAGGCCAATTCTTAATCTCGATAAGCTGAGGTAAACCGCTTGTCGCTGGGCGACCTCGTAGATTGAACTAAGGGGCTTATTCCCCAAACTCAAAAATCGAAGTTTTCTCTTAACCGACCCATCGGGAGGGAAGATTGCCACGCCCCGCCGCAAGGGCTGCGGTTGAGAAACACCCGCCCGGGGCGGCGGGGCTCGCAATGACGACTAAGCTTGATGGAAAGATCATGTAAGGCGGGGATGCCCCCTACCCCAAACCCTCTCTTGCGAGCGCGGCCCCCCTACCCCTGCCCGGCCACGCGCCGGATAATCTCCTGGGCCTGGGCCGGGGTGCGGTCTTTGCTGAAGACGTAGAACGACCGCCGGGCCGGGGCCTGCTCCTTGAAAAAGCCGTCCCAGCGGCCGTGCAAGGCCCGCTCGATGCCCGGCTCGCGCACCAGGCCCGCCGCATTGAACAGCCGCTGCCACCACGCGCTGGTGGCCCAGGTCAGGTGCCCGCTGATGGGCCAGCCCGCCTTGTCCACGTGCAAGAGGGTGAACAGGCCGTCCTGTTGGCACTGGTCCCAGCGCTCGAAGTAATAGGGGTGGATCTCGCCGAAGACCGGGTCCGGGCCGTAGGCCGGGATGTTGGTGAGCAGGTAGCCGCCGGAGGCCAAGAGCTCGGCGCAGCGGGCCAGGAAGCCGGGCAGGCTGCGGGGGTTCAGGTGCTCGAACACGTCCATGCCCAGGATCAGGTCGTAGCTGGGCAGCCTGAGCTCGCGCAGGTCGCCGAAGTGGATGCGGGCCCGGACCTGGTGCGGGGCCAGGGTCAGGGCCAGGTGGCTGACCTCCACGCCCTCGGCAACCACGCCCCCTGCGGCCAGCAGCTCCAGCACCGCGCCGGAGAAGCAGCCGATCTCCAGGACCCGCGCCGGCGCGAAGGCCGCGGCCTGGTCGGCAATGACCTGCTTGTCCTGGTCCGCCTCCCGCCACCAGACCCCCATGGCGTCGTAGTAGCCGTACTCGCTGATGCACTGCTCCAGCCAGTCCAGGTCCGCGGGACCGGCGGCCAGAAAGGCCAGGGCCTTTTCCCGGCTGCCGCGCAGCCGCTCCTCCACGAACTTGTCCGGCCGCAGGTCCTTGAGCGCCGGCAGGGTCAGGGCCTTTTGTCGGAGCAGCCGGCGCAGGTGCTCGTCGCCGCTGACCACCTGCTGGATCACCTGCAGGCGGGGCAGGCCGTCCGCCAGGCTCTGCACATAGTGCTGCAGGCCGGCCGGGTCGGCCTCGCGGTCCAGGAACTGGCGGTAGACCTGGGCCACGAACTCCTGGTCGCTGACCGGCGCGGAGCCGGCGAAGAAGTCGCGGCGGCCGGGGTCATAGCCGAGCTTGCGCAACAGGGCCTTGATGACGGAGTTGATCGCGGCCATATTGAGCCATGCCTCCGCGCGGGTGGCGAGGCGTCCCCGGCCGGAACAGGCCGCCGGGGCCGCAGACCAGACGCACCATGACGAGCGTTACAAGTTTCGGCCCAGCTCCCGCGCCTCTTGCAGCAGCGCGGCGTTGGCCAGTATCTCCCCGGCCCCGGTGGCGCTGCCGTAGACCATGCCCGCGATGGGCAGGCCGATGTAGCCGAAGGCGTCCTGGAAGCAGCGCAGGGCGTTGACGCAGCCCGAGGAAAAGGGGTCGCTGTCGCCGTAGGTCATGGCGATGGCCGCCTGCTTGCCCCGGGGGTCTATCTGGTAGGCCTTGAGGGCGAACAGCCGGTCCATGAGCGTCTTCATCTGGGCGGACATGTTGAACCAGTACACCGGGCTGGCCAGCACCCAGGCGTCGGCCTGTTTGAGCTTGGCGTAGATGGGCTGCATATCGTCGTTGATGGCGCAGCCACGGCTGCCGGGCTTCTGGCAGGCGTAGCAGGAGCGGCAAGGCGCGATCTTCCGGCCGTGCAGGAAGATGGTCTCCACCTTGGCCCCGGCGGAGCGGGCGCCTTCGGCGATGGCCGCGGCCAGGGCGGCGCTGTTGCCCTTCCGGCGCGGGCTGCCCAACAAGACCACCACTTTCTTTTTGGCTGGCTTCTTCGGCATGATGGGTCCTTTGGCGGCCGGCCGCATAGGGGCCGGTCCGCGTGTGCGTGCGGCTACTTGGTCTACCTGGCGGCCAGTATAGAAAAACGGCGGCCGGGGGGCAAGGAGGGGACGGCCGGGGGGTCAGATCGTCAGGCGGCGCAGGTCGAAGAACATCAGCACCGTGGGCTTGTTTGTTTCCTCGATGGGGAAAGGCCGAAAATCGTTCCGGCGGTAAAAGGCCAGGGTGGAGGGATGATTGTAGGCGTCCACGGTGATGAAGCGGCAGCCGGTCCGGTTGTCGGTGAGGAAAAGCTCTTTGATGATATCCAGCATCTTGCTGCCGATGTGGCTTCGCTGGAAGTCCTTGTGCACCCCCAAGCGCCCTATCTTCACGGCGGGGAACTCAGGATAGCGCCGGATGGTCTGGGGGACCAGCCGGTGCTGCTGGTTGGTGGAGAGGCGGATGGCGTCGTTAAGCAGGCTGGCAAAGGCCATGGGCGGGGTGGATGCGCCCAGGAAATTGAAGCCGTATGTTTCGGCAACCAGTTCTTGTCTGTGAATGGCGGCGTCGTTGCGGACGAAGTCGTTCAGATCGTCGTCGCCGCAGTCGAAGTCTTTAAAGATAGAAAAATTTGTTATCTTTTCAAATACCCAATCATGACCCCGCCTACTGTTTCTCGGGCAGGTCGTCACGATGCAAAGCCTTTTGGCGGGCGTTCTCCAACTTGGCGGGGTCACACTTCTGGCGGGATGGTTTCTTGAGATCGCTGGAAACCATTTTCAAGAACTTGATGGTGTCCTTTTGGTTCAGCCGCGGGGTGGGCCTAATCTTGGTGGCCATCTCGCTTCCCTTTCCTTCTTGACCAGGCGTCAAGTTTACGCCCTAAATATTGCCGGCCGGACTGCCAAAAATCAAGGCCTCAATCAATCCCTCCTCCGGCGGCAAGCGAACGGGGACGGCTTTTTGACTGTCACGAACCGGATGAGGGCGTCCAGCAAGGTGCTTTTATGCCCGGCGTCACCCCTGCCCCGCCCACAAAAAAAGGCCCCGCCGGGTGGCGGGGCCTGTGGTTTCTGCTCGGGGTCGGCTTAGACGTGGTCCTCCAGCACCGCCCGCCACTGGGGGTGGCGCAGGCGCTGCAGGGCCTTCTTCTCGATCTGGCGCACCCGCTCCCGGGAGAGGTTGAACACCTGGCCCACCTCCTCCAGGGTGTGCTCGTCCTCGTCGCCCAGGCCGAAGCGCATCTCCAGGATGCGGCGCTCGCGGGCGTCCAGGGAGTCCAGGGCCTCGGTGAGGTGGAAGTGCATCTCGCCCTCGCCCACCTTCTCGAAGGGGCTCTCGGCGTCCTTGTTCTCGATGAAGTCGCCCAGCTCGTCGCCGTCCTCGCCCACCGGGGTCTCCAGGCTGGTGGAGTCCAGGGTCAGGTTGACGATCTCCTTGACCTTGATCTCGTCGATGCCGACCTTCTCCGCCACCTCCTTGGGGGTGGGCTCGCGGCCCAGCTCCTTCAAGAGGCCGTAGTACACGCGGAAGTACTTGGACCGCAGCTCCAGCAGGTGGATGGGGATGCGGATGGTGCGCGCCTGATCGTAGATGGCCCGGCTGATGGTCTGGCGGATCCACCAGGAGGCGAAGGTGGAGAAGCGGTAGCCGGTGCGGTAGTCGTAGCGGTTGACGGCCTTCATCAGGCCGATGTTGCCCTCCTGGATCAGATCGGCGAAGCTCAGGCCGCGGAAGGTGTACTTCTTGGCGATGGACACCGCCAGGCGCAGGTTGGCCTCCACCATCTCCTGCACGGCGCACTCCACCTCCTGCCGGGCCCGGCGGATGTCGGCCAGGGTCTTGTTCAGCTTCTTGCTGGGCTTCTTCTTGGCCGCGCAGCGGGCGACCAGGTCATGGGCCTCGGCCATGACATCTTCCACGGACAGGGGCGACTTGTGGCTGTCGGCCAGCCAGTGCTCGATGCGCTGGCAGGACTCCACCGCGTCCTTGTCGCCGCGGATGATGGCCAGGCTCTTGGTGAGAATCTCGTCGCGGCCGTCCAGGATGGTCTTGCCCAACTGAAGCTCGCGCTCGGGGGTGAGCAGGTCGCGGCCCTCTACTTCCTTGAAGTAGGTGACTGGGGTGTCCAGGCTAAAATCGGGCCCCTTGATTTCGCGGCCGTCAGCCATGGTGAACCGTCCTTTTCCCATATCCCGCCCGTAGGCGGGCTTCCCGCCCCGACCTGCCGCGCCGGGAGCTGCGGCGGCGGCGGGGATGATGATGCCAGCAGCGAGGCGGACCTCTCGCGTCCCACTTATTGGGCGCAAACGGCCCTTATGGTAATCTAAGCAGCCTGGGGCCAGGGTCAAGCTGCCGGCGCGATTTATTTTCCCGGCCGCCGCCCGCCCTGGGCTGTGGGCTAAAACTACACCCCTTCCCTTCTGGGAAGGGGCGGCTTAGCCGTAAAAAGAAATAGTGGGGCATACCGCCCCATTTTGTCAACAAAAAAATTCGGCCCCATGACGATTTTTCGGGTCTTCAGAGGCCCTTAGCCGGCAGCCCGCCCGGAGAGGCAAGCATGTCCGCACCCCTACGGCTCCTGGCCTGGCTGCCGTGGCTGTTGGCCGCGGCCCTGGCCACAGGGGCCGCGGGGGCGGCCGAGCCCCGGCCCTGGCGCCTGGAGCCGCGCCTGGCGGTGAACCGCGCCATGGCCTTCCGGGCGGTGGTCAAGGCCGATCAGGCCGCGGGCGAGGCCCAACTGCGGGCCCTGTGCGCCCGGCCCGACTTCGAGGAGATCTGGGCCTTCCTGCCCGGCCAGGGGCTGTGGATCGAGCTGGGCTGCTGCGAGCGCACCACGGCCCAGGGCAACTACATCGGCATCGAGGTCTACGTCTACGGCCTGCTCAAGAAGTACAGCGACCTGGCCATCTACCACATCCACCCCCAGAGCGGCTTCGTGCGGGCCAACTACCACGCCGACCGGCGGCTGATCAAGACCATCGAGGAGGCCCTGCCCTCGGCGGCGGACATCAACGCGGCCGAGCTGTTGTCGCGGCGCTTCTGGCGGTCGCATCCCCGGGGCCGCATCGCCTGGCGCATCGTCAGCCGCCACGGGGTGACCGAGTACGGCCTGACCCCGGCCGGCCGGGCGGTAAAAGAGGTCAGCGCCCAGGCCTTCCTCTTTGACCCGCTGGAGGCCGGGGACCTGGCCGAGAGCCCGGCCCTGGCCCGGCCCAGTGAGGCCGGGCCCGAGGTGAACCGGCTAATCGCCGCGGCAGTGCGGCGGCTCAGCGGCAAAGAGGTGTTCGTGAGGTTTAGGCCGTTTAATTAGAGTGGATGGAGATGGCAAAGTGAGATAGTATATTATTGATTTGTTGGGGCTCTATGGTTTTATACGGCCGAATATTCAGGGAAATTAAGTTGTGACGGTGCCGCAACCTATCTCAATATATCGTATCATCCATATCGATAATTTATCTGTGTGTCTGTACCGAGGTGGACTGGTTCTTCGTCGTTAGCTGTGGAATTTAATTAGTTCTCCCAGCGGCGCGGCGATGAAATAGATCATGGTGATGAAGGTAAAGGAGTTGCGGTACCCACGGGCTCTTGCCCTGGCGGCCTGGAAGAT
>JBFMFU010000085.1:0-67823 GCA_040751985.1 Thermodesulfobacteriota bacterium | reverse complement strand
ACGGCAAGCTCAAACAATTCCGGAGGGTCGCTACTCGCTACGATAAGCTGGCCTCCTCATACTTGGCCTTCGTGCTTGTAGCGGCCATATACCTTTGGCTATTGTAAATGTCGACACGGCCTAGTAGTCGTGAATAGTTGATTTAATGATGCATGCAGAATGAATTCTTTGGGGGAACCAGCGAGAAACCCAACACGGTAAGGCCTCTAAGGTATTCATTCTCCCTGTTCAGCCTGCCCCGCTGATGCCGCCGGGCGTCACCTCTGCTGACCGCCTGCCGTTTACGCTCGGCGAGAGTAATAATTTCTAGTCCTGCAGTCACGTGAGTGACAGGAGGACCAGATGATCAGCGGTCCGCAAAACAATCCACAAGACATCCTTGTCTTCACTCTGGACGCGCCGCAATACGCCCTGCCCCTGGCCATTGTAGAGCGGGTGCTGCGCGCCGTGGAGATCACGCCCCTGCCCAAGGCCCCGGAGATCGTCCGCGGCGTGATCAACCTGCGGGGGCGGGTCATCCCGGTGGTGGACATCCGCCGCCGCTTCGGGCTGCCCGCCCGGACACTGCGCCTGGACGACCGTCTGCTGGTGGCCCAGGCCTCCCACCGGCCAGTGGCGCTGGTGGTGGACGAGGTGGTGGGCCTCCGGCGCTTGGCCCAGGAGCAGACGCAGGACAGCGAGCCGGCATTGTCCTTCGCCCCGCACCTGAAGGGCGTGGCCAAGCTGGAGGATGGCCTGGCCCTGATCTACGACCTGGACCAGTTTCTCTCCCTGGATGAGCAAAAGGCCCTGGACGCGGCCTTGTCAGGGGGAGACGGATGAGCGACGGCCTTTCCGAGCCCCTTTTGGTTCGCCTGAGCCAGCTGGTCGCCAGCAAGACCGCCCTGCATTTCCCGCCCGAGCGCTACGGCGAGCTTAACCGCCGCCTGGTCCCCGCCGCCGCCGAGTTCGGCTTCGGCGACACCAAGAACTTCGGCGAGTGGCTCCTGTCCGCGCCCCTGTCCAGCCAGCAACTGGAGGGGCTGGCCAGCCACCTCACGGTGCCCGAGACCTATTTCTGGCGCGAGCCCCAGGTCTTCCAGGCCCTGGAGCAGGAGATCCTGCCGGAGCTGATCCGCACCCGGCGCGGCAGCGGCCGGCGGCTGCGCATCTGGAGCGCCGGCTGCGCCACCGGCGAGGAGCCCTACTCCCTGGCCATAGCTCTATTGCGGGCGCTGCCGGTCTGGGAGGACTGGCAGATCAGCATCCTGGCCACGGACCTCAACCCCCGCCTGCTGCGCCGGGCCCAGGAGGGCGTGTACGGCCCCTGGTCCTTCCGCAATGCGCCGCCCTGGCTCAAGCAGGACTACTTTCGGCCCACCGCCGCGGGCCGCCTGCAGATACGCGCCGCCCTCCGGGATATGGTCAGCTTCGCCTACCTGAACCTGGCCGAGGACGTGTACCCTTCGGTGCTCAACTCCACCAGCGCCATGGACATAATCTTCTGTCGCAACGTGCTGATGTACTTCCTGCCCCAGCGGGCCCGCCAGGTGGGCCACAACCTCTATCGCTGCCTGGTGGAGGGCGGCTGGCTGATGGTGGGGGCCTGCGAGCTGTCCCAGGACACCTTCGGCCAATTCCAGCCGGTGCGCTTCCCCGGCGCGGTGGTCTACTGCAAGCAGGCATCCCTGGCGCCGCCGTGGCCCGCGCCGGCTCCGGCGCCCCTGCCGTGGCTGGAGGAGCTGCCAGCGCCGCCGCCGCTGCCGGTGGTGGCCTGCCCTGCCCCGCCGGTGCCCGCCGTGGCCGCGGCCCCGGTCTGGCCCCTGCCGGCAACCGCAGCCCCACCGCCCCCGCCCCCGCCGCCGGCCGCAGCGACCGTGGCGCCCTCCACGCCGGCGGCGCAGATTGCGGAGGCCCGGGACATCCGGGAGCTGGCCAACCAGGGCCGCCTGAGCGAGGCCCTGGCTCAGTGCGAAGAGGCCCTGGCCCAGAGCAAGCTGGACCCCGGCCTGCACTACCTGCGCGCCTCCATCCTGCAGGAGCAGGAGCAGCCCCAGGAGGCCATCGCCTCGTTGCGGCGGGCGCTGTACCTGGAGCCCAAGCTGGTGATGGCCCACTTCGCCCTGGGCAACCTGATGCTGCGCCAGGGCGACGCCCAGGCGGCCCGGCGCTGCTTCAACAACGTGCTGGGCCTCTTAGACGACTGCCAGCAGGACGAGGTTCTGCCCGAGGCCGAGGGCCTGACCGTGGGCAGGTTTAGGGAGATCACCCAGGCCACGATCTTGGCTGGAGGGTTGGCATGAAAAAAGACTCCGCCCCGCAGGGCGCGCCCCTGGGGCAGGCCGCGGCAGAGCAGCAGACCCAGGCGGTGCTCAAAGCCCGGGCGCGGGCCCTGGCCCAGGAGGAGCCGGCGGAGCTGGCCCCGCAGGAGTCCTTGAAGGTCATCACCTTTCTGCTGGCCAGCGAGACCTACGGCCTGGAGTCGACCTTCGTGCGCGGCGTGCACCCGCTCAAGGACTTCACGCCCCTGCCCGGCACGCCCCCCCTTCTGCTGGGCATCGTCAACCTGCGCGGGCAGATCGTGTCGGTGGTGGACCTGAAGAAGTTCTTCTCCTTGCCGGAGAAGGGCCTGGGAGAGCTGAACAAGGTGATTCTCATCGGCGACGGCCAGATGGAGTTCGGCGTCCTGGCGGACGTCATCCTGGGCACCCGCTCCGTGGCCTTGGACGACATCCGCCAGCCGCCGCCCACGGTGACTGGGATAGGCGCCCAGTACCTCAGGGGTGTTACGGGGGAGCGGTTGATCATCATCGACGCCCAGCAGCTTCTGGGCGACGAGAAGATCGTCGTGCACCAGGAGGTAGAGTAGCCCAGCCAAAAAGGAGGGACCGACGTGGCGTGGTTCAACAAACTTTCCACCCGAGCCAAGCTGCTCATTGGCTTTGGGGCCATGTGGCTCCTGCTGGCGGCGGTGATCGCCGTGGCCTACTGGAACATGGCGTCCTTGGCCCAGTCGGAGAAAGAGATCCACGACGTGGGCCTAGTCAAGGTCTTGAATCTCCAGAAGCTACGGGCGCACGAGAACCATAACCGCGCCGAGATATTGGAAATGACCCTGGCCACCAAACGGGCGCAACAGGCGGAGAACGAAAAGAATATTCGCAAGCGCGCGGCAGAAGCCGATGAAATGATGCGGCTCCTGCTCACCCTGGAGCAGGACCCCCGGTCCAGAGGCCAGTTGCAGGAGCTGAAGGCCATCATGGCCCAGTACCGCACTGCCAGGGAGCAGCAGATCGCCTTGATCTATCAGGGCAAGATGGAAGAGGCCAGGCAACTGGCCGCCGGCGTGCAGGACCAACGGTACCAGAAGATATGGGAGATTCTGGCTGATCTGGGGCAGAGAGAAAGCGCCAGATTGGCCAAGATAATCGAGATGGATGTGCAGCAGGCCAAGGGAACGGTCCAAGTATTTGTGATCCTGGGGATAGCCGCTTTTCTCCTGGGTTTGGTGATGGTCTTGGTGCTCAATCGCATCACCGCGGAGATCTCTCAGGCGGTCAGCCAACTGGGGTCGGCGGCCAGCGAGATCATGACCGCCACCACCCAGGTGGCCTCGGGCAGCGCCGAGACCGCCGCGGCCATCAGCCAGACCACCACCACCGTGGAGGAGGTACGCCAGGCCGCCCAGCTCACGGACAAGAAGGCCAAGGACGTATCGGCCGGGGCCCAGGGCGTGGCCCAGGTGGCCCAGACCGGCAAGGGGGCCGTGGACGAGGTGGCCGCGGGCATACAGCGCATCCGGGCCGAGATGGAGTCCATCGCCAAGACCATCGTGTTTTTGAGCGAGCAGGGCCAGTCCATCGGCGGCATCATCGCCACGGTCACGGACCTGGCCGACCAGTCCAACCTGCTGGCGGTGAACGCGGCCATCGAGGCGGCCAAGGCCGGGGAGCAGGGCAAGGGGTTCGCGGTGGTGGCGCAGGAGATCAAGAGCCTGGCCGAGCAATCCAAGCAGGCCACCTCCCAGGTGCGCACCATTCTGGGGGACATCCAGAAGGCCACCAGCGCGGCGGTGATGGCCACCGAGCAGGGCAGCAAGGCGGTGGAGGCGGGTGCGCGGCAGTCGGCCCAGGCCGGCGAGGCCATTCGGGCCCTGGCCGAGAGCACCACCGAAGCGGCCCAGGCCGCCACCCAGATCGCGGTGTCGGGCCAGCAGCAGGTGGTGGGCATGGACCAGGTGGGGGTGGCCATGGAGAGCATCAACCAGGCCGGGGCCGAGACCGCCGCCTCCATGAAGCAGGTGGAGACCGCCGCCCACAACCTCAACGAACTGGGGCAGAACCTGAAGCGTCTGGTGGCGCGCTACAAGGTGTAGCGACGGAGTAAGCCATGGGCTCCAAGGACGCCGAGTTTCTCAAACGCATCCTGGCCACCTTCCGGGTGGAGGCCCAGGAGCATCTGCAGGCCATATCCGCCGGCATCATGGATCTGGAAAAAAAGCT
The DNA here is from genome assembly GCA_040751985.1 of Thermodesulfobacteriota bacterium. Lineage (GTDB taxonomy): Bacteria > Desulfobacterota > Desulfarculia > Desulfarculales > Desulfarculaceae > Desulfoferula. Next base: position 63,342 of record JBFMFU010000085.1, on the reverse strand, counting down.
GGCGCCGGCGCGCAGGGCGGAGCTGATCGAAACCGTCTTCCGCGCCACGCACAGCCTCAAGGGCGCGGCCCGCTCGGTGGACCAGACCGAGATCGAGTCCGTCTGCCAGCCGCTGGAGAGCGTGCTGTCCGCCCTGAAGCGGGAGCAGATCAAGCTGGCGCCGGCCCTTTACGACCTGATCCACCAGGCAATGGACCACCTTGCGCGGCAGCTGGCCGCGCTGCAGGGCCAGGCCGCTCCGCCGGAGGCCGCGGCCCGCCTGGAGCTGATCGAGCAGCTGCGCCAGGCCGCCCTGGGCACCACGCCGGAGGCCGCCCCGCCCGAAGCCGCCGCGCCGCGCCGGACCCGGCGCCAGGCGCCGCCCGCCCCCGAGCCCCCGCCCTCGCCGGCGCCCGCCCCGCCCGAGGCCGGCCAGGCCGTGGGCGACAACGTGCGGATACCCACGGCCAAGCTGGACCCGCTGCTGCTGCAGGCCGAGGAGATGATCATGTTCAAGATGACCGCCAACCAGCGGTCGGCGGATCTGCAGGGCATCCTGAACGGCCTGGCGGCCTGGAACGTAGAGCTGGGCCGGGGCCACGACGACGCCGAGGACATTCACAGCCGCCTGAGCACCCTGCAACACCAATTGGAGGGCCTGGCCGGCTCCCTGGCCGAGGACCAGCGCAACATCCGGCGCATGGTGGACCAGCACCTGGAGGACATGAAGACCATCCTAATGCTGCCGGTGACTACCCTGGTAGACGTGCTGCCCCGCTTCGTGCGCAACCTTTCGCGCCAGCAGGGCAAGGAGGTGGAGCTGGTCCTCAGCGGCACCGAGATCGAGATCGACAAGCGCATCCTGGACGACCTGAAGGACCCCTTGATCCACCTCATACGCAACTGCATCGACCATGGCCTGCAAAAGCCCGAGGAGCGTGCACGCCAGAACAAGCCGCCCAAAGGCACCATCACCGTGAGCTTCGCGGCCCAGGACGGCCGCCAGGTGGAGGTGGTGGTGGCCGACGACGGCGAGGGCATCGACCTGGAGCGGGTGCGCAAGGCGGCGGTGCGCAAGGGGGCCATCTCGGCCGAGGCCGCCGCCAAGCTGGACGACAAGGATACCCTGGGGCTCATCTTCCAGTCCGGCGTCTCCACCAGCCCCATCATCACCGACCCCTCCGGCCGCGGCCTGGGCCTGGCCATCGTGCGCGAAAAGGTAGAACGGCTGGGCGGGTCGCTGTCCCTGGAGGCCGAGCGCGGCCAGGGCGCCCGCTTCCGCCTGCTGCTGCCCATGACCCTAGCCACCTTCCGGGGGGTGCTGGTGCGGGTGGGCGAATACCTTTTCCTGCTGCCCACCCTCAACGTGCGGCGCGTACTGCAGGCCGGCCGCCAGGAGGTAAAGACCGTGGGCAATCGGCGCACCATACGCCTGGACGGCGAGGTGCTGGCCCTGGTGAACCTGGGCGACTGCCTGGGGGTGGCCGCGCGCCCCAGCGCCGCCCGGCCTGCGCCCGCCGGCCAGGGGGCCGGGGGCGAGCGGGCCGCGCTGCTGGTGCTGGCCTCGGGCGACAAGCGCATCGCCCTGCAGGTGGACGAGGTGCTGGAGGAGCAGCAGGTGCTGCTCAAGGACCTAGGCCGGCAGCTCAGCCGGGTGCGCAACCTGACCGGGGCGGCGGTGCTGGGCACCGGCCGGGTGGTGCCGGTACTCAACGCGCCGGACCTGATGGTCTCGGCCCTGCGCCCGGCCGCCCAGGGCCCGGCCCCGCAGGCCCAGGCCAAGCCGGCGGCCGCGGCCCGCATCCTGGTGGCCGAGGACTCCATCACCGCCCGCACCCTGATCAAGAACATCCTGCAGACCGCCGGTTTCCAGGTGTCCACGGCCGTGGACGGCGCCGACGCCTTCATGCAGGCGCGCAGCGGCGACTTCGACCTGCTGGTGTCGGACGTGGACATGCCGCGCATGAACGGCTTCGAGCTGACCAGCAAGCTGCGCGGCGATCCCAAGCTGGGGCAGCTGCCGGTGGTGCTGGTGACCGCCCTGGAGTCCCGCGAGGACCGCGAGCGGGGCATAGACGTGGGCGCCGCCGCCTACATCGTGAAAAGCAGCTTCGACCAGAGCAATCTGTTGGACGTGGTGCGCAAGCTCCTCTGAACCGCGAACCTGAAGGCAGGTACTGATGATAAAGGTGCTCATCGTCGACGACTCCCGCGTGGTGCGGGAGCTTTTGATGCATATCTTCAGCGGGGACCCCGGCATCCAGGTGACGGAGGCGGTGGGCAACGGCCTGGAGGCCCTGGCGGCCATCAAGCGGGTGCGCCCGGATGTGATCACCATGGACGTACACATGCCCATGATGGACGGCTTCGAGGCCACCCGGCAGATCATGTCCAGCCAGCCCACGCCCATCATCATCGTCAGCGGCAGCTCCAACAGCACCGAGGTGCAGTTCTCCTTCCAGGCCATGGAGGCCGGCGCCCTGGCGGTGGTGCCCCGGCCGCCGGGCATCACCCACCCCGACTATGCCGCGGCGGCCAAGGTGCTGATCCAGACCGTCAAGCTGATGTCCGAGGTCAGGGTGGTCACCCGCAAGCCGCGGGCCCAGAGGCCGGCGCCGGCCCCGGCACCCGCCCCCCCGGCCCGCCGGCGCGCCGGCGGTCATCAAGCTGGCGGCCATCGGCGCCTCCACCGGCGGGCCGCCGGTGCTGCAGCAGATACTGTCCGCCCTACCCCGCAACCTGCCTTTCCCCCTGCTCATCGTGCAGCACATCGCCGCGGGGTTCGTGCAAGGCTTCGTGGATTGGCTGGCCGGCGCTTCGCGCTTCCCCCTGCGCATCGCCGGCCAGGGCGAGTATCCCCAGCCCGGCTGGGGCTACGTGGCCCCGGAGGGTGTGCACATGGGCGTAGAGGCCGGGCCGCGCATCGTGCTGGCCAACCAGCCGCCGGAGCGTGGCTTGCGGCCGTCGGTGGCGCATCTGTTCCGCAGCGTGGCGACGGCCTTCGGGGCCCAGGCAGTGGGAGTGCTGCTCACGGGCATGGGCAACGACGGCGCCGAGGCCCTCAAGACCATGCGGGATTGCGGGGCGGTGACCGTGGTGCAGGACAAGGCCAGTTCAGTCATCTTCGGCATGCCCGGCGCGGCCTTGGAGCTGGACGCGGCCGAGTACACCCTGCCGCCGGAGGGCATCGCCGCCCTGCTGGCCAGCCTGGCCAACCGAAACCGTAGGAGTACGCAATGAGCACCCAAAACCAGACCCCCGTTACTCCGGCGCGGATACTCATCGTCGAGGACAGCCCCACCCAGGCTGAAAAGCTGCGTTATCTACTGGAAGAGCACGGCTACCAGGTCTGGGCGGCGGAGAACGGCGTGCGCGCGCTGGAGATAATCAAAGGGGACAAACCAGAGCTGATCATCAGCGACATCATGATGCCGGAGATGGACGGCTACCACCTGTGCAAGCGCATCAAGCTGGGTGAGTACACCAAACAGATCCCGGTGATCCTGCTCACCTCCCTGTCCAACTCCGAGGACGTGCTGGAGGGCCTGGAATGCGGAGCCGACTATTTCATCACCAAGCCCTACAGCGAAAACTACCTGCTGATGAGCATCGAGCACATCCTGCGCAACCGCAAGTTGCACAGCAAGGACCGGGTGCGCATCGGCACCGAAATCTGGGTGGGCGGTAAAAGCCGGCTGATCACCACCGACCAGCAGCAAACCCTCTCTCTGCTCATCTCCACCTATGAGGCGGCGGTGCGCACCAACAGCGAGCTGTTGCAAGCCCAGAACGAGCTACGCTCGCTCAACACCCGCCTGGAAGATTTGGTGGCCGAGCGGACCGCGGCCCTGCGCGCGGAGATCAAGGAGCGCATCGATTCGGAAAAGCGCGTGCAACGCCTGAACCTCATCCTGCGCGCCATCCGGGCCGTGAACGAGCTGGTGGTGCGCGAGAAGGACGCGCCGCGGCTGGTGCAAGAGGTCTGCCGGGTGCTGGTGGAACGCCGGGGATACGAGAGCGCCTTCATCTTGCTGGCCGAGGGCCAAGGCCAGTGGTGCGCCTACACCCAGAAAGGCCCGGGCGTGGTCTGCACCGCAGACCTGGATAGACTCAAGTCCAACCTGCCCGCCTGCTGCCTGGAGGCCGAGCAGCGGAAGGGAATCTACCACGTCACCGAGCGCGACCAGCTATGCGCCACCTGCCCCCTGACCGCGCAGTGCGGGCAAGGCGACGTGATGTGCGCCCGCCTGCAGCACGGCCAGCAGCACTACGGCTACCTGGCTGTTTCCATGGACCATCCCACGGCCATGGACCCCGAGAACCAGGTCCTGTTCACCGAGATGGCCGACGACGTGGCCTCGGCCCTGTACAACATAGAGCAGGGCAAGGCCGTCAAGCGGGCCGAAGAGGAAAAGGAGCGCATGGAGGAGGAGCTGCGCCAGGCCCAGAAGATGGAGGCGGTGGGCCGCCTGGCCGGCGGCGTGGCCCACGACTTCAATAACATGCTGGGGGTCATCATGGGCAACGCCGAGATGGCCCTGGCCCAGCAGGCGCCCGACACCCCTCTGCACGGCCTCCTGGAGGAGATCCAAAAGGCGGCCCGGCGCTCGGCGGACCTGACCCGGCAGCTGTTGGCCTTCTCCCGCCGGCAGATCGCCGCGCCCAAGGTGGTAGCCCTGAACCAAACCATCGCCGATCAACACAAGATGCTGGTGCGCCTGATCGGCGAGGACATCAACGTCCGCTTCATACCCGGCGACAAGTTGTGGAATGTGCTCATCGACCCCTCCCAGGTGGACCAGATTCTGGCCAACCTGGCGGTGAACGCGCGCGACGCCACCCCCGACACCGGCACCATCACCATCGAGACGGGCAACGTGGTCCTGGACGAGGCCTACTGCAACCAACACATCCAGGTCCCGCCCGGGGAGTATGTGATGCTCTCCTTCAGCGACACGGGCGTGGGCATGAGCCCGGAGGTGCAGGAGCACATCTTCGAGCCCTTCTTCACCACCAAGGGCGAGGGCGAGGGAACCGGCCTGGGGCTGTCCACCGTTTTCGGCATCGTCAAACAGAACGACGGCCTGATCCACACCTACAGCGAGCCGGGCCTGGGCACCACCTTCAAGATTTACTTCCCCCGCTTCCAGGGCAAGGCCGAGGCCGCCGCCACGGCGGTGGAGGAGTCCCCCCTGGGCGGCGACGAGACGGTGTTGATCGTGGAGGACGAGAGCCAGCTGCTGGAGCTGGCCCAGACGGTGCTGTCGCGCTTCGGCTACAACGTACTGGCCGCGCGGACCCCGAGCGCCGCCTGCCAACTGGCCGAAACCTACGAGGGCGACATACACCTGCTGCTCACGGACGTGGTGCTGCCGGAGATGAACGGCAAGGAGCTGCAGGGCAAGATATTGGCCATCAAGCCCGACATCAAGACCCTGTTCATGTCCGGCTACACGGCCAACGCCATCAGCCACCGGGGAGTGATAGACCAGGGCATCCAGTTCATCGGCAAGCCCTTCACCATCAAGGACCTGGCCCGAAAGGTCCGGGAGGCGCTCTTGGCTTAGACTGCCCACTGGCCGCGGCCGGGCCCCGGCGCCCGGCCGCGGCCCAAAGCCTACCAGACAACTGGCCTTGATTACATGCGCCGGATATCTATAACGATATCCACAAAAGTCTGCCAAAACAGTATGAATAACCCTGGCCGAAATGCGGCCGGCGGCGGCTTATTGTGCGCTGATTTATTTAATGCTTGATTGCCATATTGATATGTTTATCTTATGCCTTGCGCGAAATGATTTATAACTTGGTTAACATTTATGGCCTGGATTTAAATGGTTTTACTTAACATTGAGCTAGTTGATTCTTGCAATGCCTGACCCGAGTGGTAATATGAATACCGCGTGACGTGCCAAGCCAGAAAGGATAATATGATATAACTGGTTAATTATCCTAACCTAACGCGTTGTTGCGCCGCTGCGTGACTCAGCCTGGTCGATGCGCCAGCCATTCTTCGCGGAAAAACCGGCAGTTGCCCAGCATGAAGCCGCACCGAGCCTGGTTTGGAACTAGCAAAACAATTATGCGCGCTGCTTAAGGAAGTAGGATGTTTTTTCAACTGAGTTTGTACGCTGCCCTACTTCTATGCGTTTTGGGCCTGGTCTACAAGGCGCGTCAATGGCTGGTGGTTTCGGTCAGCCCTTCTGACAAGAAGTACCGCCCCGGCCCTCGCGCCGCCGCGGTGGGCAGGGCCTTGGTGCGGGCCATATTCAGCGCCCGCATGTGGCGATTCGCCAAGGCCCTCATGCTGGACGGCTTCCTGCAGCGGCGCTCGCTGCGCCACAGCGTCCTGGCCTGGCTGTCCCACGTCTTCATCTTCACCGGTTTCGCGGGGCTGCTGCTTCTGCACGCCCTGGGCCAACAACTGGTGGCCCCCCTGGTGGCCGACTACTACCCCACCCTGAATCCCTGGCTGCTGCTGCGCGACCTCTTCGGGGGCATGGTCTTGTCCGGGGTGGTGCTGGTTATCTGCCGCCGGCTGCTGGTGCCGGGCCTGCGCGCCACCACCCGGCTCACGGACCGCTTCGCCATCGGCATCCTGGCCGTGGTGCTCTTGTCCGGCTTTGCCCTGCTGGCGGTGAAAACCAACTCCGCGGCCAGCTATGAACGGATGGTGCAGGAGTACGGGATGCTGGACGCCCCCCAGGAGGCCTTGGCGCTGCGCTCGCTGTGGGCCCGGGACTACGGGGTGGTGTTCCCGGCGGGCCAGACCAGCGACAAAGCTGACGTGCTGGCCCTGGGCCAGAGGCTGAACCAGGAGCGCTGTGTGCAGTGCCATGCGCGGCCCCAGTCCGCCTTCCTGTCCTACGGCCTGGCCCGGGTGCTGCGGCCTTTGTCCCTGGCCTGCGACCGCTGGGATGCGGCCCAGGCCTTGTACTACATCCACTTCCTGGCCTGCTTCATCGGTCTGGCCCTGCTGCCCTTCACCAAGTTCATGCATCTGATCACCGCGCCCTTGCTGATGGCCTTCAACGCCGCCGTGGACCGCCAGGGCATGGACCCGGCCGGCCGCGCCTTCCTGCGGGGCCTGGAGCTGGACGCCTGCGCCCACTGCGGCACCTGCAGCGTGCACTGCTCGGTGGCCACCGCCTACCGCCAGGTGCCCAACAAGAACATCCTGCCCTCGGAGAAGCTGGCCTCCCTGGCCGCCCTGGTGCGGGGCGGCGGCGACGCGGCCCAACTGGCCAAGGTGCGCCAAGGGGCCTACATGTGCAGCGACTGCGACCGCTGCACCATGCTCTGCCCGGTGGGCATCAACCTGCGCGACCTTTGGGCGGCCCTCAAGGAAGACCTGGCCGACGCAGGCCTGGGCAGCCCCTACCAGGAGGCGGCCGCCGCGGCCCAGCACAAGGCCGAGCCCAGCCGCCAGCAGGAGGTGGTGCCGGTGCGCATGGGCCGCTTCCAGAGCACGCTCAAGCTCTCGGCCCAGGTGGGCAACTTCTCCGAGTGTTACTCCTGCAAGACATGCACTAACGCCTGCCCCCTGGTGTTCCGCACTGAGTGGCCGGCCCAGGAGTTGGACCTGCTGCCTCACCAGGTGATGTTCTGCCTGGCCCTGGGCATGCAGGAGGAGGCCATGGGCGCGCGCATGGTCTGGGACTGCCTAACCTGCTACCAGTGCCAGGAGGCCTGCCCCAACCTGGTGCAGGTCACCGATATCTTCTATGAACTGCGCAATATGGCCTCCCGGGCGGCCAGGGGATGACGGTGATGCACTACGCTCTGTTTTTGGGCTGCAAGATACCCAACCATGCCCCGCAGTACGAGATCTCGGCCCGGCGGGTCCTCAAGGCCCTGGGCGTGGCGGTCAAGGACCTGCCCTTCAACTGCTGCGGCTATCCCCTGCGCGACCAGTACTTCGAGGCCTTTCTGCTCTCCGCGGCCCGCAACCTGGCCCTGGCCGAAGCCAAGAGCCTGACAATGCTGACTCTCTGCAAGTGCTGTCTGGGCAGCCTTAAGCGGGCCCAGAGCTTTCTGGCCGAGTCCCATTCCCTGCGGACCATGGTCAACGACGAGCTGGCCCGGGAGGGCCTGACCTACCTGGGGCAAGGCCAGGTGATGCACCTGCAATCGGTGCTCTACCACCAGGTGGGCCTGGAGCGGCTGGCGGACTTGGTCACCCGGCCCTTCCGCAACCTGGGCGTGGCTACTCTCTATGGCTGCCACGCCCTGCGCCCCAGCCGCCTGACCAACTTCGACAACCCCTATCAGCCCAAGATAATCGACGAGCTTTTAGAGGTCACCGGCGCGGCCAGCGTGGCCTGGGAGGGCAGGCTGCGCTGCTGCGGAGCGCCGCTACGCAACAAGAATGAGGCCCTGTCCCTTTCCATCATCGGCCAGCGGCTGCAGGAGTTCCACGACTCGGGCGCGGACATCCTCAACGTGGATTGCCCCCACACCCTGCTGCAGGTGCAGTGGGCCTTCGAGCGCCTGGAGCCGGCGCAGAGCATCAAGCTCCTGGGCGGCATCGCCTTGTATCCCCAGCTCCTGGGCCTGGCCATGGGCCTGCGGCCCTCGGAGCTGGCCCTGGAGCTGAATACCCCCCAACCCAGCCAACTGGTCCACTTCCAGGCCGCCCCGCCCGCCGAGGCGACCGAGGCCGGGGCCGACCAGGACCAGGCCCGGCCCATTGCTTGAGCCTCGCCCGGACGGCGCCCTACATTAATGATGATTGTGGGGCCCCTACCGGGAAACATTTGCCAGCAATTTAGTAGTTAATGGATGGCGCTTTAAAGGCCTGCTGTCAGCCGCGCTGCGCGGGCAATTGTGGTGCCTCGGCAGGGCGCTTTTTAGGCCAAGCCGGGCATACCATACTTTATAACTTGCCAATTATTAATATCAATTCACCCATGTTTTTAATATGGATTTTGTTAAAAAAATCACAAATAACTATTGCTTTGTTTCCTTCTTAGCGTTAAATGAAGACCAACGAGCCACCCAGGCAGAGCGTAAGGTTTTTGTTCCTGTGACCGCCGGAACGGTATCACTGAATTGAGGCTGGGTGGGCGGAGAGACAACCTTGGCATGACATCAGCGGCCGCGAAAGCTGCCGCGGGGCAGCTAACCAAGGATCAGGGCCGTACACCTCAGAGTAAGGATTACGGATGCAGTTCGCAAGCGCCCTACAGAGCAAGAATTTCGTGGTAATCGCCGAGATGCCCACCCCCAAGGGCGTGGACCTCTCCGGCTTTGTGGACAGCGCCCAGAACCTCAAGGGCCGGGTGGACGCCGTGCTCATTCCGGACATGAGCCATGGCGTGATGCGGCTGTCGGCCCTGGCCGGGGCGGTGGTGCTCAAGCAGCAGGGCCTGGAGTCCATCGTGCAGTTCTGCTGCCGGGACCGCAACCGCCTGGCCCTGCAGGGCGACCTGCTGGCCGCCCACGTGCTGGGCGTGGCCAACATCATGGCCAGCGACGGCGAGCCCATCGAGACCGGCGACCAGCCTGGGGCCAAGGCCGTGGGCGACCTGGGCGCCAAGGACCTGCTGGCGGCGGCAATGGCCCTGAGCCAGGGCCGCGACCTGGGCGGCAAGGAGCTGATGGGCCGCCCCCGCTTCTGCCTGGGGGCCCGGGTGGAGGGCTGGGAAGACGCGGCCCAGGCCCAGGCCCGGGCGGCCGAGGCCAAGGCGGCGGTGGACAAGGGCGCCTCTTTCGTGGTGGTGCCGCCGGTGTTCGACCTGGCGGCCCTGGCGGCCTTCACCCAGGCGGCCCAGGGCCTGCGCGCGCCGGTGATCGCCAGCGTGCTGCTGCTCAAGTCGGTAGGCATGGCCCGCTACCTGAACCACAACCTCCCCGGCAGCAAGATCAGCGAGGAGACGATCCAGCGCATACGGGCGGCCAGCGACCGCGCCGCCGAGTGCGTCAAGATCGCCGCCGAGACCTTGAGCGGTCTGCGTCCGCTTTGCGGCGGGGCGCTGCTGGTGGCCGCCGGTTGGGAGGATCGCCTGCCCAGCATCCTCGACGCGGCCTCTGCCTGAGGCCCTCCCGCCGATGCCGGACAACAACCTGAAGGGAAGCAAAAGGGGAGAACCCCATGGACCATACCGAGCATCAGGATTCGCGCAACTCTGTGTTGATAATCGGCGGCGGCATCGCCGGCACCAAGGCCTCCTTTGAGCTAGCCGAGGCGGGCCGCCAGGTATATCTGATAGACAAGGCGCCCAGTCCGGGCGGGATTCTGCCCCAGTTGGACCGGCAGTTTCCCACCAACGACTGCAACATCTGCCACCTGACCCCCGAGACGGCCAAGGGCGGCGGCAACCTGGCCATCACCACCCTGCCCCTCACCCGGCTCAGCGAGCTGACGGGCCAGGCTGGGGATTTCCAGGCCCGGTTGCTGACCAGCCCCCGCTTCATCGACGTGGACAAGTGCACGGCCTGCGGGGCCTGCCTGGCCGCCTGCCCAGAGGGGGCGGTGCGCTTCACGCCGGGCCTGGACAACACCTCCCCCACCTGCCTGCGCTACCCCCAGGCCACGCCCCAGGCCTTCTCCATCAACCTGGAGCGCTGCACCCGCTGCGGCCAGTGCCTGGAGGTGTGCCACCCCAAGGCCATCGACTTGGACATGACCCCGCAGGAGAGCACCCTGGCGGTGGGCGCGGTGATCGTGGCCACCGGGGCCGAGCCCTGGGACCCGGCCCCCTTTGACGAGTGGTACGGCTACAATCAGTTCGCCGACGTGATCACCAGCCTGGAGTTCGAGCGCATCCTGGCCTCCAACGGGCCCACCGGCGGCCGGCTCCGGCGCCCCAGCGACGGCCGGGTGCCCAAGCGCATCGGCTGGATCCAGTGCGCGGGCAGCCGCACCACCGTGCCCGGCGGCAACCCCTACTGCTCCTCCATCTGCTGCATGATCAGCCTCAAAGAGGCGGCCTGGGCCCTGGAGCGCCACGACCAGGGGCTGGACGCCACCATCTACTTCATGGACATGCGGCCCCTGGGCCGGGGCTACGAGGAGTACCTGCAGCGGGTCAAGAATGAGCTGGGCGTCAACCTGGTACGCTGCCGGCCCCACACCGTGAGCCGGGACGCGGCCAGCGGCGACCTCTTGCTGTCCTATGCCCAGGAAGACGGCAGCCAGGCCGAGCAGCGCCTGGACATGGTGGTGCTGGCGGTGGGCCTGTGCCCCTCGGCCGAGACCGTGGCCCTGGCCCAGACCCTGGGCATCGAGTTGGACCCCTACCGCTACGTGCAGACCGCGGCCTTATCGCCGGTGGCCACCAGCCGGCCGGGGGTCTACGCCTGCGGCATGGCTCTGGGCCCGGCGGACATCCCCGACTCGGTGGTGCAGGCCGCGGCTGCGGCCTGCTGCGCCAGCGCCGACCTGGAGCCGCCACGGCCCTTGCAGTTGGAGGAGGGCCTGCCCCCGGAAAAGGACACCAGCGGCCAGGAGCCGCGGGTGGGCGTGTTCATGGTGGACTGGGGCCATGTGGTGAGCGCGGTGGTGGACCTGAATGCGGTGATGAAGGACGCCGCCGCCCTGCCCGGCGTGGTGCACGTGGCCGAGCTGGAGGTGAACTACCGCCACGGCGGCCTGGAGCGGTTGGTGGCGGCCATCGGCGAGCACGGCCTGAACCGGGTGGTGATCGCCGGCTACAGCCCCCGCACCCACGGCAAGCTGTTCTCCCAGACCATCCGCCGGGCCGGCCTGAACCGGGCCCTGGTGGAGTTCGCCAACATCCGCGACCAGGACGCCCTGGTGCACGCCGCCGACCCCCAGGCGGCCACGCACAAGGCCATGGAGCTGGTGCGCATGGCCGTGGCCGGGGTCAAGCTGGCCCGGCCCATCCACCTGCAGACCAAGCCCATGCGCCACGACGCCCTGGTGGTGGGCGGCGGCGTGGCCGGCCTGAGCGCGGCCCTGGCCCTGGCCGACCAGGGCGTCAAGGTGCACCTGGTGGAGCGGGAAAAGGAGTTGGGCGGCCTGGCCAAGAACCTGCACCGCAGCCTGGAGGGCGGCGAGGTGGCCCCGGCCCTGAGCCAGCTCATCGGCCGGGCCAAGGAGCACCAGGGCATCGACATAATCAGCGACGCCCTGGTGGTGGACCATCAGGGCCAGGTGGGCGCCTTCGTCACCGGCGTGCAGTCCGGTCCGGGTATGTACTACCAGAAGATCAACCATGGAGTGACCATCCTGGCCACCGGCGCCCAGGAGTACAAGCCCGGCCAGTACCTCTACGGACGCGACCCCCGGGTGATGACCCAACTGGAGCTGGAGCAGCGGCTGGCCCAGGGCCAGGCCACCGGCGGTAAGCTGGATAGCGTGGTGATGATCCAGTGCGTGGGCAGCCGCGACGAGAACAACCCGGCCTGCGGCCGCATCTGCTGCCGCAGCGCGGTCAAGAACGCGCTGTGGATAAAGGAGCAGCGGCCCGAGTCCCAGGTGGTGGTGCTCTACCGCGACATGCGCATGCCCTACACCTCCGAGGAGGCCTACCGCCGGGCGCGGGAGGCGGGGGTGCTGTTCGTGCGCTACTCGCCCCAGGAACCGCCCCAAGTGGAGGCCAAGGACGGCGTGCTGTCGGTGGTGTTCATTGACCCGGTGCTGGGCAAGCCGCTTTTGGTGGAGCCCGAGGCCCTGGTGCTCTCCACGCCCCAGGTGGTGGCCGGCGAGAACACCGAGGAGCTCTGCGAGATATTCCGCCTGCAGCGCGGCGCCGACGGCTACCTGTTGGAGCAGCACCCCAAGATGGCGCCGGTGGACACCCCGGCCCCCGGGGTCTTCGCCGCCGGCTCGGTGCTGGCGCCCAAGTCCCTGGCCGAGGCCCGCAGCCAGGGCCTGGCCGCGGCCGGCCGCGCCCTGATCCTGCTGGCCCAGCAGAGCATCGCCCAGCAGATCGGGGTGGCCAAGGTGACCCCCGAGCGCTGCGCGGCCTGCCTGGTGTGCGTGCGCGCCTGCCCCTTGGGGGTGCCCTTCATCAACGCCGACGGCTACTCGGAGATCGACCCGGGCCGCTGCCAGGGCTGCGGGGTCTGCGCGGCCGAGTGCCCGGCCAAGGCCATCGAGTTGCAGGGCTACTTCGACGACCAGATCATGAGCCGCACCGACGCCCTGCTGGAGGGGATTTTGTAATGAGCGCGCCTGAACCCATCATCGTGGCCTTCGCCTGCGAGTACTGCGCCTACACCGCCGCGGACATGGCCGGCAGCCAGCAACTCAGCTACCCCACCAACGTGAAGATCATCAAGGTGCCCTGCTCGGGCAAGGTGGACGTGCAGCACATCCTGCGGGCCCTGCAAAAGGGCGCCGACGGCGTGCTGGTGGCTGGCTGCCTGCCCGGAGACTGCCACTTCAAGAGCGGCAACCAGCGGGCCCTGCGCCGGGTGGAGATGGTGCAGGGGCTGCTCAGCGAGATCGGCTGGGAGCCCCAGCGGGTGGCCATGGCCCACATGAGCGCCGGCCAGGGGCAGGTATTCGCCCGCGTGGCCAGCGAGTTCACCGAGAGCATCCGTCAACTCGGCCTCAACCCCCTGCGCAGGGGAAGCTCACAAGCAGCCTGAGAGGAACAGAAAAATGATCACCGCCGAACGCAAACCCATTCAGGAAATTCTGGAGTACCTAACGCCCTTTAGCCGGGTCCTGCTCTTGGGTTGCAACGAGTGCGTCACCGTGTGCAACGCCGGGGGCCGCAAGGAGGTGGGCATCCTGGCCTCCACCCTGACCATGGCCCGCCGCAAGGAGGGCCTGGAGATAGAGGTGGAGGAGCTGACCCTGGAGCGCCAGTGCGATCCGGAGTTCGTGGAGGAGCTGGCCCGCATCATCGACCGCTACGAGGCGGTGCTGTCCATGGCCTGTGGCTGCGGCGTGCAAACCGTGGCCGAGCGCTTCCCCACGGTGCCGGTGCTGCCCATGGTCAACACCGAGTTCATGGGCGCCAGTGAGCGCCAGGGCGTCTGGGCCGAGCGCTGCGCCGGCTGCGGCGACTGCGTGCTGGCCTACACCGGCGGCATCTGCCCGGTGGCCCGCTGCTCCAAGCGCATCTTCAACGGCCCTTGCGGCGGCTCCAGCAAGGGCAAGTGCGAGATCAACCCCGAGATGGACTGCGCCTGGCAGCTCATCTGGGACCGGCTCAAGGCCCTGGGCCAGAGTGAGCTCTACAGCCACATCATGCCGGCCAAGGACTGGCGCAGCGCCCGCGACGGAGGCCCCCGCCGCATTGTGAGGAGGGACTTGCAGCCATGAAGAGCGATAGCAATCTGGAAAAGGTGCTGGCCGCCGGCCACTTCGCGGTCACCGGCGAGCTGGGCCCCCCCCGCGGCAGCAACGTGGCGGCGGTCAAGGAAAAGGCCAAGCACCTGCAGGGCCGGGTGGACGCGGTCAACGTCACCGACAACCAGACCGCGGTGGTGCGTATGTCCTCCTGGGCGGTGAGCCTGCTGCTCAAACAGATGGGCCTGGAGCCCAACTACCAGATGGTCTGCCGCGACCGCAACCGCCTGGCCATGCAGTCGGACATCCTGGGTGCCGCCGGCCTGGGCATCAACACCATGCTCTGCCTGTCCGGCGACCATCCCTCCTTCGGCGACCACCCCCAGGCGGCCAACGTACACGACATCGACTCCATCCAGCAGATACAGATGGTGGTGCGCATGCGGGACGAAGGCTTGTTCATGGGCGGGGCCGAGATCGACGTGCCGCCCAAGATGTTCGTGGGCGCCGCGGCCAACCCCTTCGGCGACCCCTACGAGCTGCGGGTGCTGCGCCTGGCCAAGAAAGTAGCCGCCGGCGCCGACTTCATCCAGACCCAGTGCATCTACAACATGGACCGCTTCAAGGACTACATGAAGCGCGCCGCGGACATGGGCCTGACCGAGAAGACCAAGGTCCTGGCCGGGGTGACGCCTCTGAAGAGCGCCGGCATGGCCCGCTACATGGCCAGCAAGGTGCCCGGCATGGAGGTGCCCGCGGAGATAGTCAAGCGCATCGCCGACCAGCCCAAGGACAGGCAGGCCGAAGAGGGCGTCAAGTTCTTGTGCGAGCAAATCCAGGAGTTGAAGGAAGTTCCCGGCGTGGCCGGTATCCATCTGATGGCCATCGAGTGGGAGCACCGGGTGCCGGAGATCACCGAGCGCGCCGGCCTGCTGCCCCGGCCGCAGCTATAGCAGACAACCGCCCCCCATGGGGGAGGCAAAGGAGTTTAAGACATGAGCAACGGCAAGTACATCCTAGTGGTGGACGACGATCCCGATCTGGTGGAGGCCGTCTCCCAGAAGCTGGAATCCAAGGGCCTTCGCGTAGGCAAGGCCTACGACGGCGTGGAGGCCTGGGAGAGCATCAAGGCCCAGCGCCCGGACCTGGTGGTGCTGGACGTGATGATGCCGCGCAAGGACGGCTACCAGGTGTGCAGCGAGCTCAAGAGCAGCGCCGATTACAAAGACCTGCCGGTGGTGCTGCTGACCGCGGTGGGCTCGGCGGTGACCTCCAGCTCCTACACCCACCAGGACGGCATGATGAACGAGGCCGACGACTACGTGGCCAAGCCGGTGGACCTGGACCATCTGGCCCAGATCGTGGCGCAACTGCTGGCCTGAGGCGCCATGGCCGACGGCGCCACGGCCAGCCCGAGGCTGCGGGGCATCAAGCACGGCGAGCCCCTGGGGGTGCTGGTGCTGCCCGGCTGGCCTGGGCCGGCCTTGACCCGCCTTACCCAGGCCCTGGCCGAGGCGCACATCAACCTGCCCCTGGTCTTGCTGCACCCCGGCGCGGCCCCGGCCGCCTCCCACCTGGCGGTGGACAGCGGGCGCCAGGAGGACGCCCTGGGCCTGGCCCAGCAGGTGAGCCGGGAGTTGGGCCTGGAGCCGCCCCAACTGCGGCGCGCCATGGTGGCCCTGACTCTTTACCCCCTGGGCGGCAGTCTGACCCTGCCCGCGGCGGTGTTGGCCTGCCTGGCCCGGCTGGACATCCACCCCCTGGCCCTGGGCACCTCCCTGTCATCGCTGGTCATGGTGTTGGAGCAGGCCAGCCTGGCCCGGGCACGGGCCGCCCTGGCCCAAGCCTTCGGCCTGCCGGATGACGCCGACACCGCCTGGAGCCTGCGGGTGATCCAGGAGCCGGGGCCCCGGGAGCAGGACTGAGGCATGGAAACGGTGGCGGTTTACTTTGAGCGCCCCTTGCGCACCTACGGCCTGGAGGCCCAGGCGGGCTGCCGGCTGCTGGAGGTGAGCTGCCCGCGGGAGAGACTGGAGGACCTGCTGGCGGCGCTGGGGGCCTTGCAGCCGCCGGCCGGCCTGCACTTCTGCAGCGCGGCCTGGGCCGGAGAAACGCTCAGCCTGCGGGCCTGCCTGCCCGTCCCGGAGGCCGTGCGGGTGGCGACGGCCCTGGCCGGAGCCGGCCTGCAGCCCCAGGCGCCAGTGGAGGCCAGCCTGGTGCACCTGCAGGGGCCGCACTTCGGCGACCGCTGGGGGGTGGCCTCCGAGGCCCTGGCCGGCCTGGCCGAGGCAGGCGTGGAGCCTCTGGGCCTGGCCGGCGTGGTGCATTCGCTGTTCCTGGCCCTGCCCCCCCAGGACGCCCGGGCCGGCCTGGCGGGCCTGGCCAAGCGCTTCCGCGCCCCGGACAAGGAAGTATGAATAGCTCTAACCCCACAGCGGCCGCGCCCCAGATGCGCCTGGACGAGTTCAGCTTCCAGGACATCTTCCAGGACCTGCCCATACCCACGGTGCTGCTGGGCGCGGACATGAAGGTGCGGGCGGCCAGCCGCTCCTTCGTGCAACGCTACGGTCTGGACGCCGCCGGGGTGATCGGGCGCAACTGCTACCAGGTGTTCCACAAGTCCGACCAGCCCTGCCCGGCCGCGCAGTGCAACTTCCCGGCCGCCCTGCGCGGCCAGCGCGGTCTGTACAACCTGCACGAGTTCGTCAACGAGCAAGGGCAGCAGGTGGTGGAGGAGGTGCATCTGGCGCCCTTCACCGACGCCAGCGGCCGGGTGGTGGGGGTGATCGAGTCCATTCGGGACGTGTCCGAGGCCAAGCGCCTGGAGGCCAGCCTGACCGCCACCAACGAGCTGCTCAGCCGCCTGCTGGACTCCCTGGTGGGGGTGGTGTTGGCCGCCGACCTGGAGGGCCGGATCCTCTTCGTGAACAAGAGCGCCAAGCGGATGCTGGACTTCGAGCCCGAGGAGCTGGTGGGCCGCACCCTGTGGGAGCTGAGCGGGCACGAGGAGTTGACCTACATCCGCCGCACCTTGGACGAGCAGGGCGGCCAGGCCCTGGGGGTGCGCAGCACCATCCGCCGCAAGAACGGCGAGGAGATCCCGGTGCGGGTGAACACCTCCTACGTGTACCGCGACGGCAAGCCCATCGGCACCGTGGGCATCGTCACCGACCTGCGCGACTGGATGAAGATGGAGCGCCACCTCAACACGGCCCGCATGCAGGTGGTGCAGTCGGACAAGCTGGCCCGCCTGGGGCGCATGGCCGCCGGCGTGGCCCACGAACTGAACAACCCCCTCACCGGCATCACGGTCTACGCCGAGCTGCTGCGCGAGTCCCTGCCCCCGGACCACCCGGCCCAGGAGGACCTGCGCGGCATCGTGGAGGACGCCGAGCGCTGCCGGGACATCGTGACCGGGCTGCTGGACTACAGCCGCCAGAGCAGCGTGCAGCTGGAGGAGATGGACCTGAGCCAGGTGGTGGAAGATGCCTTCGAGCTGATCCGCGACGACAGCCTGTTCCTGAACGTGGAGGTGGTGCGCCAGTACGCCCAGGAGAAGCTGCCCATCCAGGGCGACCCGCGCCTGCTGCGCCAGGTGTTCATCAACCTGCTGAGCAACGCGGTGGACGCCATGGAGGGTCGGGGCACCCTGACCGTGCGCACCTACCGGGACCAAGACAACATGCGCTGCGCCGAGGTGAGCGACACCGGGCCGGGCATAGACCCCAAGGACGTGGAGCGGGTCTTCGACCCCTTCTTCACCACCAAGCCACCGGGCAAGGGCACCGGCCTGGGGCTCAGCGTGGTCTACGGGGTGATGACCCGCCACGACGGCAGCATCAAGATCGCCAAGACCGGCCCCGAGGGCACCACCTTCCTGGTGCGGCTGCCCGCCGAGGCCCCCAAGAGTCTGCTGGAGTTATCTGAAAAGATGCACCCGGCCCTGACCGGGGAGGAAGAGGCATGAGCCAGGCGAACGCGCCATACATCCTGGTGGTGGACGACGAAACCCGCATTCGTCAGGCGGTGAGCCGGGTGCTGGGCCCGGCCGGCTACGAAGTGGCCCAGGCGGCCAACGGCCAAGAGGGCCTGGAGAGCATCCAGCAGCGGGTGCCGGACCTGGTGTTGGTGGACCTGATGATGCCGGTGATGGACGGCATGACCTTTCTGCGCGAGGCGCGCAAGCTGCAGCCGGACCTGATGGTGGTGGTGATCACCGGCTACGCCACCCTGGAAAAGGCCGTGGAGGCCATGAAGCAGGGCGCGGACGACTTTTTGCCCAAGCCCTTCAAGCCCCAGGAGCTGCGCCTGATGGTGCAGCGGGTGCTCAAGCAGGCCCGCACCGTGGCGGACATGGCGGTGGAAAAAAGCCGCACCCGGGCCCTGATCAACACCATGACCAACGGCGTGCTGGTGGTGGACCAGGACGTAAGCGTGGCCCTGATGAATCCGGCCCTGCGCCGCATGGTGGGCTGGGGCGAGCAGCCGCCCCACGGCCTGCCCCTGGCCGAGGTGCTGAGCTGCGCGGAGGTGGTGCAGACCCTGCAGCAGGTGCTGGCCCAGCAGGAGGATCGCTCCTCCGTGGCCTGCCAGTGCGTGTTGCAGCACAAGGGCGAGCCCCTGTATTTGCAGGTGACCTGCGCTCCCTTCCTGAACCGTCAGGGCGGGCTGGTGGGGGCCCTGGCCGTGTTCGACGACGTGACCGCCTGGCACAAGCTGGACGAGCTGAAGAGCGAGTTCGTCTCCACCGTGGCTCACGAGATCGCCGGCCCCCTGGCCGCGGTGTTAGGGCAGTTACAAAACCTGGCCGACGGTCTCGCCGGCGAGCTGAACTCCGGCCAGGCCCAGGTGGTAGCTCGGGCCCGCAGCCGCCTGGAGGGCATCGTGGACCTGAGCCGGGACCTGCTGGACCTGTCCAAGCTGGAGGCCGGCATCGGCGACCAGCCCGGGGAGGTGGAGCTGGGTCCGCTGGTCAGCGAGGCGGTGGACATGCTCAGCGGCCAGGCCCAGGACAAGGAGCAGTCGCTGAGCCTGGAGCTGCCGCCGGAGCCGCTGGTGGTGACCGGCGTGGCCGGGCAGCTAATGGAAGTGATGGTCAACCTGATCAGCAATGCCGTTAAGTACACGCCGGCCGGCGGGGCCATCCAGGTGCGCGCCCGCCGCGACGACGGCCGCGCGGTGCTGGAGGTGGCCGACAACGGCCTGGGCATGGAGGCCGCGGACCTGGAAAATATCTTCCGGCGCTTTTTCCGCATCAAGAACGCCGACACCCGGCACATCGTGGGCACCGGCCTGGGCCTGGCCATCGTCAAGCGGGTAGTGGAGGGCCACAACGGGCGCATCGAGGTGCAAAGCCAGCCCGGCCAGGGCAGCCTCTTCCGGGTCATCCTGCCCCTGGCCGTCTGAGGCCGCGGCCGCCAGCCGCGCGCCTAAATCAAGCCATCAAAGCCCTAAAGCCGGCCCTCACGCCTGGCGGCTCTCTCCTGCGCCGCGGCGCAGGGACGTGGCCGCATGGCGTTATTTTTTTGCTTGACAGGGGCCTCAAAGATGATGAAAAATATGATTAAAAATATATATGCAGTTAGAACGGCTCCGTAACGAATTGTAGTTACGCATTTTTTGTTTGGGGGCAAAAATATAGCGAAACGCCCCGCCAGAAGATCATCCTGCAGCAGCTATCTGGGGCGCCGCAAGTCCTAAGCGTATATCCCGCCCATGCCATCAGGCGAGGCGGAAGGCCAGGTGCAGGAAATGGCCGGCGCATGATTTCCTTCCCTAACAAATTCGCCTCCGCCAGGAGGATGCCGGGGGGCCCAGCCCGCCTGGAGACAGGCCCCTGGGGGTCTGTTGGGCCCGGCTCCCTTTGTCGGCCCATGGCGCGGAGCCGAGGGAAAAACGACTGGCCCTGTTCATTAGCCCAGTTACTGGATTAAAACCAGAGCCGCCCCGGCGCGGGCCGAGGCGATCAACCAGGCTGACCGCTGTTGACCATAGCCAGATTCAATTGCTGCCAAAGGGAGGGAGCCATGAGGAAGAAACTGGGGTTGAGACTGGGCCTGTTGGCCATCGTCGCCGCCTTGTGCCTGTTGATCGGGGCCGGGCCGGCCGCGGCCAAGGATTACACGCTGAGGATCCAGAGCGTCTACGCGGAGGTCGGCCACGGCCCCCAGATGCTCGTTAAGTTCGCCGCCAAGGTCGAGCAGTACACCAAGGGACAGGTAAAGGTGAAGCTCTTCTGGCCCGGCCAGTTGGTGCCCCTCAAGGAGGGCTTCGACGCCGTGGGCAAGGGCATGATGGAGGGCCTGTACAGCTGCCTGATCTACTACGGCGGCATCATGCCCGAGGGCAAGACCGAGTGGCTGCCCTTCAGCTGGCGCGACGCCCAGGAGGCCTTCGACATCTACACCAAGGCCGGCTACCTGAAGCTCCTGCGCGAGGCCAGCGCCAAGCACAAGGTCTTTTACCTGAGCCCCATCATAACCGCGGACATGGGCTTCATGACCTCTTTCCCGGTCAAGACCCTGGCCGATTTCAAGGGCAAGAAGCTGCGCGCCACCGGCGTGGACGGCCTGGTGGTCAAGACCATGGGCGCCGCGGCGGTGACCCTGCCCGCCTCTGATCTGTACATCAGCATGCAGCGGGGCACCGTGGACGGCATCACCTACCCCTACTACACCCTGAACACCCTCAAGCTGAACGAGGTGGTCAAGTGCGTGGTGCTGCCCGGCGTGCACACCCCGTCCATAACCGGCATCTACCTGAACTCGGGCTTCTGGAAGTCCCTGCCGGCCAACCTGCAGAAACTGATCGAGAAGGCCGCCCTGGAGACCTTCCAGCAGTCCGCCCAGGCCAGCAAGACTTGGGACCAGGAAGGCCTGGACGCCGCCAAGGCCAAGGGCCTCATGATCACCACCCTGCCCGACGCCGACGTCAAGAAGCTGCGCCAGATGTGCCAGCCCCTGTGGGCCAAGGTCGCCAAGAGCTCGCCGCTGAGCAAGAAGATGGTGGACCTGATCACCAAGTACCTGAAGTCCAAGGGCGCGATGTGATGACCCGCCAAAGGCGGCCCCCTGGGGCCGCCTTTGGCTTTGGCGAGGGGACGGCATGAAAAGGTCCGAGCAAGGCCTGGCGAGGGGGTTCATCCGCTTCAGCGAGGTGTGCAACCGCTGGGTGGCCAAGGTCACCGCCTACATCGTGATCATCATGATGGTCACCATCTGTTACGAGGTCTTCTGCCGCTACGCAATCGAGTCGCCCACCGACTGGTCCCTGGAGGTCAACCAGTACCTGCTCTGCGCCCTCAGCCTGCTGGGGGGCGGCTACTGCCTGGTGGTGGACCAGCATGTGCGGGTGGACTTCCTGTTCCGCCATTTGTCCCGCCGGCGGCAGGCGGTGCTGGAGCTGTGCACCTGGTGGCTGGCAATACTGTTCTGCGCGGTGCTCATCTGGCGCGGCGGGCAGCTGGCCATCGAGGCCTTCCTGACCAATCGCCTGTCCGACAGCGTCCTGGAGCTGCCTTTGTTCCCGGGGCTGGTGATGATCCCCATCGGCTCTCTGCTGCTGCTCATGCAGATACTGGCCCGCATGCTGCAAAACATACTCCTGCTGCGCTACGGCGAGGAGGAGACGTCCACGGCGCCGGAGCACTCCTATCCCGGCTCTCCGGCCGGCAGATAGGAGGCGCTCATGGACGCGACTACCTTCATAATCCTGATCAGCATTCTGCTGGTGGTGGTGCTGGCCCTGGGCCTGCCGGTGTCTTTCACCCTGGGCGGCATCGCGGTACTGGGCGTCATGTACGTCTGGGGCCCCAAGGGGCTGTTCTCCCTGGCCCAGACTGCCTTTGACGAGGGCACCAACTTCATTCTCATCGCGGTGCCCCTGTTCGTCTTCATGGCCAACATCCTGCGCTGTTCGGATTTGGCCGACGATCTCTACCACCTGGTCTACACCTGGATGGGCCGGGTGCCCGGCGGCCTGGCCGCCGGCACCGTGGTGATCTGCGCCATCTTCGCGGCCATGGCCGGCATCAGTTCGGTGGCCACGGTCACTATGGGCCTGATCGCCCTGCCCTCCATGCTCAGCCGGGGCTACAGCAAGAAGCTGGCCACCGGCTGTGTGGCCGCGGGCGGAGCCCTGGGCATCCTGATCCCGCCCTCGGTGATCATGGTCATCTACGGGACCATGGCTGAGGTCTCCGTGGGCAAGCTGTTCATGGGCGGCCTGCTGCCGGGCATCCTGCTGGCCGCCATCTTCGTGGCCTACAGCCTGATCCGCTGCCTCATCAACCCCACTCTGGGCCCGCCGGTGCAGGAGCGCTTCACACTGAAGGAAAAACTCTTGGCCCTGAAGGGCATCCTGCTGCCCTCGTTGCTGATCCTGGCGGTGCTGGGCGTGATATACACCGGCGTGGCCACGCCCACCGAGGCCGCGGCGGTGGGCGCCCTGGGCGCCATGATCTGCGCGGCGGTGCGCCGCCGGCTGACCTGGCCGAATTTCAAAGAGGCCCTGCTGTCCACCCTGAGCATAACCGCCATGGTCATGTGGATCATCTTCGGGGCGGTGGCCTTCACCCACGTGATGGCCTATGCCGGGGCCACCAAGGTCTTCCAGGACGCCGTGATGAGCTTCGGCTTGTCAAAGTGGTGGATCTTCTTCGGCATCCAGTTGTGCCTTTTCTTCCTGGGCATGTTTCTGGACCCGGCCGGCATCATCATGCTCACCACGCCCATTCTGGTGCCGCTGGTCAAAGCCCTGGGCTTCGACCCGGTCTGGTTCGGCGTCATATTCACCATCAATATGGAGATGGCCTACGTGACTCCGCCCTTCGGCTTCAACCTGTTCATCATGAAGGCGGTGGCGCCGTCGGAGATATCCCTGGACGACATCTATAAGTCCATCTTCCCCTTTGTGGGGCTGCAGGCCCTGTGCCTGCTGCTGTGCGTGATTTTCCCGGACATAGCGCTTTTCCTGCCCTCCCTCATGAAGTAGCCCTTGGCGGACACGGAGCGGGTGCAGAGACCGGAAACTTGGATCGTCAGCGGAGCGTCGGGGCGGGCAGCGCGGGCACGGCCGTTTTCATCAGGCACTAGGAAATCAGCGGAGGCGGTATGAGAGATGTAGCCATTGTGGGCATCGGCACCACCAAGTTCAAGTCCAGATGGGTGGACAAGACCTATTACGAGCTGGCCTTCGACGCGGCCAAAATGGCCCTGGAGGACGCAGGCATAAAAAAGGACCGCATCGATTGCGCGGTCTACGGCATCTACAACGACTTCTTCCAGCGCCAGTACCAGCCGGACGCCTTCGTGCACGACTACCTGGGCCTGGGGCTCAAGCCCATGGTACGGGTGAACTCCGGCGGCGCCACCGGCGGGGCGGCGCTGCGCATCGGCTACGCCGAGGTGGCCAGCGGCCTGTACGACGTGTGCCTGGTGCTGGGCGTGGAGAAATGCGCCGACACCTACAACTACGAGATGCGCATGTCCACCCCCGAGGTGCTGCGGGCCATCCTCTACACCGCGGACATGACCTACGACAACCCGGCCGGACGCACCGCGGCCTCCGGCTTCGCCCTGGCGGTGGTGGCCCACCGCGACAAGTTCGGCAACCCCACCGAGGAGCAGATGGCCAAGGTCTCGGTGAAGAACCACTTCAACGCCACCAAGAACCCCATCGCCCAGTCGCCCAAGGTCCTCACCGTGGCAGAAGTGATGAACTCGCGCATGATCGTGGAGCCGTTCAAGTTCTACGACAACTGCCTGTACACCGAGGGCTCCTCGGCGGTGATCCTGGCCTCGCGCGAGGTGGCCGAGCGGATGACGGACAAGCCAGTGTGGATCAGCGGCCTGGGCGCCTCGGTGGACTACGTGATGCCCGGCAACCGGCCCAATATCTACACCTTCGAGTCCTCCCGCCTGGCCGCCCGCAAGGCCTACGACATGGCCGGGGTGAAGGACCCCCTGCAGGACCTGGACCTGGCCGAGCTGCACGACGCCTTCACCGGCACCGAGATCATGGCCTACGAAGACTGCTTCTTCTGCGAGGAGGGACAGGGCGGCAGTCTCATCGACGACGGCACCGTGATGCCCGACGGCCAGCTCCCGGTGAACCTGAGCGGCGGCCTGATCGGCTGCGGCCACGCCGTGGGCGCCACCGGCATCATGCAGACCTACGAGGTGGCCCTGCAACTGCGGGGGGAGGCCGGCGAGCGCCAGAGGAAGGGGGCCCGCCGCGGATTGGTGCAGAGCATCGGCGGCACCCTGTGCACCTGGACCGTGTGCTTGGTTCTGGAAAGGTAGGTTGGGCATGGACAAGCAGCAGAGAGAGGCCTGGTACCAGTACCATCAGCAGAAGTACAACATCCCCGAGGAGCACCTGCGGCGCGAGTTCGAGCCGGAGCTGTCGGGCCAGAACCCCATAGACGCGCCCCTGGAGATCCCGGACAAAATGGAGGTGATCTACAAGTACTCCTACGGGCAGCAGTCCCGTTTCTTCCGCGAGCTGCGCGAAAACCAGGCCATCTACGGAGCCAAGTGCCCGCAGTGCAGCAAGGTGTACTGTCCGCCCCGCTCGCACTGCTCCCAGTGCTACCAGCCCACCGAGTGGGTGAAGCTCAAGGGCACGGGCACCATCAAGGCCTGCACCGTGCAGCACTACACCACCAGCGCTTTCATCAATAAGGTGCCCTTCATCTGCGCCTACGTGCAGCTGGACGGCACCGACTTCCTGCTGATGACCAACATGGAGGTGGAGGACGTTTCCAAGATCGGCGTGGGCACCCGGGTCCGGGCGGTGTTCCGGGAGAACCGGCACGGCACCATCACCGACTTCTACTTCAAGCCCCTGGAGTAGGCCGGGCGCGACGGGACATCACCAGCGAGGGAACGAGGTATCATGAACCGTAAGGTTATTATCACGGTGGCTCCCACCGGGAGCATACCCACCCGCAAGGACAACCCCAACCTTCCCTACACCGCCGAGGAGGTGGCCGCGGAGACGCGCCGATCCTACGAGGCGGGAGCGGCCGTGGTGCACCTGCACGGCCGCAAGCCCGACACCGGCGAGCCCACTTCGGACCTGGAGGTGTTCCGTGCCTACCTGGAGGCGGTGCGCGCCGCCTGCCCCATCATCACCCAGATCACCACCGGCGGCGGCGCCACCACCCTGGGCCTGAGCGTGGAGGAGCGGCTTAAGCCGGTGGAGCTGCTGCGGCCGGACTCGGCCAGCCTCAACGCCGGCTCCATGAACTTCGGGCGCAAGCTGTTCCCCAACACCCCCGAGACCATCGAGCTCTACGCAAAACGGATGCGCGAGCTGAAGGTGATGCCCGAGTTCGAGGCCTACGACCTGTCCATGATCAACAACGTGGAGCACTGGGTGCGGCGGCAGAAGCTGCTGGAGCCGCCCTACCAGTTCAGCCTGGTGATGGGGGTGGTGGGCGGCATCCCGGCCACCCTCAGGAACCTGGTGGTCATGCAGGAGACCCTGGACCCCAGCTACACCTGGCAGGCCATCGGCATCGGCCGCCACCAGTTCACCATGGGCGCCGCCGCGGTGCTGCTGGGCGGCGGCCTGCGGGTGGGCTTCGAGGACAACGTGTACCTGTCCAAGGGGGTGCTGGCCAAGAGCAACGCCGAGCTGGTGGGAAAGGCGGTGCACATAGTCCGAGACCTGGGCGGCGAGGCGGCCAGCGTGGAAGAGGCCCGCCAGCAGCTGCCTCTGCTGAACCGCGGCTAGAGGGAGGTGTGCGCATGGAGATGACCCTGGGAGAGGCCTTCGCCCGCTCGGCCCGGAAGTTTCCGCACAAGACGGCCTGCATGGACGACCAGGGGCGGCTGAGCTATCAGAGCCTAAACCAGCGGGTCAACCGCTGGGCGCATGCCTGTCAAGGGCTGGGGCTGAAGAAGGGCGACCACGTGGCCAGCCTGGGCAACAACAGCCTGAGCCTGATGACCATCCTGCTGGGCAACCTGAAGTTGGGCCTGGTCACGGTGCCCCTGGACTCGCGGGGCACCGTGGACGAGGTATGCCACCAGACCACCTCCACGGACTGCAAAGCCCTGTTCTTCGACGTAGCCTACGCCCAGACGGCCGAGGAGATGCGCTCGCGGCTGCCGGGGCTGGAGCTGCTGGTGGCCTTCGGCGGGCCGGCGCCCGGCTTCGCCCGGGACTGGGAGGAGCTCTTAGGCCAAGGCTCCCAGCAGGAGCCGGCCGCGCTGCTCGACGAGGACGACGAGGCCTTCATCCTGTTCACCGGCGGCACCACCGGAGTGCCCAAGGGGGCGGTGCTGACCCACAAGAACTTCCTGTGGAACACCATCTCAGTGACCACCGAGAACCACAGCCCGGCCCCCGAGGACGTGATCTACTACCCCATGCAGATTTACCACACCGCGGCCCTGAGCCGGTTCCTGGCCTACATGTACGCCGGGGCCACCTTCATCGGCAGCAAGGGCCTGGACCCGGACCGCTACCTGGACGTGGTGGAGCAGGAGCGCACCACCTTCGTGGTGGGCAACCCCACCATCTACAAAATGCTCCTGGCCGCCAACCACCGCCGGAAGCGGGACACCTCCTCCATGCGGCGCTGGCTCAACAGCCAGGGCCGGCTGTCCCAGGCCGAGAAGGCCGAGATCGAGACCGACCTGTGGCCCAACGCGGCCTACTACAGCTCCTACGCCCTCACCGAGGCCTCGCCGGCGGTGACGGTGCTCAAGCCCTGGGACCAGCCGGACGAGTGGGGCAGCGTGGGCCGGGCCTACATGTGCACCGAGGTGCGCATCGTGGACCCGGAGGACAACGAGCAGCCGGTGGGTACGGCCGGGGAGATCATCGTGCGCGGCCCCACCGTGTTCAAGGGCTACTACAACAACCCCGTGGAGACGGCCCGCGCCCTGCGCAACGGCTGGCTGCACACCGGCGACGTGGGCAAGGCCGACTCCCAGGGCTTCATCTACCTGGTGGACCGGCTCAAGGATATGATCAAGACTGGCGGTCTCAACGTATACTCTCAGGAGGTGGAGGCAGTCATCGCGCTGCACCCCGGCGTGGCCGAGGTGGCGGTGATCGGCGTGCCCCACGCCCAGTGGGGCGAGGCGGTCTGCGCGGTGGTGGTGCCCCGGGCCGGGGCCCGGCTCCAACCCCAGGAGATCATCGAGCACTGCCGGAGCCGCATCGCCAGCTACAAAAAGCCCACCGTGGTGCGCCTGGCTAGCGAGCTGCCCAAGGGCACCTTCGGCGGCAAGATCCTCAAGCGCAAGCTGCGCGAGATGGTGGCCGCGGAGCTGGCCGGGGGCGCGCCGGCAGCCAAGCCCGGCCGGGAGTAGAGACCATGGCCATGTACTTCGAGGACTTTCACCTGGGCCAGGAGTTCGTGACCAAGGGCCGCACGGTCACCGAGGCCGACATCGTCAACTTTGCGGCCCTGTCCTGGGACACCAACGCCCTGCACACCGACGTGGAGTTCGCCAAGCAGAGCCCCTTCGGCGAGCGCATCGCCCACGGCATGCTGGGGATCGTGATCCACTCCGGCCTCTCCCAGATGCTGGGCATCACCGACGGCACCCTGCTGGCCTTCCTGGGCATGACCTGGCAGTTCCACCACCCGGTGAAGATCGGCGACACCATCCACGTGGTGCAGAAGGTAAGCGAGCTGCGGGAGACCTCCAAGCCCGACCGCGGCCTGCTGAGCTTCGACAAGCAGATCATCAACCAGCGCGGCCAGGTGGTGCAGACCGGCACCACCAGCATGCTCATCGCCCGCAAGAAGCCTGCGGCCTGAGGAAAGGGATCGGGTTGCCGTGAAGATACTTTGGGACTCCCTACTGTCTGAAGAGCACCGCATGGTGCGCCAGTCCACGCGGCGCTTCGCCGACCAGGAGCTGGGGCCCATCGCCCAGGAGATAGACGAAAACGAGCGCTTCCCCCTGGAGGTGTACCGCAAGGCCGGCGACAACGGCCTCATAGGCTCCACCACGCCGGTGGAGTACGGCGGCGGCGGAGCGGACCTGTTGACCAACGCCCTGATCAAGGAGGAGTTCTGCCGGATGGCCGCCGGCTTCGGCATGTCGGTGAACATGTGCACCACCAACTTCGCCTTCTTCATCTCCAAGTACGGCAACGAGCAGCAGAAGCAGGCCTACATCCCGCCGGTGATCAGCGGCCAGGCCCTGGCCGCCTTCTGCCTGACCGAGCCCAACGCCGGCTCCGACGCCCTGTCCCTGAGCACCAGCTACACCAAGAAGGGCGCGGCCTATGTGCTCAAGGGCTCCAAGACCTTCATCACCAACGCGCCCCTGGCTAAGTACTTCATGATGGTGGCCCGGGAGAAGGGCTCCCGGGGGGCCCAGGGCGGCACCCTGTTCATCCTGGAGCGGGGCATGCCGGGGCTTTCCACGGGCCCGGCCTTTAAGAAGATGGGCATGCGCTGCTCGCCCACCGGCGAGGTGTTTTTGGACGACGTGGAAGTCCCGCCGGCCCAGGTGCTGGGCCAGGAGGGCCAGGGCTTCCGCATCCTGTTCGAGACCTTGGACGAGGAGCGCATCCTGGGGGCGGTCACCAGCGTGGGCATCGCCCATGCCTGCCTGGAGTGCTCGCTCAAGTACGCCCAGGAGCGCCAGCAGTTCGGCCGGCCCATCGCCGAGTTCCAGCTGGTGCGCAACATGCTGGCCGAGATGGCCACCCGCCTGGATATCGTGCGCCACTACACCTACTCCCTGTGCCCCCTGGTGGACAAGGGCCTCAAGCTGACCAAGGAGGCGGCCATCATCAAGTACTACGCCTCGGCCATGGCCACCAAGGCCGCCCTGGACGCCATCCAGATCCACGGAGGCTACGGCTACATGCGCGAGTACCCCGTGGAGCGCTACATGCGCGACGCCAAGCTGGTGGAGATAGGCGGCGGCACCTCGGAGATACAGAAGATGATCATCGCCCGGGAGCTTCTGCGCGAGTGAGGACGCCAGATAAGCGGCGGCCGGCAACGGGCGGCCTGAACCTGATGGGAGGGGCTTGATGGTCCGGCCCGATCAGATGCTCTTTTCCTACCTGGCTGAAAAAAACGCCAAGTTCCACCCGGACAAGGACTACCTGGTGGAGGGCAGGCGGCGCCTGAATTTCGGTCGCTTCGACCAGCGCACCAACCAGCTGGCCCGGGGCCTGCTGGCCCAGGGGCTCAGGCCCGGCGACCGGGTTTGCGTGCTCAATCACAACGCCACCGAAAACGTGGAGGTGTTCTTCGGGGCCATGAAGGCCGGCGGGGCCTTCTGTCCGCTCAACGCCCGCCTGGCCCCACCGGAGCTGGCCGCCATCCTGGAGGACGCCCAGCCGGCTGCGCTGGTGGTGGGCCGGGAATACCAGGACAAGCTGGACCAGGCGCGGCTGGCGGCGGACGGCTGCCAGGTCTTCGTGCTGGGCTCCGAGGCCGCGACGGGGCCGGCCTACGAGTCGCTGCTGGAGGGCCAGCTCGGCGAGCGCCTGGAGACCGAACGCCGCGACGACGAGCTGGCGGCCCTGATCTACACCAGCGGCACCACCGGCCGGCCCAAGGGCGTGATGTGGACCCACCGCAACCTGTTCTCCTCGGCCCAGGCCTCGGCCATCAGCCGCCGCACCCGGCCCGAGGACGTGGCCCTGCTGGCGGCGCCCATCTACCAGGCCGCGGGGGTGGGCACCCTGTTCTCCAGCACCTTCCGGGGCAACACGGTGGTACTGCTGAACAAGTTCGATCCGGCCGCCTACCTGGCCACCATTGCGCGGGAACGGGTGACCACCGCCTTCCTGGTGCCGGTCATGCTGCTCAAGCTGCTGGAGTGCCCGGAGCTGGATAAGCACGATATCTCCAGCCTGCGCACCATCTGCTACGGCTCGGCGCCCATGCCCGCGGGGACCCTGCGCCGGGCCATGGCCCGCTTCGACTGGCAGTTCATGGGCGCCTGCGGGGCCACCGAGACCTCCCCCGGCTACATCGCCTTCCTGGCTCACCGGGACCATGTGCTGGACGGCTCGCCGGAGATGGAAAAGCGGCTCAGCTCCATCGGCCAGGAGGGCATCAACGCCGAGGTGCGCATCTTCGACGAAGAGGACCGGGAGCTGCCCCGGGGCGAGGTGGGCGAGATCGTGCTGCGCGGCAGCAACGTGATGGCCGGTTACTGGCGCCAGCCCGAGCAGACCGCCGAAGCCCTGCGCGGGGGCTGGTACCACACCGGCGACCTGGGCTACCTGGACCAAAAGGGCTACCTGTTCCTGGTGGACCGCAAGAAGGACATGATCATCAGCGGCGGCTTCAACGTCTACCCCAAGGAGATCGAGGACGCCCTGCTCTGCCACCCAGCGGTGGCCCAGGCGGCGGTGGTGGGCCGCAGCCACCCGGTCTGGGGCGAGACCACGGTGGCCTTCGTGGTGCCCCGGCCCGACGCACTGCCGCCCTCCGAGGCCGAGCTGCTGGCCCTGCTCAAGGAGCGCTTGGCTGACTACAAGCAGCCCCGCGGCGGCGTGCACTTGGTGGAGGAGCTGCCGCTGAACGCCTCGGGCAAGGTGGTCAAGCAGGAGTTGAAGAAGATTTACCCTGAGAAGTTCGCTTAAGAGAAGCCAAGGCCGGCGAGTCGAGCGGCCCCAGAGGACAAGACGCATGATCGGTTTCAAGTTGAACGAGGAGCAGCGCCTGTTTCAGAAGACGGCCCACGACTTCGCGGCCAAGGAGCTGCGGCCCCTGGCCCTGTCCTGCGACGCCTCCCACAGCTATCCGCCGGAGTTGATCCGCAAGGGCCACGAGGTGGGGCTGATCGCCTTCCGCTATCCCGAGGAGTACGGCGGGGCCGGGGTGGAGGACCAGCTCTGCTGGGCCTTGGTGCGCGAGGAGCTGGCCTGGGGCTGCGCTGGCCTGACCATAGCTATGCTGGCCTCCAACCTGGCCGCCACGCCCATCATGCACATGGGCACCCCGGAGCAGAAGAAGAAGTACCTCACCCGGCTCTGCGATCCGGAGCGCATCACCCTGGCCGCCATGGGCATGACCGAGCCCGACGCGGGCAGCGACGTGACCGGCATCCGCACCACGGCGGTCAAGAAGGGCGACCGCTACGTCCTCAACGGGCGCAAGACCTTCATCACCAACGGCGGCATCGCCGATATAACCGTAGTCTACGCGCGCATGGCCGGCAGCCGGGGCATGGAAGGCATGACCGCCTTCATCATCGACGGCCACCCGCCGGGATTTTCCATGGGCAAGGAGGAGGTTAAGATGGGCATCCGGGCCTCCCACACCGCCGAGCTGATCCTGGAGGACGTGGAGGTGCCGGCCGAAGACCGCCTGGGCCCCGAGGGCCAGGCCTTCCTGATGTCCATGCGCATGTTCGACGAGAGCCGGATCATGGTGGCGGCCCTGGCCCTGGGCATCGCCCGCGCGGCCATGGAGATCGCGGTGGACTACGCCGGGCAGCGCAGCCAGTTCGGCAAGACCCTCAACAAGTTCGAGGGCGTCTCCTTCCCCCTGGCCGAGATGGCCACCCGCATCGACGCCGCCCGACTACTGACCTGGCGGGCGGCCTGGCTTGCCACTCAAGGCAGGCGCATCACCCGCGAAAGCGCCATGGCCAAGCTCTACGCTGCGGAGACGGCCAACTGGGTGGCGGACCGGGCCATACAGGTTTTGGGCGGCTACGGTTACATGCACGAGTACCTGGTGGAGAAACTCTACCGCGACGCGCGGGTGTTCCGCATCTTCGAGGGCACCTCGGAGATCATGCGGCTAGTGGTGGTCCGCGAGCTTTACCGTCCCTAGACGCAAGGGAACGCCATGGCCTGCCATCAGGCCCGGCCGGCTGCATCTTACGGCGTTTGCGGGCCGAAAAATGGCCGGGACCGAGGCCGCGGCCCTGATTGGCCGTTGCTTATGCCCTGGCCATCTGGTACTTGTTGCACTTATCTTGAGTTTCGCCCGGTGCGCGCCGGGGTCGGTGCAAGATGCGGCGGCCGGAGCCGGCATCCATAAGCGCACAGATGAATATTTAGGTTTCGCGGTTTCTTAGAAAAAATTTATCGCCTATTAACTTGTGTTGCTTGATTTCGGTGGGCCACCGGGGGCGGCCAACCAGGAACGGGTTCAGCCGGGCCAAGGGGAAAAATCGATGAAGGGCGCAACCAAGTCACCGGACAAAGCCAAGACCAACCGCAGGGGGATCGCCATCGAGGAGGCCTACCAGAAGATCAAGAAGATGCTCTACATGAACCAGCTGGCTCCGGGGCAGAAGATCATCTACAACGACCTGGGCAAGCGCCTGAACATCAGCGTGACCCCGGTGATCCAGGCCCTCAACCGCCTGGAGGCCTCGGGCTTCGTCAACTACACCCCCAACAAGGGCTACTTCGTGGCCGAGATAACCGTGCAGGAGGCCGTGCAGCTGTACGAGGCCCGCGAGGCGTTGGAGGTGTTCATCGTCCCCAAGGTGATCGAGAACCTCACCGCCAAAAACCTGCAAGAGATCAAGGAGGCCTTCGGCCGCCACCGCACCGAGCAGGACAACGTTCTGGGGCGCCGGCTCATCCTCCTGGACGCCCAGTTTCACCTCAAGATCGCCGGCTTCTCGGGCAATGAGGTGATCTGCAGGATGCTGCAGGAGATATTCGAGAAACTCTACCTCAAGTACCGGCCGGAGTACCTGCACCAGGACCGGGTCAAGGAGATCGCCCGCGAGCACCGCATGGTCCTGGAGGCCCTGCAGCGCCGGGACGTGGAGGGGGCGGTGGCCACCATCCGCAGCCACGTCATCTCGGGCCGCACCCGGGTGATCGACAGTCTGATCGCCCAGCAGGACAGCGCCTTCCCTCTGTCCGAGAGCGCCTAGCCGGCCTCTGCGGCCGCAAAAAACGGGCGGGACCTGGTGGCCCCGCCCGTGTCATTTTCAGCACCGGTCTCCAGCGGGAGGCCGGTTTTCTATCCCCGAATGCCGCTACTTCTTGCGCGTGCCGTCCGGGTTGTACTCGTACCAGCCCTTGCCGGTCTTGCGGCCCAGGTGGCCGGCCTCCACCTTGCGGCGCAGGATGGAGGGCGGGTAGAAGCGCGGGTCCTTCTCCTCGTTGTACACGTTGGTGTAGGCCATGAGCTGCACGTCCAGGCCCACCAGGTCCGAGGTCTCCAGGGGCCCCATCTTGCGGCCGAAGGCCAACCGGAAGCCGGTGTCGATGTCCTCGGGCGTGGCCACCTTCATCTCCACCAGGCGGTAGGCCTCCATGTTGGTGAGCATGTTGCAGCGGTTAAGGATGAAGCCGGCGATGTCGCTGTCCACCCGGATGGGCTGCTTGCCCAGGAAGCGGATGAACTCCACGCCCGCCACCATGGTCTCCTCGCTGGTGGAGATGCCCTTGATCACCTCCACCGCGTCCAGCATGGGCACCGGGTTGAAGAAGTGCAGGCCCAGCATGCGCTGCGGCTTCTTGAGGGCGCCGCCGATGGCGCTGATGGGAATGGCCGAGGTGTTGGAGGCCAGCAGGGTGGTCTCGGGCACCACCGCCTCCAGGCGGGCGAAGAGCTCCTTCTTGACCGCCAAATCCTCGAACACCGCCTCGATGATCAGGTCGGCGTCCGCGCCCTCTTGCAGGTCCGAGGCCACGGTTATGCGGTCCATCACCTCCTGGGGCGTGCCGGCCAGCTTGCCCTTCTCGGCCAGTTTGCCCACGGACCAGGCGATGGTCTTCATCGCCTTATCCAGCATTGGCTGGGACACGTCGCTCATCACCACCGGCAGCCCGCGCTGGGCGCAGACCTGCACGATGCCCGAGCCCATGGTACCGCAGCCCACTACCATGACCTTTTTTATCTGCATGACGAAAGCCTCCTCCGCTTTTCCGATGTTCACCTAACCGCGTTCATTGCCCAGGATGGCCACCGCGCTGATCTGGGGCGGGCCGCCGAAGGTGTGCGACAGCCCCAGGCGCGGATTCTTGACCTGCCGGGCCGGGTTGTCCACCTTTTGTTGCAGCTGCTTGTATATCTCATAAGTCATGCGCAGGCCACTGGCGCCGATGGGGTGGCCGAAGCACTTGAGGCCGCCGTCGATGTTCACCGGCAGCTTGCCCCCGCGCTCGAAGAAGCCCGCCTCGATGTCCGCCCGGGCGCCGCCCTCGGGGCTGAAGCCGAAGTTTTCGTAGATGGCCAGCTCGGTGATGGTGAAGCAGTCGTGCACCTCGGCCACGTCCAGCTCCTCGCGCGGGTTGGTGATGCCGGCCATAGCGTAGGCCTGGCGCGAGGAGTTCATCAGGGCTCCGAAGTGGATCCAGTCGAAGCCGGGCCGCAGGTGGGGCATGCTGGAGTCCATGGCCACGCCCATGCCCTTGATGTAGATGGGGTCGTCGCGGAAGCTCTTAGCTAGGTCGGCGCGGGTGATGATGGCGCAGGCGGCGCCGTCGCTGTTGCCGCAGCAGTCGAACAGGCCCAGAGGCCAGGCGATCAGCGGGGCGGCCACCACCTTGTCCAGGGTCACCTTGTTGTGGAAATGGGCCTTGGGGGTGAGGCTGCCGTTGTCGTGGTTCTTCACCGCGATGCGGCCGATCAGCTCCTTGCCCTCCTTGTCGCTCAGGCCGTTGGCCTGGAAGTAGCGCTTGGCGATGAGGGCGAAGGAGCCGGGCGCGGTGCGCCGCGCCTCCAGCACCGGGTTCATGCCGCGGCCCATGCCCAGGCCGGGGTAGCCGGTGTCCTTGAGCTTCTCCACGCCCAGGGCCATGACCACGTCGTACATGCCGCTGGCCACGGCCAGGCAGGCCTCGAACAGGGCGATGTGCCCGCTGGTGCACCAGTTCTCGTTGCGGATGATTGGTATGTCGCGCAGCTTCAAGGCGTCGGCGGCGATGGTGCCGCCCACGCCGCCCATGGGTGCGTAGACCGTGCTGAAGTAGCAGGCCTCTATGTCCTGGGGCCCCACCCCGGCGTCGGCGAAGGCCTCGCCGGCCGCCTCGATGGCCAGGTCGCTGGTGCCGGCGTCCCAACGCTCGCCGAACTGGCTGCAGCCCATGCCGATGATGGCAACTTTATCCTTTATGCTTCCCATGATTATCTCCCCGTTACCTGACCGGCCGGCATTTCCAGAAGTAGTTGTGGAACCCCCCCAGGTCGTGGAAGCGGCGCAGAGTGAGCCGCACCGGCAGGCCCAGATCCACCTGGCTGGGGTCGCAGTCGGTCATCAGGCCGTAGAAGCGGGCCCCGTTTTCCATCTGCACCACGGTCTGCACCACCACCGGGTCGTCGGAGCGGCCGGCCAGGTTGTCCCGGCTGAAGGTGAAGACCTCGCCGCTCAGGCCGCTCAGGCGCACGGTGTCGAATTGATCTATGCTGCGGCAGTGGTCGCAGACGCGCTGGATGGGATAGGCCACGGTGCCGCAGACCCGGCACTTGCTGCCCTGGCAGCGCAGCAGGGAGTCGCGCTCGCGCCAGGTCACGGTGGCCGAGGGCACCAGGCGGAAGGGCTCGCCGGGCAGCGGCTCCACGGTGTCCCGGAAGCTCAGGAAGCGGGCGTAGGAGTTCAGCGCCCGCCGGTTGGCCAACTGCCCGGCCAGGTCGCTGGCCGGCTTGGCCACCGCGCCCCGCACCTCGAACAGCAGGGCCTCGGCGCCGTCGCCGTAGGCGGCCAGGAGAATTTTCTGGCCGGGCTGGGCCTGCTCCAGGGCCGCGGCCAGCATGAGCAGGGGCTGGGCCGCGCCACAGAAGCCCACCTGGTCCAGCAGGGGTTGGGCGGCCTGGCCCTCGCCGGTGAGGCCGGTCTTCTTGAGCAGGTCCTGCAGGGCGCGGGCCTCGGGCGCCGGGATAACGGCCTTGGCTATGTCGCCCGGCTTGAGCCCCAGCTTGGCCAAGAGTCCCTTGACGGCCTTGGTCATGACCGCCAGGTAGCCCTCGCCGGAGACGAAGCGGCCCTCCCAGGTGCGCACGTAGCGGTCCTGCTCCATGCGCCAGACATCGGTGATCTCGTCGCTCACCCGGAAGCCGCCCAGGTAGGCCACCGACGCCTGGTCCCCGCCCACCAGCACCGCGGCCCCGGCGTCGCCGAAGAGCTGCTCCTGATCCGAGCGCGGGAAGCCCAGGCGCTGCTCGCCGCTGGTCACCAGCAGCGAGCCGGCCGCGCCGCCGGCCACCGAGTCCAGGGCCAGGCGCAGGGCGCTCAGGCCCGAGCGCAGGGAATTGCCGAAGTCCACCGTCTGCACTTCCACCCGCAGGTCCAAAACCGTGGCCAGCAGGCTGGCGCTCTGCTTTTCGCGGTAGGGCGCGGTGGTGGAGGCAAAGAAGACCCCGTCCAGGCTGCCGCGGTCGGTCTGGCCCAGGCAGGCCGTAGCGGCCTCGGCGGCCATGGTCAGGGAGTCCTCGTCGCTGCCGGCCACGCTGCGGCAGCCGGGCAGCGAGCCCCGCTCCCAGGCGCCGCCGATGACCTTGCGCTCCATTTTGAGATAGGGGATATGGGCCGCAGCCGAAATGATGCCCGCCATGAATCGCTTCCTCCTGCTGGCGACGGGGCTGGGGGCAGCCCCGCCCCGCCTCAGATGGTCCTCACCTGCTGGTACTCTCCGAACTCCTCGCGCAGCACGCCGCAGATTTCGCCCAGGCTGGCGTAGGCCTCGCAGGCCTCGATGATCACCGGCATGAGGTTGTCCTGGTCCTGGGCGGCCTTGCGCACTGCGGCCAGACTGCGTTGCACCGCCTCCGGGTTGCGCCGGGCCTTAACCGCGTTCAGGCGCTCTATCTGGGCCTGCTCAGCCTGGGGGTTGGATTTGATGGGGCTTTCCTTCTCTTCTTCCTGGATGGTGTACTTGTTCACGCCCACCACCACCCGCTTACCGCTTTCGATGTCGCATTGTATCTGATAGGCGCGTTGTTCGATCTCTTTTTGCACGAAGCCGTTTTCCACCGCGGCCACGGCCCCGCCCATGTCCTCGATCTTGGCCATCAGCTCCTTGATGCGCTGGTAGATGCGCGCGGTGAGGGCCTCCACGTAGTAGGAGCCACCCAGGGGGTCGATGGTGTCCACCACCCCCGCCTCCTCCAGCAGTATCTGCTGAGTGCGCAGGCTGGTGCGCGCCGACTCCTCGGTGGGCAGGTTCAGGGCCTCGTCGTAGGAGCAGGCGGCGATGGACTGGGCCCCGCCCAGCACCGCAGCCAGGGTTTGGTAAGCCACCCGGATGGCGTTGTTCAGGGGCTGCTGGGCGGTCAGGCTGGCGCCGGAGGTGTGGGTGTGGAAGCGCAGCATCCAGGAGCGCGGGTCCTGGGCCTGGAAGCGGCCGCGCAGCAGCTCGGCCCAGATACGCCGGGCCGCTCGGTACTTGGCCACCTCCTCGAAGATCTTGTTGCTGGTGTTGAATATCCAGCTGATGCGCGGGGCGAACTTGTCGATGTTCAGGCCGGCCTTGAGCCCGGCCTCGATGTAGGCGATGGCGTTGCAGAAGCTGAAGGCGATCTCCTGCACCGCCGAGCAGCCGGCCTCGCGCAGGTGGTAGCCGGCTACGTTGATGGTGTTGAAGCGCGGCACGTGCTGGCCGCAGTAGGCGAAGATGTCGGTGATGAGCCGGATGGAGGGCTTGGGCGGGAAGATGTAGGTCCCCCGCACCGTGTACTCTTTGAGGATGTCGTTCTGGATGGTGCCGCGCAGCACCTTGGGCTCTAGGCCCTGCTTCTTGCCGATGCAGATGTACATGGCCAGCAGGATCGCCGAGGGCGCGTTGATGGTCATGGAGGTGGAGAGCTTGTCCAGGGGCAGCCCGTCGAAGATGACCTCCATGTCCTCCAGGGTGTCCACCGGCACCCCCACCTTGCCCACCTCGCCGGCGCTCATGGGGTGGTCCGAGTCGTAGCCGATCTGGGTGGGCAGGTCGAAGGCCACCGACAGCCCGGTCTGGCCCTGGTCCAGCAGGTAGCGGAAGCGCAGGTTGGTGTCCTTGGGCGACTCGTAGCCCGAGTACTGGCGGACGGTCCAGGGCTGGCCCAGGTACATGGTGGGGTAGATGCCGCGGGTGAAGGGGTACTCGCCCGGGAAGCCCAGTTCGCCCAGGTAGTTTGGCGAGCCCGCCGGGCCTGGCGTGCACAACGGGTCCACCGGGTCGCCCCAGTCGGTGCTGCGCGGGGTCAGGGAGTCCACCTCCGGGTGGCGCTGGGCCCATTCCTTTTTGTTCTTCTCGATCTCTGGCTTGTCCATAACCGCTATCCCGTTGTGCTTCTCAGGACAATGACACGTTGGCCCGGATGAAGGCCGTGATCTCCTCCATGGTGGTGCCGGGCCCGTAGATCTCCTTGACGCCCTGCTTCTTCAGAATAAGGCGGTCCTCCTTGGGCACCACCCCGCCGGCCATCAGCAGGATGTGTCCGGCGCCCTTCTCCTGCAGCAGCCTGGCTACCCGGGGCAGGTGCTGGTTGTGCGCGCCGGACAGAGTGCTCAGGGCGATCACGTCCACGTCCTCCTGCAGGGCGGTGTTGACGATGGCCTCCGGGGTCTGGCGCAGGCCGGCGTAGATCACCTCCATGCCCGCGTCCTTGAGCCCGGCGCAGACCACCTTGATGCCCCGGTCGTGGCCGTCCAGGCCGGGTTTGGCCGCCAGGACCCTTATACGTCGATCAGCCGCAGCCAATTCTATCCCCCTTTCCGAATGCTCAGAGCGGGATGTTGCCGTGCCGGCGCACCGGCTTTTGCTCGCGTTTGTTGCGCAGGGCCTGCAAGGCCCGAACCAAGTGCGGCCGGGTGTTGCCGGGCTCGATCACCGCGTCCACGTGCAGCAGCTTGGCCGTGTAATAGGGGCTGGTAAACTTGTCCCGGTACTCCTCTATGCGGGCCTGCCGGGCCGCGGCCGGGTCGGCGGCGGCGGCCACCTCCTTGGCGAAGACGATGTCCACCGCCCCCTCGGCGCCCATGACCGCGATCTCGGCCGAGGGCCAGGCCCAGACCTGGTCGGCGCCCAGCTGCTTGCTGCACATGGCCTGGTAGGCTCCGCCGTAGGCCTTGCGCAGGATGATGGTTATCTTGGGCACCGTGGCCTCGGCGTAGGCGTAGATCATCTTGGCGCCGTGGCGGATGATGCCGCTGTACTCGTGCTTGACCCCCGGCAGATAGCCCGGCACGTCCACCAGGTTCACCAGGGGAATGTTGAAGGCGTCGCAGAAGCGCACGAAGCGCGAGGCCTTGTCCGAGGCGTCGCTGTCCAGGGCCCCGCCCAGGTAACGCGACTGGTTGGCCACCAGACCCACGCTGTAGCCGTCCACCCGGCCCAGGCCGCAGACCACGTTGGGGGCGTACTGGGGCTTGATCTCCAGGAAGTCGCCCTGGTCCACCAGGCGCTCTATCACCCGGCGCACGTCGAAGAACTTCTTGCGGTCCTCGGGGATGATCTGGTGAATCTCGGAGTCGAAGTCGTTGGAGGCGCCGCTGGGCCGGTGGGGCGGCTGCTGGCCGCAGTTGCTGGGCAGAAAAGACAGCAGCCGGCGGATCTGGTGCAGACACTCGGCGTCGTCGGCGCAGGCCAGGTCGCAGTTGCCCGATATCTTGGAGTGGATGCGCGCCCCACCCAGGGTCTGCATGTCCACTTCCTCGCCGGTGACCGACTTGATCACCTTGGGTCCGGTGATGAACATGTAGGAGCTTTTCTGCACCATGAAGATGAAGTCGGTCATGGCCGGGGAATACACCGCCCCGCCGGCGCAGTTGCCCATGATGGCCGATATCTGGGGCACCACGCCGCTGGCCTCCACGTTGCGCTTGAAGATGAGCCCGTAGCCGGCCAGGGAGTCGGCGCCCTCCTGCACCCGTGCCCCGGCCGAGTCGTTGAGCCCCACGATGGGCGCCGCGGCCTTGATGGCCAGGTCCATGATGGTGCAGATCTTCTGGGCGTGCATGCCGCCCAGGGCCCCGCCCATGACCGTGGCGTCCTGGGCGAAGGCGAACACCGGCCTATTCTCCACCAGGCCGTAGCCGGTCACCACCGCGTCGCCGGGCAGGGATTTTTCCTCCAGGCCGAAGTTGTGGCAGGTGTGGTCGGTGAGGAGGCCCACCTCGATGAAGCTGCCGGGGTCGAACAGCCCCTCAATGCGCTCCCGGGCGGTGAGCTTGCCCTTGGCGTGCTCCTTGGCGATGGCCTGGGCCCCGCCCCCCAGGCGGGCCTGCTCGCTCTTCTGGCGCAGTTGTTTGATCAGCTCGTCCATGGCTGGCTAAAACCCCAGTTCGCGGGCGATGACCATGTGCTGCACCTCGGAGGTGCCCTCGGTCACCGTGAACAGGCGGCCGTCGCGCCAGTGCCGCTGGATGGCGTACTCGGACATGTAGCCGTAGCCGCCGTGGATCTGCATGGCGTCGCCGGTGATCTTCTGCAAAATCTCCGAACAGAATAGCTTGACCATGGAGGACTCCTTCTTGACGTTAACCCCGGCGTCGTAGAGCCGGGCCACCCGCCAGACGTAGGAGCGCATGATGTCAATGTACATGGCCATCTCGGCCACGCGGAAGCTGTTGACCTGGAAGTTGATGATGGGCCGGCCGAACTGCACCCGCTGCCGGGCGTAGTCCAGGGTCAGGTCGTAGGAGGCCTGGGCAGTGCCCAGGCAGCGCGCGCCGTAAGTGATGCGGCCAGAGATCAGGGTGTCCTCCAGCTGCTGGAAGCCGCCGCACTCCTTGCCGCCGATCATATTCTCGGCCGGTACCCGACAGTCCTCGAAGACCAGCTCGCCGGTCTCGGCGGAGTGGTTGCCCACCTTCTCCAGCTTCTTGCTCACCGTGAAGCCGGGGGTGCCCTTTTCCACGATGAACAGGTTAATGCCCAGGCCCCGCTTCTCCGGCTGGGTGTAGGCGGCCACGATCACGTAGTCGCAGATGGGGCCGTTGGTGATGAACATCTTGGTGCCGTTGATGACATAGCTGTCGCCGTCGCGCAGGGCCCGGGTCTGGATGGAGGCGGCGTCGGAGCCCACGTTGGGCTCGGTCAGACCGAAGGCGGCGATCTTCTGACCGCGCACGGCGGGCTTGAGGAAGCGCTCCTTCTGCTCCTCGGAGCCGTGCAGGTAGATGGGCATGGTGCCCAGGCCGCTATGGGCCACCACGGCTCCGCAGAAGCCGGAGCAGATGCGCCCCAGCTGCTCCACCATGATGCACTCGGTGATCTTGTCGCCGCCGCCGCCGCCCAGCTCCTCGGGGTAGCGGGGTCCCAAAAATCCCATCTCACCCATGCGCTCGAAGAGCTGGCGCGGGGTGTTGCCCGTGGCCTCGGCCTCCTCGGCCAAGGGCGCCACCTCGTTGTCGGCGAAGTCGGTCATCATGTCCAGGAAGATGCGCTGCTCTTCCGTCAGCTCTTGGTGTAGTACAGACATCTCTAACCCCATCCCTGCTTGGTTCAGAATC
This sequence comes from Thermodesulfobacteriota bacterium, assembly GCA_040751985.1. Classification (GTDB taxonomy): domain Bacteria; phylum Desulfobacterota; class Desulfarculia; order Desulfarculales; family Desulfarculaceae; genus Desulfoferula. The sequence goes on along the minus strand of JBFMFU010000085.1, from coordinate 21,801 downwards.
CAGGTCCGGTTATCTTCCCTTGAACTCCGGCGTCCTCTTTTCGAACAAGGCCTTGAGCCCCTCCTGGCGGTCCTGGCTGGTGAACAGCAGGCACTCCACCATGGCCTCGTAGGCCAGGCCCATGCGCAGCCCCGACTCATGGGAGGCATTGATGGCCTTCTTGGCCCACTTGAGGGCCAGGCTGCTCTTGGCGGCGATCTTCTGGGCCAGCTCCATCACTCGCGCCTCCAGCTCTTCGGCCGGATAGACCCGGTTGAGGATGCCCAGGCGCTCGGCCTCCTGGGCCGAGAGCAGCTCGCCGGTGAAGATGAGCTCCTTGGCCTTGGCCACGCCCACCAGGCGGGGCAGGCGCTGGGTGCCGCCGCCGCCGGGCATGATGCCCAGGCGTATCTCGGGCAGACCGAGCTGGGAGCGGTCCGAGGCGATGCGCAGGTCACAGGCCAGGGCCAGCTCCAACCCTCCGCCCAGGCAGAGGCCGTCGATCATGGCGATCACCGGCCGGTCCAGCTCCTCGAAGCGGGTGTAGAAGCCCTGGGCAAGGGTATCCATGAACTGCTCCATGGCCAGGGCGTCGTATTGGCTCAGCTCCTTGACATCCGAGCCAGCGGCGAAGGCCTTGCCGCCGGCCCCGGAGAGCACCAGCACCTTGACCGCTGGGTCTTGCCTCACCTGCTCCAGCACCGCGGCCATCTCCAGGCGGGCGGCCCGGTTCAGGGCGTTGCGCGCCTGGGGGCGGTTGATGACCAGATGGCCGATGCCGCCCTGCACCTTGTAGATTACATGTTCGTATCCCATGCTCTAAGCCTTTGTTGATGGCCCGTTCTGCCCGCGGCGCGGGGCTTATCGCCGCGGCCTACAGGGGGCCGCCCTCCTGGTGCAGGCGCAGCAGCCGGGTCACCCGTTGCTTGCTGCGCGCGATATGGCTGCGCACCGCGGCGGCGGCCTTCTGGGCGTCGCGGCCGCGCAGGGCGTCCAGGATGGCGCGATGCTCGGCGGCAACCTCCTTGGTCCGAGGAGCCTCCAGGTACTCCGGCCGATACTTCAGGTACAGCTTTTCAAAGACATCCCGCAGCATGCGGGTGATGACCTCGTTGCCCCCGAACTCGGCCAGCCTGAGGTGGAACTGGGCATCCACCAGGATGAACCTGCGGCTGGGCGAACCCTGGTCCTGGCCGCCGTTCTGCTTGAACGAGGCCCGTATCTGGTCGATGGTCCGCTTGTCAATGTTCTGGATGATGCCCGGGATGATGTACAGCTCCAAGGCCTCGCGGGCCTCGTAGAGGTCCACCGCCTCGGCCTCGGTTATCTCGCCCACGAAGTAGCCCTTGTTAGGTATGTAGGAGACGAAACCGCTGGCCTCCAGGCGGTTGAGGGCCTGGATCACCGGCGTGATGCTGATATTGAGCCTCTGGCCCAGGTCGCTGTAGATGATCTTCTGCCCCGGCGCCAGGTGGTTTAGGTAGATCATGTTTTTTATCTTGAGGTAAACCTCTTCGCTGGCCAGGCCGCGCTTGGCCGCTGGTGTCTTGCCTTTGCCCGTCGTCGGTTTCATGCCTTGTGTTCGTCCAAAACAGACTTCTCCTAAATTTATTTAATCATTATTTTAATTATATTTATAATTCTTAGCAAGAAAATTCGCCCTGCGCGGCCGGAAAAAATCGCCCCCCGGCGCCGTCAGCCCGACCGCCCGCAGTGGCGCACGGCCTGCTGCAGGACCGCGGCGGCCAGCACGGCGCAGGGCCACTTGTCCTCGGGCAAGCCGGCCACCTCCCGGGCCAGGTGCTGGCCGTCGATGGCCAGGGCCTCGGCCGGGGTCATGCCCGGCACCCGCTCCGTGAGGTAGGAGCACACGGCGATGAGGGCCCAGCAGCCGTGGGTGGTGAAGCTGGCCGCGGCGATGCGCCCTTGCCGCAGCTTGACGTAAAAGGTCACCTGGTCGCCGCAGACTGGGCCCACCAACTCGCCCACCCCGTCGGCCCCGGGCAGGATCCCCACGTTGCGGGGGCTGCGGATGTGCTCCTTTATCAGCTCGCTGAGCATGGGCGCATTGCCTTGGCCGGGCCTTCCCCGGCCGGGTTGGCCTAAAGCTGGGCCAGGGCCTTGCTGAACAAGGCCGCGAAGTCCTCCAGGCTGGTGCCGGGGATCTCCACGCCGGGCCGGCGGTACACCTTGGCTACCCGCTCCTGGATGGCCGCCAGGGACAGTTCCTGGCCGCGCAGGGCCTGCTCCATGTCCGCCAGCACCGTCTGCGGGCTGGGGTGGAAGTCGGCCAGTAGGATCAGGTCGTGGATGCGTCCCCGCCGGGCCAGGATGGTCACGCCGATGAGCCCGGCCGGGGCCTTGAAAAAGGCCTCTGCCTTGCGCGCGTCCGCCGGGATATCCCGGAAGCGGCTGCGCTCGGAGTTGGCGTAGAACCACTCCGCGGAGTTGTAGCGGGCCTGGTACTGGCCATAGTACTGCCGCTCCAGGGCGCTCATCTGGCCCGGCGCCAGGGACACCTCCGGCCCGAAGACCTGGGCCATGGTCTCCCGGGCCAGGGCCAGCACCTCCTCCCGGGCCACCTCGCGGCCCACCTCATCCTGAAAGCAGGTGAAGCGGCTGCCTCCGTCCTTGTACTTCTTGTCCTGGAACTTCTCGGGCCGGTTGATGATGGCCCGGGACATCACGGCCCGGTCGGCCGGCGTGACGTTGATCACGCTGCGCAGGGTGAGGATGCCCTTTTCCAGGCGGGCCGAGGTGGCCACCAGCTTGCGGCTCTCAACCTCGATATCGTTCACCGGCCGGTACTTGGCCTCTATGCCGAATAGCCGGCTGGTGACCTGGGCCATGCGCTCCAGGAAAAAGGGGAAGGCCTCGCCGATAGTCTTGAAGGGCACCCAGGGCTCGGCCAGGTCCACATACAGGCACTGCATGGCCGAGCCCTTGACGCCGTAAACCGTGCCGCCGGGGTTCTGACGGCGGCGCACCACGATGCCCTGCTCGCGGCAGAAGTCCAGGTCCAGGGATTTCTCGGGGTCCTCCAGGACGCCCACCGTGAAGCTGTCCTGGCTGAATAGGTTCACCAGCAGGGTGCTCTGGCCCTTTTTCTCCTCCAGGGCGCGCTCGATGGCCGGGGAGATGCCGGTGGAGAGATCGGCGTAGGTGTAGTCCGTGGTAAGGAACCTCAGCGCAGGCATGTCCTACCCCCAGGTGCTTAGGCAGGTTGATTCTCGGAGAACTCCCGGTAATGCTCCCGCTGCACCACCAGCCGCATGATCTCGTTGGTGCCCACGGCCACCATGCCGCCCCGGATGTCGCGGAAGTGGCGCTCCATGTCGTGCTTGGTAGTGTAGCCGATGCCACCCATGACCTGCAGGGCCTCGTTGGCGATCCAGAAGGCGTTCTCGGCCGCGAAGCCCTTGGCCATGGCCGCAATCTTGGTCACGTCCAGGCCCTGGTCCAGCATGCGGGCGGCCTTGGTGCGCAACAGGCAGGCTGCCTCCAGGCGGGTGGCCATCTCGGCGATCTTGAAGCTGATGCCCTCGAAGGCGCGGATGGGGCGGTGGAAGGCCTCGCGCTCCATGGAGTAGCGGGTGGCGATGTCCAGGCAGGTGCGCGCGGTGCCCAATAGCCCGCTGGCCACCAGGATGCGCTCGCTGTTGAGCATGTCCATCAGGATGGGGAAGCCCTGACCCTCTTCGCCGATCAGGTTCTCCGCCGGCACCTCCACCTTGTCGAAGATAAGTTCGGAGACGATGCGCAGACCCCGCCAGCCCATGGTGTCAAACTCTTCCATGGCCACGATGTTGGGGTGGCCCTTTTCCACCGCGAAGACGCTCATGCCCTTGGTGGGATGCACATCGGGGTTGGTGATGGCGAAGACCACGAACAGGTCGGCCACCGCGCCCGAGGCCTGGAAGCGCTTCTCGCCGCTGATGACCCAACTGTTGCCCTGGCGCACGGCCTTGGTCTTCATGCGGGCGGCGTCGGAGCCGCCGGTGGGCTCGGTGATGCACTCGGCGCTGATGAGATCGGCGCTGAAGATGCCGGGCAGGTACTTTTGCTTCTGCTCCTCACTGCCGTAGTTGGCGATGATGAAGGCGCAGTGGTGGGGCACGCTGCGGGCGCAGGCCAGGGCGTAGGACTGGGCCGCGGTCTCCTCGTTGATGATGGCCTCGTGCATCATGTCCCGCCCGCCGCCGCCGTACTGGGCCGGGAAGCGCACGCCGATGTATTTGCGCTGCCCCATCTTCTTGAGCAGCTCAAAGGGGTACTTGTTCTCGCGGTCCATGGCCAGCACGTGCGGGCGCGCCTCGCGCTCGAAAAACTCGCGCGCCTGTTGGGCGTAGGCCTGTTCTTCCTGGCTGTAGAAAATCGATTCCACTGTGCTCCCTCCCTTAAATTAATCCCTGCACAAGACCCGGAGCGGCCTTCCCCGGCGCTCCTAGCCGCCCGGCCGGCGGTCTAAAAAGACACTTGACGCCAGGCTACAAGAAAATTTAAAATAACGCAAATCGAAATCAGGTAACGTATTGCGTGATAAAAATTACATCAAGTCCTTTGCCAAGGGCATAGCCATCATGGAGCTGCTGGGCGGCGCCCCCGAGCCCCTCTCCCTGACCCAGATCGCCAACCACCTGGTCACCACCAAGACCACCGCCCAGCGTTTTCTCAATACCCTCATCCTGCTGGGCTACGTGCGCCGGGTGGATGGCAAAAAGTACCTTCTGGGCAACAAGGTCCTCAGCCTGGCCTTTAGGTTCCTGCACAGCGAGGGTGTGTACAGCCACGCCCGCCCCTACCTGGACGACCTGTCCAACGAGCTGGACCGCAGCGTCAGCATGGGCGTGCTGGACGACACCGAGGTGCTGGTGATCTTCCGCAAAGAGAGAACCCGGTTCTATCCCTTTGCGGTTTACGTGGGCTCCAAAACGCCCAGCTACTGCACGGCCATGGGCAAGGTACTCCTGGCCAGCCTGAGCGACGAGGATATGAAGGCCCTGCTGGAACGGGCCAACCTGTTCAAGGTCACCTCCAAGACCGTGGTGAGCAAAACCGAGATTTTAAAAGAAGCCAAAAGGACCAGGGAGCGGGGCTACGCCATCGTGGACCAGGAGTTTTCCCTGGACCTGTACGCCATCGGCGTTCCGCTGCTCAACCACAGCAACGAGGTGGTGGCAAGCGTATCCATCTCCCTGAAGGTCAGGGACAAGGACGACCCCAAGCTGGTGGAGCGGGCAAAGGCCAGCTTGTTTGCAGCCGGGCAGCAGATTTCCCAGGGCCTGGGCTATGACGGGCCCTATCCGGCCATCACCCGTTAAGGCCGGCGCAGCGGGTGGCGGACGCCGGCCCGGGCAGAAGCCGGGCTGAAAAAGTGCCTTGCCAGGGTGAGCTGTGGACAGCGCAGCGCAGCATAATCCTTTGTTCGACTCCCAAGCCAGCGACGCAGGAGCGGGCCCCCTGCTCCTGCCCTACGCCCTGCCCGCGACCTCCAGGTCCGCCAGCCTGCCCGCCCATGAGCCTGCCCCCAAACCATCCACCCGCATAAAAGGCGCCTTAATGATGACGGCAACTCGGAAAACAACGCGGCGCTGGTGTCTGTGTGCAGAGACGTTGGCCTTATTTGCAAAGGAGGGTTGAGTGATGGCATTTTTCGCGAGGGGAAAAATCGGGTTGGCCCTGGCAGTGCTGGTTGCGGCCTTGGTTTGCGCCGTACCCGGCGCTCTGGCCGCTGAAAAGGGCGGCCTGCCCAGCACCATGGTGTGGAGCTGCTATGACGTAGGCGCTTCGGGCTACATGCAAGCCTCGGCGATTGCCGACGCCTTTGGCAAGAAATTCGGCACGCGCATCCGGCTGCTGCCCTCGGGTACTTCCATCGGTCGGCTGATGCCCCTGACCGCCAACCGGGTGACCTGTGGCTTTTTGGCCAACGAGGTGTACTTCGCGGCCGAGGGCTTGTACGACTTCGCCAAAACGGAGTGGGGACCCCAGGACCTGCGGGTCCTTCTGGCTCATCCCGATTCCATCGCCCTGGCCACCGCCAAGGACGCGAACATAAAGACCCTGCAACAACTCAAGGGCAAGCGGGTCTCCTACATCCCCGGCGCTCCCACCCTGAACGTGAAGATGGACGCCTTCCTGGCCTTCGCCGGCCTCACCTGGAAGGACGTGCAGCGGGTGGAGTTCCCCAGCTACGCCTCATCGCTCAAGGCTCTCATCGAGGGCAAGACCGACGCCTCGGTGACCGTCGCCACCGCCGCCATCATGTATGAGCTGGAGACCGCGGCCCGCGGCCTGTACTGGCCGCAGTTTAGGCCCGAGGACAAGGCCGCCTGGAAGCGCATGACCAAGGTAGCCCCATTCCTGTCGCCGAGCCTGCAGACCATAGGCGCGGGTATCTCCAAGGAAAAGCCGGTGTGGCTGCCCGAGTACCGCTACCCCATGATCACCGTTTACGCGAACAAGGATCCCAAGTGGGTTTACAACATGACCAAAGCCATGGACGAGGCCTTTGGCATTTACAAGGACGCCCACAAAATCATGCCGTTTTGGGCCATCAAGAAGGCGGGCCTGCCGCCGGCCGACGCCCCCTTCCATCCGGGCGCCATCCGCTATCTGAAGGAAAAGGGCGTCTGGACCGCAGCGGCCGAGGCCTGGAACAACGAGCGCATAGCACACATGAAGAAGCTCCAGCAGACCTGGAAGAAGATGATGCAGGACAAGAAGATCAAGAGCCTGCCCGAGAAGCAGTTCGCCGCGCACTGGCTGAAGGTGCGGGCGCAGGTATTGGGCGATTAATAAACAGCCGTGGCCGGCCGGCCACATCAGTGGCTGGCCGGCCACCGTTAGTCCGCCACCCATCTTGTCAGAGCAAGTCTGAACCATAGGGGTTGTAGCCATGTCGGAGACCCGCCCGGACGAGACAAAACCTGCCAAAGATAGCGTCAGGTCATCCAAGCTGGTCTATGTGGTGGTCGCGGTGATCTCAGGGTTGGCCACGCTGCTTTGCATCAACCAGATATTCCACCTGAAGCTGGCCGGCTTCATGCCCATCGGCAACGCCTACTACTACTACATCCTGGCCATGTACCTGTCCCTGGCGTTTCTGATCTTCCCGGGCGGCCGCACAGGCTACAAGAAGGTCCCCTGGTACGATTGGCTCCTGTTCGCGGTCAGCCTGGTGGCCAACATCTATCTGGGGCTCAACGCCTATAACATCCTGACCAAGGGCTGGGAGTACCAGGCGCCGCTCCTGCCCACCCTGGCCGGAGGGCTGTTGTGGCTGCTGGCCCTGGAGGGCATCCGGCGCACCGGGGGCAACTTCCTCTTCTACGTCTGCCTGGGTTTCTCCTTCTACCCCCTGTTCGCCGGCTACATGCCCGGCTTCCTCTGGGGCAACGAGCTCAACATACTAGAAACGGTGCGCTACCACTCCATGGGCGTGGAGAGCATCATCGGCATCCCCACCCGGGTGGTGGGCGACCTGCTGGTGGGATTCATCATCTTCGGCGTGGCTCTGGTGGTCACCGGTGGCGGCCAGTTCTTCATGGACTTCGCCATGTCCCTGATGGGCCACACCCGGGGCGGCGCGGCCAAGGTGTCGGTGATCTCCAGCGCCTTCATGGCCAGCCTGAGCGGCAGCGTGATCTCCAACGTGGTCACCACGGGCACCGTCACCATCCCGGCCATGAAGAAGACCGGCTACAGCGCCACCTGGGCCGGGGCGGTGGAGGCCTGCGCCTCCACGGGCGGCTCTATCATGCCGCCGGTGATGGGCGCGGCGGGGTTCTTGATCGCCTCGTTCCTGAACGTCCCCTACTCCGCGGTCATGCTGGCCGCCTTCTTCCCCGCCTTCCTCTACTATTTCACCCTGCTGCTGCAGGTGGACCTGCACGCCGTGTCCCACGGCATGGGCGGCCTGGACCGCAGCGAGCTGCCCAAGCTGAGCCACACCTTGAAGACGGGCTGGTTCTTCCTGGGCACCATCATCCTGTTGGTGGTCACTCTGTTCTACATGCGTACCGAGGCCTGGGCGCCCTTCATCGTGATGATCTTCCTGTTCGTCTGCTCCATGTTCCGCAAGGATACCCGCCTGAATTTCAAGAAGTTCGTCTCCTTCCTGGTGGAGTCGGGCCGGCTGCTGGCCCAGATCACGGGCATCCTGGCCGGCATCGGCCTGATCATCGGCGCGCTGTCCGGCACCGGCGTGGCCAACTCCTTCTCCCGGGAGCTGGTGACCTACGCCGGCGGCAACACGGCCCTGCTGCTGATCTTCGGCGCCCTGACCAGCTTCGTGCTGGGCATCGGCATGACCGTCACCGCCTGCTACGTGTTCCTGGCCATCGTGCTGGTGCCAGCCCTGGTGGGCGTGGGCCTGAACGAGATGGGCGCCCACCTCTTCGTGCTGTACTGGGGCTGCCTGTCCTACATAACCCCGCCGGTGGCCCTGGGCGCCATCACCGCCGCGGCCATCTCTGGCGCCGACCCCATGCGCACCGCCCTGCTGTCCATGCGCCTGGGTTCGGCCAAGTACATCGTGCCGTTCTTGTTCGTGCTCAACCCGGCCATGATCCTCTCCGGACCGACCCAGGAGGTGATCGGAGCCGTCATATCCTCCCTGGTGGGCTGCATACTGCTGGCGGGCAGCCTGGAGGGGCACCTATACTTCTTCGGAAAACTCCCCCGAGTGTACCGGGTCGTGATATTCTGCACGGCGTTTTTGTTCCTGTTCCCGGACCTGCCCACTGACCTGATGGGGGTGGGCCTGTTGATCGTGATATACCTGGCCAGCAGGTTCGGGCCCTTCCGCCTGGACCGGACCGCGCGGCCGGCCTGAGCCGGCGGCGTCCGGGGTGCGCGCGGGTGCCTACCTTACTTTGGATCGGCCTCGAACCGGACCGCGGGCGGCCGGCCGTGGCCTGAGGCGGAGAACACAGGCATGGCAGTGCTGGGGCTGTTGCAGGCTCAGATAGACAAGCTGTACCGGACGGAGTTTTATCGCCGCAAGCTGGAGGCTGCCTCGCTGAAGCCGGCGGACATAAAGACCACGGCGGACTTCGCGCGCATTCCTTTCACCACCTCGGCGGAGTTCCAGGCCGAGATACGCAAGAAGCCCAGCCAGTGCTCCCTGTACAGCCCGCAGGTGACACGCATTAACTTCTCCCCCTCGGGCGACCAGCTCTACCCGGTCTATCAGACCGCGGAGGACCTGGAACGGATGCACCAGGTCTGCGCCCGCAGCCTGCAGGCGGCCGGCGTCACCACCGAAGACGTGGCGGCGGTCACCTTCGGCTACCACCTGTTCATTGCCGGGCTGTTTTACCAGAACCAGTTCGAGTACTACGGCGCCAAGGTGATCCCCCTGGGCCCGGGGGAGTCGGAGCGGGCGGTGCGGCTCATCAACGACTATGAGGTGAGCGTACTGGTCTCCAACCCCACCTTCGCCATGAAACTGGCCGAGCAGGGCATACCCTCGGTGCGCACCTTGTTCGTAGGCGGGGAGCCCTTCACCTCGGTGGAGGGGTACCCGGCGCGGGTCAAGGCCGCCTTCAGCCGCCCGGTGACCATCATCGACTCCTACTCCATGGCCAACTGCATGCCCATCGCGCGCAGTTGCCGGCACGAAACCGGCCTGCACATAATGGACGAGTTCGTCTACGCCGAGGTGATAGACCCGGCCAGCGGCGAACTGGTGGCCCCCGGCGAAAAAGGCGAGCTGGTGCTGACCCATTTGCACAAGCAGGCAGCCCCCCTGCTGCGCTACCGCACCGGCGACCTGACCATGATAGAGGAGGCCGCCTGCGTCTGCGGCCGGCGGCTGACCATGCCCAAGAGCGTGATCGGGCGCACCGACGAGATGCTCAAGGTTAAGGGGGTCAAGTTCTGGCCCAGCCAGATCGGCACCATTCTGCGCAGCTATCCCGGCCTGCCCGGCCGCTACCAGGTGCAGGTCAGTTCCCAAAAGGGCGTGGACAACCTGCGCCTGATCCTGGAGGGCGACCCGGCTAGGCAGGACCTGCTGGCGGACCTGGCCGAGCGCCTGAAGAGCGACACCCTGCTGAAGTTCAACCAGATCCAAATCGTGGAAAAGCTGGCGCCGGGGCCCTTGGTGGTGGACAGCCGCGCCGGGCGCAAGTTTTAAAGCCAGTTCGCGGGGGGCTGGCGGCCGGCGCCCGCGGTGGACGGAAGGATGAGTAAGATTATGACCTCTAAAGCCGAAAGCCGGGGCTACACCAGGCTCCTTTTCGAACAAGAAGACGCGGTGCTGAGGGTTCTGCTGAACATGCCGGCGGCGCGCAACGCCCTGGACCTGGAGGTGCGGCCGGAACTGATCGAGGTCTTCCGCAAGCTGAATAACGACGACAGCGTAAAGGTGGTGATCCTGGCCGGGGTGGGCGATCACTTCTGCGGCGGCAGCGACGTGCGCTCCATGCAGGAGATCGCGGGCCCGGTGGGGGCGCGCAAGCGCATGAAGCTGGGCCAGCGGCTGATCCAGAACATGGTGAACCTGGAAAAGCCCATCATCGCCCAGGTGGACGGCGCCGCCGCCGGGGCCGGGGTGAGCCTGGCCCTGGCCGCGGACCTGATCATCGCCTCTGACCGGGCCAAGTTTTTCTTCTCCTTCGTCAAGGTGGGCCTGACCCCGGACTGGGGGCAGTACTACTTCCTGCCCCTGCGCATCGGCATGGCCCGGGCCAAGGAGCTGATGTTCACCGGCGGGCCCCTGGGGGCCGAGGAGGCCGCGCGCATGGGCATGGTGAACCGGGTGGTGCCCGCGGATCAGCTAGCCCAGGAGGCCTGGGCCTGGGCCAAGAGCCTGGCCCAGGGCCCTTCGCAGGCCTACGCCTTGGCCAAGGCGGCCCTGAACTGCTGGCCCATGGGCCTGAACAATTTCCTGGAGCTGGAGGCCAGCGTACAGGCCGTGGCTCTGAACAGCCAGGACTTCCGGGAGGGCCGCGACGCCTTTCTGGAAAAGCGGAAGCCCCGCTTCCAGGGCGAGTAGCGGCCGCGCCGGACCGGCCCCATTACAACCCAAGCAAGAGGGTGACTGCGTGCCAGAGTTACGATACCTGCCCTGCAACTACTCCTACGCGGATTACTCCATCAGCATCTCTCCGGCCATCGAGCGCGGCCTGGACGAAAAGGTGGCCCCGGACACGGTGGTGCTCAACGTCTTTGCCACCGACAGCATCACCTCGGGCTACCTGGACGACCCGGAGAAGGCCATCGACCTGGACTACTGCCGGCGCCAGGGCATCGTGGTGCGCCGGCGGCAGAACACCGGCGGGGCCGTGTTCGGGCCCCAGGGCGGCGCCTTTCTCTGCCTCTATCTGGACCCGGTCCGCCTGGGCGTGCCGCTGACCAACATCAAGGACGCCTTCCGCCTGTCCCTGACCGCCATGGCCGATGCCCTGCGCGAGCTGTGGGGGATCAACGCCAAGTACCGGCCGCTGAACGACGTGGAGGTGGAGGGCCGCAAGGTGGTGCCCAGTTCGGCCCGCCTGGAAAGGGGCATCCTCAGCCTGCGCCTCTTGATCAACGTGGTCAACACCGACCGCGACATCCTGCGCAAGGCTATCATCACCATTCCGGAGAAGGTCCAGGACAAGCAGATAAAGGACCTGGGCCAGCGCTTCACCTGTCTGGAAAGCGAGATCGGCCGCAAGGTGGAGGTGACGGACCTGGAGGAGCTGAGCCGGCTGACCGTGGCCAAGCTCTTCGGGCCGGACATGGTGCTGCGCCTGGGCGCCCTCACCCCGCAGGAGGAAAAGTTCTTCGCGGAGTACCAGGAGCGCTACAACTCCGAGGAGTGGTTCTACGCCAACTCCGAGCGGCTGCGCTTCAAGAACCTGCCGACGGCGGCCATGAAGAGCGAGGGCTGCCAGAAGGCGGTGGCCGGCCTCGTCCGCGTCACCTTGGCGGTCGTGGACGGCCGCATGCACGACCTGATCATCACCGGCGACTTCCACCCCTCCCCCTACGGCGTGATCAAGGACATGGAAGACACCTTGCGCGGCGCGCCTTGCAGCCTGACGGTGGTGCGGCAAAAGCTGGAGGAGATATACGCCGGCCCAGGCGTGGAGCTGGCCGGCATCGAGGTGCAGGATTTCGTGGCCGCCTTTGCCAAGGCCCTGGGGCAGACGGCCTGAGCCTTCCCCGGCCCCTCAGCCTTCCTCCCCTCCGGCTTCGCTGGCCCGCAGGAGCTTGTCAGCCAGACCCCGGTACTCCTTGGGCAGCTCCGCCTCGTAGTTCAGGTAGCAGGGGATGGGCAGGCGCTGGCCGCCCTGGTGGGACAGCTCCAGGCCCTGCACCACGCTCTCGATCTTGTCTCGGGGCATGGCGAAGATCATCTGCCCGTCGCCGGCCAGCCCGAAGATGCGGTCGCCGTTGCCGGGCAGGACGTAGCGGCACTGGTTGTCCTGGATGGTGCGGGTGATGTACTGGGCGCAGCCCTGGCCGCCGGCGCTGTTGGAGGACAGGCTGCCGCCCTCGAAGAACAGAGCGCCCTGCACCAGGCGCATCACCTGGGCGCTGTTAGCGTAGATGACCACCGCGTCGGGCTCGAAGCGGGCCCGGTGCAAGGGGGCCACCTGCAGGGCCTCATACTCCCCGAAAGCGAAACAGGGCAGCTGGCGCATGCGCCGGGCGCGGGCCTCCTGGCTCTGGTTGTAGGGCGCCACCGGGTCCTCGCCGGCCAGCATGGACTTGGTCATGCGCACCAGGCCCAGGGCCACCAGGCCGGTGCCGCAGGGGATGTCCTGTTTGGTCAGGATCAGGTCCCAGCCGTACTTGCGGGCCATGGCCATGGCCTGGCAGACCAGCACCTTCTTGCCCAGGTCCAGGTGGGGTATCTTGGCCTTGGGCTGCTCCCGGCGCAGCTGCTCCGGCTCGAACCCGCGCAGCATGCGCAGGGCCACGGGATAGTCGATGGGCTTGACGTATTGATCCAGCTTGGCGCTGACCTGGCTCAGATCGATCATGGCCGCCCTCCGCCCCTATTTCTTCTCATAGGCCTTTTCGAAAATCTGGGTCTTGCGGGTGGACTTCTCCAGGCTGCCGGGGGCCACCCACTGCAGGGCCGGCCGAATCTTGAGCCGGTCGTGCAGGGCCGCGCTGATCAGCCGCCCCAGGCCCTCCAGCTCCTCCGCGCCCACCAACGGGCCGTGCTCCAGCTTGATCTTCAGGGGCGGCACCACCCGCGGCGGCGGCTCGTCCAGGATAATGCGCATCTCGCCGGTCACCTGAGGGGAGAAGGTATTGACCACCTCGCGGATGGCGGCGGGGTAGATGTTCACCCCCTTGACGATGAGCATGTCGTCGGCCCGCCCCACCAGCTTGATCCGCCGGCCGGGAAAGCCGCAGGCCGGGCAGGGCTCGGTGAATATCTGCACGATGTCGCCGTAGGCGTATTTGAGCAGGGGCATGGCCTGGCGCTGCAGCGAGGTGATCACCATCTCGCCCACGGCCCCGTCCTCTATGGCCACCGGCTCTTTGCTGTGCGGGTCCACCAGGTCGTGGAAGCTGGTGCACAGGTCCGGGGAGGTGCCGTGCATGCCGTAGTACTGCTCGGCGTCGCAGGTGACCGCGATGGCGTGGCCGGCCGGCGCCCAGTAGTCGTAGGCCCGGCAGCCATAGAGCTGCTCCAGGTTTTTCTTCACCTCCGGGATGCTCACCCCGATCTCGCCGGTGAGCAGCATGCCCCGGAGGCCCAGGGCGCCCACCTCCTTGCCGATAACCGAGGGGGCCTTGTCCGCCAGGTGCCCGGCCAGGGAGGGGGTGCACATCAGGTAGTGGGGCCGGGTCAGGTCGGCGAAGCGCAGCATCAGCTCCGAGCCGGCGCGGGCGTCCACGTCGATGGGCAGGGCCCCCAGGCTGCGTATGCCCCAGAGAGTCATGGTGGTGGCGTAGATACCCAGGGCGAAGATGAACAGCACCCGGTGGCCCTGGCCCACGCCGTTGTAGGCCAGGCGGTGGCCCAGGCCGCGGCCGATGAGCTCGATGTCGCTGCGGGTGAAGGTGTAGGTGAAGGTGGGCGTGCCGGTGGTGCCGGAGGTGGTGCCGGTGAGGTACAGCTCCTCCAGCGGCGCGCACAGGTGCAGGCCAAAGGGATGGTTGTGCAGCCGCAGCGACTCCTGGGTGCTGAAGCGCTCGTCCTCCTTGGTCATGAGCACCGGCAGCCAGCGCAGGTCGTCCATGGTGCGGATGTCGCCCGGCGCGGCCCCTACCTGGTCCAGCTTCTGGCGATAGAAATTGGAGTGATCGTAGCAATACTGGATCTGGCGCTGCAGCCGCTCTTCTTGCAGCCGGCGGGTTTCTTTCTCCACCTGGTCCGCGGGCACGGCGTTCAGGGCCGGGTTGCTGAAATAGTTTCTAGCCTTCACCTAACATCTCCCTCATTCTCGGCATGCATCGCAAAGCCGCCATATGCGAGCGTTCGGTTGATCCGGATTACGGCCGCGCGAGGGGTTGCGCAGGCCCTGTCACTGACCGCGCATCCGTCCCGGAGCCGAGGCCTCTGTTTGGGCCCCGCGGGGGATGCGCCCGTCTCCCTGGTCAAGCCTTACTCCGGCAGGCCACCCACGTAACCTGAAGACCACCGGCCGTCCGGAAGCGTATGGCTCAAATTACCACTGGCCGGGCCTGGCCGGTAAAAAATTATGAGCCCTCATGCGGCCGTAACGCGACGCGTGACGGGCAGGAGCCGTTGGCGGCACCTGCCGGCGCCTGATCGGGCGGGCAAAAACCTCGGGCTTCAGGGCCGGTGAGTGGGTCGTTATATATTATCATATAGTGATAAATAATTTTCATATTATGGTAATTTTTAGTTGACCCGCGCACCGTCGCCTTGCTACTACTCAAGCCAGCCCAGCCACAATCGGCGAGGAACATGATTAAGCGCGACGCCAAGAAGAACGCCGGGGAACCAGCCGCGCCCCGGACCGAGGACACCAAGGGCGCCCAGAGCATCCACCGGGCCATGGTCCTGCTGCGCGAGGTGGCGGCTCACAACGATCAGGGCGCCACTCTGTCCAAGCTGTCCCGCGCCGCCGGCCTGCACGTGGCCACCGCCCACCGCATCCTGTCGGTGCTGACCAAGGAAGGCCTGGTCACCCACGACCCGGTGGCCAAGCTCTATCACCTGGGCCTGGCCCTGTATCAACTGGGCCACGCCGCCCACCAGTACACGGTGCGCGACCGCTTCCGCACCGCCCTGGAGACCATCGCCCAGCGCAGCGGGGACACCGTGTTCCTGCTCATTCGCCTGGGCAACGACGTGCTGTGCATCGACACCGTGCAGGGCAAGTACCCGGTGCGCACCATCTTGGTGGACGTGGGCGCGCGGCGGCCCCTGGGCATCGGCGCGGGCAGTCTGGCTCTCATCGCCTTCCTGCCCATGGCCGAGTTCGAAGCGGTGGTGCAGGCCAACGCCCCCCGCTATCCCAACTACAAGAACCTCACCGCCGACGACATCCGGGCCATGGCCCGCAAGGGCCGCCAGGCGGGCTACGTGCTCAGCGACGGCCTGTTCCACGAGGACGCGGTGTCCGTGGGGGTACCCATCTTCGACTTCCAGGGCGGCGTGCAGGCGGCCATCACGGTCTCGGCCATCCGCCCGCGCATGCGCGCCCAACGGCGCAAGGAGATTTACCAACTGGTGCAGGAGGTGGTCCGCGCCGAGGGCCTAAGTCCCTAGGCGGACCGCACGGGGAAACCCTGCCGCGAGCAATTAACCCAGAGATTGCCAACCGTAGCGAGGAGGAGGCTAATGAGAACCAAGATATGGGCCGTGTTGCTCTGCCTGGCCCTGGTGGGGATGACGGCCGGCGGGGCCCTGGCCAAGGGCTATCCCAACAAACCGATCAAGTTCATCATCAACTTCTCGGCCGGCGGCACCACCGACGTGGCCGCCCGCCTGATGGCCGCCAAGGCCACCGAGGCTCTGAAGCAGGCCCTGGTCTGCATGAACCGCCCCGGCGCCGGCGGCACCCTGGGGGTGAGCGAGGTGGCCCGGGCCAAACCCAACGGCTACCTCATCGGCACCTGCAACATGCCCGCGGTGGCCATCATCCCCCTGATCCGCGAGGTGCCCTACAAGCCCTACCAGGACCTGGTGCAGGTCTGCGCGGTGATGCCTTATGAGTACGCCCTGATGGTGCGCGGCGACTCCCCCTGGAAGACCTGGGAGGACTTCGCGGCCTACGTCAAGAAGAACCCGGGCAAGGTGACCTACGGCAGCGTGGGCACCGGCACCACCAACCACCTGATCACCGCCCGCATCGGTAAGGAGCTGGGCCTGGACTGGAAGCACGTGCCCTTCCAGGGCGGCGTCAAGGAGACCGCGGCCCTGCTGGGCGGCCACGTGGACATGATCAACAACACCACCGCCTCGGTGGCATCCTCCATCCGGGCCGGCAAGATCCGGGTGCTGTTGGTCACCAGCGAGGACCGGCTCTCCTTGTGCCCCCAGGTGCCCACCATGAAGGAGAAGGGCTTCAAGTTCAGCCAGATCTCCTACATGTCCATCGTGGCTCCGGGCGGCACCCCCAAGGCGGTCCTGGACAAGCTGTCGGCGGCCTTCCAGAAGGCGGCCGCGGACAAGGAAGTCGTCCAGGCCTGCGCCAAGCTGGACCTGCACCCCAAGTTCATGCCCGGCAAGCAGTACCAGGCCCTCCTGCAGCAGCTCTCGGCCGAGTGGGGCAAGCTGCTGCCAGCGTTGGGCGTCAAGACCAAGAAGTAGACATTGAATCCTCGGCGGGGGAGGCGGCCGCCTCCCCTGCGCGAGGGCTTTCAACGTCATGGGAGAAAACCCATGATCCAGAACCTCAAGGACTTCAAGTTGGGCGCCGGCCTGGCCGGCTTCTGCCTGCTGGCCCTGTTCTACTTGATCCCCAGCCAGGTGGGGCCGCTGACCGACGCGGACGCCCTGATGCCGATGCTGATCGTCTGCTTCATCCTGCTGCTCAGCGTGGTGATGATGTTGCAGTCCCTGCGCCGTCCGGCGGCTGCGTCCGAGGGCGAGCACGAGCATGAGCACGCCTTGGCCGGTCCGGCCACGCGGCGCTCCAGCCGGCTCACCCTGGCCGCGGTGGTGGCGGTGATGGCCGCCTACGCCTGGCTGCTGGACGTTACCGGCTTCGTACTCACCTCGGTGGCGGCCATGGTGGTGCTGTTTCTGATCTTCGGGGTGCGGCGCTGGCTAACCATCGCGGCCATTACCGTGGCCACCCTGGCGGGCCTGTACGTCTGCTTCGAGCTGCTCCTGGGGGCGCCCCTGCCCGTGGGCACCCTCATAGAGCGCTTCCTGGATTAGGGGGTGGATGATGCTGGACACCTTGCTCGGCGCCGCCTCCCAGGCCCTGACCCTGTACAACTTCTTCGGAGCCGCCCTGGGCATATTCCTGGGTTCGTTGCTGGGGGCCATTCCCGGCCTCAACGGCACCATGGCCATCGCGCTCTTGATACCGGTGACCTACACCTGGTCGCCGCTGTTCAGTATCGCCATGCTGGTGGGCTGCTGGAAGGGCAGCGTGTACGGCGGCTCCATCTCGGCCATCCTGCTCAACGCGCCGGGCACGCCCGAGGCCGCGGCCACCACCTTGGACGGCTACCCCCTGGCCAAACAGGGCAAGGCCGGCAAGGCGCTGAAGATGGCCCTGTACGCCTCGGTGATCGGGGCGGTGTTCAGCGACGCCATGCTCATGGTGGCGGCGCCGCCCATCGCCGCCCTGGCCCTGATGTTCGGGCCGGCCGAGCTGGCCATGCTGATCCTGTTCGCCCTGGTGGTGGTGGCCGGCACCGGCGCCAGCTCCCAGGTCAAGGGCCTCATCTCCACCGCCCTGGGCATGCTCCTGGCCACGGTGGGCCTGGACCCCATCACCACTCAGCATCGCTTCACCTTCGGCTCCATCGACCTGGACGCGGGCATCGAGCTTTTGGCCATGCTCATCGGCCTGTTGGTGATGAGCGAGGTGCTGGTGCAGATGGAGGAGGGCTGGCAGGAGTCGCACAGCGAGGCCATCGTCCGCTCGGAGGACCCCAACGCCTCGCGGGTGACCTGGCCCGAACTCAAGAGCAGCCTGGGCACCATCTTCCGTTCCAGCCTGCTGGGCGCCTTCTGCGGCGCCCTGCCCGGCGTGGGCAGCATCACCGCCGCCTTCATGGGCTATGACCAGGCCAAGCGCCTGGCCAAGAACCCCGAGGACTACGGCAAGGGCGAGCTGAAGGGTGTGGCCGCGCCCGAGGCGGCCAACAACGCCGTGTGCGGCGCGGCCCTGATCCCCCTGGTGACCCTGGGCATCCCCGGCGCCCTCTCGGCGGCGGTGATCATGGGCGCCTTCATGATCCACGGCCTGGCGCCGGGCCCCATGCTGATGACCGAGCACCCCGAGACCATCTACGGCCTGTTCATGCTGCTGATCCTCTCGGACTTCTTCATGCTGGTCATCCCCTTGCCCCTGATGAAGCTGGGCCAGTGGGTCATCTCGGTGCCCCGGTCCTACCTGTTCCCAGTGATATTGGTGCTGTGCGTCATCGGCGCCTACGGCACCCAGCAGAACTTGTTCGACGTGAAGATAATGGTCTTCTTCGGGGTGCTGGGCTACTTCCTGAAAAAATGGGGCCTCAGCCCGGCCGCCCTGTTGATCGCCTTCATCCTGGGGCCCATGGCCGAGGTGTACCTGCGCCAGGCCCTGAAGATCTCCGGCGGCAGCCCCCTGATCTTCGTCACCAAGCCCCTGGCCCTGGGCTTTTTGCTGGCCACGGTGGCCATGATCCTCTGGACCGCCTACCACCACCGCCGCGGCAAGGGCGCCAAGCAGGCACATTAGACATCGGCTGAGGAGAGAGAGCAGCTATGTATTACGTGAAGGAGACAGACCTGGTGGTCATCGGGGCCGGCGCAGCCGGGGCCATGGCCGCCATCTACGCCCACCGCACGGACCCCAAGCTCAAAGTCACGGTGCTGGACAAGAGCAAGATGGAGACCTCCGGGGCGGCCGGCCGGGGCATGGACGCCCTGAACACTATGGCCATCCCGCCGCGCAGCCAACCCGAGGACGTGGTGGAGGTGCTGACCAAGGTCACCGAGGGCGTACTGGACCAGCGGGTGGCCTACGCCTTTGGCCAGCGCTGCCCCCAGGTGGTCAAGGACCTGGAGGAGATCATGGGCCGGGCGCCGGGGGACCTGTTCCCGGTGGACGAAGAGGGCAACTACATCCTCTACTACCTGCACCCCATCAACAAGCCCCTGCTGCTGCCCATGGACGGCGAGGAGATGAAGCGGGCCCTGGCCTTTGCGGTGCGCCAGACCGGGGCCGAGGTCTTTGACCGCACGCCGGTGCTGAGGATCATCAGCCGCGACGGCCGCGTGGCCGGGGTGCTGGCCTTCAACATCCGCAGCGGCGACTACTACTACTTCAAGACCAAGGCCGTGTGCCTGACCACTGGCGCCGCCGGCCGCATGGGCCTGGCCAGCTCGGGCTACCTGGCCGGCACCTACGAGTTCCCCGGCTGCACCGGCGACGGCTACGCCATGGCCTACGAGGCTGGGGCCGAGCTGGTGAACATGGAGTGCTTCCAGGCCAACACCCTGCTCAAAGACCACCAGGGCCCCTCCTGCGGCTACGTGGCCGCGCCGCGCGGGGCCTACACGGTCAACCCCTGGGGCGAGAAGACCTGGACCCACGGCTACTCCTCCGGCGACAGCAAGATGGGGGTGTGGAAGCGCTTCACGGAGGGGCGCGGCCCCCTGTACTTGAAGATGGACCACCTGCCCGAGGAGATGATCCAGGTCATCGAGAAGATCCAGTGGGGCAACGAGCGCACCAGCCGGGGCCTGTTCCACCGCGGCCGCGGCCAGGACTACCGCCAAGGCCACTCGGTGGAGCTGGGCTTCGCCGAGGAGATCGGGGTCTGCGGCGGCCACAGCAGCTCCGGGGTGCTCAGCGACCTGCACGGCGCCACTAACCTGGGCGGCCTGTACGTGGCCGGCGACGTGGACGGCGGCCTGCCGCACTCCTACCTGGGCGGGGCCCTGGCCATGGGCGGGGTCATCGGCGAGGAGGCGGCCCGCTACGCCGCCGGCGGCCGCTACGCCGCCCAGCCCCAGGGCCTGCGCGCCTGGCTGCGCAAAGAGGCCGACGCCTTCGAGGCGCCCCTGCGCCGGGAGCGCGGCCTGCCCACCGCCCTGGTGGAGTACAAGGCCCGCACTCGCATCCAGTACTACCTGAAGCCGCCCAAGAACCGGGCCTTCATGGAGACGGCGGTGTGGTGGATGGAGCGCATCAGAAACGAGGACCTGCCCCATATCCAGGCCCGCGACTTCCACGATTTGCTCAAGGTCCGTGAGATCGCCAGCATCCTCACAGTGGGCGAGATGATGGCCCGGGCCAGCCTGTTCCGGGACGAGAGCCGCTGGGGCTACCAGCACTGGCGGGCGGACATCCCCTACAAGAAGCCGCAGTGGGAACGGGCCTGGGTGGTGGTCAAGAGGGGCGAGGCGGGCATGGAGCTGTCCCGGCGCAAGGCCCCCAAGCACCAATGGGACTTCCCCACGGCCATGGAGTACGCCTACCCCAAGCTGGAGTTCGACGTGGGCACGCCTTTTGTCAAAGGGCCCCACTGGCGCAACCCGGAGAGCGACCCCTGGATGAAGGAGCACCTGGACCAGCAGGGCATGGCCACACCGCGCCGGTTCCTGCCGCAGGAGGATTAGACATGGATCAGCTCAACAGCAGCGGCCCCCGGAGCGAAGAGGATTTTGCCTGGCTGGAGGTGGACCGCCGGCGCTGCAACCGCTGCGGCACCTGCATAGACATGTGCCCCATGGACGTGCTGCACTTCGGCGCCCAGGGCTACCCCTACATGCGCTACCGTGACGACTGCTGGTACTGCGACGTGTGCGTGTTCGTCTGCCCCAAGCAGGCCATCACCATGACCGAGCTCCCCTACCTGATCCGCTGAGAGGGAACGCCTCGACTTCGTCGGGGCCAGCGGCCTGAAAAACGCGGGCGACTGAGCAGGACCGGCGACACAGCCCCGCCCGGCCGCCCGCGCTCAGGTTTGACAGGGCGCGCCGCGTCGGCCATCCTTTTATGAAGTTCAAATCCAACCTAGCTAGGGGAGTCTGACGTGGAACTGCCGGTGTACGTGACCATCGAGGAGGTCCAACGCGTGTGCCGCGAGCTGGGCCTGCGGGACTGGACTCAGCTCGGCGAGCCCAAGGTGGAGATGGACGAGGCCGCCAAGATTCTGGCCGAGGTGAATCCCGGGGACATGCCCATCGTGCTGGCGGACTTCGCCGCCGGCCTGGAGGTGGAGCTGGAGCACGGCCTGCGCTTCCCCGACGCCAACGTCACCAACAACCACCCGGTGCTCACGGGTAAGATCGTGATGGCCCACTTCAAGGAGTCCCTGGATTACTACCAGCGCCTGGAGGTGGCCGAGCTGGAGGGCGATCTGCTCAAGGCCATCAGCGCCGGCAACCTAGCCAAGGCCGAGGCCAAGTACCGCAAGCTGACCCAGGCCAAAGAGGCCCTGGCCCAGGCCGAGGCCCGGCTCCTGGGCTGAGCATCATCACAGACAATCTGGGGTAAGAGCCTTAACGCCCTGCCGCGGGAGTAAACCCGGCCCAGGGCGACCCGGCGTCTGGACCGACTGCCAACTACCGAGGAAAAGCGGCGCTCCGTTTTAATTTATATATTGAGGCCGATGCGCGGTGCTTGTGCGCTAATATAGCTTTAACTATCTGATATATTTTACTATAATACCTTCAGCCGATCATTCTGGAGGTATGAATTGCCCAATCGGTTTGAAAAACCCGGT
>JBFMFU010000084.1:0-10569 GCA_040751985.1 Thermodesulfobacteriota bacterium | reverse complement strand
CCATGGTCGCATGCATGCGAAAGCTGTTGGTCATACTCAACGCCATGGTGCGCGACAATAAACCCTGGCAGCCGTTTCCCGCTTGACAAGGAACACAGTTGCTTCCCTTTCCTGCGATGCCCTCGGGTAAGCAATTCTTAATCCTGATACGCTGGGGCGAACCTCTTGTCGCCTCGCTGCGCTCAGCGACCCCGACAATGAATTGTCGCGGCCACTCAAAGCGTGCCTAACGGCTCAGGCGGCCTTGACCAGCCGGGCCCACAGGCTGAACCAGGTGAACTCCGCCTCCCGGCGCTCCACGATCTCGTACCCCCGCGAGGCCAGCAGATCCTCCAGGGGCCCGCGCTGGGAGCGCATCACCCCCGAGAGGATCAGGTCCGGGTAGCCGCGCACCTCCCGCGGCCGGGCCCAGAGCTCCTGCTGCACCTGGTGGTGCACATTGGCCAGCACCACCCCGGCCGGCCGGTCCAGGAACTCCTGGGCCGGGCCCTCATGGACCTCCAGGTCCAGGCCGTTCAGCCGGGCATTCCTCTGGATGGTGGCCACGCACAGGGGGTTGAGGTCCACGGCCACTACCTCCGCGGCCCCCCAGGCCGCGGCGGCCAGGGCCAGGATGCCGGTGCCGCAGCCCAGGTCCAGCACCCGGCCCAGGGGCCCGGCCTGGCGGCGCCGCCAGAGTAGCTCCAGGCAGTGGCGGGTGGTGGGGTGCAGGCCCGAGCCGAAGACCAGGCCCGGGTCCAGGACCAGGCGGCGCAGTCCGGCCGGGGCCGGCGAGGCGTCCCAGGCCGGGGCGATCCACAGGTCTCCCACGGCCAGGGGCTCCAGGTCCAGGCCGCCCTGCCACTGCTCATAGCTCAGGTGGTGGCGCTGGCGCAGGCTCAGGCCGGCGGCGACCAGCAGGCGGGCCACGGCCTCATCGGCCGGGGCCGCGCAGAAGACGAAGCTGGTGTCCCCCTCCAGCCACAGGCCCAAAAAGCCGGCGCCCAGGCCGCTGGTGTGCGCCCGGGCGTCGCCGGCTATCTCGTAGATGTAGAGCTGGTCATAGGGGGCCTTGCTCACCGCTGGCCGTGCCTCCCCGTTTTGGCCCGAGCGCACAGGCGTCCGGCCAACCGGCTGCGGCCCTGGCCAAGGGGTCTGAGGGCCCCTAGGCCTCCAGGACGAAGACGACCTCCATGCGCACGCGGTACTCGGAGATTTGGCCGTCGTCCACCGACACCCGCTGCTCGGTGACCTTCAGGCCGGTGATGCCGCGCAGGGTCCGGGTGGCGCGCTCAAAACCCACCTTGATGGCGTCGTCAAAGCTCACCGGGCTGGCGGCCACGATCTCGGTTACGCGGGCTACACGTTTCTCGCCCATAGCATCCCTCCTTGTTCAAGCGTCGTTCACCTCGGCGAACGATTATTCGCCACTTATCGGCTTTGCCCAGGATTGGAAACGCGGGTGAGGTGGCATCCCCCGCGCTGGATTTAGGTTATCACAGGGCTTTTTGCGGCCACAAGCCGAAAAGTTTTTGTGGCGGTATCTATGCAGGGTTAGACGCTTGTGCAAATTTGCGCTTTTTGGCTTGACACATGCCCGGCCCAGGTATATGCATGCCTAGTCAGCCCGCTAAACCTGACTAAAATAGGAGGCGGGCAGGGATGCTCAGCAAACCACCCAGAGCCGTGTGGGACCACCTGGCCCTGGTGATGCAAGTGGGGCTGACCCTGGCAGGGTCGGTTCTGCTGTGCCTGTATATAGGCTACAAGCTGGATGACTGGTTGGGCACGCGCGGAGTGTTCACGACCATTTTCATCCTGCTGGGCATCGCCGGCGGAGGCTACACCGCCTACCGACAGATCATGAAGCTGGGCCTAGGCCCGGAGGACAAGCCGGACGGTGATGAGCCACACGACCCATAGTGCGGGGGGGGGCCTGAGCAGCTTCTTGCGGCGGGTGCTGGTGCGCTCGCTGCTGTTCACCCTGAGCGGCGCCCTCTTGCTGCTGGCCCTGGGCCAGGGGAGCTGGGCCCGGGGGCTGGTCCTGGGCGGGCTGGCCTCGGCGCTCAACTTCCTCATCATGGCCTGGCTGCTTCCCCGGACCCTGAAGCCGGGCCGCGGGGCGCTGGGCGGGAGCCTCGTTTCGTTGGTGCTGCGCCTGGGGCTCATGGCCCTGGCCCTGGCCCTGGCCCTGATGTATCCCGCCCGCGTTTCCGTCTTCGCCTGCGCCGCAGGCCTTTTCCTGGTTCAGTTCACCCTGCTGAGCGACCGCCTGCTGGGCGGCCGCCTGGTGGGCCCCACCTCGGAGAGCTGAGAGCACCGTGCAAGAGCTGTCCCATATACCTCACTGGTACCTGAGCCTGGGCGGGATGCGTCTGGAGTTCAACTCCGAGACCCTGATCATGTCCTGGCTGGTGATGGCCATCCTGGTGGCCTTCGGCTTCCTGTCCACCCGCCGCCTGGCCTTTTTGCCCGGCTCCTGGCAGACCCTGGGCGAGATGCTGGTGGGGGTGTTCAGCGGGCTGGTGGCCGACGCCCTGGACGAGCGCAACCGCAAGTACTTCCCCCTGATCATCACCGTGTTCCTGTTCATCTGGCTCAGCAACCTGCTGGGGGTCATCCCCGGCCTGTCCGAGCCCACCCGGGACCTGAACACGCCCCTGGCCTACGGCGTGCTGGGCTTTTTCATCGCCCACTACGCGGGCATCCAGACCAAGGGGCTGAAGGCCTACCTGAACGAGTACATCCAGCCCATGTTCTTCATGGCCCCTCTTAATATCATCGGCGAGCTGTCCAAGGTGGTGTCCATCTCCTTCCGTCTCTACGGCAACATCATGGGCGGCTCCATCATCATCATGGTGGTCAGCGACCTGGTCTACAACCTGGTGCTGCCGCCGCTCTTGAACGCCTTCTTCGGTCTGTTCGTGGGGACGATTCAGGCCTTCGTGTTCACCATGCTCACCCTGGTTTACATCTCGGTGCAGACTAAGTAGGAATCGCGCCATGGCCATCAGCACGGAAACTTGGGTGCAGGCAGCCTCCTTCCTGGGGGCGGGTTTCTCGGTGGGGTTCGGGGCCATCGGCGCGGCCCTGGGCGAGGGCTACGCGGCGGGCAAGGCCTCCCAGGCCATCGGCCGCAACCCGGCTATGGGCGGCGCCATCCTCAAGAACATGCTCATCGGCCAGGCCGTGGCCGAGAGCGCGGGCATCTTCGCCCTGGTCATCGCCATGCTCTTGTGCTTCATGGACGTGCAGGGCGCGCCCCTGATCGAGGCTTTCGGCCTGTTGGGCGCGGGTCTGGCCATGGGCCTGGCGGCCATCGGCTCCGGGGCCGGCAGCGGCTTCCCGGCCGCCGAGGCCTGCGTGGGCATCGCCGACAACCCCCCCACCCAGGGCGCCCTGACCACCAACATGCTCATAGGCAGCGCGGTGAGCCAGACGCCGGCCATCTTCGGCATGGTGGTGGCCTTCATGCTCATGTTCATGGACTGGTCGGGCCAGCCCCTGTGGCCGGGCTGGGCGGCGCTGTTGGGCGCCGGCCTGTCGGTGGGCCTAGCGGCCATCGGCTCGGGCGTGGGCTCGGGCATGCCCGCCGGCAGCTCCACCTCGGGCATGGCCCGCCAGCCCGGCGCGGCCAACCTGATCCGCACCAACATGCTCATAGGCAGCGCGGTGAGCCAAACGCCGGCCATCTTCGGCATGGTGGTGGCCTTCATGCTCATGTTCATCGACTGGACCGGCACGCCCGGCTGGCCCACCTGGGCCGCCCTGTTGGGCGCTGGCATCTCCACGGGCCTGTCGGCCATCGGACCGGGCCTGGGCAACGGCTTCACGGCCCAGGAGGCGGCCTCGGGCATCGCCCGCACGCCAGAGGCCAGCGGGCCCATCACCACCACCATGCTCATCGGCCAGACCGTGGCCCAGTCCACGGTGATCTACGGCTTCTTGGTCAGCCTGATCCTGCTGTTCATCCCCCGGGAGGCCTCCCAGAGCATGGTGGCCTGGGCCGCGCCCCTGTCGGCGGGCATCTGCATGGGCTTCGGCGGCATCGGGCCGGGCGTGGGCGAGGGCATCGCCGCGGCCTACACCGTCAACCGCATCGCCCGCGACCACCAGCACATCAGCGTGCTACTCACGCGGGTCATGCTGGTGGGCCAGGCGGTCAGCGAGTCCACGGGCATCTACTCGCTGATCGTGGCCCTGTTGTTGTTGTTCGTTATCTAAGGATAATCACCCGGGCCCGGTTGAGGGCCCTTTGAGGCTTGTTCATAGTTAATGAGGAGTTAGGAAATGGCCATTGAAGGCACGGACTTGGTGAGGGCGGCCGCCCTGCTGGGCGCGGGCATCTCCATGGGCCTGGGCGCCATCGGCCCCGGCGTGGGCGAGGGCTTCGCGGCGGGCAAGGCCTGCGAGGCCATCGGGCGCAACCCCAAGGAGGCGGGCCTGTTGACCCGCACCATGCTGGTGGGCCAGGCGGTCAGCGAGTCCACCGGCATCTACTCGCTGGTGGTGTCGCTGCTGTTGATCTTCGTGGTCTAGGCCGGAGGTCGGGCCCATGATCAGCATCAACGCCACCCTGCTGGTGCAGATCATCAACCTGTTGGTGCTCATCCTCATCCTCAACCGGCTGATGTACCGCCCCCTGCGCCGCCTGATGGCCGAGCGCGCCGCTTCCCTGGAAGGCGGCCGGGACCAGGCCCGCGCCCTGCGCGACCAGGCGGCCGGCGAAGATAATGCCTACCGCCAGCGGCTGCGCCAGGGCCGCCAGGCAGTGCGCCAGCGGCTGGATCAGGTGCGCCGCGGGGCCGAGGAGCAGGCGCGCCAGGTCCTGGAAGAGGCCCAGGAGGCGGCCCGCCGCCAGAGCGAGGAGGTGGTGGCCGTTATCCAGAAGGAGATGGCCGCCGCCCGCGGCGAGATCAAGGGCCAGGCCGAGCAGGTGTCCCGGCAGATGGCCAGCCGCGTCCTGGGCAGGGAGGTATCGTGAGAGCGCTAGGCATCATCGCGTCCGCCGCCCTGCTGGGGCTGGTTGTCTGGGCCGAGCCGGCCCTGGCCGCCAAGGCCGCCCCCGCCCCCTGGAAGATCTACTGGGACTGGGGCTGGCGCATCGTCAACTTCCTGGTCCTGGCGGTCCTCATCGTCAAGATGGCCCGGCAGCCGCTCAAGGACTTCGTCTCCGGCCAGCGGGCCAAGGTTAGTAGCGAGCTGGAGGAGATGGAGAAGGTCAAGGCCCAGGCCCAGGCCGAGCTTAAGGCCATGCAGGAGAAGACCGCCGGCCTGGCCCAGGAGCTGGAGTCCTTCGAGCAGGCCCTGAGCGCCGCCGCGGAGCTGGAGCGCCAGCGCATGCTGGACGACGCCCGGCAGGAGTCGGAGCTGGTCCTGGAGCGGGCCCGCCTGGGCGCCGAGATTTCCCTGCGCCGGGCCAAGCGCCGCCTGGCCGCCGAGATCCTGGAGCTGGCCTCCACCCTGGCCGAGGAGAAGCTCAGGGCCGCCGTCACCAGCCAGGACCAGAGCCGCCTCCTGGGCCAGTTCACCGACCAGGCCCTGACCGCCAAGCCCCAGCCTTAGAATTGGTGCAAACCATGCCCGTGATCACCATTAGCAAGGAGTTCACCTCCGGCGCCGTGGAGCTGGCCCAGGAGCTGGGCCGGCGGCTGGGCTGCCAGGTGGTGGGCAAGGCGGCGCTCATCCAACTGGCCCAGCGCCTGGACCTGAGCGAGGCCGAGGCCGAGCTGCTGGCCCAGGGCCGCGGGGCCGGCTGGTTCCGCCTGGTGGACGACGTGCTGCTGCACACGGTGCGGCGCATCGAGCAGCGGCCCGAGGCGGCCCTGGACGACCACCGCTACTTCCAGGCCCTCCAGCAGCTCATCGAGGACCTGGTCCGGGAGGGCAACGTGATCATCCTGGGCTGGGGCGGCCAGTACCTGCTGGCCGACCGGCCGGGGGTGCACCACTTCAGGGTGGTGGCCCCCCTGGAGCTGCGCGGCCGGCGCCTGGCCGCCCGCCAGCGCATCTCCCTGGAGCAGGCCCAGGCCGAGTGCCGCCGCCAGGACGAGATATCCCGCGCCTTCGTGCAGCACTACCTGAAGCGCCCCTGGGACGAGCCCCACGCCTACAAGCTGGTGCTCAACCTGGGGGCGATCGACTTCTCCGCGGCCAAGGGCTGCCAGATACTGCAGGCGGCCATGTAGCCCCGGCCCCGCCGCCGCCGCGCCAGGGCCTCCCGCGGGGGGCCCTTTGCCTTGCCCGCCCATTGCCGCCTTGGCCGACGGGCGTATGCTTAAGGCCGGGGAGGTGGAAGGTGGCCAAGACCATCGGCATAGCCCTGCTGCTGGCGGCGCTGCTGGCCCTGGCCGGCTGCGGCGGCCAGTTCTCCGGCACCATCGGCGACTGGCCCGACGACGAGCTGTCCCGGCGCCAGGCCGCGCCGCTGCCGCCCGCGGCGGCGGCCCCGGCCCGCCCAGAAAATCCTGGCGCAGCCGGCTGAAAGCAGTAGAATGCTGGCCCATGGAGCCGGCGGCACCCGCAACGCAGTCAGGCCGAGCCTGGGCCACCTTCGCCATCGGGGTGGCCAGCTTCACCCTGAGCATGTTCTACCGGGTCTCGGTGACGGTCATCAGTCCCCAGCTGGCCCACGACCTCTCCCTCAGCTCCTCCCAGCTCAGCGATCTCTCCGCCGCCTTCTTCTACGTCTTCGCCTTCTGCCAGATACCCCTGGGCATGGTCCTGGACCGCCTGGGCGCCCGGCGGGTGATGATCGTGCTGGGGGTGGTGGGGGTGGGCGGGGCAATGCTGTTCGGCCTGGCCGGCAGCTTCGCCACCGCCACCTGGGGCCGGGCCCTGATGGGCCTGGGCATGAGCTGCAACCTCATGGGCCCCTTCTACCTCATCGCGGCCTGGTTCCCGCCCTGGCGCTTCGCCACCCTCACCGGCGTGCTCATGGCCATCGGCACCCTGGGCCAGGTCCTGGGGGCCACGCCCCTGGTGCTCCTGGCCCAGGAGCTGGGCTGGCGGGGGGCCTTCCTGTCCGTGGCCGCGCTCAACGCCCTGCAGGTGGCGGGGCTGATCATCCTGGTGCGCGACCGGCCCCAGGGCGCCCCTCCCCCGCCCGGCGCGGCGGACAACCCCTTCAAGGGCCTGGGCCGGCTGCTGAAGCTGCCCGCCTTCTGGGTCATCGGCATCTCCACCTTCTTCCGCTATGGCTGCACCATGGCCGTCATGGGTCTCTGGGCCGGGCCCTATCTGATCTACGGCGTGGGCCTGAGCCAGGTGGAGGCGGGCAACGTCCTGCTGGTCATGACCATCGGCTTCATGCTGGGCATGCCCCTGTCCGGCCGGGTCAGCGACCAGATGCTGTTCACCCGCAAGTACGTGGTGATGCCGTCCTTGTTCTGCTCGGCCCTCTTGTTCCTCGGCCTGGGCTGGGTGCCCCGCGGCGCCGCGACCTGGCTGCTGTACGTGCTGTTTTTTCTCCTGGGCCTGGCCGTGGCCCCAGGGCAGATCATGTACGCCCACATCAAGGAGCTGGTCAGCCCCGGCCAGGCCGCCCGGGCCATGACCGGCATCAACCTGTTCACCATGCTGGGGCCGGCCATGGTGATGCAGATCAGCGGCCTGCTGCTGCACGGCGACCCGGCCGCGGCCACCAGCCCGGCCGACTTCTGGGGGGCCTGGATATTCATGGCCGCCGGCCTGGCCGGCTCGGGCCTGGTCTACCTGTTCATTCCGGACAGCAAGGTGCAAAAGGACTACTAGGCTGGCGTGAGCCTCAGGCCCCGTTGGCCTCGTGGCTCTGGTCCTGGGCGGGCCGCGCCGAGCGGGCGTATTCCGGCCGCCACAGGCGGTAGGTGTTGCGGCCGGCCTGCTTGGCGCGGTACATGGCCTCGTCGGCCCGCTGGAGCAGGGTCTGGGGGTCGCCGCCGTCGCGGGGGTGCAGGGCAATGCCCAGGCTGGTGGTGATGCGCACCTGGTGGCCCTCCAGCTGGTAGGGCTTGGCCACCGCGCCCAGCACCCGGCGGGCGGCCACCTCGGCGTAGCTGGCGTCGGCCATGTCCGGCAGGATCATCACGAACTCGTCCCCGCCCTGGCGGCCCACGGTGTCCTCCTCGCGCAGGATGGAGCCCAGGCGCCGGGCCACCTCCTGCAAGAGCAGGTCGCCCAGGGCGTGGCCCAGGGTGTCGTTGACCACCTTGAAGCCGTCCAGGTCGCAGAACATCACCGCCAGCGGCCGGCCGTGGCGAAGGGACCGGGCCAGGGACATGCGCAGGCGGTCGGTTAAGAGCAGGCGGTTGGGCAGGGCGGTGAGCGGGTCGTGAAAGGCCCGGTACTCCATGCGGGCCTGGTCCTGCCTCAGCTCGCTGAGGTCGTGGAACATGCCCAGGTAGTGGATGGTGCGGCCCTCGCTGTCCTTGATGGCGGTGATGGTCAGCCACTGGGGAAAGGCCTCGCCGTTCTTGTCGCGGTTCCAGATCTCCCCCTGCCATTGGCCCCGGCTGCGCAGGGCCTGCCACATCTGCTCGTAGAACTCCTGGGGGTGGCGGCCGGAGTTGAGCATGCGCGGGTTCCGGCCCCGCACCTCCTCGGCGCTGTAGCCGGTGATGGCGGTGAAGGCCGGGTTGATGGTCTGGATGTCGCCCTGGGGGTCGGTGACCATGATGCCTTCCATGGCGCTGTCAAAAACCTGGGCGGCCAGGGTGAGCTGCTTCTCCGCCTCCTTGCGCTGGCTGATGTTGCGCAGCACGGCCAGCACCACCTCCCGCTGGTCTATGCGCGCCCGCTTGACGCTGACCTCGACCCAGAAGAGGCGGCCGTCCTTGTCCTTGCACTGCCACTCCACCACCTGGGGCCGGCCCGCCGCCGCCGCCCGGATCACCTCCTCGGCCCTCTGCTGGGTGTAGGGCTCCTCGCCGCTGCTGAGCTGGCCCACGTCCTTGCTCATCAGCTCCTGGGTGTTGTAGCCGAACATCTGGCTGGCCTGCTGGTTGGCGTCCAGGGTCCGCCCGTCGGCGGCGTCGTGCAGGAAGATCGCCTCCTGCACCGAATTGAAGATGGTGCGGTAGTTCCGCTCCGAGGCGGCCAGGCTCTCCTGGGCCTGCTTGGCCTCGGTCACGTCCCGGGAGTAGACGTGCACGTAGCCCTGGCCGGCCACCCGGCTGAAGATCAGAGACAGGACGCGGCCGCCCAGGCGCACCTCCATCTCCGGCAGGCCCTGGCCGCCGGCCGTCCGGCGGGCCAACTGGACCACCTCGGCCGGGGCCGCGCCGCCCCGCCCGGTGCCCCAGTGGCCCAGCAGCTCGTCGCTGGCGGGGTTGGCGTAGAGGATCAGTCCTTGCAGGGAGATGCGCAGCACCGGGAAGGGGTTGTCCTGGGGGAAGTGGGCCCAGTCGCCCGCGGCGCCGCGTTCTTGGCGGCAGCGCCAGGCCAGCCAGGCCGCCAGGCCCAGGGCCAGGAAAAACAGGGTCCAAGGCCAGGGTCCGCCGTCCAGGCCGGCGTCTTGGGCCAGGGCTGCGGAGGCAGGCAACAAAATTATCGCCGTGGTCAGGAGAAGCAGGGGCCTCATCCTGACCAGACCCTAGTGCTGAACTTCAACTGCGGACCTCAGGTTATAGTTATCTACTATTACTATAACCAAAATAGCATTTGCGCCGGCGATGTATAAATCGCCATTGTGCGCCGGTAAAGGCCTGGCCTACAGGGCGCAGGCGGCCAGGGGGGCCAGCCCCCTGACCCGGAGCCAGCGCAGGCGCCAGAATCCCCCCAGCTCCACGCGCACCTCGCGGTCCCGCTGCAGCAGGCCCTGGTGCATGAATAGCTGCACCCCGTCCACCTGATGCAGGTTGAAGGAGCGCTGGGAGAGCGGGTCCGGGGCCATGAGTGCGAACTGCACTCCGCCTCCGCCGCCTCAGCCCGAGGCAGCCGGCGGGGTGATGGTTAGTTGCCCGCCCCGGGCCAGCAGCCACTGGCGGGCCTCTGGATCGACAACGATATTCATGGCTATCTCCGAATGCGCGGGCTATTCTAACAGCAGGCCGGGGTTTTGTCTCCCCGGCTGATAGGATTTCGCCCCCTGCGCCCAGGAGCCGCCCATGAACCAGCCCTCTGCCCAGCAGCTGGAGCAAATGCTGGCCCAGGCCCAGGCCGAGCTGGCCGAGGCCCAGGCCGCCCTGCCCGCCCACTCGGTGCGGCCCTGGCAGATGCAGCGGTTGGAGGAGGCCGAGGAGCGGGTGGCCCAGCTCAAGGCCCGGCTGGCCGAGTTGGGCCGGCCGGCCTGAGCCTGCATAAGATTTACCCGCCCGGCGGTCCCCGGCGGGCAGAGTTTTCCCACTCCGGGGAATACCCCTGGGCCGGCCCTGCTCTGAGCCGCCGCGGTAACATGCCGTTATCGCCAAGCTAATAATTTTTGACCCCGCCCCGGCCCTGGCTGGCACGCCTGATGCTTTATACCAGCGCAGCCGCCGGCCTTGCGGGGCCGGGGCGCGAGAAAACATCCCCCGCCGGCGGCGGGTCCGGCCTCCTCCCCAACCCCATTCCCCTGCCGGGACCCGCCGCCTCGGCGGCCTCCTCCCCAACCGGCCGCCCGGCCCCCAAGGGGGC
>JBFMFU010000083.1:0-2754 GCA_040751985.1 Thermodesulfobacteriota bacterium | reverse complement strand
ACCAGGAGGACCCGGCTAAGGTGCTGGCCCAGGCCACCGGGGGCAAGATGGCCGACGTGGTCATGGATGTCAGCGGCCATCCCTCGGGCGCGGGCCAGGCCCTGGCCCTGGCCGGCCTGGGAGCCACGGTGGTATTACCAGGCCTTTACGGAGCTGGAGTGGAAGTACCGCTGCTGCTGGACAAGGTGGTGGTCAACGAGCTGCGGGTCAGGGGGGCCTACTCCCAGGACTTCGAATCCGTGGAAGCGGCCATCGCCATCGCCCGGCGGGGAGCCTATCCCCTGGAAGATATGATCTCCCACCGCTTCCCCCTGGAGCAGGCCGAGGAGGCGGTGCGCCTGGTGGGCGGCGAAAAGCCCGGGGAGATGCCCCTGAAGGTGGTGCTGGACCCGTCCCTGTAAGCGCCCCAAAAATCAAGGGCGGCCCGCGGGCCGCCCTTTTTTGCCTTCCGTACTTCTCTCAGCCTTGCGGCGGGGCAGCCTTGCCCTGGCGCGCGGCGCGCGATTCCTCCAGAACGCGGAAGAGCACCACCAGGATCAGGCACCAGGCCACAAGAATCAGCAGGAAGATATTGTAGTGCAGCACCCCATAGTGCAGCCACTTTAATAGAAGCAGCAGGCCCGCGGTCAGGGCCAGCAGCAGCCATTCCAACCAGCGTTCCTTGCTCATCCCGCCGCCTCCTTGGTCAACACGTCACGATACTTGTTCCGGTGCATGAAATAGACTATGCCCAGGATGACCCAGGCCAAGGCCTGGGTGAGCCACTGGGGCAGCTTCAAGAGACTCCCGCCCAGGGCCAGATCCAGCCCCGGCACAAAGAACAGTATGCTGGTCAAGGCCATCAATATGCGCAAGGGCCAGCCGACGTGAGCCATCAACCACCCCTCGGTGGTGATGGTCAGGCTGTAGATGCCGGCGAAGCCACCGATGATGGCCAGGATGATCTGATCCCAACTGCCTACGAATACCAGACCCGGTGTAAACACGAAGACGAAGGGCAGCACGAACTTGGCTATGCCCAGGCGCATAGAGGTCCAGCCCGTCTGCATGGGGTTGGAGTTGGCGATGCCCGCCGCGGCAAAGGAGGCCAGGGCCACCGGCGGGGTGATGGCCGAAACCAGGCCGAAGTAGAAGGCGAACAGGTGGGCGGCCATGGGCACCACCCCCATCTTGACCAGAGCCGGAATGACCAAGGCCGCCAGGGTTATGTACACCGCGGTGGTGGTCAGGCCCATGCCCAGGATCAGAGAGGCGATCATAGTCAGGATCAGGGCGATCCACAGGTTGCCGCCGGCCAGACTGACAATGACGGTGGTGAACTTGAGCCCCAGGCCCGAGACGAAGACGCAGCCGATGATGACGCCAGCCGCCGCGCAGGCCACCGACACCGACACCGCCATGCGCGCCCCCTCTTCCAGAGCGCTGAGGATGTCCCGCGGCGACATGCGGGTTTCCTTGCGCAGGGCGCTGAGCACCAGGATGGAGATGATGGCCCAGAAGGCCGCGAACATGGGGGTGTAGCCTATGACCATCAGAACCACGATCACCAGGATAGACAGGAACAAGTGGCCGCCTTGTTTAATCTCCTCTTTGAGGCTGGGCAACTCATCCCGGGTGATGGTGCCCAGGCCACGCTTGCGGGCCTCAAAGTGCACCATCACGAAGATGGAAAAAAAGTAGATGACCGCCGGCACCAAACTGGCCAGGGCCACCTCCAAGTACGGCGTGTTCAAGAACTCTGCGATGACGAAGGCGGCCGCGCCCATGACCGGCGGCATGATCTGGCCGCCTGACGATGAGCAGGCCTCCACCGCCCCGGCGAAATAGGGACGGTAGCCGATGCGTTTCATCAGGGGGATGGTGAAGCTGCCGGTGGTGACCACGTTGGCCACCGCCGAACCCGAAACCGTGGCCATCAGGCAGGAGCTGACCACGGCGGCCTTGGCCGGGCCACCTACCCGCGAGCCGGTCAAGGCCAGAGCCACGTTGATGAAGAACCGCCCGGCGCCGGAGCGCACCAAAATGGCTCCGAAGAGGATGAACAGAAAGATGTAGGTGGCCATCACCATCAGGGGGATGGAGTAGATGCCGTTTTCACGCATAAACACGTAGTCGATGATGGTGAACCAGGAGCTGGGCGGGCCGTAAAATATCCAGAAAAAGTGGTCCGACAGGGCCGTCTGCAACAAGAAGAAGCCCGCGATGCAGACCATGGCCCAGCCCACCGCGCGCCGGGTGGCCTCCAGCAGCAGGATGATCATCACCGTGCCGGCGTAGATGTCCCAATCGCTCAGGTCGCCGCGGCGCAGGATGAAGGCATCCAGGTCCCACAGGGTGTACACCTGCACCGCGATGACCAGCAACGCCAGCAGAAGGTCCACCCCGAACCAGGCGTTTTTGGGAGCGGTCCAGGCTGGCCGCCCCAAGGGCCGCAGCAGGAAGCACAGCACCAGCACGAAGGCCAGGTGGGTGGAGCGGAAGGCGTGTGCCTCCAGGGAGCCGGCGTAGGCCACATACATGTGGTAGACGCTCAGGCTGATAGACAGCAGGCATACCGCCAGTTCCAGGGGGTAGTTGAACACCCCCTTCTTCTGGCGCAGCAGCCACTCCAGCACGCTCTCCTTAACTACGCTCTGAAATTCAACTTTTCCGGTTTGTGCGGCCAAAGCTCCGCTCCTTGCCTTCGTAGCCGCCCCTGAATCTAGGCAGGCCTGCGGTTGGGAAAGGGCCCGGCCGCGCTACGCGGCCGGGCCG
>JBFMFU010000082.1:0-77489 GCA_040751985.1 Thermodesulfobacteriota bacterium | reverse complement strand
CGAGGCCCAGGGCCAAAAGATCGCCGGCATCCATGATGATCAACTCCCGCAACAGGCTCAAATGGATCGGCCAATCATGGCATCACAACTACACCAATTCCACTCGTAACGACGAAGAGGCACAAAAAAGCATTTAATTGACTTTTTTGAAGAAAAAATCTTTTGGGAATACTGGCATCCTTTAATCCCTCTTAATGTGATAGGCCACATTGAATCCTTAAAAAACCAGCTAACCGAAAATAAAGATCGAAAAAAATCTTAACAATTAACTCCTATATTTCCTCATCCACTCCCCCAGCACCTGGTGCGCCCGGTCCACGTCCCGGCCGATCTGGGCGGCCAGGGCCTCGGGCCCCTCGAAGCGCTTTTCCTCGCGCAGCCGCTCCACGAAGTGCAGGGTGATCTCCCGGCCGTAGAGGTCGCCCTTGAAGTCCAGCAGATGGGTCTCCACGTTCAGGCCGCCGTCGGCAAAGGTGGGGTTGGAGCCGATGTTGGTCACGCCCTTGATCAGCCGGCCGTGGTTCAACCCCACCAGCACCGCGTACACCCCGGCCCCAGGCACCAACTCGTCGGTAACGCGCAGGTTGGCGGTGGGGAAGCCCAGCAGGCGTCCGCCGCGGCCGTGCCCGGCCACCACCCGGCCGCAGACCCGGTAGTGCCGGCCCAAGAGACGCCGCGCCGCCTCCATGTTGCCGCTGCCCACCTCCTGGCGCACCCGGGTGGAGCTGACCGGACGGCCGTCCACCATCACCGGCCCCACCTCGTGCACCGCGAAGCCCAGGCTCTCGCCCTTCCCCCGGAGCAGCTCCAGGTCGCCCAGGCCCTTGTGGCCGAAAACGAAGTCATAGCCCACCACCACCTCGGCCACGTGCAGCCGGGCGGCCAGCAGCTTGTCCACGAAATCATCGGCCGACAGCCGGGCGAAGTTCTGGTCGAAGCGCAGGCACAGGGCCACGTCTAGGCCGTGCTCGGCGATGAGCTTGAGCTTCTGCTCCAGGGGGGTGATCAGAGGCAGGTTCACCGCCGGCCGCAGCACCCGCATGGGGTGGGGCTCGAAGGTCAGGGCCACGGCGGTGCCGCCGATGGTCTGGGCGCGCTCGATGGTCTTGGCGAACAGGGCTTGGTGCCCCAGGTGCACCCCGTCGAAGTTGCCGATGGTCACCACCGGCTTGGGGTGCCGCACCCTGAGCTCTTCCAGGCCCCGGACAATGATCATCGGCGCGGTGCTCCTTGCCTTAAGCCTGTGTCGTCACAGGCATAAACACCAACCGCTCAACCCCCTTGACAAGCATGGGTTGTGATTATAGACTTCGCCCTGTTCTTTGACAAGCCCGCGTGGCGTCGTACATATTGGCGGGCAATGCGTTGCCGAAGTGGCGGAATTGGTAGACGCGCTAGGTTCAGGGTCTAGTGCCCGTACGGGCGTGGGAGTTCGAGTCTCCCCTTCGGCACCAAATATAAAATATAGGGCGTGATCCCGGGAGATCGCGCCTTTGCTTTTACTGCTAATGCCCAAGTACCTGGCACCAAAGCAAATCTTCGCCTAAATCACCTACTTGATCTGTCCGGACAGCGAAAAAAATTTTAATTATTTCTTGTTGACAGGGCGTTTTTGCCCCCTCAGAATTAAATGCTAACGGGGTTGAAGCTCCGCCCTGCTCTAATAAGTTGCTGTTTTAACCAGGGGTGTGGTCCTGACCGCCGAGCAGGGGACGAGCGGAAACCTGGCTTCGGGACTCAAAAAAATATTGCTCCCCTCAGCGCGGGAGCTATAATTTGATGTATAGAAATAAAACCGGCGGGAGAAGAGGTCCGCTTCCCCGCATCAGGGAAAGAGGCATAGTCATGAGGAAGACGATTGTCAGCATGGCCCTGTTGGCCGCTGTGCTGTTTTTGGTGAGTCCGGCTCAGGCCGACATCATCCAAACGCAGTACTTTGGGCCTTCCATACCGGACTACTCCGCGACGCTGACCTTCAACAAGTACAACGGCAGCGTATCGGACCTGACCGCCATCATCATCGAGCTGAGCCTGACCAGCACCGGCGGTTTGGGTCAGGTGGACAACGAGAGTCTCTCCACGGCCACCGTGCACGTCGAGTTCGGCACCAGCGGCTATCTGTTCTCCACTGACGTGCTCCTGCCCTCCAACCTGGCCAATCCTCTGTCGCCGCTCAAGACCATCACCGCGGCTGATTTCGTGCTGGGTCCCAATGACGGCGACGGCATCGGCGTGGATGTGGGTGGCGCGGACTACAACCAGTTGGTGGGCGCCACCGACACCGTCAGCTCCATAGGCAATGTCCTGTCCACCACCTTTGGCATGTACGTGGGCGCTGGCACCTTTGACATCTCGGGTATCATCTCCACCTACCTGAGCGTGACCGGCGCCAGCGGCATCTCCCAAGGTACCACTCCGCAGAACGCCGAGGGCTTCGTGAAGGTTACCTACCGGACCGCCGGCGGCGTGCCCGAGCCCGGCACCATGCTGCTGATGGCCAGCGCCCTGGGCGGCCTGGCCGCCTGGCGTCGCCGCCGCCGCAACGCGGCCTAAGCCTTAATTCCCTGACCTAGAGGGCCCCGTCAAGGGGCCCTTTTTATTTGTTTTTTCGCCTTCTCCGCGCTACAGCCTCCCGATAAAACGCGCCTGGGGCTTGTCTTTGGCCGGACAATCCTTACTTTTCAGTTAGGAATGAGGACTAACTCGGCCGACAGGCCTTAACTGGTGGATGAGTATGGCCGACCTGAGAAAGTTTCTAGCCATAGCCGCGGCGGTGGCGTTGCTGTTTGCCGCGGGAGTGGCCCGGGCGGACATCATCCAGACCCAGACCTTCGGTCCGGCAGTGCCCAACTACTTCCCGGTGGTGACCTTCAATAAGTACGCCGGCAGTGTGTCGGATCTTACGGCCATCATCGTGGAGTTGAGCCTGACCAGCACCGGCGGCCTGGGCCAGGTGGATAATGAGAGCGCCTCGGTGGCCAACGTGTCCGTGGAGTTCGGTACCAGCGCCTATTTGTTCTCCGGCGACGTGACCCTGCCCTTCAGCCTGATCAACCCCCTGTCTCCGCTGACCGCCGTGACCAGCCAGGGTTTCGTGTTGCAGCCCGACGACGGTGACGGCATCGGCGTGAACGCGGGTGGACCGGATTACGGCCAGGTCCTGGGCGGTACCGTAACCACCGCCGCCGGCGATAACGTGCTCAGCACCTCCTTCGCCGACTACGTGGGGGCGGGCACCTTCGACATCACCGCCTTCATTACCACCTATCTGGACGTGACCGGCGCCAGCGGCATCTCCCAGGGCACCACGCCGCCCAGCGCCGAGGGCTTCGTACGGGTCACCTTTAAGACCGCCGGCGGTGTGCCCGAGCCTGCCACCCTGCTGCTGGTGGCCAGCGGCCTGGGTGGGGCGGCCCTGTGGCGCAGACGCCGCCGCAACTGAGAACAACCCGAATCAAAAAGGCGTCCCGCCTCGCGGCGGGGCGCCTTTTGTGTAATAATTAGCCAGTACCCTATTTTCCCCAAATCCTGGGTGGTGCCCTTGCCGAATCCGACCATGCCCCTGTGCCTGCCGCGCTCGGCCGCCCCTTGGAGCCTGTTGACGATCCTGCTGGCCCTGTGCCTGCTGGCGCCTCCGGCCTGGGCCGCGGACAAACCCGGCAGCGGACCGGCCGAAAAGGACCTGGACCCCGGCATACGCATGTCCCTGCAGGCCATGAAGGGGCCCTATTTCAAGGCCTCGCCCGAAGAGTATCTAAGCGCCGGCATCGGCGCCTCCATCGTGGGCAACCACCGCTACGCGGTCAAGCTGCTCACCTGGGCCATCGAATCCGGCGGCCTGAACATGGAGCAGCTGGCCCAGGCCTACCTGAACCGGGGCATGGCCCGCATGAAGATCAACCAGCTGCGCCCGGCCGTGGAGGACCTCACCAAGGCCCTGGAGAGCATGCCCGACAAGTACGACACCTACTTTCAGTTGGGCAACGCCCTGCGCGCCATGGGCGCCTTCACCGAGGCCATCATCGCCTACAACCGGGCCCTGGAGCTGAAGCCCGGCTACGCCCCGGCCCACTACATGCGCGGCTCGGTTTGGCTGATCAAGGGAGACAATCACCTGGCCATCAAGGACCTGAGCGAGGTCATCCGCCAGCAGCCCAAGATGGACGATGCCTTCTACCTGCGCTCCCAGGCCTTTGAGGCCCTGGGCGAATGGGACCAGGCCCTGGCCGATCTCAGGAGCTACCACCTGCTGCACCCGCTGGACAACAGCGTGGACATCACCATTACTCGGCTGCGGGAGCGCATGGCCGCCTCCAAGACCGCCCCCCCGCGGCGCTAATTCCCACCCGGCCGCTCAGGCCAAAGGCAGCTTCTTGAGCTTCTGATAATAGGACTCCGAGGTGTACACCGCCGCCAGCGGGTTGTGGCCGGTCACCCGGTCCTTGACCGCCAGCACCGTGACCGGGGCCTGGCTGTACTTGCAGAACAGCGAGTCGTGGCCCACGCACAGGCCCAGCAGCACGTTGAGCTGGCTGCCCTGGGCGTCCAGCAGCTTGGCCTGAAACACCGGGTTGCACACGGCCTCGAAGCCGCCCTGGTACACCTTGTCCTCGTCGGCCAGGCCCAGGTCCTCCTTGGGCGTACCCCCGGCCTTGCACATCACCGACAGCACCTTAAGGCCGTGCTTTTCGAAGATGTCCTCCACGGCCGCGGCCTCGCGCACCAGACCCGCGCAAAAGGCCAGGCCCAGGCGCTGATAGCCCATGCGCCGGGCGAATTCGATGGTCTCCTGGATGCGGGTCTTGCTGGGCTGAAGCACGTAGGGCCGCTGGTGGCGGTTCTGGTAGCAGGCCGCCTCCTGCAGCGAGGCCTGACGGGCGAACTCGGCCACCGCGGGGTCGGCGTATTCGGCGTTGGCCGCGGCCAGCAGCTCGGCCTGGTGCTCGGTGGGGCAGCCCTTGCCCCCCACGCCGCCCTGGTGAGTGCAGGCCCGCTTGGGCGGGGCCACGCGGCAGGAGGCGCAGGAGGGAGCAGCGGTTTGGCCCGAGGGGGGCGTGTGCTCGTGGGTGGGTGTCATGATCTGCCTCGCGTTAGCTGGTTGTTCGACCGGCCCGCGCCCAGGGGCCGGACCGGGGAAACAGGCCTACGGCTCAGAGGCGGCCGCGGCGCCTTAGACTAGGGTCTTTGCAGCGGGGTAGGCTGGTTGATTAAAGCACGGCTGGCCGCCGGGCACAAGCGGGTCCCAGTGGGGCACCGCCGACGCCCCGCTGGGACCCGTGTTTCAGCTACTTAGTTGGCTTGTCCTCCCGGTCTTTTTCCGCTTCGGGCTCGGTAGCCTCGCTGCCCTTTCTCTCGACGATGGGCAGGCAACCGCACCCACAACTACATTGCTCTTTCGCAGCCATTAGCATGCCTCCTTTCAATGGTGTCCTTCCCACTTCACCGGACACCTTAGTCTCTTTCCCAAGTTCGATTTTCTTGGTTTGGCTGGCCGGTTGTTAACCTCCTTTCCCCAGATGCCGGCCATCTTCTTTGCGCAACCGGGCCGCTTCTCAGACGGACTGTGTTACCGACCGCCTGCCTAAAGCCCGAGCGCCGCTTTGGCGATATCCTGGCGCAACAGCTCCGATGTCTTGAAGTGGAGCGTCAGCCCCCTGGCGTCGCGATATAGGCGCTCGACAACGTAATCCCGGCAGTAGCCGTGCCCGCCGAGGACTTGGATGGCTTGATCCGTCACCTCAAGGGCCGTCTCGGTGGCAAAGAGCTTTGCCTTGAAGGCCTCAACCAGGGCTGGGCCCGCTGAGGCGTCAGCCTTGGCCGCGCACTTGGCCAACAAAGCAACCGCAGCCTCGGTCCCTAGCACCATGTTGCTGATCAGGGATTGCACTGCCTGATGGTCCCCGATGGGCGTGCCGGCAATGACTCGCTCCCGGGCATGTCTGAGCGCCGCCTCCGTAGCCTCGCGGGCGATGCCCATAGCTATAGCGGCAGCGCCGAATATCCCCCAGCCGGCGATGCTGCCGGCCATGATCTGCATGCCTTGGCCCTCAACCCCTAAGAGGTTCGCGGCCGGAACCTGGCAATCGCTGAAGTGGATGGTTCGTGAGGAGGTGCCCCGCAAGCCCATTTTATCCTCGATCCGATCAAAGGAAAGCCCTGGTGCGTCCTTGCTGACCAGGAGAGCGGTCAGACCCTGGGCACCCTGGCCTTCACCTGTCCGTGCCATGACCAGGTAGAAGTCCGCTTCACCGGCCGAGGTGATGAATATTTTGGAGCCGTTGAGCAGATAGCCCTCCCCCTCTCGGCGG
This sequence comes from Thermodesulfobacteriota bacterium, assembly GCA_040751985.1. GTDB lineage: Bacteria > Desulfobacterota > Desulfarculia > Desulfarculales > Desulfarculaceae > Desulfoferula. Next base: position 71,181 of record JBFMFU010000082.1, on the reverse strand, counting down.
GCTCTGGTGGTGAGGGCAGCGTGGTTGCACCCGGAGTCTGGCTCGTGCACTGCAAAGGCCCCCAGTTTTTCCATCCTCACCAGTAGGGGCAGCAATCTGGCCTTGATCTCCTCACCGGCGGCGATTTCCACTGCCTTCAAGGCCACTACATGCGAGACGAAGATTAGGGCGGTGGAGGCGCAGGCCCGCGCCAGCTCCTCCACGACCGCGGTGAATCCAAGGCGTCCGGCCCCCAAGCCCCCCGCGACCGATTCCACGGCCACTGCCGGCAACTGGGCCTGGCCCATCACGGAGATAGCCTCCCAGGGGAAGGCCCTGTCTCGGTCGGTCTGCGCAGCCCGCACCGCCAGGTGTTCCCTGGCGATTTTCCGAGCCAGATTCCCGACCTGGCCTTGCTCGTTGGAGCAACCACACCCGCATACCATGATGCCCACTCCTTTCTTCATCCCAATAGCTATGTTAAGCAGTTTCGCAATTGCTTAACAATACGCCCAAAAAAAATAACCCCTAACCCCCCGCCTATTCCAACTCCGCCAGCCGCTGGCGCAACGCAGCCAGTTCGTTCTGCAGCTCCTGTTCACGCCGTCGCAAGGCCGCCCGCTCGTCGGCGCGGCCAGTCGGTTCCTTGTCTGCTTGGCGGCAAGCGCCGCGGCACCCGCAGTCGCATACTGAGGCCAGCATCTCCCCGCACTGCTCTAAAGCAGGTGGGTTGAGGTCATAGGGAACCCAGTAGCCCTGCCGCCGCCTCTCCACCAGCCCCGCCTGGCGCAGGGCCTTCATATGCTGGGAAACCGCCGCCGGGGTCAGGCCCAACTTCTTGGCCAGGTCGTTCACGCCCAGAGGACCGTTTTCTTTGAGAAGGTTTATAATTTTGATACGGGACTCCACGCCCAGTAGTTTAAATAATTCAGCCTTTTCAGCTTCCATTGTTGCATCCAATTAAGTTGATGCTTAACTACTACCCTGAATGAACCGCCATGTCAAGCCTCTTTGGCTGAAGCTTGAAGCCTTTCTCCTGCTCCGGGATTCAGATGGCCTACTGCGCCATGTCCGCACAAACCAAAGCCGGAGCGCGCGGCCCCGGCTGGTTTGCGGATGGCACCGGCCCTTAATCCCACTTGCGCTGGTCGTCGATGACCTTGCAGCCCTTGGGCAGGGTGCCCGGCTGGCGGAAGTCCACCTGGCCCTTGACCCGCAGCACCTCCTTGAGCTGCTTTTCCAGGCTGGCCCGCAGCTGTTCACGGTCGGAGATGGTCTGCTCCAACTCGCAGACCAGGGTCATCACGTCCTGGTTGGCCTCGCGGGTCACCACCAGCTGGAAGGCCTCCACCTGGGGGAACTTCTGCACCACCTGCTGCACGCTGCCCGGATGCACGAACATGCCGCGCACCTTGGTCACCTGGTCCACGCGTCCCATGATGCGCGTGAGCTTGGGCGCGGTGCGGCCGCAGTCGCAGGTGCCCTCCTCGTAGGACGACAGGTCGCCGGTGCCGAAGCGGATCAGGGGGTAGGCCTTGTCGAAGTTGGTGGCCACCACCTCGCCGGGCTGGCCCGGCGGCACGGGCTGGCCGGTGTCCGGGTCCACGATCTGCACCACGCAGTCCTGGGCGAAGTGCATGCCGCCCAGGTGGTAGCACTCATAGCTCAGGCAGCCGATGTCCGCGGTGCCGTAGGACTGGCGCAGGATCATGCCGTAGCGCTCCTCCAGGCTGGCGCGCAGGCTCTCGGGCAGCATCTCTGCGGCGGTGAAGGCCGCCTGCAGGTTCAGGTCCTTCTTGAGGTCCAGGCCCATCTCCTCGGCCTTGTCGCCCAGGGTGGCCAGGAAGGAGGGCGTGGCGCAGATGGCCTGCACCTGCAGGTCCCTCAAAAACTGCACCTGCAGCTCGGTGTTGCCCACCCCGGCCGGGATGCAGATGCAGCCCATCATCTGCAGGCACTCGTCCAGCCAGAAGGCGAAGGGCACCATGTTGAAGTTGAAGGTCACCTGGCAGATGTCCCCGGCCCGGAAGCCGGCGGCGTAAAAGGCCTGGGTCCAACGGTCGTCGCTGAAGCGCTTCTCGCCCGGCTCGTAGATGGGCCCAGGCGAGATGTAGAGCCGCTTGAGGTCCTTGAGCTTGGCCGCCACCAGCCCGCCGAAGGGCAGGTTCTTCTGCTGCAGGGCCACCAGGTCGGCCTTCTCGGTTACCGGTATCCGGTTCAGGTCCGCCACGCTGGTGATGTCGCCCGGCTTGGCCCCCAGCTCGTTCAGCTTCTGCTTGAAGGCCGGCGTGTTGGCGTAGGCGTGGGCCACGATCTCGGCCACCCGCTTGTCCAGGTACTCCTGCCGGGCCTGGGGGTCCATGGTCTCCAGCTCGGGCCGCCAGTAGCCCTGGGTGCGATCCATCTGCGGCATTGTCCCCTCTCCCTGATAAAAAACTCGCGGCCCTGGCGCCGACGGGGCCCCTCTCGCCTCCGAGCTGGGTTGCATAAACTGTTTGGGCCTTGCGTCCGCGGTGGCTACGAAAAATTTTTTAGTTAGGCGGACCCTTGCTCTATCCGGCACAGCCAGCGGGCGGCAGACAAGGCGCCCGGCGAGCGAGCGCCGCAGGCGTAGCTGAAACTACGTCGAGGCGCGAGCGAAGCCGGCAACGCAGTATGCCGCCGGCTGGCGCAGCCGGACTAGGTGAGCCAGCGCTTGCGCCGCTTATAGTGCTTCACGTCGCGGTAGGACCTCTTGGTGCCCATGTCGGTCATGCCCAGGTAGAAGCGCTTGACATCCTCGTTGTTCTTGAGCTTCTCGGTGGTGTCGTCCAGGACGATCTTGCCATTCTCCATGATGTAGCCGTGGTCGGCGATGTTCAGGGCCATGCGCGCGTTCTGCTCCACCAGCAGGATGGTGGTGCCCAGCTCCTTGTTGAGCTTGACGATGATCTCGAAGATTTCGCTGACCAGCAGGGGGCTCAAGCCCAGGGAGGGCTCGTCGAGCATCATCAGCTTGGGCTTGGCCATCATGCCGCGGCCGATGACCAGCATCTGCTGCTCGCCGCCGGAGAGATAGCCGGCCAGTCCGCTCTCGCGCTCCTTGATCCGCGGGAAGTAGGAGTAGACTACCTCGATGCGCTCCTCCAGCTCCCGCCGGCTGCACTTCTGGGTGTGGGCCGCGGCGATGAGGTTCTCCTTGGCGGTCAGGTCCTCGAAGACCCGGCGCCCCTCCATCACCTGGAACACCCCCATGCGCACTATCTTCTCCGGCTCCAGCCCGTTGATGCGCACCCCGTCAAAGACGATGGAGCCGTCGGTGACCTCTCCCTCCTCGGTCTTTAACAGGCCACTGATGGCCTTAAGGGTGGTGGTCTTGCCGGCCCCATTGGCGCCCAGCACGGCCACGATCTGACCCTGGTTCACCTCCAGGGACATGCCCTTGAGCACCAGAATCACGTCATCGTAGATGACCTCGATGTTATTGACCGAAAGAAGCGGCATGGGACCTTCCCCTGAATTGTTTTGATGGCGGGAGGCCCCGCAGGGCCCCCCGCCGGTTTGCGGCCTACCAGCCGATGTACTTCTTCTCGCGCGGGAAGGTCACGTTCTTGATGATGTAGATCTTGCCGTCCTTAATGCCGCCGATGGCGCAGGCGGTGTTGGGCCGGTGGTCATCGGGGGTGAAGGTGATGGGCGCCGTGAGACCGCCGGTGTTGAAGTCCTTGATGGTCTCCAGGGCCGCCTTGAGGCCCGGGCCGTTGAGCTTGCCGGCCTTCTTGGCCCGCTTGAGACCCTCCACCATCACCATCATGGACACCCAGGCCTTGACGTAGTGCAGACTGTAGGCCTTGCCGCCGGCGCTGGCCAGGATATCCTTCATGCCCGGCACATTGGCGCCGAAGGGCGCCACCACCAGCATACCGAAGGCGCGGCCGTCGCCGGCCTTGCCGGCCAGGCGGGGCAGGTTCTCGTCAAAGCCCCAGCAGTTGACCAAGAACTTGGTGCGCAGGCCCAGCTTGGCCGCGTCCTTGATGATCACCGCCGTGGAGGCGGTGGTGCCGCCGATCCAGGCGTAGTCCGGGTCGAACTTCTTCATGTTCAGCAGCTGGCTGGTGGCGTCGATGGCGTTCAGGGCCACGATCTCATCCGGGCCGATCTGCAGGCCCAGCTTCTTGGCGTAGTCCTTGCCGGCCGGGATGGGGTTCTTGCCATAGGGGTGGTCAGGGTAGATGAAGACCACCTTCTTGGCCTTGTTCTCCTTGGCAAAGGTCAAGGCCAGGCGGATGCCGGTGGAATAGGAGGTGCCGATGAAGAAGTTGTAGGGGTTCTTCTTGGGGTCGGTCAGGTTGCCGTCGTAGCTGGCGCTCAGGAACACGATCTTGTCTTTGTTGACCAGCGGCCGCAGGGCGTTGGTGTCGCCGGTGCCCCAGCCCTGGATCACAAAGACCCGGTCCACGTCCTTGTACTTCTTGTACAGGGTCACGGCCTGGGGAATCTTGTAGGCGTAGTCGTTGGGGATCAGCTTGATCTTGTCCCCGCCCAGGACGTTTTTGGCATTCCAATACTTCTCAGCCGCCACTGCCCCGGCGGCATAATCCTTGCCCACGTCCGAGGTGGGACCGGTAGTGTCAAAAATGCCGCCGACCTTGATCTCCTTGGCCAGGGCCAGGGGCGCCAGCGCCAGGCACAACGCCACGGCCAAGGCCGTCACCAAAAGTTTCCTGCTCATTCTTTCCTCTCCCTTCCCAAGTTTCAATGCGCCGCCTGGCTTTTTGCCCAAAGCTGCGGCTTGACCTCTATCGCCTTGGCCGACGACATTGTGTCTTCTCCCTCTCCCCCTGTTGGGAGCCGCCGAGTCAAGGCATTAAAGGAACCATCCTCCGGTCCCTGTAGTTTAATAAGAAAAGGGCCATAGTTTCCAGTAGGCCCGCACCGTGTGCCAGCGGGCGGCCAGCCCGTCGGGCTCGAAGATCAAAAACGCGATGACGATCAGGCCGAAGATCAGTTCCCGCAGGCTGGCGAAGATACCGAAGATGTTTGGGAACAAGTTGGTCATGGCCTCGGCGGGGATCAGCAGTATCTCCGGCAGGGTCACCATGAAGATGACCCCGAAGATGGAGCCCAGCACCGAGCCCATGCCGCCCACGATGATCATGGCCAGGTACTGCACGCTCAGCCACATGGTGAAGTGCTCGTCGCTGATGATGGTGATGTAGTAGGCCCACAATCCGCCGGCGATGCCCACCATGAAGGAGCTGATGCCGAAGCTCATGATGCGGTACTTGAACAGGTTCACCCCGATCACCTCGGCCGACAGGTAGCGGTCGCGCACCGCCACGAATGCCCGGCCGGTTCGGGTGCGGGTGAGGTTTTTCAGGCACATGGTGGCCCCGGCGGCGAAGGCCAAGGCCAGGAAATAGAATTTAACGTCGCTGTTAAAGGCGAAGCCGCCGATGCTGGCCGCAGGCACGGTGAGGCCGCCGGAGCCGCCGGTCAGGCCGGTCCAGTTGCGCATGGCGTAGTCCAGGATGAACTGGGCGGCCATGGTGGCGATGGCCAGGTACAGCCCGCGCAGGCGCAGGCTGGGGATGCCGAAGATCATGCCTACGGCGGCGGCCATGAGGCCGGCGGCAGGCAGGGCCAGCCAGAAGGGCCAGCCCAGGTTGGCCAGGATGCCGGCGGTGTAGGCGCCCACGCCCATGAAGGCGCCGTGACCCAGGGATATCTGGCCGGTGTAGCCCGTAAGCAGGTTCAGACCGTGGGCCCCCACGATGTAGATCAGGATCAGGTTAAACAGGTTCAGCAGGTTGATGCCCATCAAGTCGCTTAGGGGCTGGGCGACCCACGGGAAGACCAGCAAAGCCACGCCCAGGCCGACCATCCAAAGCTTAAGCCAGAGAGTGGGAAAGATGGATTCGTCTCTCGTGTATGTCTCGAAGAAAAGGCCGCAGGGCATCTCCCCCTCCCTAGCTCGGTTGCGAAGCCGTCCGCCCCACTCTCAGCCGGTTCCGCTTGGTTGTGTCTCTGCTCATCCTTAAGAGCCGGCGCATTAAACCCTGCTATACCCGCTCTATCTCCTTGATGCCGAACAGGCCGTAGGGCTTGATCATCAAAATGATTATCAGGACGATGAACGGCGCGATCTCCTTGACCCCGCCGCCCAGGTAGATGTCCAGGTAGGAGCCCATGATGTTCTCCAGTATGCCGATGGTCAGGCCGCCGATGATGGCCCCGGCGATGGACTCCAACCCGCCCAGGATCACCGCCGGGAAGACCTTCAGGCCGAAGTCGGCCAGGGCGATGTTGATGCCGTTGATGTTGCCCACCAGAATCCCGCCCACCGCGCTGACCAGGGCGCCGATGGACCAGGAGATGGCGAACACCCGCTTGACGCTGATGCCCATGCTCTGGGCCACCTGCTGGTCGTCGGCCACCGCCCGCATGGAGATGCCCACCCGGGTGAACTTGAAGAAGGCCGCGAATACGCCCAGGAACAAAAAGGCAAAGCCGAAGGTCCAAAGATAGACCTCGCTGACCAACACCGGCCCCAGGTGGATCGCCGTTTGGCTGAAGATGGGCGGCGTAAAAACCTTAATCATGGTGCCCCAGAGAATGGTCACCAGGGACTTGAGCACCGTGGCCAGGGCGATGGTGATCATGATCACGCTAATGATGGGCTCGCCGATCATGGGCCGCAGCATGAGCCGCTCCAGGACCATGCCCATGAAAACCGCGATGATCATGGTCAGGATCGCAGCCCAGAAGATGGGCAGGTGCAGGACGGTGTAGAGCCACCAGCAGACGTAGCCGCCCACCAGCACGAACTCGCCCTGGGCGAAGTTGATGATGCTGGTGGACTTGTAGATCAGGGCGAAGCCCATGGCCACCAAGGCATACACCGAGCCGATGACCAGGCCGGTTACGATGAGCTGTAGAAACTCCTGCATGCTCCTTCTCCCTTAGTGCACCGGCTTCCAGAACTGCCACCACTTGCGTTCGGCCTCCAGGGCGTACTGATCCAGAGGCTTCATATTACGGATGTGCAGATCGGTGACGATGGTGGCGGTCTTGCCGTCCTGATACTTGATCTCACTTTCCACGTGCACCTGGTCCACGTCCTGGTACAGGGCCTCGATCTCCTTGGCGTAGCGTTCGGCGATGAAGCGCCGGCGCAGCTTGCGGGTGCGGGTCAGCTCGCCGTCATCGGGGTCGAACTCCTTGTAGAGCAGCAGGAACTTCTGGATGCGCGCCGCCTCGGGCAGGTCGCGGTTCACCCGCACCACCTCCCGCTCGATCAGGTCGTAAACCTCCAGCTTGCTGGCCAGGTCGGTGTAGGTGGTGTAGCCGATGCGGTGGTCCTCGGCCCACTTGCCGGTGTGCTTGTAGTCAATGCAGATGATGGCCGTGACGTAGGCGCGCTCGTGGCCCAGCACGCAGGGCTCCACGATGTAGGGGCAGAACTTGAGTTTGTTCTCGATGAACATGGGCGAGAAGCGGGCCCCGGAGACCAGCTGCATCAGGTCCTTAACGCGGTCGATGCACACCAGCTGGTTGGTCTTGGTGATGTAGCCGGCGTCGCCCGAGTGCAGCCAGCCGTCCACGATGGTCTCGGCGGTGGCCTGGTCGTTCTTCAGGTAGCCCTGGAACAGGGCCGGGGAGCGGGAGACGATCTCGCCCACGCCCTCGGGGTCGGGCTGGTCGATCTTCACCTCGGTCTCGGGGATGGGCTCGCCCACCGAGGTGAAGTCCACCTTGCCCTCGCGGTGGATGCAGGAGATGCCGCTGATCTCGGTCTGGCCGTAGATCTGCTTCAGGTTCACGCCGCAGGCGTGGAAGAAGCGGAACACGTCCGGCCCCAGGGCGGCGCCGCCGGTGGAGGCCGAGCGGATGTTGGCGAAGCCCAGGCGGTCCTTCAGGGCCCGGAACAGGAACAGGTAGCTCAGGGAGTACATGATCCGCCAGGCCAGGGAGGGCTTCTGGCCCTGGAAATGCAGGTCGGCCATCTCATAGCCGATGGGCATGCACAGGCGGTAGATGAAGCGCTTGAACCAGGAGGCGTCCAGGTGCTTGACGATCACCGAGCGCGCCTGCTGCTCCCAGACCCGGGGCGGCGAAAAGACCACGTTGGGGCCGATCTCGTACAGGTCGGCCATGGCCGTCTCGGGCTCCTCAGGGAAGTTGATGGTGAAGCCGATGGCCAGGGCCGTGGACACGCTCATCATCTGCTCCCCGATCCAGGGCAGGGGCAGAAAGGAGACGAACTCGTCCTGCGAATACTTGGGGTCCACCTGTGCCAGGTTCAGGGCCATGTTGAGCATGTTGGAGTGGGTCAGTAGCGAGCCCTTGGGGAAGCCGGTGGTGCCGGAGGTGTAGGCCACCAGGGCTATGTCCTGCGGGGTCAGCCGCTCCACGGACTTTTCGAAGTAGCCGGGGTGCTCGGCCTCATACCGACGCCCCATCTCCTCCACCTCCGGGAAGTAGATCAGCAGCGGATCGTCGTAGTTGCGCATGCCCTTGGGGTCGGTGTAGATGACCTTGGCCACCCGGGGCAGCTCGTGCTTCATGTCCAGAACCTTGTCGGTCTGCTCCTGGTCCTCAGCCACCACGAAGCGGGCCTCGGAGTGGTCGATGACGTAGGCCACCTCGTTGAGGATGCTGTCCTGGTAAATGCCCAGGGGACGGCCCCGGAGGCTCTGGGTGGCCAGTTCGGCGTAGACCCACTCCGGCCGGTTGTCGCCGATGATGGCCAGGGCGTCGCCGTCAGAAAAGCCCAGGGCGGCCAGGCCCAGGGCGAAGTACTTGACGTGCTCGTAGTACTCACGCCAGGTGACCGACTGCCAGATGCCGAACTCCTTTTCCCGGAGCGCCACCCGGCTGTCGCCGAACTTCTCGGCGTTACGCTGGAGCAACAGGGGCAGGGTGCTGTTGCCTATGTTGGCACCGGGCTCTTCGGCTTTGAGGTAGGTCTGGGGCACAGGCGCTTCTCCGCTGGTTAGGGGCTACAGGCCCAGCTTGGAACGGGCGGCGTCTTCGGCGCCCAGGTAGGCCTCGATGACGTGGGGGTTCTTGCTGACCTCCTGCGGGGTGCCCTGGGCGATCTTGGTCCCGAAGTCCAGCACCACCACGTTGTCGGAGATGTCCATGACCACGCCCATGTCGTGCTCGATGAGCACCACGGTCACCCCCCACTCCTCTTTGATGTCCAGGACGAAGCGGGCCATGTCCTCGGTCTCTTCCAGGTTCATGCCCGCCATGGGCTCGTCCAGCAGCAGAATTTTGGGCTGCATGGCCAGGGCCCGGGCCAGCTCCACCCGCTTCTGCAGACCGTAGGGCAAGGTGCCCACCACCTGCTTGCGGATGGCCTCGATCTCCAACAGGTCGATGATGCGCTCCTCGATCTCCTTGCGCACCCGCATCTCCTCGCGCTTGGCCTTGCCCAGGTAGATGCCGCCGGAGATGAAGCCCGCATGCATGTGCACGTGGTGGCCCAGCTTGATGTTGCCCAGCACGGTCATGCCGCGGAACAGCTCTATGTTCTGGAAGCTGCGGGCGATGCCCAGGGAGGCCACCCGGTGGGTGGGCACCTTGGAGATGTCCTGGCCCTCGAAGATGATGCGTCCGGCGTGGGGCTGGTAGAAGCGGCAGATGCAGTTGAGTATGCAGGTCTTCCCGGCTCCGTTGGGTCCGATGATGGCCTGGATGTCGCCCTTCTTGACCCCAAAGCTGACCCCGCTCAGGGCGTTCAGCCCGCCGAACCGCAGGTGGATGTCATCCACGATGAGTTGAGGTGTCTCTTGTCTTGCCTGCGAATCTTTGTTAATGCCTGCGGGGCCTTTCGCTGGCATATCTCCTCCCTGGCCAGACCCTGGTAGTTAGGGCAGTTCTAAGGTCGGCGCTGACGATCCTTAGAAGGGGTCCGGCTGCTTGCGCAAGATCGGTTTTTGGCCTTTCCGTGACGAAGACGCCCCTCCCGGCGCCGTGCGGATGATTAGGAACAGCAAAATGATAGAATAAGCGCCCTCTGAGATTCAAGTCCAAATTCGGCAAAAATCCTTGTTTTTACTGTTAATGTGAATCTTAGTTCATAATGCGGCCTCAGTGAAAAAGCCAAACCGACTGAGCGCTCAGTTTTTCTTCGGCTTAAGGCGCAGTTAGGCGGTGGGGCAGCTTGCGGGGCAGCCTCTGGGGGGGCACCTGTTCGCGCAGGCGATCCAGGAAATAGTCGTCGGTCATGCCGGCCAGGAAGTCGCGCACCTGGGCCGCGGCCGGGGTCTCTTCCGGGTAGGCCGGGTCCATGTGGCCCAGAAACTCGCTGTAGATGGCGCTGGCCCGGTTGCCTTTTTTCAGGTCGGCCAGATACAGATCGAAGAGCCGCTCGAAACCCTCGGCGATCTTCTGGTGTTGGGTCTTGATGCCGGGGTGGGTGTAGATGCGCTCCAGGTTGAAGGCCTTGAGCCGGCCCAGGGCCTGGGCCACGGCCGGGCTGAAGGCCACATAGTCCTGGCCCAGGGACCGGCCCACCAGGTCCTCCACCAGGCGGTAGACCATGGTGCCGTTGCTGCTGCCCAGGACCTCGCTGACCTCCTGGGGCAGGTCCTGGCGCCGCACCAGGCCCAGCAGGATGGCGTCTTCCAGGTCGCGGCCCACGTAGGCAATGGAGTCGGTCACCCGCACCAGGCAACCCTCCAGGGTGGTAGGCCGCACGTCCAGGCCGGGGTCGGCCTGCTTGGCCGCCAGCTCCTGGTCCAGCTCCGCGAAGTCCTTGCCCCGCTGCGGGGCCAGGCGCGTGGCGTGGGCCTCGCCGTCGTGGGTGAACACCCCGTCCAGCACCTGCAGGGTCAGGTTCAGGCCCCGGCCGCCCTTTTCCAGCCGCTCTAGGAAGCGTATTGACTGCAGGTTGTGCTGGAAGGGCCCCAGGCCGTGCTCCTGGCACTTGCGCGAGAGAAAGGTTTCGCCGTCGTGGCCAAAGGGCGGGTGGCCCAGATCGTGGGCCAGGGCGATGGCCTCGATCAGGTCCTGGTTCAGACCCAGCAGCCGCCCCATGGTGCGGCCGATCTTGCTGACCAGTTGCACGTGCAGCACCCGGTGGGATATCTGGTCGTTGTTTACCAGGGAGAAGACCTGGGTTTTGTCGATGTAGCGGGTGTAGGCCAGGGAGTGCAGCACCCGGTCCGCGTCCACGGCAAAGGGCAGGCGGTGATCCGCCTCGGCGGTTTCGTCCGGCCGGCGGCGCAGGGCGTTGCTGCTCAGGCAGGCGTGCGGCGACAGGCTTTGGCGCTCGTCCTGCTCCAGGCGGCGGCGCAACTGGGCTAATACCTGCTGAGACATGCGCGCTGGCGCTCCCTTGCACGTTGGCGTTGCTGATTCATTGAACCGCCCCGCCCGGCCGCTGTCAAGGCGGCCAAGTTGAGCGGCGCTTCCCTTGCCAGGCTCCGGAGAGGCCATTAAACTTGGCCGCATGATCCTGGCCGCCGACAACCTCACCGCCTCGCGCCCTTCGGTGCGCCGCGCCCTGCAGGAGCGGGACGGGGCCTTTCTCGGCGATCTCTGTTCCCGCCTGGCTGCGGCCGGGGCGCAATGGCTGGACCTGAATCCGGGCTACCTGTCCCAGGCCGCGCGGGCCGATACCTGGCGCTTTCTGGTGCAGACGGCCGAGGCGGCCTGCGACCTGACCCTGATGCTGGACGCGGCCGCGCCGGCCGACCTGGAGCTGGCCCTGGGCTTCTGCACCCGGCCGCCGGTGCTGAACATGGCCACGGCCCAGGAGGCGCGCCTGGGGCCGGTGCTGGATTTGGCCGCGCACCACGGCCTGTCCGTGGTGGCCGCCACCATGACCGCCGCCGTGCCGCCCAGCGCCGAGGAGCGCCTGGCCCTGGCCGCCCTGATCGGGCAGGAAGCAGCCCGGCGGGGCATCAGCGGTCAGCGCCTGATCCTCGACCCCATGGTCATGCCCTTGGCCCTGCCTGGCGGCGAGGCCCACGCCGCCGCAGTGCTGCAGGTGCTGCGCGCCCTGCCCCAGGTCCTGGACCCGCCGCCGGCCCGCCTCATTGCCCTGAGCAACCTGACCACAGCCACGGCCGGGGCGCGGGCCGGCTTCGCGGCCGGGCCCTTCCTGGCCGCGGCCTGGGGCGCGGGCCTGGAGATCGCCCTGCTGGACGTGCTGGACCCGGACCTGCAGAAGACCCTGCGCCTGCTGGGCGTGTTCGCGGGCCGCGGGGTCTTCGCGCCCGGCGAGTTCGCCTGATGGCCGCGCCGGCCCTGGACTGGCGGGCCCCCCTGCCCGATGCGCCGCACTTCACCCTGGCCGAGCTGGTGCACTCGGACACGGCCCAGGCCTACGGCCTGGACAACAGGCCCGGCCCGGCCGCCCTGGCGCGGCTGCTGCGCCTGGCCACGGAGGTGCTGGAGCCGTTGCGCCGGCGCTTCGGGCCCCTGGCCGTGACCAGCGGCTTCCGCTCGCCGGAGCTGAACTGGTTCGTATCCCTGAGCCGCACCAGCCTGCACTGCTGCGGCCAGGCCGCGGATGTGCGGCCCCTGCTGCGGCCCATGCGGGCCGTGGACCTGGCGGCCTATGCCTACGGGCGCCTGCCTTGCCACGAGGTGATACTATATGAACCGCCGGGCGGCTGGCTGCACCTGTCCCAGACCGCCCAGAGCCCGTCCCGGCCGCGGCTGATGCTATCCACCGCCGGCGGGCTGGTCCCCCTGAGCCTGGCGGAGCTGGCGCAGCGCTTCGGCCCCCTGCTGCCCGGCGAGGAAGTAGCGGCATGAAGCTCATCGACAGCCACGCGCACCTGGACCTGCTCAAGGACGCGCCCGGTGCCTTGCTACGGGCTGGGCAGGCCGGCGTGGCGCACATGGTGACCATCGGGGTGGACCTGGCTTCCTCGCGCCAGGCGGCCCAGCTCTCCCGCGACCTGCCCCAGGTCTCTTGCAGCGTGGGCCTGCACCCCCACGAGGCGGCCGCGGCCGGGCCCGAGCTATGGGCCGAGCTGAAGCGCCTGGCCTTGACCGCGCCGGCGGTGGCCATCGGTGAGTGCGGCCTGGACTTCTACCGCGACCTCTCGCCCCGCGATAAGCAGCGCGATGCCTTCCAACGCCAGGTGGACCTGGCCCTGGAGCTGGGCCTGCCCCTGGTGATCCACGACCGCCAGGCCCACGAGGAGGTGCTGGCCGTGCTGCAAAAGCAGGGCGCCGCCCGGGTGGGCGGGGTGCTGCACTGCTTCAGCGGCGGCCCAGACCTGGCTCAGGAGGTGCTGGCCCTGGGCTTCCGCCTGGGCGTCACCGGCGTGGTCACCTACAAAAAGTCCGCGGTGCTGCGCCAGGTGGTGCAGCAGACGCCCCTGGAGCGGCTGCTCATCGAGACCGACTGCCCCTACCTGACGCCAGAGCCCCTGCGCGGCAGGCCCAACGAGCCGGCCTATTTGGTGCACACCCTGCAAGGCCTGGCCGAGGCTTTGGGCCGGCCGGCAGCCGAGGTGGCCGCGGCCACCACGGCCAACGCCCGGCGGCTGTTCAGCCTGCCGCCGCTGGAGGGCTAGCGTGTATCGCCTGCGCCCCGGCCTGAGCCTGGTCCTGGCCTCGGCCTCGCCGCGGCGGCGGGAGATGCTCTCCCGGATGGGCCTGCGCTTCACGGTGGCCGCGGCCGAGGTGGACGAAAACCTGCTGCCTGGCGAAGACGCCGTGCAGGCCGCTCAGCGCCTGGCCGGGCTAAAAGCCGCGGCCGTTGAGCGGCAGCCGGGCCAGGTGGTGCTGGCCGCCGACACCCTGGTGGCCCTGGGCCCGGACATCCTGGGCAAGCCTGCGGACCCGGCCCAGGCCGCGGACATGCTGCGCCTGCTCTCGGGACGCGAGCACCAGGTGGTGACCGGCTTTTGCCTGCGCGACGACCAGGGCCAGGTCTGCGGCCTGAGCCTGAGCGCAGTGCGCTTCCGCGAGCTGCGGCAGGCGGAGATCGCGGCTTACGTGGCCAGCGGCGAGCCCCTGGACAAGGCCGGGGCCTATGCCGTGCAGGACCTGGGCGCGGCCCTGGTCAGCGAGGTGCGCGGCAGTTACACTAACGTGGTGGGCCTGCCCCTGGCCGCGGTGCTGGAGGTGATGCTCAGCCGCGGGCTTATCGAGGCGGTGGAGGAGACGCCGTGAGCATCGCCGCAAACCTGGCCGCCGTAAAGGAGCGCATGGCCGCTGCCGCCCGCGCCGCGGGCCGCGACCCGGCCTCGGTGGGCCTGGTGGCGGTGAGCAAGACCCACGGCCCCCAGGCGGTGCGCTCGGCCCTGGCCGCCGGCCAGACGGTTTTCGGCGAGAACTACGTGCAGGAGGCCCAGGCCAAGATCGCGGCCGTGCGGGGCGGCACCTGGCACTTCATCGGCCACCTGCAGTCCAACAAGGCCCGCCTGGCCGCCGAGTTGTTCGACGTGATCGAGAGCGTGGACCGGCTCAAGCTGGCCCGGGCCCTGGACCGCCGGGCCCAGGAGCTGAATAAGCGCCTGGGCGTGCTGCTGCAGGTGAACCTGGGCGGCGAGGCCCAGAAGAGTGGCTGCGCGCCGGCCGAGGCCGCGGCCCTGGCCCAGGAGCTGGCCGCCCGGCCCGGCCTGGAACTGATGGGCCTGATGACCATGCCGCCGTTCTTTGACGACCCCCAGCGCGCCCGGCCCATCTTCGCCGGCCTGCGCGAGCTGGCCGCCCGCCTGGCCCGCGATCTGCCGCCGGGCGCCATGCGCCACCTGTCCATGGGCATGAGCGGCGATTTCGAGGCGGCCATCGCCGAGGGCGCCACCCTGGTGCGGGTGGGCACGGCCATCTTCGGGGAGCGCGATTATAGCTGAGGATTTTTAGCCTGCTGTTCAGACCAGCCGCCGTGCCGTCTCAGGTGCGGCGTTTGTTTTTCAGGTTGGGTAAAAGGAAGGAAACTCGTATCGGGCAGGCCGGATGGCTGCATCCCCTGCCCCATACCACTCGCATAACAGACAGGCCATACGCCTCAGCAGTGCGCGCCGCCGCTCGCATACCCGGTCCCGCGCAGGCCCCAGCACGCCGCAGCCCACCTGCCCTCTTCACCTTACCTACTTTTTTTCTTTTAAATGTTGGAACGAAAGCTCGCGCTCAGAGCTCACATGCTAGCCGGGTTCGCTCCCGCCCGCTGGCGCACGATCTCGAACAACAGCACGCCCGCGGCCACGGACAGGTTGAGGCTCTCCACGCCCGCAGCCAGGGGGATGCTGGCCTGGAGGTCGGCCGCGGCCAGCAGGCGCTGGCCCACGCCCTTGTGCTCGCCGCCCAGCACCAGGGCCAGGGGCAGGCGCAGGTCTAGGTCCCAGGGCGGAGGGGCCCCCTTAGTGGCCGCGGCCAGCACCCACAGCCCGGCCTCTTTGAGACGGTCCAAGGCTTGGCTGAGGTTGGTGACCCTGGCCACGGGCAGCGCAGCCAGGGCCCCGGCCGCGGCCTTGGCCACGGCCGGCGTCAGGGGGCAGGCCCGGTCCTTGGGCATGATCAGACCCTGGGCGCCGGCCGCCGCGGCCGAGCGGATCAGGGCGCCCAGGTTGTGCGGGTCCTGGATGTGGTCGGCCACCAGCACCAGGCCGGCCGGACCGGCCGCGGCCGCGGCGGCTATGATGTCCTCGGCCTGGGCATAGCCCACCATGGCCAGGCGCAGGGCCACGCCCTGGTGGGCCGCCCCTATGGCCAGGCGGTCCAGCACCGCCCCCTCCACCCGCCGCAGCTTGACCCCGGCCGCCCGGGCCGCCTGCAGGATGGCCTGCACGGCCGGTGCTTTTTCGCCGCCGGCGATGAGAAGCTCCTGGGCCAGCTCCGGCCGGCTGGCCAGGGCCGCGGCCACCGCGTGGCGGCCCACCACCAGCGACTCGTCGGAGCGGTCCACGTCAGGAGGCCTGGAACTCGGCCAGGAGCTGCAGGTGGCGCTCGGTGCGGCGGCGGCTGGCGGTGATGATGGCCTCCACCTCGGCCACCGCCCGGTCCAGGTCGCCGTTGACCACCAGGTGGGTGTAGTGCTGGGCCTTGCTCAGCTCGTAGCGCACCCGCTCCAGGCGGGCGCGCACCTGGGCCTCGTCCTCGGTGGCCCGGCCGCGCAGCCGCTCCTCCAGCACCAGGCGGCTGGGCGGCAGCAGAAAGATGAACACGCCGTCCGGGAAGCGCTGGCGCAGGGCCTCGGCGCCGTTGACATCCGTGTCCAGGAAGAGGTCCTGCCCTTGCTCCAGGGCCTGGTCCAGCACCTTCTGCGAGGTGCCGTAGAGGTGGCCGAATATCTCTTCATATTCGGCGATCTCGCCGGCCTTGATGCGCCGCTCGAACTCGGGCCGGCTCACGAAGTGGTAGTCCACCCCGTCCTTTTCGCCGGGCCGCGGCGGCCGGGTGGTCAGGCTCACGGAGTAGGCCAGGTCGGGCAGGTCCCGCCGCACCCGCACGGCCACGCTGCTTTTGCCCGCGCCGGGCGGGCCGGAGAGCACGAAGATCTGCCCCCGTCCGCTCACGCGGGCTCCTCCTCGTCCAAATCCAGGGCTTGCTCCGGGAAGCTGGTGGTCTCAAAGCGCTGGGCCACGGTCTCGGCCTGCAGGGAGGAGAGCAGCACGTGGCCCGAGTCGGTGATGATGATGGAGCGGGTACGGCGGCCCTGGGTGGCGTCCACCAGGCGCTGGGCCTGGCGGGCCTCCTCGCGCAGGCGCTTCATGGGTGCGCTGTTAGGGTTAAGGATAGCCACCACCCGGTGCGCGGGCACCGCGTTGCTATAGCCCAGGTTTAACAGCTTGCCAGGCACCTGAACCCCCTACTCTATGTTTTGTACCTGTTCGCGGATGCGCTCCAGCTCGGTCTTGAGCTCCACGATGGTCTGGCTGGCGGCGGCGTCCGGAGATTTGGAGCCCATGGTGTTGGCCTCGCGGTTGAGCTCCTGCACCAGAAAATCCAGCTTACGGCCCACCGGCTCCTCGGCGGACAGGAACTGCCGGAACTGCTCCAGGTGGCTCATTGCCCGCACCGCTTCCTCGGTCACATCGCACTTGTCGGCAATGATGGCCACCTCCTGGGCCAAGCGCGCCGGGTCCGGCGGAGTCTCGCCTAAGAGCTTGGCGATGCGCTCACCCAGGCGCTGGCGGTAGCTGTCCACGATGGCCTCGGAGCGGGAGGCGGCTTGGGTGAAAAGCTCCTGCACCCGCACCAGGCGCTGGGTCAGGTCCTGGGCCAGGCTTTCGCCCTCGGCCCGGCGCATGGCCTCAGCCTCCTCCAGGGCCTGCAGCAGGGCCGGCTCCAACTGGGCCCACACGGCCTTGGGGTCGGGCCCGGCCTCCACGGCCTGGATCAAGTCGCGGTTGTAGAGAAACGGCCCCAGGCCTGGATCCTCGTCCAGGCCCAGCTCCTCCTGCAGCTCGCTGAGCACCCGGGCGTACTCCCGCGCCAAGGGGCGGTTGAGCACCAGGTGGGGCGCGGTCTCCACCACCCCGCTGGCCGTCACCGTGAGGTTCA
Source organism: Thermodesulfobacteriota bacterium (assembly GCA_040751985.1). Taxonomy (GTDB): domain Bacteria; phylum Desulfobacterota; class Desulfarculia; order Desulfarculales; family Desulfarculaceae; genus Desulfoferula. Next base: position 53,745 of record JBFMFU010000082.1, on the reverse strand, counting down.
CCCGGCCCCGGGTCAGGCGGGCGCTGATGGCCTTCTTGGCCCGCTCCTCCAGGGCGCTCAGGTTGGGCGGCAGGCGCAGGTGGAAGTCCAGGAAGCGGGAGTTGACCGCCCTCAGCTCCACCACCCAGGCCCCCTCGCCGGCCGGGGCCTGGCCGCGTCCGTAGCCGGTCATGGACTTTATCAAACCAATCCTCCTGTCCGTCGCTCCTGGGCCAGCTGCCAGAGATAGCGCCCCCGCAGGGTCAGCAGCAGGCCGCGCATCTGTTGGCCCGCGTAGTCCGGGTAGGTCCAGGGCAGAGGCTGGTACTGGCCGCCGACGTAGTGCAAGGTTATCTCGCCGTAGACCCCCGGCGCCAGGGCCAGGCGGTGTCCGCTGTACTTGTGCGTGGCCAGCACCAGGCTGTCCTTGCCCAAGAGCCCCGGATCCAGGTTCACCCGCCGCCGGCCCTCCTGGGCCAGGGCGGCCTCCACCTCCTGGCACAGGCCCTTGATGGCCGCCAGCTCCTCCGGTGGCCTCAGGCGCAGGAAGGCGGCCAGGCGGCGCACCAGGCCGGCGCCCATCTCGGGCTCATAGTAGTCGGTCCAGGTGAAGGGCAGGGGTTGAGACCACCATACCAGAGGTCCCAGCCTGTCCACCAGGGCCCGGGCGACCCGGCAACAGGGCTCCGGGTCGCGGGCCAGCAGGCTGACCAGCAGCCGGGCCGGGGGCGGCGCGCTCACCGCCTGGCTCCCCGCCCGCAGCCGGCGCTGCCTAGGGCCGGCCCACGCTGTGGTAGACCAGGCCCTGCTCCCGCACTCTTTCGGGGCGGTACACGTTGCGCAGGTCCACCACCACCCGGCCGTCCATGGACTGCCGGACGCGCGGCCAATCCAGGTTGCGGAACTGGTTCCATTCGGTCATCAACACCAATGCGTGGGCGCCCTCCATGGCCTGATAGGCATCCTTGCACTTGACCAGCCCCGGCATCTTTTGGGCGGCCTCCTCCAGGCCGGCTGGGTCGTAGGCCCGCACCGTGGCGCCCATGTCCATGAGCATGGGCAGGATGGTCAGGCTGGGGGCCTCGCGCATGTCGTCGGTGTTGGGTTTGAAGGTCAGGCCCAGGCAGGCGATGGTCTTGCCGGCCACCTCGCCGTCCAGAGCGGCCACGATCTTGTCCACCATCACCCGGCGCTGGCTGCGGTTGACCTCGATCACCGCTTCCACGATGCGGAAGGCGTAGCCCTTGCTGCGGGCGATGTGGGCGATGGCCTCGGTGTCCTTGGGGAAGCAGGAGCCGCCGAAGCCGGGGCCGGCGTGCAGGAACTTGGGGCCGATGCGCTGATCCAGGCCCATGCCCTTGGCCACCATGTTCACGTCCGCCCCCACCCGCTCGCAGATGTTGGCCATCTCGTTGATGAAGCTGATCTTGGTGGCCAGGAATGCGTTGGAGGCGTACTTGATCATCTCCGCGGTCTCCACGTTGGTGACCACGAAGGGGGTCTCGATGAGGTACAGGGGGGCGTAGAGCTCGCGCATGACCTCCCGCGCCCGCTCGCTGTCGGCGCCCACCACCACCCGGTTGGGCCGCATGAAGTCCTCGATGGCCGAGCCCTCGCGCAGGAACTCGGGGTTGCTGACCACATCGAAGCCGACCGGCTGGCTCTGGCTCTCGCGGATGATGCGGGCCACCTCCTGGCCGGTGCCCACCGGCACCGTGGACTTGGTGACCACCACCTTGTACTCGTTCATGGTCTGGCCGATGGCCCGGGCCACCTCCCAGACATAGGAAAGGTCCGCGGCGCCGCCGTCGCCCTGGGGGGTGCCCACGGCGATGAAGATCACCAGGGCGTCGGCCAGGCCCTGCTTCAGGTCGCTGGTGAAGCTCAGGCGCCCCTCGCGCATGTTCTTCTCCACCAGCTCCTCCAGGCCCGGCTCGTAGATGGGAACCTTGCCTTTCTTGAGCTTTTTTATCTTGGACTCGTCATTGTCCACGCAGGTCACGTGCAGGCCAAACTCGGCAAAGCAGGTGCCGGTGACCAGGCCCACGTAGCCCACGCCGACCATGCAGATATTCATGAAGCGTCCCTTTGCTGGTTTGGCAAAACCCGTCCTTGCCCGGCTGGCTCAGTTTATGCCATGCGCCGCTGCGCCGCCAGCCCCTTGACGCCCAGGGCCAGGCCGCTGAGCAGCCAGAACAGCATGCCGGTGTCGTCCACGAAAAAGTCGTCGAAGAGGTTGCGCAGGCAGAAGCCCACCACCATCGCGGCCGTGGCCGCCATGAAGGCCTGCCCCACGGCGCCCGCCTCCGGCGGCGAGCGCGGCCACAGGGAGGCCAAGAGCACCGCCATGATCAATAGCAGGGCCGCCAAGCCCTGCACCCCCAGCTGCAGGGCCTGGTCCACGAAGGTGTTGTGGGCGTGCCAGAGCAGGGGCTGGTGGGTGCGGCGGAAGTCGGGGAAGGCCTTGGAAAAGGAGTGGCGGCCCAGGCCGATGCCCTGGAAGGGCTTCTCCTGCAGGCGGTGCAGGGAGTAGCGCCAGGCCGAGAGCAGGTCCCCGGCCGTGCCCCCGGTCTTGAGGGGGTCCTTGAGCAGGTGAGACCACTCCTCGCCGTGGCGGGAGCCCGGAGCCAGGAACAGCACGGCCAGCGCCGCCAGGCAGGCGGCGGCCATTATGAGGGCCACGCGCAGGCGGCGGCGGGACAGGATCAGCAGGCACAGGCCGGTCTCCACCACCATGGCCAGCCAGGCGGCGCGGTTGTAGGTGGCGTAGGCCAACAGGGCGGTGGCCGCGGTCAGGCCCAGCCAGGGCCAGCGCCAGCGCGGCTGGGGCCAGGCCCGCCGGGCCAGGAGCAGATAGGGCCAGACCATGGCCAGGTAGGTGCCCAGGGTGCCGTAGCCCGAGTGCAGGGAGCCGGCGCGCACCGCGTAGTTGAACAAGGAGCCGCCCTGGTGCACGAACAGGATCAGGCCGGCCACGGTCATAACCGTCAGGCCCAGGAGCATGGCGCCCCAGGCCTGGCCCAGCGGCTGCTCGTCCTCCACGAAGTGCACCGCGGTGTAGAAGATGATGACGCCTTTGAGGACCTCGGCCCGCAGCTCCTTGAGGCTGTAGGCGAAGTCCACGGCGGTCAGCAGGCTGAGAACCGCGGTGGCCACGTAAAAGACCAGGGGCCACAGCAGGGCCGTGGCCCGGAAGCGAAACTGGCCCCGGCTCCAGAAGTGCAGGCCCAGGAACAGGGTCGCGGCCACCATGGTTATCTCTCTGAGGGCGGTGATGGCCTCCAGGGGCAGGATGAACAGCATCACCAGCAGGGAGATGCGGGCCAGGCGATAGAACACATCGGCCAGGGCCGGACGGCGGGTCGTCGCCATGAGGTTGGCGGCCAGGCTCATGGGGCCAGGTACTTCCCCTGTCGGGCCAGCTCCACCAGGCGCCGCAGCCCCTCCTGGAAGTCCACGCGGATCTCGTAACCCAGGAGTCGGCGGGCCTTGGCCAGGTCCGCCTGGCTGAAACGCACGTCCCCGCTGCGGGCGGGGCGGAACTCCGGCTCCAGGTCGCTGCCGATGAATTTCTTGAGCGCCGCCAGCAGGTCTAAGAGGTTGTGGGAGCGGCCGGCGGCCACGTTTATCACCTGGCCCGCGGCCTGGGGCGCGGTGCAGGCGGCCAGGTTGGCCTCCACCACGTTGGCCACGTAGGTGAAGTCGCGGCTCTGGCGGCCGTCGCCGTAGATCATTGGCCGGCGGCCCTCCAGCAGGGCGAAGAGAAAGGCCGGTATCACCGCGGCGTAGGCCGAGTTGGGGTCCTGGCGGGGCCCGAAGACGTTGAAGTAGCGCAGGCAGACCGTCTCCAGGCCGTAGACGCGGTAAAAGACCCGGGCGTAGTACTCCATCACCACCTTGCTGGCCGCATAGGGGCTCAGGGGCCGCGGGGGCAGGCTCTCCTTCTTGGGGGCCTCGGGCGGCTCCACGTCGCCGTAGGTGGAGGAACTGCTGGCCGCCACCAGGCGCTTGATGCCCGCGTCCTTGGCCGCCACCAGCAGGTTCAGGGTGCCGGTGGCGTTGACCTGGTGGGTGGCCAGAGGGTCTTCGATGGAACGCTGCACGCTGGGCCGCGCCGCCTGGTGCAGCACGTAGTCCACGCCCTCCAGGGCCCGGCGGCAGGTGGCCAGATCGGTGATGTCGCCCTCCCTGAACTCCAGGCGGCCCGGACCCTGCCGGGCCGGCTCCAGGTTGCCCGGCTTGCCCGTGGCCAGGTTGTCCAGCACCCGCACGTCCTGGCCCCGCTTGACCAGGGTCTCGGCCAGGTGCGATCCGATGAAGCCCGCCCCGCCGGTGATCAGATACATCGCCATCAGCCCTGGCTCCGGCGGTTCAGGGCCCGGATGTCCTGCTCCAGGGCCTGGGAGAGCCGCCCGGCAGTGACCGCCGAGGTGCCCACCTCGCCCACCACCACGCCGGCGGCTACGTTGGCCATGACCGCGGCCTCGGGCAGGGTCAGGCCGGCCACCAGGCCCAGGGTCAGGGTGCTGATGACCGTGTCGCCGGCCCCGGTAACGTCGTAAACCTGCTTGGCCATGGTGGGGATGTGGGCCTCCTCTTCGGCGGTGACCAGGGTCATGCCCTTCTCGCCCTGGGTGATAAGCACCGCCCTGGCCTCCAGCTCCTGGCGCAGCAGGCGGCCGGCCCGCAACACGGCCTCGGCCCCCTCGGGGCTCACCCGGGCTGCGGCCAGGGCCTCGTAGTGGTTGGGGGTGATCACTGTGGCCCCGGCGTACAGGGGCATGTTCTCCACCTTGGGGTCCACGGCCACGATCTTCTGCCCTCTGCGGGCCTGCTCCATGACCGGGGCCAGCAGGGGCCGGCTGATCACGCCCTTGCAGTAGTCGCTGATGATCACCGCGTCGCAGTGCGGCAGGTTGGCCGCCAGGTAGGCCTGCAGGTTGGCCAGGCAGTCGGGGTCGCAGGCCAGGCGGCTCTCGCGGTCCACGCGCACCACCTGCTGGCTGTGGGCCACCACCCGGGTCTTGACCGTGGTGGGGCGGTCCTCGCAGCGGATCAGGCCGCTGTCGGCCACCTCCAGCCCGTCCAGCAGCTCGGCCACCTGCCGGCCGGCCAGGTCTTCGCCCACCAGTCCGCAGATCTGGGCCCGGCTGCCCAGGGCGATGAGGTTGTGCACCACGTTGGCCGCCCCGCCCAGCATGTAGGTCTCGCTGTCCACGTCCACCACCGGCACCGGCGCCTCGGGCGAGATGCGCCGCACCCGGCCCCAGATGAACTCGTCGAGCATCACGTCGCCCAGCACCAGCACACGGGCGCTGGCGAAGCGCTCCACCGCGGCCAGCAGACGATCCAGGTCGAACTGATAGGTCATGACACCTGCCCCGCGTTGTCCTGCGAGCCGCCCGAGGCCGGCAGCCGGTCCAGGGCCGCGAGCACCTCCTCTACGCTAATGCCTTCGATGGGCCCGGTGGCCCCCAGCACCTGGCAGGGTATGCCCCAGGGCCGCCACACCGACAGCGGCGTGCTGGACCACATTACCACCAGGGGCTTGTTCATTGCCGCCACCAAATGCATGGGCCCGCCCTCGGCGCTGATGACGGCTCGGGCCCGGGCCAGGCAGGCCGCGAAGTCTTTGAGGCTGGGGGAGCAGAAGGTGGGCACCGCCGGCTGCAGGCCCGCCAGAATCCCCTCCACCCAGGCGCGGTCGCCTGGGGCGTGGGTCACCACCACCCTCCCCGGCCGCCCGGCCAAGGCCTGGGCCAGGGCTCGGTACTTGCCCTCGGGCCAGGAGCACTCGGGCCGGTAGGCCCAGCGGGTGATGTTGAGCACCACTGGCCCCGGCTCAGAGTCCAGTCCGCAACTGGCCAGGAATTCTGACACCTTGGCCCGGGACTCGTCAGGTACTTTGAGATATAGCCTTTTATCCGGGCTGTCAAGGCCGATGTGGCTCAGCAGGTGGAAGCAGCGCAGCACCTCGTGCTGGTCCCGGGGGGGCCACTCGGCCGGCAGGTTGTAGAAAAAACCCCAGCGCTGCTTGGCGCCCTGGGCCCGGGGTCCCAGCCGCCAGCGGGCCCCCGAGGCGTAGGCCAGCCAGGCCTGGGAGCTGGAGAAGCTGTCTCGGGGGCAGATGGCCAGGTCGAAGCGCCGGCGGCGGATGCGTCGGAGCACGGCCAGCAGGCGGCAATAGGACTCCACGGCCCCGTACTGGCGGTGCTTGGCCTTGGGGTAGACGAAAAGCTCGTCCAGGGCCCGGTGCCCCTCGATGACCTCCTGGGTCAGGCTGCAGACCAGGGCCGCGATGTGGGCCTGGGGAAAGGCGGCGCGCAGGGCGTCCAGGGCCGGCGTGGTGCAGAGCACGTCGCCGATGTTGTCGTTGCGCACCACCAGGATTTTGTGCACCGCCTTAGGGTCGAAGGGGCCGGGGGCATCGCGCAGCCGCCCCAAGAGCGCCAGGTTGTATATGGCCGGCAAGAGAACCAAGACGGGCCTCAGTGGGTGATGTTGAGCATGGCGTAAGCCGTCTGCAGCACCGCCTCCGCCTCCAGCTGCTCCATGCAGATGGGGTGTCTGCAGCCCCGCTCCAGGCAAGGCTCGCAGGTGGGCGGCACCTTGAGCACCCGATCGCGGGGCCCCCGCGGGCCCACCCGGATGGGGTCGGTGGGGCCGAACAGGCCCAGCACCGGCGTGCCCACGGCCTGGCCCAGGTGCAGGGGGCCGGTGTCGTTGCTGATCAACAGGTCCAGGCGCGACAGCACCGCGGCCAGGAGGCGCAGGCCCAGATTGTAGCCGCGGGCGAAGGATTGGCCGGCCATCTTCTCGGCCTGGCGGGCCAGGTCCAGCTCGTGGCTGTCGCCGATGCTGATCACCTGCGCGCCGCGTGCGCTCAGGCCGGCGGCCACCTGGCCGAAGCGGTCGGCGGGCCAGCGCCGGAACATGGCCGAGGCCCCCAGCACCATGCCCACCCGCGGCTGGTTGGGGCCCAGCCCCCGCTGGCGCAGCCAGCGCTCGCCGCGCTCGCTCTCCTCGGGCCGCAGGAACATGCGCATGAAGCGGTCCTGGGGTTGTATCTCGGCCCCGGTCCACTGGGCCAGGCGCAGCCTCTCGTCCACGGTGTGCACCTTGAGGCTGCGGGGCAGGCTTTCCAGGCGCAGGTCCGGCCGGCGCCAGCCTTGGATGTTCACCGCCCGCTCGTAGCGCAGGCGGGGCATGAGCCGCATCAGGTCGTCGTTGGCGTGCAACACCACCAAAGTCTCGTAGCTGCGGTTGCTCAGCACCGCGCCCAGGTAGGCCCGGGCCAGGGGGTTGTTGCGGTAGGAGTACAGGCGGCGCAGGTTGGGGTTCTCCACCAGCAGCGGGCGGCGGTTCTGGTGCACCAGCACGTCCACCTCAAAGCGCCGGCCCAGGGCGATCAGGGCCGGGCTGCAGAACATGGTGTCGCCGATGGCGGTGGTGCAGGCGGCTAGGACTCTCGGTCGGCTCATCTTGTCGCTATCCGCTTCAAGCAGCTTTGCCGGCGCCCCGGCGCCGGCCACCCATACCTTAAAGGCCGCCGGTCAGGGGCCCGCGGCAAGGCCTTGTAGAAAATATACAATATCACCGGCGCTTAGGCACGGCCCAGGCCCGCCGCCTCCTCCAGCAGCGCCGCCACCTGCCCCAGCCACTCCTGCTGGCCGGGCACCCGGTGGGCGAAGCCACGGGCCAGGCCCAGGGCCGTGCGGCAGGCCGCGGCCAGCTCCTCAACGGCCTCGGCCCGCGAGACCACCACCCCGCTCAGCCCCGGCTCTATCAGCTCCGAGGCCCCGGCCGCGGCCGTGGTCACCACCGGCAGGCCGGCGTAGAGCGCCTCCAGGGCCGAGTTGGGGCAGGGGTCGTAGATGCTGGGCAGCACCAGGGCGTCGCAGCCGGCCAAGAGCGCGGCCACGTCCGTGCGCAGGCCCAGCCAGCGCACCCGCGGCTGCACCCCCAGGCGCTGGGCCAGGGCCTGCCAGGGCTGGGGCCGGTCCCGGCCCGCCACCAGCAGCCACGCCTCGGGCACCTGGGCCAGGGCGGCCAGGGCAAAGGCCAGACCCTTGCGCTCCCAGCCCGAGCCCAGGAACAGCAGGGCCGTCTGTCCCGGCTCCAGGCCCAGCTCGCGGCGGGCGTCCTGGCGCAGCCAGGCCTCCCGGGCCGGGGCCAGCATCTGCTCGTCCACGCCGTTGTAGATGACCTTTATCTTATACTCCGGCACCCGGTAGTACTCCTGCAGCTCGCGGGCCACCAGGCGGCTGACCGCGATCACCCTGCGCAGCTGGGGCGCGGTGAGGGTGCGCCGCTCCAGTTCCAGCAGGCTGCGGTGCTTGGGGTTCAGGCCCAAGGACAGGCGCTTGAGGGCTGACTCATAGGGCGCCCGCCGGGCCAGCCAGGCCGCATGCACCCCGTCGCCGGCCCGAAACAGGGGGCTGCCCGGCACCCGCTCCAGGCTCAGCCAGGCATCCAGGCCCAGGCCGGAGGCGCACCGAAACGCGGCCCGTGCCCAGCGGGCCGGACCGGCTGGCGGCGTCAGGTGCAGGTGCAGCCCCGGCGGCGCGGCGCCTTGCCAGGCCGAGGTGACCAGGTGCACCTGGTGCCCCCGCTCCAACAGGCCCCGCGCCAAGAGACCCAGGGTGCGCTCGGCCCCGCCGCCCTGGTCATACTTGTAGCGCACCAGCCCCAGGCGCATGCTCAGGCCTCCCGCAGCAGCCGGTCGGCCGCGGCGATGACCACCCCCGGCTCCAGCTCGGTCAGGCAGCGGCTTATCTTGCTGCCCTGGCAGCCGTCGCGGCCGCAGGGGTGCTCCGGGCACTCGCCCGCTACCACCTGGGACCGAGCCTGCCAGGGCCCCCACATGGCCTCGCCCGAGGGCCCGAAGATGCACAACACCGGCCGTCCCAGGGCCGCGGCCATGTGCATGGGCGCGCTGTCCACGCCGAAGAACAACCGCGCCCCGGCGATGAGCGCGCCCAGGGTGTACAGGTCCAGGCGGCCGGCCAAATCCAGGTAAGGCGCCTCGGCCCCCAGCTCCCGGCGCAGCTGATCCACCCAGGCCAGCTCCCGTTCCTCGGGCCCGCTAGTGAGCACCAGGCCCAGGCCGCGGCCGGCCAAGTGACGCATCACCGCGGCCACCCCGGCCGGGGTCCAGGTCTTGAACATCCAGCGGGAGGTGGGGTGCACCAGGGCGTAGCCGCCCGGGGCCAGGCCGGCCGCCGCCAGGATTTGGGCCGCCCGGGCCTGGGCCTCGCGGCCGGGGTAGAAGCGCAGGCGGGTGTCGGCGGGCTCAAGGCCCAGGGCCCGAGCCTGGCCCAGAAAGGTATCCACCATGTGCTGGGAGGGGTCCCACAGGGGCGCCAGCACGTGAAAGGCCCTGGCGCGCAGGTGGGGCTCCTTGGGCCTAAAGCCCACCCGCATCCGGGCATGGCTCAGCCAGGCCAGGAAGGCGCCCCGGTCCCCGCCGGACAGCTCCAGGGCCAGGTCAAAGCCGCCGTGAAACACCCGGTGCAGAAAGCCCAGCTGCCAGACCAGGGCCGCGGCCCGGTTGGCGTGTTGCCGCCGCAGCACCATGACCTCCTTGAGCAGGGGGTTGTGGCGCAGCATGGCCTCGGTGCCTTCGTTGACGATGGCGGTGATTTCCAGCTTGGGCCAGGCCTCGGCCAGGGCGGTGATCACGGGCGTGGCCACTAGCACGTCGCCGATGTGCCCCAGCTTGATCACCAGGGCCCGACAGGGCGTGAAGTTCAGGGGCACGGCCACGCTACGGTTCCAGGGGCCGGGCCTCGTCCACCAGCATGATGGGGATGTCGTCCTTGATCTCGTAGCGCAGGCGGCAGGTGGCGCAGACCAGCCAGGCCCCGTCCGGGCTCAGCTGCACCGGCTGCTTGCACTGGGGGCAGGCCAGCAGGTCCAGTAGGTCTTGGCTGATAGCCATGCTTCAGACCTCCTTGAGCAGTTGGTGCCGGCGCTCTACCCAGGCCAGCTCCGCGGCCAGGCCCTCCTTGAGCCCCACTTGGGGCCGGTAGCCCAGCAACTGGCGGGCCCGGCTGGTGTCGGCCTCGGTGTCGCGCACATCGCCCTTGGCCACCTCCAGACGCTCCACCGAGGCCCGCCGGCCGGTCAGCTCCTCCAGCAGGGCGATGACCTGGTTCACGCTGACCCGGGAGCCGCCGCCCACGTTGAACACCCCGCCGGCCGCCTCCGGGGCCAGGGCCGCGGCCACCGTGGCCTCCACCACGTCGGCCACGAAGGTGAAGTCTCTGGACTGGCCGCCGTCGCCAAACAGGCGGATGGTGGTGCCCTCCAAGAGGGCCCGGATGAAGCGGTGGAAGGCCATGTCCGGCCGCTGGCGGGGGCCGTAGACCGTGAAGTAGCGCAGGGAGGCGGTGTCCACGCCGAAGTTCTTGTGGTACAGGCCGCAGAGGTGCTCGGCGGCCAACTTGGTCACGCCGTAGGGCGACACCGGCCAGCAGGCGCTGGTTTCGCGCATGGGCAGGTCGCGGGTGTCGCCGTAGACGCTGGAGGAGCTGGCGTAGACCAGGCGCCTCAGGCCCAGGTCCTTGGCCGCCTCCAGCAGGCGTTGGGTGGTGAGCACATTGTTGTGGGTGTAGATGGCGAAGTTGGCCCCCCAGGAGCGGCGCACCCCGGCCTGGGCCGCCAGGTGGACCACCACCTCCACCCCTTCCAGGAGCCGGGCCGGCTCCACGGCCATGATGTCCGCCTCTATGAGGGCGAACCCCGGCCGGCCGCGCAGGGCCTCCAGGTTGGCCTCCTTGAGTGGGCGGGGGTAGTAGTCGGTGAAGCAGTCTATGCCCCGCACCTGATGGCCCAGCTCCAGCAGCCGCTCGCAGACCGTGGAGCCGATGAAGCCGGCCGCGCCGGTGACCAGAAAGTTCATGTCTGCTCCAAAAGCGAAGAGGCTGCCGCCGCCACCTGGGCCGGGTCCAGCCTCTCCATGCAGATGGGCTCTGGGCAGTCCCGGTCAAAGCAGGGGCTGCACTCCAGGTTGGCCCGCAGCACCAGGTGGCCGCTGCCAAAGGGCCCAGTGCGCCAGGGCGCGGTGGGTCCGAACAGGGCCAGCACCCGCGCCCCCACGGCCGCGGCCAGGTGCATCACGCCGGTGTCGGTGCACACCACCAACCGGGCCAGGCTGAGCAAGGCGGCCAGCTCCTTGAGCCCGGTGCGTCCGGTCAGGTCCAACAAACCCTCGCCCAGGCCGGCCCGCCGCACGATGAGCCGCCCCAGGGCCTGGTCGTCGACCGAGCCGGTCAAGACCAGGCGGGCGTCGCTCCGGGCCAGGCACTGGGCCAGGTCCACCCAGTAGCGCAGGGGCCAGAGCTTGGAGTCCCATTTGGCCATGGGGTGCAGGACCACCAGGGGCCCTCCCCCCTCCCCGCCCAGCAGGCTCACGGCCCTCTCCCGCTCCCCTTGGCTGGGCTCCAGACCAAACTCCACCCTGGCCGGCTGCTCAAAGCCCAGGGGCCCCAGCAGGTCCAGATAGCGCTGCAGGGCCGGCCGGTCCGGGTCATAGGGCTCCAGGCGCTCGTTATAGGCCCAGGCCGCCAGGAACTCCTTGCCGCCCCGGAAGCCTATCTTGCGCCGCCCCCGGCTCAGGGCCACCAAAATAGCACTTTTCATCAGGCCCTGCAAGTCGATCACCGCGTCGTATTTTACTTCACGCAACACTTTAAGAAAATCTTTAACTTCTTGTATCGGCTCGCCATCTCCGTCGGTAATCGCATGCCGGGGGCTGACCAAAACCCTGGTCAGGGCCGGGTGGCCTTTTAGCAGGCCCAGGGAGGGCTGCTCCACCAGCCAGTCCACCTGCACCTCGCGGTTCTGGCGGTGCATGGCCATGGCCACGGGCAGGCTCTGCACCACGTCGCCCAGGGCCGAGAGCTTGACGATCAGCACCTTCACAGCGCCCCGCCCTCCCCGGCCAGGCGCGCCAGAATCCAGTCCGCGGCTGCGGCCAGGTCCGGCGCCACCAGGGCCGGCTCCTCGGCCGGCGAGGCCGCGGGCACCAGGGCGTGGCCGCTCTCCACCAGGATACTGGTCAGGCCCAGGGCGTTGCCGCAGGCCACGTCCCGCCGGCTGTCGCCCACCATGAACGAGCCCTCCAGACTAAGGGCCATCTGGTCGGCCGCCCGCCGCAGCAGGCCCGGCTCGGGCTTGCGGCAGTCGCAGACCATGCCCAGGCCCTCCACCACGCCCTCGGGGTGGTGCGGGCAGAAGAAAAACTCGTCCCAGAAAGCCCCGGCCAGGGCCAGCTGGCGCTTTAGCTCGGCCTGCACCGCGGCCAGGTCAGCCTGGTTGAGCACCCCCCGGGCCAGGCCCGACTGGTTGCTCACCACCACCAGGGCCAGGCCTGCACGGCGCAGGCGCACCATGGCCTGGGCCGCGCCTGGGATCAGCTGCACCTGGTCGGGCGAGCGCACGTGCCCCACCTCCTGGTTGATGGTGCCGTCGCGGTCCAGAAACACCGCCCGCCGGGGCTTGAGGATCATTTACTCTCCTGATCTTTGCGGGCCAGCAATTGCCGCGCCGCGGCCGCCACGTCCGCGGGCTCGATGGCCGTGAAGCAGGCCAGGTCCCCCCGCTGGCACTCGGGCTCCAGACAGGGGCTGCACTCCAACTCGGCCCTGAGCAGCGCCACCCACGGGCCCAGGGGCGCAGTGGTCCGGGGGTTGGTGGAGCCGAACACGGCCACCGTGGGCGCGCCCAGGGCCGCGGCCGCGTGCATCAGGCCGCTGTCGTTGCTGATCAACAGCCCCAGCCGGGCCAGCAGGGCCAGGGCCTGGCCCAGGCTGGTGGCCCCGGCCAGGTTGACCGTTGGCAGCCCAGCCAAGCCATCGGCCACCGCCGCGCAGTCGGTGGCCTCGCCTTGGCTGCCGAACAACAGCACGGCCTGGAACTCCGGGGCCAGGTCCTGGGCCGCGGCCGCGAAGCGCTCGGCCGGCCAGCGCTTGGCCGGGCCATAGGCCGCGCCCGGCGCCAGGCCCAGCAGCCGGGCCTGATCCAGGCCTTTCCGGGCCAGGAAATCCTGGGCCCAGGCCGCGTCTGCGGGCGCCAGGTGCAGCACCGGCTGCACGCCCGTGTCCGGCGGGTCCTGGGCCAAGAGCCCGGCCTGGCGCAAAATATACAGGTAGTAGGCGGTCTCGTGCACCCGCCGCACCTGGGCGCTGCGCGCGGCAGCGTGGGTCAGGAGCAGGCCGCGGCCGTCCGTGGCGTACCCCAGGCGCACCGGAATCCGGGCCAGCCAGGCGATGAGCGCCGCCTCCAGGGCGTTCTGCAAAAGCACCGCCCAGTCATAGCGCCGGGCCCTCAGCTCCCCTGCCAGGCGCCAGCCGCCGGCCAGGCCGGCATGGGCGCCGGCCTTGTCATAGGCGATCACCCGGCTCACCCCCGGCGCGGCCGCATACACCGCCGCCACCCAGGGCCGGGCCAGCACCTCGATCTCGGCCTGGGGACAATTCGTGTGCAGGGCCTCCAGCGCGGGCAGGGTCATCACCGCGTCGCCCACCCAGTTGGTGGCCCGCAGCAGGATGCGCCGCGGCGCGCTGGCGTCAAGAGGCCGCATCAGCGCCGCTTCCGGGGCCAGGGCTGACTGGGCTTGGTTTTCCAGCGCTGGTGCAGCCAGAACCACTGCTCGGGCCGCCGGCGCACGATCTGCTCCAGCACCCGGGTGTAGTTCTGGGTGTTGTCCCAGACGTCCTGGGTGCGGTCCCCGGTCTTGACCAGAGGCACCTCCGGGTCGAAGAACACGTCGAAGCGGCCGTCCGCGCCCCGCCAATTGTAGAAGGGCACCACCGGCGCGCCCGTGGAGCGAGCCAACAAGGCCAGGCCCTTGTTGGTGCAGGCCGGCCGGCCGAAGAAATCCACCCACTCGCCGTCGTACCAGTCCACGTTCTGATCCAACAGGATGCCCAGGATGCGGTTGTCCTTGAGGGCCCGCAGCAGGGCTCGGGCCGAGCGGTTCTTGGGCACCACCTCGCCGCCGGCCTTGCAGCGCCAGTCGTTCACCAGGCGGTCGGCTGGCGGCCAGTCCAGGGGCCGGGCCACCACCACCGCGCCCTGGCCCAGCTCCACCCCGCCGGCCACGTTGGCCCACTCCCAGTTGCCGAAGTGCCCGGTCAGGAGGATCACGCCCTGACCGCGGCCCCAGGCCTGGTATAGGTTGTCCAGGCCGTGGAAGCGGGTGTGGGCGTGCAGCTCGGCCGCGCTGCGCCGCACCATCTGGGGTATCTCGGCGAACACCTGGCCCAGGTGCGCGAAGCAGGCTTGGGCCGTGGCCCGGACCCAGGCCGGGTCCTTTTCCGGGAACGAAGCGCTCAGGTTGTCCAGCACGATCCTTTGGTGGCGCCGGTCCAGGCGCAGGGCCAGACCGGCCAGACCGCGGCCCACGGCCCGGGCCAGGCCCAGGGGCGGCCAGGACAGGGCCCGCACCCCGCCGCGCAGCAGGTGGTCAGCCAGGCTCACTCTCACCCTCCCCAGCCGGCCAGGGAGCGGCGCAGCAGATCGTCCAGCACTGCGTGGCCGCCCCAGAACTCCAGGCACAGGCGGGTGTGCAGGATGACCATCTCCGCCTGCAACCCTGCGGGCAGGCGCATGGCATCCTTTTCGCTGCACACCAGGGCCCAGGCCCCGGCCTGCTTGGCCCGCTGCCAGAGGTCCTTGATCTCCGCGGGCCGGAACTGGTGGTGGTCAGCGAAGACCGAGAACCGGGCCAGGTTGAGCCCCAAGCCCTCTAGGCTGGCCTGGAAAGACTCGGGCCGGGCCAGGCCGCAGAAGCCGGCCACCTTCATGCCGTCGGCCTGGGCCAGGTCCACGGCCTGCCCCTGGCGGTCCACCAGCTCGCGCACGTAGTAGCGGCAGGCCAACAGCGGCCGCTCCTCCAGGCGCCAGGCCAAGAGCTGCTGGGCCCGCTCCACCTGCTCCCGGCTCTGGGCCCGGGTGAGCACCACCGCGTGGGCCCGGGCCAGGGCCCCGGCCGGCTCGCGCAGGCGGCCCCGGGGCAGCAGTCGGCCGCCGGCCAGGGGATCGGCCGCGTCCAGGCACAGGAGGTTCAGGTCCCGGTACAGGCCCCGGTGCTGGAACAGGTCGTCGGCCACCAGCACCCGCGGGCCGCAGCGCTCTAAGAGGGCCCGGCCCACCGCAAAGCGGTCCGCGCCCACGGCCACCGGCACCTTGAGCCGCCGGGCAATGAGCAGGGGCTCGTCGCCGGCCTGGGCCGCCCCGGTCAGGGGCTCGCCGCCCTCGCTGACCCAGACCACCTCGTCCTGGCTGCGGCCGCCGTAGCCCCGGCTGATCACCCCGGCCGGCAGGCCCAGGCGCTCCAGCGAGGCCACCACCTCTAAGACCAGCGGGGTCTTGCCCGTGCCGCCCACCTCCAGGTTGCCCACGCCGATCACCGGTGCGTTCAGCCGCCGTACTGGCCTCAGGCCCAGGTCATAGGCCGTGTTGTTCAGCCACACCCCCGCCGCGTACAGACCGCTGGCCAGGCTGGCCCCCAGGCGCAGGGCCTCCAGCCAGGCCGGGCCGGTCTCGGGCGAGGCCACCCGGCGCCAGAGCCCCTGACCCGGACTAGGCACGGCCGCCCTCCAGGAGCACGGCCGCGGCCTCCACCGCCCGCTGCACCGCGCCCCGATGGCTGGCCACGAACTGCAGTGCCGCCGCGCCCATGGCCTGGGCCGTGGCCGGCTCGGCCAAGAGGCGGCCCCAGGCCGTGGCCAACTCCGCGCCGCCCGCGATGCGCTGGCCGCCGCCGCACTCCTCCAGGCCCTGGGCCATCTCCAAGAAGTTGTGGGTGCGCGGCCCAAACACCATTGGCACGCCCTGGGCCGCCGGCTCCAGCAGGTTGTGCCCGCCCACGGACACCAGCGAGCCGCCCACAAAGGCGGCGCTGGCCAGGGCGTAGGCCCCGGCCAGCCGGCCCAGCACGTCCAGCACCACCACCTGCACCCCCGGCGGCGGCGCCCCAGCCGAGAGCAGCGCGGCGCTAAGGCCCCGCTGCTGGGCCAGGCGCAGCAGGGCCGGGCCGCGCTCCACCTGGCGCGGGGCCAGGAGCAATGCCAGGCCTAGGTGCTGGCCACAGAGGCCAGCGTAGGCCGCCAGGCAGGGCTCCTCCTCGCCGGGATGGGTGGAGCCGGCCACCAGCACCGGCCGGCCGGCCAGGCCCAGCTCTGCGGCCAGGCGCTCTTTGGCGGCCTGGTCCAGGCGGGCCGGCGCGCTGTCGAACTTGAGGTTGCCGGCTACCCGCAGCCGGTCGGCCGCCACGCCCACGGCCAGCAGCCGCTTCTCGTCGGTGCGGGTCTGCACCAGGATCTGGTCGAAGCCGGCCAGCATGCCCCTGGCCAGGGGCGCCAGGCGCTGGTAGCGGGCAAAGGTGCGCGGGCTCACCCGGCCGTTGACCAAGAGCCGCGGCACCCCGCGCTGGCCCAGGGCCATCTGCCAGCCGGGCCAGATGTCGCCCTCCACCAGGATGGCCAGGGCCGGCCGCAGCCGCTCCAGCACCCGGCCCAGGGCCCAGGGCACCTCCAGGGGCCGGATGAAGGGCTGGATGCCCAGGCCGGCCAGGCGCTCCCGAGCCACGGCCAGGCCCTGGGCCGTGCCCAGGGAAACGGCCAGGGGACGTTCCGCAAAGTGTTTCTTCAGGGCCGCCAGCAGCGGCAGGGCCGAGACGAACTCGCCCACGCTCAGGGCGTGCAGCCAGATGCCGCCGGCGGCGGCCTCCGGCGGCAGGGCCAGGCCGCCCAGCCCCACCCTGGCCAGGGCCGCCGGCCGCAGGGCCGGGTTGAGCAGGCGGGCGGCCAAGACCGGCGCGGCCAGCACCACGCCCAGGCCCAGGGCCAGGCTGTAGGCCGCCTGTATCACGCCGCGCCTCCGGCCGGCCGGGCCGAGGCCTGCCAGGCCACCTCGCCGGCCCGGCCCGGCACCTCGGCCCAGGCGATGGCCTCGCCGGGCAGGCCGGCCGCGGCCGCCTCTGCCGCGGCCTCCACCAGGCGCAGGAAGCGCACCCCCTGCTCCTGCAGGCGGCCGATGAACTCATCCAGCACCGGGGCCTGGGCCCGGCCCTCCACCTCGCCGTGCAGGGTGTAGACGTTCAGCCGCCCCGGCTGCACCAGGGCGGCCAGGCGCTCGGCGGCGTTGGCCAGCGTGGTGCCGCCCCGGCCCAGCACCTCGTCCAGGGTGGGCAGGGTGGTGGGCAGCTCCACGATGGGCAGGGCCCGGCCGGCCGCCAGGGGCCGGAACGGCCCCCGGCCGCGGGTGCAGGAGATGTGGCTGATGCCCATCTCCACCAGGGCTAAAAGCGCATCGTCGGTGATCTGCCAGCCCGGCGAGGCGAAGCTGGCCGGGGCCTCGCCCATGATCTCCTTGTACAGGCGCCAGGCCCGGCCCAACTGGGCCCGCACCCGGACCGGCTCCAGGGTGCGCAGGCGGTCGTGCCAGAACACGTGGTCCCAGCCGTGCAGCCCCACCTCGTGGCCCTGGGCGCGCAGATTCTTTAGCACCTCCGGCGCCGAGGCCGCGATGATGGGACCGGGCAAGAGCAGGCCGTAGAGCATGGTGCGCAGGCCATAGGCCCCGGCCGCGCCCGAGCGCATCTGCTTTCGCAAAAAGCCCGGCTTGCGCAACCGGGCCAGGGCCCAGCCCGAGTGGTCCGGCCCCATGGCGATGAAGAACGAGGCCTTGACCCCCAGGCGGCCGAACATCTCGGCCAGGCAGGGCACGCCCTGCACCAGGCCCACCTTGGTGTCCACGTCCACCTTCAGCACCAGGCTGGTGCGGCGGGGCGTCTGGCTGGCTGGTACGGACATGATCAGGACTGAGGGTCGTTTTCTCTGGTTTCGGAGACCATGAAGCGGGGCCGGCGGCGGACCTCGCGGTAGATGCGGCCCAGGTACTCGCCCATGAGCCCCACGCCCAGGATCTGCAGGCCCACGAACACGAACAGGATGGCGAACAGGGTGAACACCCCCTCCACCTCCGGGCCCACGATCAGGCGGCGCACGAACAAGAACACGCCGAAGGCCAGGCCCACCAGGGCCACCAGAACGCCCAGCAGGCTGACCAGTTGGATGGGCAGCACCGAGAAGCCGGTCATCAGGTCGAAGTTGAGCTTTAAGAGCTTGAGCAGGCTGTATTTGGAGGCCCCGCCGCTGCGCTGGGAGTGCTGCACGGGTATCTCGGCCACCCGGCCGGCGAAGATGTTGGCCAGGGCCGGGATGTAGGAAGAAGTCTCCGAGGAGGCGTTCATGGCCTCCACCACCGGCCGGCGGTAGATGCGCAGCATGGAGCCGTAGTCCCTCATGGACACGCCCACCACCCGGCTGGTGAGCCGGGCCACGATCCAGGTGGGTATCTTGCGCAGCAGCGAGTCCTGGCGATTCTGGCGCCAGCCGCTGACCACGTCATAGCCCTCTTCCAGCTTGGCCAGCAGCCGGGGCAGCTCCTCGGGCGGGTTCTGCAGGTCCGCGTCCAGGGTGGCCACGGCCTGGCCGCGCACCCGCTCGAAGCCGGCGAAGATGGCCATGTGCTGGCCGTAGTTGCGGTTGAAGCGCACCAGCCGCACCCGGGGGTCGGCCTCTTGCAGCCGGCAGAGTATCTCCCAGGAGCGGTCCCGGGAGCCGTCGTCCACGTAGATCACCTCCCAGGAGAGGCCGGCCCCGTCCAGGGACGCCACCAGGCGCTCCTGCAGCCGCTCCAGGTTCTCCTCCTCATTGAAAACCGGGATAACCACCGACAGATAGGGCTGGTCATTGCTCTGAGGCTGGCCCATGGGCTCCTCCGGATGGCGGGCCGGCGGCTTTTTGGCCGCGGCGGGTATAATATGGCAGGTCAATGGGAAAAAATCAAGCTGGGGCGGGGTCTTAGCAGTATCGGCCGCCCGCGGGGGGCATTTTTTATAGGCCTAGGCTTCAGTTGCGGGCGCGGTTGCTGAACAGGGTCTTGTCACCCACCTGCACCCAGGCCAGCATGGGCAGGCCGTGCTTGTCCTGGGCCCAGCGCTTGAACTTGAGAAAACGTGGGGTCTCGGCCAGGACCAGCACCCGGCGCCGGCCCTCCATCAGCTTGAGCAAGGCCGCGTCGTCCTTGAGGAACCAGGCGGCGCGGTCCTGGGCCAGGCGGCGGCCGAACTCCAGCTCGCCCCAGTTGTTCACCACCACCACCCGCCGCCGGCCGTAGAACGCCGCGCCGTGCCAGTAGTCGCCCAGGGTGGCCAGCACGTCCTCGCGCTTCAGCTCGGCCTGCACCGGCCGCAGCAGGCCGGCCACCGAGCGGTACTGGTCCAGGGTGGGCGTGGCCAGGCCGGCCCCGATCACCAACAGCCCGAACACCGCCAGGGGCGCGCCGGCCGCGGCCCAGGCCCGGCCCCGCACCAGGTACACTCCCAGGCCCAGGGCGCTCAAAAACAGCGGCCCCCAGAACAACAGGGCCCCGCCGTGGCCGTAGCCGATGTCCCGGTTCAGGGCCGGCACCAACAGCAGGGCCAGGCCGGCCACCAGGCTCAGGCCGGCCAGGGCCACCAGGCTGGCCCGCAGGCCCAGGGGCGACACCTCGCCCGGCTGCCAGCTCATCACCCCGGCCAGGGGCCGGCCCAAGAGCAGGGCCAGGGGCGGCAGCATGGGCAGGGTGTAGTGCATCATCTTGGAGCTGGACAGGCTCAGGAACACGAACAGGGCCACGAACCAGACCGCGGCCAGCAGCCAGGGCCGGGCCTCCGGGGACTGCCGCTGCCGGCCGGGGAAGGTGCGGCCCACGGCCCAGGGCAAGAGCGCGATCCAGGGGAAGAAGGCTCCGGGCAGCAGAAAGAAGTAGTAATAAAACGGCTGGTAGCGCTGGTGGCGGTTGCTCAGCAGCCGGCCCACCTGCTGGTCCCAGAAGAAGTAGCCCCAAAAGCCCTCCTGGCTCCAGGCCGCGGCCACCAGCCAGGGCGCCACCAGGACCACGAACAATGCCGGCCCCCGCCAGTTGAGCAGCTGCCGGATCAGGCGCCACTCGCCGGCCAGGGCCGCAAAGACGCCCACGACCAGCCCGACCAGGCCCGGTCCCAGCACGCCCTTGGTCAAAAAGCCCATGGCGCAGCCCAGCCAGAAGGCGTACAGACCCCAGCCGCGGCCGCCGCGCAGGCTCCAGGCCCCGTATATGGCCAGCACAATGCCGCAGCACAGCACCATGTCCACCAGGATCACCCGGCTGAGGGCAAAGAACATCAGCGAGGTGGCCAGCACCACCGCCGACCAGAAACCGGCCCGCTCCTGCCCCCAGAGCGAGGTGCCCAGCAGGAAGGTGAGCAGCACCGTGAGGGTGCCGAACACCGCCGGCACCAGACGGGCGGCCCCGACCGACACCCCGAAGGCCTTGAAGCTCAGGGCGGTCAGCCAGTAGCTCAGGGGCGGCTTCTCCAGGTAGGTGACGTAGTTCAGGCGCGGGATGATCCAGTGCTGCAGGCTGCCCGAGGCGGCCATCTCCCGGCTGATCTCGGCGTAGCGGGCCTCGTCGCTCTCCCATAGGTCGCGCATGCCCAGTAGGGAGAAGAACAGCACCCCGCAGAGGGCGAGCAGGAGCAGCACGTACAGGCGGCGGGGCTGCTGCTGGGCGGCCGCGCTCATAGGCCCGACCCGGTCACCGGCGCCTGGGGGGCCGCGGACGGCGCGGTCTGGGCGGCCCGGCCCCGCCACAGGCGCAGCGCGGCCTGGTTGCCCCCCAGCAGATAGCCGCCGTAGCGGCTCAGCTCGCTGAAGCCGGGGTGCTTGTCCAGGGCCTCCAAGAGCCGCACCCGAGTCATGATGAACAGGGGCGCCTCCTTGGCCAGCTCCGGCACCAGCTCCGCGGCCTGGTCCACCCGCAGCCGGGGCAGCTCCCGGCCACTGTAGAAGATCAGGCTGGGCTTCCACAGGCCGAAGGTGACCACCCGGCCCTTGCCGCCGGTGCGCTGGGCCACCTCCAGGGCCATCTGCTTGGCCGGCTCCTGGATGTAGCCCGCGGCCTGGGGCAGCAGGCCCAGGAAGATCAAGGCGCAGAACACTGCCGCGCCCGCGCCCATGATCCAGGGCAGCGGCCGGTCGCGTCCGCTGCGGTACAGCCAGATCAACAGCAGGCACATCGCCACCAGCGTCGCCGCGGCCAAGAGAGGCCAGCCCAAGAGCACCGGCCCGTAGAACGGCAGGGCGTACTCGCTGGAGTCGAAGCGCAGCGAGGCCTCCACCCGGCCCCAGAACAGGGGCACCGCCACCGGCAGGGCGGTTAAGGCCAGGGCCACCAACGCGCTCAGGCCCAGCAAGGCGATCCAGAACATACTGCGGGCCAGGCGGCCGCCGGTCTCGCCCCGGGCCAGGCGATCCAGGCTGCAGCCGGCCAGGATGGCCAGGAAGGGCAGCCCGGGCAGGATGTAGTTGATCTGCTTGGTGGCGGCCAGGGTGAACACCACCAGGGTCCACAGCAGGGCCAGGGCAGAGAACAGGTGCAGGCGGGCCATGGGCTCCACCCGGCGCTGGGCGCGGGGGTTCTGGGCCAGGGAGCGGCCCAGTTCGGGCAGGGCCGCGGCCACAAAGGGAAAGGCCCCTATCAAGAGCACCGGCAGGTAATAGGCCAGGCCGCCGCCGTGGCCCAGCAGGGTCTCGGAGAAGCGGCGCAGGTTCTGGGAGACGAAGAAGGCCTGCCAGAACTGGCTGCCCAGCTTGTACCAGACCAGGCCGTACCAGGGCAGGTTCACCGCCAGCAGGATCACCAGGCCCCAGAGCAGCTGGCCCCGCTTGAGCACCGCCAGCAGCCGCCGCTGCCAGATGGCGTAGATCAGGGCGCAGGGCAGCACCACGGCCAGGGCCACCGGCCCCTTGGTCAAAAATCCCAGGGCCAGGGCGGCCCAGGCGGCCAGATACCAGCCGCGGTCGGCCGGCGGCTCCTTTTCCGTGGCCCAAAAGAACCAAAACAGGGCCAGGGTGGTGAACAGGCTCAGCAGCATGTCGGTCAGGCAGGCCCGGCCCACCAGCAGGAACAGGGGGCAGAGGCCCAGGCAGGCCGCGGCCACGGCCCCCAGGCCCGGCCGGCCCGAGATGCGCCAGACGAACAGACCCACGGCCAGCACCAGCAGGAAGCCAGCCAGGGCCGAGGGCAGGCGGGCGGCGATCTCGCCCGGTCCCAGCAGGCGCTGGGCCCCGGCCATGGTCCAGAAGATGAGGATGGGCTTCTCCAGGTAGGGGCGGCCGTTGAGGGTGGGCACGATGTAATCCCCACTCTTGACCATGGCCGCCACGCTGGCCGCGTACTCGCCCTCGTCGCGGTCGGTGAGGGCCATGTCGCCCAGGCCGGCCAGCAAGAGCGCTCCCACCAGCGCCAGTACCAGCAGCAGGGTCAGAGCCCCCCGGATGGGCCGCGGCCGCTTCATGCCGCCGCCTCCGCAACGCGCCGGCGCCGGCGGTCCCAGGCCGCCAGCAGCCAGCCCACCATCAGGCCCAGCACCGCGCCGGCCAGGGTGTCGCTCAGATAGTGGGAGCCGCTCAGCAGGCGGCCGCAGGCCACGAACACGGCCAGCCCGTAGAACAAGAAGCCCCAGTCCGGATAACGCGAGGCCAGCACCGCGGCCAGGGCGAAGCTGGTGGCGGCGTGGCCCGAGGGGAAGGAGTGCCAGTCGCTGTCAAAGGTGGGCATCAGCCCCTGCCAGATGGGCTGGTGCAGGCGCGGCCGCGGCCGGCCCACCAAGTGTTTGAAGACCTGCGTCGCCAGGCCCGAGACCACCACCGCCGCCAGGCCTAAGAAGCCCAGGCGGCGCAGGGAGGGCCGCCGGCGCAGCCAGCCAATGAGGGCCAGCAGCACGCAAAAGGCGATCTGCACCCCGCCCAGGCCCAGCCAGTAGGCCGCCGTGCCCCAGTCCTTGAGCACCGGGTTGTCGCCCAGGGAGCGCACCGCCCGCGCCGCGGCCGCGTCCCAATCCAGGAAGATGACCAGCACCACCAGCCCCGCCAAGGCCAGGAGCCCCCCCAGAGACCAGGCCAGCCCCCGCAGGCGCCCGGCGGATGTCGGCCGGCCGTTCACAGCTCCCCTACCCCCGCCCCTCGGCCGCGCCGGCCGCGGGCGGCGCCGCCACCAGGCCGCGGTCCACGGAGAACTGCATGCGGTGCAGCCGCTGGTAGACACCGTTCAGGGCCAGCAGCTCCTCGTGGCGGCCCTCCTCCACGATGCGCCCCTTGTTCACCACCAGTATGCGGTCGGCCCGGCGCACCGTGGACAGGCGGTGGGCGATGACGAAGGTGGTGCGGCCGGCCATGAGGTTGTCCAGGGCCTTCTGCACGTACAGCTCGCTCTCGGTGTCCAGGCTGGAGGTGGCCTCGTCCAGGATCAGGATGGGCCGGTCGGCCAGCAGGGCCCGGGCGATGGACAGGCGTTGGCGCTCGCCGCCGGAGAGCAGCACCCCGGCCTCGCCGATGAGGGTGTCCATGCCCTGGGGCAGCTTGGCGATGAAGCCGCTGGCAAAGGCGCTCTCGGCCGCGGCCTGCACCTGCTCCTCGCTGGCATCGGGCCGGCCGTAGCGGATGTTGTTGGCCACGGTGTCGTTGAACAGGATGATCTGCTGGGTGACGATGGCGATCTGGCCGCGCAGGCTGCTCAGGGTGGCCTGGCGGATGTCCACGCCGTCGATCTCAATGGAGCCGCGGGTGACCTCGTAGAAGCGGGGCAGCAGGTTGACCAGGGTGGTCTTGCCCCCGCCGCTGGTGCCCACCAGGGCCACCACCTGGCCCTTGGGCACGGTCAGGTTCACCTTGTCCAGCACCCACTCGCCGGGCCGGTAGGCGAAGCTCACGTCCTTGTACTGTATCTGCCCCTGCAGGGCGGGCAGCTCCACCGCGCCGGGCTTCTCGGCGATCTCCACCGGCTCGTCCAGCACCCGGTACACCCGCTCGGCCGCCGCCAGGCCATTTTGTATGTCGTTGTTCAGGCTGGACAGCCGCTTCACCGGCTCGTAGAGAAGGATCAGGGCGGTGAGGAAGCTGAAGAAGGTGCCGGG
The DNA here is from genome assembly GCA_040751985.1 of Thermodesulfobacteriota bacterium. Taxonomy (GTDB): domain Bacteria; phylum Desulfobacterota; class Desulfarculia; order Desulfarculales; family Desulfarculaceae; genus Desulfoferula. The sequence continues at coordinate 29,756 of JBFMFU010000082.1, read as the reverse complement.
GGTGGAGGTGCCGTGGATCACCTGCCAGCCGCCGTAGAACAGTATGCTCGCCACGCCCAAGCCGCCCAGGAACTCCATCAGGGGGCTGGACATGGCCCGGGTGGAGATGTCCTTCATGCGCAGGCGGAACAGGCGGAAGGCCTCGTCGGTGAAGCGGGTGATCTCGTGCTCCTCGCGGCAGAAGCCCTTGACGATGCGCGCGCCGCTGATGGTCTCGTGCAGCAGCACGCTCACGTCGGCCATGGTCTCCTGGGAGCGGTGGGAGATCTTGCGCAGCCGCCGGCCGAACTTGACCAGGGGTATCACGCACAGAGGGAACACGCCCAGGGCGAAGATGGCCAGGAACCAGTCCCGGTAGATGATCACCCCCATCAGGCCCACGATGGTGAACAGGTCCTTGAGCACGCCGGTGACCACGCTGCTCACCGCGCCCTGCATCTGGTTCACGTCGTTGGTGATGCGGCTCATGAGCTGGCCGGTGGGGGTGCGGTCGTAGTAGCTCAGGCTCAAGCGCTGCAGGTGGGCGTAGAGGTCGATGCGGAACTGGGTGACGATGCGCTGGCCCACGAACTGCATCAGGTAGGTCTGGCCGTAGGAGCAGGCGCCCTTGATCAGGTACAGGCCGATGATGGCCGCGGGCATGAGCATCAAGAGGGTCTGGTCCCGGGCCACGAATATCTCGTCCATGACCGGCTTGACCAGGTAGGCCATGGCCGAGGTGGCCGCCCCCACCAGGAGCATCATAGCCATGGCCCCGGCCAGGCGCAGCCAGTAGGGCTTGACCATGGCCAGCAGCCGCCGCGCGTGCTCCAGGTCGCGCTGGCGCTTTACTGCTCGCTCGCCGTCTTTCACCGGGGCTTTTTCTCCATCATGGACAGGGCCAGTTCCGCCACCTTGCGGCTGGCGCCGGGCCCGCCCAGGCGCTGACGCACCTCCTGCAGGCCCTGGATCATCCGCTGGCGCCTGGTCTCGTCGGTCAACAAGCGCAGCCCCTCGGTGGCCAGCTTTTCCGGCGTGGCCGCCTCCTGGATCAGCTCGGGCACCAGGCGGCGTTGGATGATGAGGTTGGGCATGGCGATGTGCTCCACCCGGACCAGGGAGCGGGCCACCCGGTAATTAAAGCCTCCGGTTTTGTATACCACCACCAGGGGGGTGCCGGCCAGCGCCGCCTGCAAGGTGGCGGTGCCCGAGCAGACCAAGAGGGCCCGCGCCCGAGCCATGGCCTGGGCGGCCAGGCCGGTGAGCACCGTGGTACCCGGAGGCAGGTGCTTGAGCATGGGCTGCACTTTGTCCAGGGGCAGCCCCGGCGCCAGGGGCAGCAGGAAGTGCAGCTCCGGCCGCTGCTCGCGCATGATTAGCGCCGCCCGCAGCATCATGGGCAGCAGCATGCGCACCTCGGACATGCGGCTGCCGGGCAAGAGCCCCATCACCTCCGCGTCGTGGGGCACCGGCAAGGAGTGGGGCTCGAACTCCTCGGGCTCGTCCAGAAGCGGGTGGCCCACGAAGGTCACCGGCAGCATGGGGGCGTTGATCTGGAAGAAGCGGCGCTCAAAGGGGAACACGCAGGCCAGGTGGTCTACGAACCCGGCCATCTCCTGGGCGCGCTTGCTCCGCCAGGCCCAGACCTGGGGGCTGATGTAGTACAGCACCGGCACGCCCAGGCGGCGGGCGGCCTTGCCCAGGCGGAAGTTGAAATCCGGGAAGTCGATGAGGATGAGCAGGTCCGGCCGCTGCTCCTTGAGGTGGCGCTTCATGTCCTTGAGCGCGCCCAGGATCACCTTGAGCTTGGGCAGCACCTCGGAGAAGCCCACCACGGTCAGCTCCTCGGCCCGGTGCAAGAGACGCAGGCCGGCCGCCTCCAGAGCCGGGCCGCCGATGCCGCTGAGGTCTATGTCCGGGGACAGCTCCTTGAGCTGGCGCACCAGCTTGGCGCCGTGCTGGTCGCCGCTGGCCTCGCCGGCCACCAGGACCACCCGGAAGGGCTCGCGGTCCATCTCAGGCTTCCTCAGGCGGGCGGGCTGCCACCCAGCGCGGGGATTTGTCCAACAGCTCCTGGTATTGGCAAAGGCCCTGTTGCACGCAGGTCCGCACCGCCAGGGCGCAGGCCAGGGCCCGGCGGCCGGCGCCTCCGTCCACGCGGGGGGGCTTGCGCGTCTGCACGCACTCCAGGAAGGACTTCAGCTCCCGCTCTAGAGGATCGCTCTTGCCGAAGCGGGGCCGCTCCGCGCTCACCTTGGGCACCCCGCCGGGCCGGTACTCCACGCCGTTGACCACCAAGAGCTTGCGCTTCTTGAAGTCCAGGGACAGATAGGCGTCGGGCTGGAACAGGCGCATCTTGCGCTCGTCCTTCAGGGCCAGGCGGCTGGCGGTAATGTTGGCCACGCAACCGCCGGGAAACTCCAGGCGGGCGTTGACCAGGTCGGCGTGGGGGCCCAGCACCGGCACGCCCTTGGCCCGTATCTCGCTGGGCTCCTCGTTAACCAGGGACAGGATGATGTCCAGGTCGTGGATCATCAGGTCCAGCACCACGTCCACGTCCGTGGCCCGGGCCTTGAAGGGCGCGATGCGGTTGCACTCGATGAACAGGGGCTTGCCGGCCCGGGCGAACATTCCCTCCACGGCCGGGTTGAAGCGCTCCAGGTGGCCCACCTGCAGGATGCGGCCCTGGTCCGCGGCCAGGGCGATGAGCTGGTCGGCCTCCTCCAGGGTGGTGGTCATGGGCTTTTCGCAGAGCACGTCGGCGCCGGCGGCCAGGAAGTCCCGCGCCACCGCGAAGTGGCTGACCGTGGGTGTGACCACGCTCACCGCCTGCACCTGGCCCAATAGCTCGCGGTGGTCGCTCAGGCCGCGGCAGCCCAGGCTGCGGGCCAGCTTCTCGGCCCGGACCGGGTCGCTGTCCACCACCGCCACCAGCTCGGCCTCGGGCAGCCGGGCCAGCTTCTCGGCATGGAAGGTGCCCAGATAGCCCACTCCCACCACGGCCGCCTTCACCGATCCGGCGCTCACCGCGTCCCCTCCCCGGCCCGGCCCAGGATGCAGATGCCGGCCTTTTCGGCGATGGCCACCGCGCGCTCACGGTCGAAGAACAGGGTGCGGCCGGCCTCCACCACCAGGCAGGAGGCGCCTGCCGCGGCCATGACCTCGATGGTGCCCGCGCCCACGCTGGGCAGATCGAAGCGCTCGTCCTGGCGCGGCTTGCAGCGTTTGACCACCACCGCCTTCTCCCGGGCCAGCTCCCCGCCCCGCCTGATGCAGGCGTCGGTGCCCTCGATGGCCTCCACCGCCACCACCGCCCGCCCGCGGACCACCACGCACTGGCCGATGTCCAGCCGGCCCAGCTCGCGGGCCACGGCCCAGCCCAGCTCCGCGTCGGCCTGCTCCTCGGCGCTGGGGCCGCGGCGGGTGTAGAGGCCCTCAGTGGCCAGCAGCTCGGGCAGCAGCTGGTGGCTGGGAAGCACGGTGATGCCCTGCTCGCCCAGGTAGTCAGCCAGGGTGCGCAGGATGCCGTCGTCGGCCAGGTGGCGGATCTTGCCGATGAGGCCCAGGGCTTTGAGGTCCGGACGCACGTCGGCGAACATGCGGGTCTTGGTCACCCCGCCGGCCATCACCGCCTGGGTCACGCCGGCCTGCTGAAAGGCCTTGATCAGCTTGCCCAGCTGCCCCAGCTGCACCCAGGTGATCTGGTCCACCTCGGCCTCCAGCGCGGGCAGGGTCTCGCCCTTGTGCGCCACGGCCACCACGCGATAGCCCCGGGCCCGCGCGGCCCGGGCCACCAGGATGGGGAACTGGCTCTTGCCGGCGATGATGCCTATGGCGCGCTCAGGCATGGTTCAGCCGCTAGCGGGCCACACCCCGCTTGGAGCCCTGGATGAACTCCAGCAGGTAGCGCACCTCCGGAGTGTCGGGCACCTCCGCGCGCACCTGCTCCATGGCCTTGGCCAGGGGGGTGCGGGTGCGGAAGATGATCTTGTAGGCCGCCTTGAGCGCCTCCATGGCCTCGGGGGTGAAGCCGCGGCGCTTGAGCCCCACCACGTTGAGCCCGTGGGACACGGCCCGGTTGCCCTCGCACAGGCAGTAAGGGGGCAGGTCCTTGTCCACGGCGCTGGTGCCGCCAACGTAGGCGTAGCGGCCGATGCGGGTGAACTGGTGCACCGCCACCTGGCCGCCCAGGCCCACGTAGTCCTCCAGGGTCACGTGGCCGGCCAGGTTGCAGGAGTTGGCCATGATCACTTCGCGGCCCAGGTGGCAGTCGTGGGCCACGTGGGCGTAGGCCATGAGTAGGCTGCCGTCGCCCACCTGGGTGACCCCGCCGCCCTCCACGGTGCCGCGGTTGACGGTGGTGAACTCGCGGATCATGACCCCGTCGCCGATGACCAGGGTGGTGGGCTCGCCCCTGTACTTGAGGTCCTGGGGGTCCGTGCCCACCGAGGCGAAGGGCCAGAGATGGCAGCCGGCGCCGATGCTGGTCAGACGGTCCACCGAGGCGTGGTGGTCCACGCGGCTGCCCGGACCGATCTTCACCTCCGGGCCGATGTAGGCGTAGGCGCCCACCTGCACGTCCGCGGCCAGCTCGGCGCTGGGGTGGATCAAGGCGGTGGGGTGGATGTTCGTGCTCATCAAGCTCTCTCTAAAGTGTTGCGACCTGAGTGGGAAAACTGGGATCAGGAGTTGGCGGCGATGGCCGCGGTCAGTTCGGCCTCCACGGCCAACTGGTCGTCCACGAAGGCCTTGCCGGACATTTTCCAGGCCCGGCTGGAGCGGTGCAGGGCGCTCAGCTCCAGGATCAACTGGTCGCCGGGTACCACCGGCCGCCGAAACTTCACCTTGTCCATGCCCATGAAAAAGAAAAGCCGCCCCTGGGCCTCGGGGGTGGACTCGTAGGCCAGGATGCCGCCGGCCTGGGCCAGGGCCTCGATGATCAGCACCCCGGGCATCACCGGCTGGCCCGGGAAGTGGCCCTGGAAAAAGGCCTCGTTGAAGGTGACGTTCTTCAGGGCCTTGACGTACTCCGGCGGCCTGATCTCCAGCACCCGGTCCACCAGCAAAAAGGGATAGCGGTGGGGCAGCAGCTTGAATATCTCCTGCAGGTCCTTGACGCCTTGGGGCATTGCGCCGCTCCTTTTCCTATTCCTTGCCCGCCGGGTCCAGGCGGGCCTCCAGGTCCTTGACCCGCTTGAACAGATCGGGCAGGCGCTTGACCAGGCCGCGGGTGCGCAGCCACAGCCGGTGGGGCATCACCGGGTAGCCGCTGACCACCGCGCCCGGCTCCAGGTCCTGGGCCACCCCGCTGCCGCCGCCCACCATGACGCCGTCGCCCACCTTCAGGTGGCCGGCCACGCCCACCTGACCCCCTAGCACCACGTTCTGGCCCAGGGTGGTGGAGCCGCTGATGCCCACCTGGGCCACCAGCAGGCTATTGGCGCCGATCACGCAGTTGTGGGCGATGTGCACCATGTTGTCGGTCTTGACCCCGCTCTGTATCCAGGTGCGGCCGGTGGCGGCCCGGTCCACGGTGTTGGCAGCCCCCAGCTCCACGTCGTCGTCGATCTGCACGATGCCCACTTGGGGTATCTTGAAGTGCCGCCGGCCGTCGGGCACGAAGCCGTAGCCGTCGGAGCCGATCACCGTGCCCGCGTGGATGACGCAGCGCTGGCCGATGACGCAGCCCTGGTACACCACCACGTTGGGGTGCAGCACCGTGTCGTCGCCCACCCGCACCCCGGCGCCCAGGTACACCCCGGGGTGGACCACCACCCGCCGTCCCAGCTCCACCTCCGGCCCCACGTAGGCCAGGGCGTGCACCGAGCAGTCTTGGCCCACCCGGGCCGAGTCCTCCACCACCGCCCGCGGATGCACCCCCAGGGGCACGTAGGGCCGGCGGGTGGCCTCGGTCAGGAGCTTGGCGTAGGCCAGATACGGGTTGTCCACCCGGATCACGGCCAGGCCGTCCGGCGTGGGCTGCTCCCGGCTCACCAGCACCACGCCGGCCCTGGTCTGGGCCAGGGCCGGGGCGTACTTGAGATTGGCCAGAAAGGTTACGTCGCTGGGGCCGGCCTCCTGGATGCCCTTGATGCCCGAGACCATGCGCTCGGCCGGGCCCTCCAGGGTGCCGCCCACCAACTGGGCCAGCTGGCCCAGGCTAAGCTGCATGCCGCGTTCCTTAGGGGTATTGCTTGTCGTAGGCAGCTATGACCTCGAGCGTTATATCCGCACTCTTGGGATAGTACAACGCCGTGCGGGACTCGGTGATCAACACGTAGCCCCGCTTGGAGCCGATCTGCCGGATGATGGCGCTCATGCGCTGCAGGATGGGCGAGAAGGCGTCCCGCTGGGCCTCGCGCATCTCCTGGCTGGCGTCGCGCTTGCGGTCGTTGAAACGGCGGGCCTTGCGCTCGAACTCGCGCTCCTTGGCCAGCTTGGCCTCGGGCTTGAGCAGCATGGCGGTGTTTTCCAGGTCCTTGCGCAGCGCGGCCACCTCGCCGCCCAGCTGCTTCAACTCCGCCTCCAGCTTGGAGGCGCGGCGCCGCAGCTCGGCCTGGGCCCGCTTGCCTTGCTTGCACTCGTTGACCGCCTGGTCCATGTTCACCACGCCAATCTTGTCGGCGGCTTGGGCCGCCGGGGGCACCATCCAGGCTGTCAGCAGCAACAAGGCCAGGCAGGCCAGAAACCAGGTGCGTGCATGTCTAAGCATAGGCTGTCTCCCGATAGCCCCCTAAGACGGGGATTTAGAACAAGCTTCCTATGGTGAATTCCCAGTTCGAAGAATCGTCGCCTGGCTTGGGGTCCAAAACGTAACCGTACTCCAGGCGCAGCGGGCCCATGGGCGACATCCAGCGCACGCCCACGCCGACGCTCTTGCGCAGGTCGCTGAAATCGTAGCCGTCCTCGGCGGTCCAGGAGTTACCGGTGTCGTAGAAGATCACGCCGACGATGCCCGCCTTCTTAACCAGCGGGAAGCGGTACTCCAGGTTAACCACCGCCATGCGCTCGCCACCGATGAGGTCGCCGTTGGCGTCCTTGGGGCTTACCGACTGATAACTATAGCCGCGCAGGGTGTTGATGCCACCCAGGAAGAACTTTTCGTAGATGGGCAGCTCGCCGCCGGAGTGGCTGGCCATCCAGCCCATCTCGCCGTGGGCCACGAACACCGTATCCCAGAACAGGGGGAAGTACCACCCGGTGGAGGCGATAACCTTGATGAAGTCGTTAGTGCCGCCGATGGGATTGCCTGCCCACTCCACGCTGAAGTTGCTGTCGGAGCCGCGGGTGGTCAGGAAGGTGTGGTCGCGGTTGTCACGGCGGATGATGCCCTTGACGCTGCTGGTGGTGTGGGTGCCGGCCTGATCCCGCACCAGACGCGAGGCGTCGGTGCTGATGTTGGAGATCTCGGCCTGCTCCAACTTGTAGTACGCGTAGGTGCGAGTGTAGGGCCAGGGCGTGGGGAAGCCGAAGCGGATGCGGAAGCCTATGGCCTCCTTGGTGTACTGGATGTACTCCCGCTCCCAGTCGTAGATGTCGATGCCGGCGCTGATGGGGCGGTCGAACAGCCAGGGCTCGGTGTAGCTCAGGGTGTAGCGGGTGGCCTTGCCGCCCAGGGTGGCCCGCAGGCTCAGCTCGTCGCCGGTGCCGAAGAGGTTGGACTCGCTGATCTGGCCCATGACCATGAAGGAGTCCTGGGTGCTGTAGCCGGCGCCGAAGGCCACCTGTCCGGTGCGCTTCTCCTTGACGTTGATGTTGATGTCCATGGTGTTGGGCCGGCTGCCCTTGCTGGGCGTGATGTGGATGTCCTCAAAGTAGTTCAGCCGGTGCAGGCGCATGTTGGCCGCGCGCAGGGCCGCCGCGGAGAACAGGTCGCCCTCGGCCACGGCCAGCTCGCGCCGGATCACCTTGTCGCGGGTGCGGGTGTTGCCGGTAATGATGATGCGGTCAAAGTAGATCTTGTTGCCCTTGACCACGTCGAAGTTGATGGCCACCGTCTTTTTATTGGCGTCCTGGCGCACCTGGGGGCGCACGGTGACGTAGGCGTAGCCCTTCTCGGCGTAGAGGCTCTGCAGGGCGGCCATGTCCTGGCGCAGCAGGTCGCGGTTGTACCACTGCCCAGGCTTGGTCTTGAGCAGGGCCAGGGTGTCCTTCTGCGGGATCACCATCTGGCCGCTGACCGACAGGGCGCCGATCTTGAAGCGGGGGCCTTCGTTGATGTTGATGGTCACTATGAGGCCGTCGGGTCCTCGGGTAATCTCCGGCTTGCCGACCCGGGCCTCCATATAGCCGTTGTTGTAGTAGTAGTCGTTGATCTTCTGGATGTCCTGCTCCAGCTTGGTCCGCTCCAGGATATGGTCCTCCTTGAGCCAGGACAGCCAGCCCTTCTCGTGGACGCTCATCTGGTCGCGCAGTTGGCTTTCGCTGAAGGCCTTGTTGCCCCGGAAACGGATGCTCTTGACGAATACCTTCTGGCCCTCGACGATGGTGAACTTCAGGCCGATGTCCCCCCGGGGCAGGGTGATCACCTGGCTGGTGACCTTGGCGTCGTAGTAGCCCTTGTCCCGGTAGACCATCAGTATCTTCTGCTCGGCCTCCTTGACCGCCGCCGGCTGGAAGACGGAGAAGGGCTTCAGGCCGATCTGGTCGCGCAGGTCCTTACTCTCGATTTCCTTGTTGCCCGAGAACTGCACCTCGCGCACCGTGGGCTTTTCCTTGACCGTGATGATGACCATCTTGCCGCCAGGCCCGTCGGCGCTGGCGATCTTCACGTCGTCGAAGTAGCCCATCTTCCACACCGCGCGCAGGTCGTCATCCAGCAGCAGGGGCGAAAAGATGCCGCCCTCCTTGCTCTTGATGGCGGTGCGGATGGCCTCGGCTTCGATGCGGCGGTTGCCCTTGATGATGATGGAGGCCACCTTCTCGCGGCCGCTGACCCGCACCGCCAGCTCCCGCGACAGGCGCTCGGTCAGGTCGGGCAGGGAGTCCAGGCCCGCGCCCTCGATGAACACCGACTGGGGCCGCTGCATGCCCAGGACATCCAGGACCTTGGCATCCAGGGACACCCGGTTGCCGATCTTGGTCAGGGAGCCGGTGATGGCGAAGTCCGCCCCCAGGCGGCCGGCCAGCTTGCGCACCAGGCTCAGGTCCAGGGGCTTGCCCTCGGCGGTCACCGCCCGGTTCACGTCCTCGGTGGGTATCACCACCACCTTTTGGGCAATCAGGCGGTTTTTGATCATCTCCTGCACGCCGGTGCGCAGTTGGCTCAGGGGCTCACGGCTGAAGACGTGGAAGGGGAACACCGCCACCTTCAGGGCCTCGGCGGCCGGGGCTGCGGCCGGGACCAAACAAATAAGAGACAGCGCCATTATCAGCCAGTATTTCCTCATCACCGCCTCTACCCTCGCTCGGCCCGCCTGCTAATCCAGGCAGAAGGCCTTGCCATCGGCCAGCCGCACCCGTCGCTGCATGGCAGCGGCCAGCCGCTCGTTGTGGGTGGCCACCAGGGTGGTGAGCCCCTTCTTCTGATTCAGTCCCAGCAGGAGCTGATGGACCTTTTCGCCGGTGCGCTCGTCCAGATTGCCCGTGGGCTCGTCGGCCAGCAGCAGCCGGGGGCCCAGCACCAAGGCCCGGGCCACGGCCACCCGCTGGGCCTCGCCGCCGGAGAGCTCTCCCAGCTTGTGCTCCCCCCGCTCGGCCAGCCCCACCTCCTCCAACAGCTCCTGGGCCCTCTGACGCGCCGCAGCCCGGTCCAGCCGGGCGATCAGCGCCGGCATCATGACATTCTCCAGGGCGCTCAGCTCGGGCAGCAGGTGGTGGAACTGAAAGACGAAGCCGATGTGCCGATTGCGGAACCCGGCCAGCGCCGGCTCGTCCATCTGGAAAATGTCCTGTCCATCTACCATAACCCGACCGCCGGTGGGGCGGTCAAGTGTGCCCAAAATATGTAACAAAGTGGATTTGCCCACCCCCGAGGCCCCCACCACCGCCACGGTCTCGCCGGCAGCCACTGTCAGGTCCAGACCCCTGAGAACCTCCACCTGCTGTTGAGGGCCAAAGTAAGTCTTTTCAAGCTTTTCTATAAGAATGTATATATTCGCTCCTGTCAAGCCCTCTGGTCCGCCGGAGGGGGCGGCGCTATTGGGCCCGGGCCCCCTCATTCATACCTCAAGGCCTGCACAGGGTCCAGGGACCCGGCCACCCGGCTGGGGTAAATCGTGGCCAGCAGGCTGATGGCCACCGCGCTGGCTGCCACCAACAGCACCATCAGGGGCTCCACCTGCACCGGCAGGGTGTCCACGGTGTAGACATCTTTGGGCAGCTCTATGAAGTGGTATCGGGTCAGCAGCCAGCACAGCACCAGGCCGCTGATAACCCCCAGGACGGTGCCCACCAGGCCGGTGACCATGCCCTGCAGCACGAAGATGCGCCGCAGGCTGGCCCGGGTGGCGCCCATGGCCTTGAGCACCCCGATCTCCCGTGTCTTGGTCATCACCATCATGATCAGAGAGCTGACGATGCCGAAGGAGGCCACCAGCACGATCAGGATCAGGATGATGAACATGGCCAGCTTTTCCAGCTTCAGGGCCGCGAACAGGCTGTGGTTGGCGCTCATCCAGTCCTGGGCAAAGAACAGGGGCCCCAGTTTGCTGGCCAGCTGGCGGCCGATCAGCGGCGCCTGGTAGATGTCCTTGAGCGCCACCTCCACCCCGTTCACCCCCCGGCCCAGGCCCAGGAACTCCTGGGCCGCGGCCAGGCCCACGTAGCAGGAGCCGGCGTCGTAAAAGTACAGGCCGGACTCGAAGATGCCCACCACCTGGAAGGGCTCGCTCTTGGGCGCCCGGCCCACCGGCGTCTCCTCGCCCAGGGGGTTGATCACGTTTACCACCATGCCTAGGTGCAGGCCCAGCTTGTTGGCCAGGCGCGAGCCCAGGATGATGCCCCACAGGCCGCGGGGAGTGGGCCGGTCCAGGTCGCTCAGCTTGCCCTGCACCAGGGAGGACTCCAGGTTCTTCACCTGCTTGGCCAGGGGCACGTCCAGGCCGCTGAGCAGGGCGCCGGTGGCCCCCCCGGAGGAGACCAGCATCACCTGGCCGTAGACGTAGGGCGCGGCCGCCTTGACCCCCGGCTGCTGGCGGGCGAGCTTGAGCACCCGGTCCGGGTGGGTGATGGCCCCGCCGGCCTGGTAGATGGTCAGATGGGAGCTCATGCCCAGGATCTTGCGGGTTATCTCATCCTGGAAGCCGCCCATCACCGACAGCACCACGATCAGGGCGCAGACGCCCAGGGCCACGCCGGCCATGGACAGCAGGGTGATCAGATTGATGAAGGCATGGCGGCCGCGGGCCCGCAGATAACGGAAGGCCAGGAACGCCTCGAAGCGCATCAGCCCTGCTCGGGCCTGAGCAGCGGGAAGAGGATCACCTCCCGGATGCTGGGCTGGTCGGTCAGGAGCATCACCAGGCGGTCGATGCCGATGCCCTCGCCGGCGGTGGGGGGCATGCCGTACTCCAGGGCCCGCACGTAGTCCAGGTCCATGAACTGGGCCTCCTCGTCGCCGGCCTCGCGCTGAGCGGCCTGCTCGGCGAAGCGGTCCCGCTGGTCGTCGGGGTCGTTTAGCTCGCTGAAGCCGTTGCCCATCTCCCGGCCGGCGATGAAAAATTCGAAGCGGTCCACGATGTCCGGGTCCAGGTCGTTGGTGCGGCTCAGGGGGCTGATGTCGCGCGGGAAGCCGGTGACGAAGGTGGGCTGCCACAGGCGCGGCTCCACCTTGACATCGAAAATCTTGGCCAGGGCCTTGCCCAGGGTGTCGCCCCGGCGGTGCACGCCGCCCAGCTCGGTGGACATGTTCAGGGCCCGCTCCCGGTCAAAGAGCACCTCCGGCGGCACCTTGCCCATCTCCAGCAGGCTGGAGCGGAAGTCAATGTTTTGCCAGGGCGGGCTGAGGTCAATCTCCTGGCCCTGGTACTGGAAGCGGGCGGTGCCCTTGATGGCTGTGGCGCAGGCCCCGAACAGCTCCTCGGTGAGCGACATCAGGTCCTCGTAGGTGCCGTAGGCCTGATAGAACTCGCACATGGTGAACTCGGGGTTGTGCTGGATGCTGATGCCTTCGTTGCGGAAGTTGCGGTTGAGCTCGAACACCCGCTCCAGGCCGCCCACGATCAGGCGCTTGAGGTACAGCTCCGGGGCCACCCGCAGGTACAGCTTCATGCCCAGGGCGTTGTGGTAGGTCTCGAAGGGCTTGGCCGTGGCGCCGCCGGGCAGGACCTGCATCATGGGCGTCTCCACCTCCAGGTAATTTTGCTCGATCAAAAACTGCCGGATGGTGTTGACGATGGTGGAGCGGGCGCGGAAGATGTCGCGCACCTGCTCGTTCATGACCAGGTCCAGGTAGCGCTGGCGATAGCGCTGCTCCACGTCGGTCAGGCCGTGGAACTTCTCGGGCAGCGGCCGCAGGGACTTGGTGATCAGGGCCAGCTTTTCGCAGCGCAGGGTCAGCTCCCGGGTGCGGGTGCGGAACAGAGGCCCGCTGACCCCGATGAGGTCGCCCACATCCAGCTTCTTGAACAGCTCGAACTCCCGGTCGCTGAGCGTCTGCTTCTGCACGTGCAGCTGCAGGCTGGCGCTGCGGTCGCTTATCTTCAGGAAGGCGGCCTTGCCGAAGGAGCGGATGGCCATGATGCGCCCGGCGAGGGCGAACTTGTGGTCCTCCATGGCCTCCAGGCGGGCGGCGTCCAAACGGCCGTAGGTCTTGATCAGGTCCTTGATCTGGTCCCGGGGCCGGAAGGTGTTGGGGAACAGACTGTAGCCCAGCTCCTGAATCTGAGCGGCCTTGCTGCGGCGCTGGCGGATGAGCAGATTCTCGTCCTGGACCGCGGCCGGCTCCTCAATGTGGTTATTTTCCTTGGACTTGGCTGACAACCTAGCACCCCTCGCCGCCCCGCCCCGGCCGAGCCTCGCCCTGGCCACAGGGGGTTTTATCCTTGAACTAAGGTACCTTATCTACGCTGGCCCCAGGGGTTTGTCAAGTGCGGGGCCCAGGGGATTATTGATAAAATTTGCCCTTGACAGGCGGCGGGATAGTCCTTATATTTCCCGGCGATGCGGGCCCGCGCCTGGGGGCCCGCCGTTTACGTATCCGAGGGGTCTGCGGTCCCCTTTACCGGGGCCGCGGCCCCTTTTATAAGAATTCAGCCCAAAGGAGTTATAGCCATGCTGTGCACCACCACCCGTGCGGGTAAGGACTGCGCCTTCATGAGCGCCAAGGGCTGCGGTTTCAACGGGGGGACCTGCCACCCGGCCGTGGAGCCCTGCCAGGGTTGCGAGCGCGCTGTGACCGTAGGCGAGATGGTCTACTGCCAGAGCTACCCCGACCCGGCCGCCAAGTGGCGCTATGGCGCCTGCAACTTCGCCACCCACGTCAAGGGCGAGGTCAAGCAGCTGCCCAAGACCCTCAACCCCCTCAAGGCCAGCAAGAGGGCCCACGCCCGCTAGCCCGGCCCTGGGATCGATCGCCTTCCGCCCGGCCCTCTCGGGGCCGGGTTTTGCATTGCCCGCCGCCTGCCCGCCTGGCCCCTGTGTTATATTTAGCTTGAGCCGGGACCGGCAGGCCCCTCTGCCCGGCCCGCCAACCACCCTTGACCGGGACCGGGACTACATGACCGACCCCCAACCGCGTCCCCAGCCTCGCTCGCTTGGCCTCTGGGCCTATGCCTTGGCCGTAGCCGCGGCTGGCACCCTGCTGCTGGGCCTGTCCCTGTGGTGGAACCTGCGCCAGCACGACCAGGGCGTGTACCAGTCCGCTCTGATCCTGGCCCGCACCTCCCTGGAAAAGGACATCCTCTACCGCCGCTGGAGCGCCGGCCTGGGCGGGGTCTACGCCGCCGTCACGCCTCGCACCCCGCCCAACCCCTACCTGCAGGTTCCGGAGCGGGACATCGCCACCCCCTCGGGACGGCGCCTGACCCTGATCAACCCGGCCTACATGACCCGCCAGGTGCACGAGCTGGGCGACAAGGCCCTGGGCGTGCGCGGCCATATCACCAGCCTCAAACCCCTGCGGCCGGCCAACCGGCCCGACCCCTGGGAGCGGGACGCCCTGCAACAGACCGAGCGAGGCGCCCCGGAGGTGCACCAACTGCTGGAGCAGGACGGACGGCCCGTGCTGCGCCTGCTGCTGCCCCTGTACGTGGAGCCCTCCTGCCTGCCCTGCCACGCCCAGCAGGGCTACCAGCTGGGCCAGGTGCGCGGCGGCCTCAGCGCCACGGTGCCCCTGCAGCCGCTGCTGGCCATGGGCCGCCACGAGGTGGCCAACCTCTGGCTCACCCATCTACTGCTGTGGCTGGTGGGCCTGGCTGCCCTGGGCCTGGGGGCCCGCAGCCTGCAGGGGCGCATCAAGGAGCGCGACCAGGCTTTGATGCAGGTGCAGACCCTGAGCGGCCTGCTGCCCATCTGCTCCCGCTGCAAAAAGATACGGGACCAACAAGGCCAGTGGCAGCAGATGGAGCGCTACATCCAGGCCCGCTCCCAGGCCGACTTCACCCACAGCCTGTGCCCGACCTGCGCCGTCGAGTTGTACCCAGCCCTCTACCCCGGCCAGAACAAACCCAAGCAGGACAGCTAGCCCCCGGCCCTAACCAAGGCGCGGCCCCCACAGGGGCCGCGCCGTGGGTCGTCCCGCGCGATTTAGCTAGCTGAGCTTGGCCAGGGCCTGCTTGACCGCGGCCATGCCCTTTTCGATGTTGGCGTCGCTGAGCGCGAAGGAGAAGCGCACGCAGGCGTCCTCGCCAAAGGCCACGCCCGGCACCGCCGCCACCCTCGCCTCCTCTAACAGGTAGTCGGCCAGGGCCTGGGAGCCGTCTATCAGCTTGCCGCCGGCCTTGCGGCCGTAGTAGGCGGCCAATCGGGGAAAGGCGTAGAAGCTGCCCTCGGGCCGGTAGCAGGTGACCTGGGGCAGCTCGGCCATCAGGTCCATGATCAGGTTGCGCCGGCGCTCGAAGTGCTGGTTCATCTCGGCCACCACGCCCTGGTCGCCGTTGAGCGCGGCTTCGGCCGCCTTCTGGGCGATGGAGGTGGGGTTAGAGGTGGACTGGCTCTGGATCTTGGAGCAGGCCTTGATCAACTCCAGGGGGCCGGCCATGTAGCCGATGCGCCAGCCGGTCATGGCGTAGGCCTTGGACACGCCGTTGAGCGTGGCGGTCCACTCGTAGATGGCCGGGCTCAGGGAGGCGGTGGAGGTGAAGCTGCGGCCGTCGAACAGGATAGACTCGTACATCTCGTCGCTGATCATCAAGATGCCCCTGGCCGCGCAGAACTCGGCGATGGGCTTTAGCTCCTGGCGGCTGTACGCCGCGCCGGTGGGGTTGCAGGGCGAGTTCAGGAAGATGGCCCGGGTCTTGGCCGTGGCCGCGGCCTGTATCTCGGCCAGCTTCAGTTTGAAGCCGTTCTCCAGCTTGGTGGGCACGATCACCGGCTCGCCGCCGGCCAGGATGACCATGGGCGGGTAGCTCACCCAGTAGGGCGCCGGCACGATCACCTGGTCGCCCTCGTTAATGAGGGCCTGCATGATCAGGTACGAGGAGTGCTTGCCGCCCACGTTGATCATCACCTGGTCCGTGGTGTAGTCAAGCCCGTTGTCCCGTTTGAATTTGTTCACCACCGCCTGCTTGAGTTCCGGGGTGCCCGGCACCGGGGTGTAGCGGGTGAAGCTGTCGTTGATGGCTTTTATGGCCGCCTCGCAGATGTGCCTGGGCGTGTTGAAGTCCGGCTGCCCGGCTGCGAAGTTGACGATGTCCACTCCCTGGGCGCGCAGGGCGTCGGCCTTGGCGTTCAGGGCCAAGGTGGCTGAGGGCTGAATGCTCAACACGCGGCGGGAAAGCTGCATGGCTGGACCTTTCCGAAAAGGTTAAAGGGTTGTGTATTATCGGATAATTATAGCAGCCGCCTAAATCCTCCTCAAGCGCCGCTGCCCCACGGCTCGGAAGGCCGGCTTGACCGCTGCCGGAATGCCTTGATATAAATAACCATTAATATCCAATCGTCAGGCGGAGCAAGGCGTGGCCACGGCCAAAAATCGCAAAAACCGCACTCCCACGAATTCCGGGGAATCAAGGGAGGTGCAGTGGCTGGCCGAGAGGGCCTCCCGCCTGGCCGTTATGGCCAAGGGCCTGGCCGACGAGAATCGGCTGCGCATTTTCCTGTGCGTGGCCCTGGGCCCCAAGTCAGTGTCCCGGGTGGTGGAGGAGGTGGCATTGTCCCAGCCCTTGGTCTCCCACCATTTGAAGGAGCTCAGGCGCAGCGGGTTGGTCAAGGTGGAGCGCAAGGGGCCTTTTGTTTATTACCAGGCGGCGGGGCCGCAGGTGACCCAGGTGCTTGCGGCCCTGGCCGAACTCGACCGGCAACGGGACCAAACGTACACCTAAGGAGCTTTCGCTTATGAATCCCGCCGAACTGCTCTTGGCCCTTGAAGCACTCGCCCCCCGCGACACCGGCGAGGTTTTACGCAAGGCCCTGACCAAGCATCTGGAGAGCCTGCCGGAGGATGAACGCGGTGACTTCATCCTGGGGCTGTTCGGAGGGGCCGAGAATGACAAGGTGGCCAGCGTGGTTCACCTTTGACTGGCCGAATGCCTGGGCGAAGGTGTCGACCCAACCAAGATGTGCCAGAGCCTGGTGGCCAAAGTGGCTCAGTCCGAGCAGCTGCAGGCGGTGGCTGCGCCGGAGGTCCTTTCGCTGTTCGAGGATTGGATGGAGGAGCTGGAGCGGGAGTTGCTCATGCTGGTCCAACGCGTAGGGCGGGCGGATCCCGCTCAACTGGCCGACGAGCTGGGCCTATCCTATTCCGGGGTGAATTTTCTCATCACCAAATTGGTCAACGAGGGCAAACTCTAGGCCACGCGGGCCGGGGCCAAACATTTTGAGGATGCACGCAATATAAATACATGTTAATATGTTTATGAGTTTAGTCAATCTCACCTCCCAATCAGGAGCGGAACGATGCTCAAGGTAAGGTTTTTCCTGAATGAGCCCAACGGCAAGCCGTGAAAGCACTTTCTTAAGCTGATGCCCAGGTTGGGCGACAAGTACGAGATAGAGATCGAGACCACCTCCAAGCCCCGCGAGCAGTACAACACCGACGAATACTTTAAACTGGACCTCCCGGTGGCTCCGGCGGTGATGGTGGGCGAGGAAATCCTGGTCGAGGGCGCGGACGTGGATGACCACGACCTGGAGGCAGCCATCTGCCGCCAACTGGGTCTGCCGGCCCCGTCCAAGTCCCAGGGCAGGCTCCTGGGGCGTTTCGGCAAAAAGTAAGGTCTTTCCCGACCACACCGCCGGCCCGGATCCCCAGAACCCGGGCGGAATCGGGCAGCAGCCATGTCTCCGCGCCCTCGTGCGCCCAAAAGACAAATCCTGATCAAAATACTTAGCTATCTGGGCCTGGTCTACGCCGTGGTGGGTTGGCTTAACGAAGCTTGGCTCCATTGGACCCATAGCATTCTTTTGAGCCACTACTCCGAATACATGGCCATCGGCGCCTTCGGCCTCTACCGGGTGGGGGTGGAGAAAAACCTCTATACCCGGAAACGCATCGCAGTGCTCACGGCCATGGTGGTGGGCTTTTGGGGCCTAGTGCCTTATTTATTTTCTTTAGTTGAGCCAGCCTTGGGCTACTTTAGCGGACGGGCGGTGCTGGGGCGGGGCCTGCACCTGCCCATGACCCTCACCTTTTTCCTGGCTCTTCTTTTGGTGCTGCTTTTCGGGCGGCGGGCGGTGTGCAGTTGGAACTGTCCCTGCGCGGGTACCCGGGACACCATGGGCGCGGCTTTTCGCCATCAAAGCATCAAGGGAGATAATGCCTGGCGCTGGCGAAGCCTTAAGTGGGTCTTAACCTTGATCTATTTTAGCGTATGCATCTTGGTCTTCATCCCTCTGCCCTGGGCTTCCTGGGTCATCGACGGGTTTCTGGGGCTGGTGGGCGTGGTCTATTTCGCCTCCTTCCTTTTCATCCCCCTTACCGGCAACCGCAATTGGTGCCGCTGGCTTTGCCCCTACGGCGGGACCTTCGGCCTACTGAACAAGGCCGGCTTTTACAAAATCCAAGCCCACCCTGAAAAATGCACGGCCTGCGGCTTATGCGAGCGGGAGTGCGATATGGGCGTGCCGGTACAGCGGCTGGTGGAGAGCAAGGGCGAGGTCAACGTGCCAGATTGTGTGGGCTGCGGCCGCTGCGTTACCAACTGCCCCAAGGGCGTCTTGGTATTTCATGACGTGCGCAACCTCTGGCGCAAAACTGGCTAGCCCGCCGCCTGTCCCCCATTTTTTCTCGTCTTTTTAATTTGACTTGTTCCCGGCCGGGACATATGAATAGGCATGCCCGCTCTTGCGGGCCATACAGCGCATTGCTGGGGGAGCCCTGGTTGGGCTGAGAGTGCGCCGGCGGTCGGCGCAGACCCCTTGAACCTGTTGGGTAATGCCAGCGTAGGGAAGCAAGCCGCGCCGCGCATCAGGGCCGGTTTCCTTACGGAGGCCGGCCCGTTGCTTTTGGGGGCCGGCGGAAAGGAACGCGAGTCATGTTGGAGGAAGTCACCATCACCCGGGCCATCATCCAGCGCTACCTGAACAAGCTGGACCAGAACCTGGAGCTGGACGCGGCCATCGTGGGCGGCGGGCCGGCCGGGCTGGTGGCCGGCAAGAAGCTGGCCCAGGCCGGCCATCGCGTGGCCCTGTTCGAGCGCAAGCTGTCGGTGGGCGGCGGCATGTGGGGCGGCGGCATGATGCTCAACGAGATCGTGGTGCAGGAGGAGGCCCGGCGCATCCTGGAGGAGTTCGGGGTGCCCAGCGCCGAGTTCGCGCCGGGCTACTACACCGCCGACAGCGTGCTGGCCACCAGCACCCTCTGCTCCGTGGCCGCCAAGGCCGGCCTGACCATCTTCAATCTGGTCAGCGTGGAGGACGTGGTGATCCGCGCCCAGCGGGTCACGGGCCTGGTGATCAACTGGAGCGCGGTGCAGATGGCCGGGCTGCACGTGGACCCCCTGACCGTCAAGGCCCGCTGGGTCATCGATGCCACCGGCCACGACAGCGAGGTGCTGCACGTCATCGCCCGCAAGGTGGACGCCGAGCTGCTCACGGCCAGCGGCGGGGTCATGGGCGAGCGCTCCCTGTGGGCCGAGCAGGCCGAGACCGACACCCTGGCCAACACCAAGGAGGCCTTCCCAGGCGTGTACACCGCGGGCATGTGCGCCAACGCGGTGTTCGGCTCCTACCGCATGGGCCCGGTCTTCGGCGGCATGCTGCTCTCCGGCGAAAAGGCCGCGGCCGAGGTGGCCGCGCGCCTGGCGGCCGGGGAGTAGGCTGTTGGCGGTGGCTGGGCCGCCCGCCCTGCCCCCGCCAACAAAACCTTGGGGCCGCGCGCCATCTGTGCTATGAACGGCGCACACACCCTGCCCGGAGGAAGTAGGCCCGTTGGAAGCGAACCTGGAAGTGCTACAAAACGGCGACGTCAACGGCAACGGCATGCTCCTGCGCTGGCGCCTGCCCTCGGGGCTGACCATCTACGGCCTGCCCACGCCCAACCAGTACGGCGGGGAGTGGGACCTGGGCCCCACCTGGAACTACCTGGTGGAGGCGGACCGGCCCTTTCTGGTGGACGCCGGCCGCTGGGGACAAGGCGGCGGCCTGGTGCAGATGATCCGTGACCTGGGCCGGGCGCCCCAGGACCTGGACTTCGTGCTGCTCAGCCACGGCCACGAGGACCACGACGGCGGCCTGGCCGAGGTGGTGCGGCTGACCAATGCCCAGGTCAAGGCCCACGCCGTGTACAGCCGCCTGGTGCGCAAGTATCCGGAGCTGGCGCCCCAGGGCTACAAGCGCGACTTCCCGGCCAAGTGCTGGCACTGCTTCATGCCCGAGTCCTTTTACAGCCGCCACTGCCTGGCCTACCACGGCGAGAGCCAGGCCCGCCAGGTGGAGGAGGTCGCCGACGGCCGCCAGACCTTGGCGCCGGACCTGGAGACCTTGCACGTGCCGGGCCATAGCCCGGACGCCCTGGCCCTCATCGCCGGGGACGAGGCCCTGCTGGTGGGCGACACCATCCTGCCCGGCATCACGCCCTGGCCCACCGGCCGCTATCTCTACCACCAAGTGGCCAAGGTGCTGGGCGAGGCCTATCCCGATGCCGCGGCCCTGTACGGCCTGCGGCGCTATCTGCGCTCGCTGGGGGAGCTGCGGGCCCTGGGCCTGGCCCACCCGGAGATCGTGGTGCTGCCCGCCCACCGGCTCTTTTACGGCGGCCGCTTCAATACCCTGAACCTGGTAGAGCGGGTGGACGAGCTGATCCAGCACCACCTGAACCGCTGCGCGGACATCCTGCGCATCCTGGCGGCCGGCCCGCAGGACGTGGAGGCCATCGTCCGGTCCCACTTCGAGCCGGACAAGCTGCAGGGGCCGGGCATCATGATGGCCAAGAACGAGGTGCTCTGCCACTGCGAGCTACTCATGGAGGCCGGGGACCTGGCCAGCGCCGGTGAGGCGCCCTTCGCAGCCACCGGCTCGCAGAACTTCGAAGGGTTGATTTTAGGCATTTGAGATCGAGGGATGCGGTACGCCCTGCCCTGTACAGATAGCCGTCATCGCGAGGAGCGTCGCAGAAAGCGGTCGTTAAGACAATAAGGCTCCTTGCGGCGCGACGTGGCGATCCTCCCTTTCCCCCGCCCGTTCGGGCAAAGCAATTTTTTATTTCGGTGCGCCGAGAAAAAACCGCTTGTCGCTCCGCTGCGCTCCGCGACCCGGACAGGCAAGCTGTCCGGGCCACCCAAGGCGCCCTGCTCTGCCCCACCCAGCATCTCTGTCGCTGCGAGAAGCGGCCTCGGCCGCGACGAAGCAGTCTCTGCCCGCGGCAGGCCATGCGCCAAAAGAAAGGGCGGGGATGAACCCCGCCCATACGAAAAAGCCTTATTTACGGGACCTGAGCCCGCGCCCCCTACAGCGCCCCTCTTATCTTCTCGGCCTTGCTCTTGATGCTGCGCACGTTGCCCTTCTTGGATCCCCACTCCAGCATCCTGAGCTTGTCCTTGGGCCGATTGCGGGGGATCAGGTGCACGTGATAGTGCATCACAATCTGATTGGCGCCCTTGCCGTTGAGCTGCAATACGGCCAGGCCCGGCACCTTCAGGGCGCTGATGATGGCTGCGGCGATCTTCTGGCTGGTCTGGTGCACGGCGGCCAGGTCCCCAGGGGTCAGTTCCAACAGGGTGGCGTAGTGGGACTTGGGTATGACCAGGGTGTGCCCCGGGGCCAAGGGGTTCACGTCCATGAAGGCCATGGTGCGGTCGTCTTCATACACCTTGTGACAGGGAATCTTGCCGGCCACGATGTCACAGAAAATACAGCTTGCCTCGCTCATTGGTTCCCCCTTTTGGGCGGCTAGCCGGCCTCCTTGCTGCTGGCCGCCTGCAAATCCACAATGCGCAGGCCCTGGGCGTAGGGCCTGGTTACGTAATCATTCACCTGACTTATCTTCTTGACCGTGTCGCCCATGCGCTCGGCCTGGTCCATCAGCGACTCCAGCTCCTGCCGCCGGGGGTCGTCCGGGGCCAGGCTGCGGCTGAGCTTGTCCATGCCCAGCATAAGGGTGGCCAGGGGCTGGGCCAGTTCGTGGCAGGCTGCGCCGGCCATCTCCACCATTGCCTGGCGCTGCTCCATGCGCCGAGCCCGCTCCAAGAGCAGGGCCGCGTTCAAGCCAAAGGCCGCCTTGCGGCCCAGGCGCTCCAGGAAGTGGGTGTCCAAGGCCGGCATGTAGCGTTGGGGCGAATCCGCGCCCAGGTTCAGGGTGCCCAGCATCTGCCCGCCCACCCACAGGGGCAGCACGGCCAGGGAGACCAGCCGCCGGTGGCGCGGGAAAAAGCAGGCCAGCAACTGGCTGGTGACCTTGTTGGTCAAGTAGGGGCCTTCCAGGTCGGCCAGCAGCAGGCGCAACTCCTTGCGCGGCCTGGTGATACAGGTTTCGGGCATGCCCATGAGCTGCATGCTGGCCAGGGCGTCCTGCAGGGCTTGGTGCTCGGCCAGCAGGACCAGCGTCACCGCCTCCAGGCGGTACACCTGCATCACGGTGGGCGGCAGGCTGGCCAGCAGGCCGGCCAGGTCGTGGGTGGCCAGGAGAAACTCTTCCACTTGATCCAGACGCTTCTGGATTTCCTCATTGCGGCGGGCCTGCTGCACCAGCTCATCCAGGCCGCGCGTTGGAAGCATGTCCTCCTCCACCTGACAGCCCCATAGACTGCCGTCTCATGCTAGCATACTGCTGTTTAGGGGGCAACTGAGCGCCGCCACCGCTCTTTTGGCTTGGGCCGCCGGGCTCGGGCGCACTATAATGCAGCTATGATCGCCGCCGTGATTCAGACCCAATCCACTGAGGACCGCGAGGCCAACCTGGACCAGGCGGCCGCCTTGCTAACCCAGGCCAGGGAAGCAGGGGCCAGCTTCGCCGTATTACCCGAACATTTCGCGTACTTATCCGACATAGCCCAGATGCCGTCCTCTGCCCAGCTCCTCAAGGGGACGCTGCTCAAGTTTCTATGTGAGCAGGCGATCAAGCACGGCTTGTGGCTGGTAGGCGGCACCTTTGCCCAGCGCGCCCGAGGCACCAGCCGAGTGTTCAACACCAGCCCGGTGGTGGATGACCAGGGCCGTCTGCAGGGCTATTACCAGAAAATCCATCGCTTCGACCTGGAGGTGCCCGGCCAGGCGGCCTGGACCGAATCCAAGTACGTGCGGGCCGGACAGAGGCTGGTCACGGTGGAGTCGCCGGTGGGAGTCCTGGGCCTAACCATAGGCTTTGACTTGCGATTCCCCGAGATGTACCGTCGCCTGCGCCTCAAGGGGGCCACGGTGTTCACCGCGCCCTCGGCCTTTGCCAAGGGCACCGGCCGGGACCATTGGGAGATACTGGTGCGCGCCCGGGCCCTGGAGAACGCTTGTTACGTGCTGGCCGCGGCCCAGTGGGGCCCCCACGGCGGCGGCCGGGAGAGCTGGGGCCAGTCCATGATCGCCGGGCCCTGGGGCGAGGTGCTGGCCCAGTGTGAGCCAGGACCGGGGGTGGCCCTGGCCGAGGTGTCTCCGCAGCGGGTGACCAGCGCCCGCCGCCGTCTGGACTCCACGGCTCAGGCCCAGCTTTTGCCTCGCATCTGGCGGGAGTTGCTCTGAGCATGCAAGGACTCAACGAAAACAAGCCCTTTGCCACTGCGGCCAGCCGCTGGTTCTTCGGCATCGCCATCTTGCTTGTGCTGTATCTCTCCTATCAACTGGTGCGGCCCTTCCTGGTGCCCATCTTCCTGGCCGTGGTGCTGGCGGTGATGGGCGGCCCGCTGTACGCCAAGATGCTGTGGCTGGTGCGCGGCCGGCGCACCCTGGCCGCGGCCATCACCGTGGTGCTGTTCATCGTCATCATCGTGCTGCCCCTGTACTTCATCACCGGCGTCATCGCCTCCCAGGCCCTGGACATGTACAACTCGGTGAGCCGGGAGCTGCAGGGCGACTCCCTGCAGCAGAGCGTGCAGCAGGGCCTGGGCCACCTGGGGCCCTGGCTGGACCGCCTGCAGGACGCCCTGGGCATGAGCAAGGCCGACGTGCTGCAGCAGGCCGGCGAGCTGGTGCGCCGGGTCAGCAGCCTGCTCTACTCCAACCTGGCCGGCCTGCTCAAGGGCATCACCAACCTGGTCATCGACTTCGTGCTGATGATGATCGTGACCTTCTACCTGCTCATGGACGGCCACACCGCCGCCGAGCGCCTGCTGAGCCTCAGCCCCCTACCCGAGGGCATGAGCCGCCAGATGCGCGACGAGGTGCTCTCCATCATGCGCTCCACCTTCACCGGCACCGTGGTGCTGGCCCTTCTGCAGGGCGTGCTGGGCGGGCTGGGCTTCTGGATCTTCGGGGTACCCAACGCGCCTTTCTGGGGCACGGTGATGGTCTTCGCCTCGGTGGTGCCCATGGTGGGCACGGCCCTGGTCTGGGTGCCGGGCGGCGTCTACTTGATGGCCGTGGGCCACCTGGGCCAGGGTGTGGGGGTGCTGATCTGGTGCCTGGTGGCCGCGGTGGGCTGCGACAACTTCCTGCGGCCCAGGCTGATCAGCGGGGCCTCGGGTCTGCACCCGGTGCTGGTATTCTTCAGCGTGCTGGGTGGCCTGTCCCTGTTCGGAGTGGTGGGGCTCTTGCTGGGCCCCATGGTGCTGGCCCTGCTGCTATCGCTCTTGGAGATCTATCGCCTGCACATCCTGCACGCCAGCGGGGGGCTGCCGGCCGCCCCGGAGGGCGGCCGCAAGACGGAGTAAGGCCGATGAAAGACACCCTGGCCATCATCATGGCCGGCGGCAAGGGCGAGCGCCTGTCCCCCCTGACCCGCGACCGCTCCAAGCCCTCGGTGCCCTTCGGCGGGGCCTACCGCCTGATCGACCTCACGCTCAGCAACGCGGTCAACAGCGGCATCTACAAGATCATGGTCCTGCCCCAGTACAAGAGCCAGTCCCTGGTGGACCACCTGGAGGCGGGCTGGAACATCTTCTCCTATGACCTGGGCCACTGGCTGCGCATCGTCAGCCCCCAGATGCGCACCGGCGAGACCTGGTACCAGGGCACCGCCGACAGCGTGCGCCAGAACATGTACCTGCTGGAGCGCGAGGAGAACATCAACCGCGTCCTGATCCTCTCCGGCGACCACGTGTACAAGATGGACTACAGCCTGCTGCGACGTTACCACGACGATAAGCAGGCTCAGGTGAGCATCGCCGTGATCGAGGTGGGCCGGGACATCGCCTGCTCCTACGGCGTGCTGCAGGTGGACGGCGACTTCGTGATCAAGGGCTTCCAGGAAAAGCCCTCGGAGCCGGCCTGCATCCCCGGCGACGAGGCCCACTCCCTGGCCAGCATGGGCATCTACCTGTTCAACCGGGACGTGCTGCTGGAGATGCTGGAAGAAAGTCCGGGCATGGACTTCGGCCACGACATCATCCCGGCCCTGTTGGACCGCTACCGGGTGCTGGCCTACCCCTACCGGGCCCACAACCGCATCCGCGACTACTCCTGGCTCACCGGCCCGGGCGGCGAGCGCTCCCTGGTGCTGCAGGAGCGCACCAACGACTCGGGCTACTGGCGCGACGTGGGCAGCCTGGACGCCTACTGGAACGCCAACATGGACCTGTGCGGCGTGGACCCCTACTTCAACCTCTACGGCCAGCTCTGGCCCCTGCGCACCTACCGCCGCCAGTTGCCGCCGGCCAAGTTCGTCTTCCAGGAGCGTCACGCCGACCCGCCCCGCCTGGGCATGGCCCTGGACTCGTTGGTGGGCCAGGGCTGCATCATCAGCGGGGCGGTGGTGCGCAACTCGGTGCTCAGCCCCAACGTGGTGGTGCAGTCCTGGTCTCAGGTGGACGAGAGCGTGATCATGGACGACGTAATCATCGGCCGCCATTGCCGCATCAAGAAGGCCATCATCGACAAGTCCAACCACCTGCCCCCCGGCACCCAGATCGGTATCGACCCCCAGGAGGACCGCGAGCGCTTCACGGTCACCCCCCGCAGCATCACCGTGGTGCCTAAGGGCTACTTCAAAGGCTGATCCCCGCCCGACTCCCGGCCCGGCGTTGACAGCCCCCAGGCCTTTTAGTAGATTGATTTCTCAGTTTTGCGCCCTGTGACCACGATTTGAAGGAGGCGGGCATGGCCAAGGTGGCGGTGGTTTTTCCGGGTCAGGGCTCCCAGTACGTGGGCATGGGCCAGGCCTTTTACGACGCCTCGGAAAAAGCGCGGGCACTGTTCGCCCTGGCCGAGGAGGCCAGCGGCCTGCCCATCGCCAAGCTCTGCTTCGAAGGGCCTATGGAGGAGCTGACCCAGACCGTGAACCTGCAGCCGGCGGTGATCGCCGTAGACCTGGTCTGCTGGCAGGCGCTGAGCCAGGCCGGCGTGCGTCCCGCGGCTGTGGCCGGTCACAGCGTGGGCGAGTACGCGGCCCTGTGCGCGGCCGGCGCCCTGAGCCCGGCCGACTGCCTGCGCCTGGTCAGCCTGCGCGGCCGGCTCATGGACCGCGACGCCGCCGCCAACCCCGGCGCCATGGCCGCCATCATGGGCGCCTCGCCCGAGGAGGTGGCCGATCTGTGCCAGGCCATAGAAGGCGTGGTGCAGC
Source organism: Thermodesulfobacteriota bacterium (assembly GCA_040751985.1). GTDB lineage: Bacteria > Desulfobacterota > Desulfarculia > Desulfarculales > Desulfarculaceae > Desulfoferula. The sequence continues at coordinate 3,598 of JBFMFU010000082.1, read as the reverse complement.
CGGCCAACTACAACACCCCCTCGCAGACCGTGATCACCGGCGCCGCCGAGGCCGTGGCCGCGGCGGGCAAGCTGGCCAAGGAGCGGGGCTACAAGGCCATCCCCCTGAAGGTCTCCGGCGCCTGGCACAGCCCCCTCATAGCCGCCGCCGGCCAGGACATGGCCGCGGCCATCAGCGACACCAGCTTCGAGCCGCTCACCTGCCTGCACGCGCCCAACACCACCGGCGCGCCCACGCAGGACGCGGCCCTGATCAAGGCCGAGCTGCTCACGCAGCTCACCTCGCCGGTGCGCTGGGTGCAGACCATAGAGGCCCTCTTGGCCGCGGGCGTGGACACCTTCATCGAGGCCGGGCCCAAGAACGTATTGGCCGGGCTGATCAAAAAGACCGCCCCCGCTGAAACCACGGTGCTCACCGTGCAGGAGCCGGCGGACCTGGAAAAGGTGCGGGCCGCGTGCACGGTTTGACCGAGGCGCCTCGCCGCGGTTAGGCTTAGGCAGGCCAGCCGCCAAGGAGAAAGAGCATGCCGCGCGACAAGGAAAAAGGTCACCACAACCTCATGGACCAGATGAACGACCTGGGCGGGGGCTCCCGCCGGCAGAGCGACTACCTGGCCGGCGTGGAGGCCATCGCCGCCAAGCGCGCGCCCACCGCCACGGACCGCGACCTGCCCGTGGGCCAGCGCATAAGGCAGTTCCGCGAACACAAAGGCCTGAGCCTGAACGACCTGGCCCAGCGCACCGGCCTGCCCCAGGAGATGCTGGCCGAGATCGAGGCCGAGACCGCCAGCCCGCCCCTGGGCATCCTCATCAAGCTGGGCAAGGCCCTGGACATGCGCCTGGGCACCCTCATCGCCAGCGGCGAGGACCGGCCCTACACCGTGGTGCGCGTGGCCGAGCGCCAGCAGATGAGCCGCTTCGCCAGCCAGAAGGGCACCAGCTACGGCTACTCCTACGAGACCCTGGCCCCGCGCAAGAAGAACCGCTCCATGGAGCCGTTCATCGTCACCCTGCAGCCCACCAAGGAGACCGTGGACCCCTCCACCCACGACGGCGAGGAGTTCATCTACGTGCTGGAGGGGCAGATGGAGGCCCTGGTGGGCGACGCCATCGAGGTGCTCTCGCCGGGCGACGCCATCTACTACGACTCCACCGTGCCGCACCTGGTGCGGCCATATAACGACAAGCCGGCCAAGATACTGGCGGTGATTTATAGCCAGGCGAAGTAGGCGCGGAAGAAAAAGCTAGGTTTTGAAGGAGGGGCGGGGGTTCCCCCCGCCCTTTTTCAGGAGAAACCGAAAGGCGGGTTACGCCTCGCTAACCAGCCATATTCTTCTCCCCCTCCCCCGTCGCCGTCAAAACCAATCCTCTGTGCTATGCTCTGAACCAGGCCCGCTCTGCACACCCGGCCCTTGGGAGGCGTCCTTGGAGCTGCACTTCCTGCGCGACATCGTGGTCATCTGCGGCCTAGCCATGGTGGTGGTGTTCGTGTGCCACCGGCTGCGCATCCCCACCATCATCGGCTTTTTGCTCACCGGCGTGGTGGCCGGGCCGCACGGCCTGGGCCTGGTGGCCGACGCCCACCAGGTGGAGGCCCTGGCCGAGCTGGGCGTAGTGCTGCTGCTGTTCACCATCGGCCTGGAGTTCTCGGTCCGCGAGCTCAACCGCATGCGCACCCCCATCCTGGTGGGCGGGGCCATGCAGGTGGCCGCCACCCTGGCCGCGGCCGCGGCCGCGGCGCTGTTCATGGGCCTCAAACCTGGGCCGGCGGTGTTCATCGGCTTTCTGGCCGCGCTGTCCAGCACCGCCATCGTGCTCAAGCTCTTGCAGGAGAAGGCCGAGGTGGACAGCGCCCAGGGCCGCGCCGTCCTGGCCATCCTCATCTTCCAGGACGTGATCGCGGTGGTGATGCTGTTGGCCGCGCCCCTGTTGTCCGTGGCCGGCGGCCAGCAGGCTCCGGGCTGGGGCCTGGCCCTCAAGGGCCTGGTGGTGCTGGCGGTGCTGGCCGCGGGCTACCGCTGGGCCGCCCCCCGCCTGCTCAACGCGGTGGCCGGCACCCGCAGCCGCGAGCTGTTCACGGTCACCATCGCGGCGCTGCTTTTGGGCGTGGCCTGGCTCACGGCCTGGGCCGGCCTCAGCCTGGCCCTGGGCGCCTTCGCCGCCGGGCTGATCGTGGCCGAGAGCCGCTACTCCCACCAGACCATCGGCAGCGTGCTGCCCCTGCGCGACCTGTTCACCAGCCTGTTTTTCGTGTCCGTGGGCATGCTGCTGGACCTGGGCTTTCTGGCGCGGCACCCGGAGTGGGTGGCCGTGGGCTCCCTGCTGGTGCTGGCGGGCAAGACGCTGCTGGCCGGGGCCGCAGCCCTGCTCCTGCGCTACCCACTGCGGGTGGCCCTGGCCGTAGGCCTGATGCTCAGCCAGGTGGGTGAGTTCTCCTTTGTCCTGGCCCGGGCCGGCCTGGGTCTGGAACTGATCAGCCAGCAGACCTTCCAGCTAATTTTGGTGGTGTCGGTGGTCACCATGCTGCTCACGCCCCTGATGGTGTCCCTGGGCTCGCGTGTGGCCCGCCGGGCCCCGCCGGGCTGGCTGGCCGGCCACGCCCGCAGCGCGCCCCCGCTGGAGGGCCACCTGGTGGTGGTGGGCTACGGCATCAACGGCCGCAACGTGGCCCGCGCCGCCCAGGCCGCGGGCATCCCCTACCTGGTGGTGGAGATGAACCCGGCCACGGTGCGCGAGGAGCAGGCCCGCGGCGAGCCCATCATTTACGGCGACGCGGTGAACCCGGCGGTGCTGGAGCACGCCGGCCTGGCGCGGGCCAAGGCTCTGGCCGTGGCCCTGGCCGACCCGGTGGCCACCCGCCGGGTGGTGGCCACGGCGCGCAGCCTGCACCCCGGCCTGTACATCATCGCCCGCACCCGCTTTTTGCAGGAGATGGAGACCCTGGCCGAGCTGGGCGCCGACGAGGTGATCCCCGAGGAGTACGAAACCGCGGTGGAGATATTCGCTCGGGTGCTGCGGCGCTTTTTCGTGCCCCAGGAGGAGATCGAGGCCCTGGTGGCCCAGCTACGCGCCGAGGGCTACGAGATGTTGCGCCAGCCGGTGTCGGCCCAGGCCGGCGCCGACCTGTCGCGCTTTCTCAGCGACGTGTCCATCGCCACGGTGCGGGTGCAGGCGGGCTCGGCCGCGGCCGGCGCCACCATCGGCGAGCTGGGCCTGCGCCGCGGCCACGGCCTCACGGTGCTGGCGGTGCGCCGGGGCGAGCAGGTGGTCTCCGACCCCGGCGCGGACACCGGCCTGGAGCCCGGCGATCTGCTGGTGCTCATGGCTAAGCCCGAGCACCTGGCCCGCGGCAGGGATTTGTTTAGAGCGTAGGGAATATATGCGGTTTAAGCGTGGGGGCGGGGTTTGTGCCCGCCCGTTTTTTCATTGCGGTTGCGGGGAAAGAATCGGATGTGACACCTAAATTGTAAATTGTAGCAACCGTGTTGTCAATCATGTGATTTGAGGGTTGTGCTGCCATGGGGATTTGTTTTTCATCATGGCATTGAGGGTGACGATCATTTTTCTCATGACGGCGATGAGGGCCAGTTTGTAAGGTT
>JBFMFU010000081.1:0-175301 GCA_040751985.1 Thermodesulfobacteriota bacterium | reverse complement strand
CGCCCTCCGTCATCAGGCGAACCGCCTCCAACTTGAACTCCCGACTGAAATTCCGCCGCCGATCTCCCATGGAACACCTCCTGGGCCATTATCCAACCCTTTCAAGGTGTCCACAAGATCGGGGGAATTTCATCTAGGCCCTATGCCAATTATTACTAGACCTGTTCAATTGTATCCCCTTTAGATACTTGATTAGTATGAAGGTACCATAGTCGCTTTGCTATTATAGTACGCCAGAATTTTCGCAAGAAAAATGGCCATGGCTGCGAGGCGATATCTCTTGGCAGCCATCTTTTGCTCTTGGGTTTTTGGTCCACCCCCCCAATCATCCACCTCACTGGGCAACTGCCACAAGCTCAAAAAAACTTTTTTGGTGGTTCATGAAACACTCATCCATGGCGTCTACTGGTTTAATTTTTTCCTCATCGCCGCGAAGTTTAGCTTCATTTCTGCCGATCGTCCAAATGGGTCCGCCATAGTTGCCGTATTGAGCTAGGGCATCAATTTCCAAATCGTCACTACCAACGGCGATGCCCGGCAAAATCTCTCGGCCACCTGCCGCAAAATATCTACTTAGCTCACCGTATTTATATATGGGTTTTCTGCGGCAACTGCAGTTGGGATGCAAAGGAGGTTTGGGCATTTCCTCAACCGACCTTTGGCCGACCTTTGGATTATAATAATATTCCTGGCCGTCTAATTTAGAGCATTCTTCGCAATGCTTCTTCCCTGGAGTGCATTCCCATCTGAGTCCTATCACAATTCTAGCCAACCTAATATACTCCTTAACTCTTGTCCCTTGATCAGAATGGATTTTAATTGATGTTATGATAGAAAATAACAATTAGCCAAGGAGCTATTTCATAAAAAGATAGTGTGAACAAGCGATTCTTGGGCAACGGTGAAATACGACGATCCCTAAAAGCAAACGACCTAGATGGTAACTAATGGATTGAATCTATTGTAATTTAACATAATATTCCTCGGCCTGTCCCAGGGACCATTTGCTGAGGTTTCAAGGGGGCACTTAGCTGCCCCTTGGTCAAAGATCAGGTCAATACCCCCGCCCGCGAGGCGGCCTCGTTTATTTTATGCGCAAGGTTATGGTTCTTTTCGCCTCTTTAGTTGCAAAAACAAAATTTTTATATCAATGTAGGTTTTGACGCCGGGTCGATGGTATCACCCTTTGCACTAGGCTTGTTTGTTACACAACACGGGAGGACGTATGAGAACCAAGGTGAAGGGGCTCAGGTTCGTGGGCCTAATGGTTTTGGCCTTGGCGCTGGTGGCCTGGGTGCTGGCCGCGTTCCCGGCCGCGGCGGCCCAGACCAAGGCCGGTTGCAAAAAGGTCTATAACTCCAACCTGGCCTCCATTGACAAAGAACTGGGCCCGCGCATGAAGTATGCCCTGGGCCTGGTCCAGAAGTACCAGGCCGAGCTCAAGAAGACTCCAGCCATCAAGGTCAAGAAGCGCCAGGATCTGCAGGCCAAGATCAATACCTACCAGGCCAAGTACGACGCCATGAGCAAGGAGCGGGCCAGCAAGCGGGCCCAGGCCAAGGCGGCCTACCAGACCTGTCTCAAAAACGCCAAGAAGTAGCTCTCCCAGTCTTTTGAAAAAGCTTGGGGTGAGGGCCGCGGCCCTCACCCCAATTCGCGTTTTAGGCCGGGCGCCCGGCCGGCGTCCCTTAGCAAGGTGCGCCCAGCAACTCCTCAATCTGCTCCTGGGTGGAGACCCGTGGGTTGGCCGCCCTGGTGGGCACCGAGAGAATTTCCTCCACCACTCCCGGCCGGATGCTGAAGTCCACCCCCAACTCTTCGTAGGTCTGGGCCAGGCCCACGTCGTCCAGCAGCTCGCTGACCGCGCCCACCGCGGTCTCGGCCGCCTCGTAGTCGTTCAGTCCGCTCACATTCTCGCCCATGGCCATGGCCGCCAGCCGGTACTTGGGCGCCGCGGCCAGCACGTTGAACTGCATGATGTAGGGCAGGTACAGGGCGCAGGCCTTGCCGTGGCTCACGTGGAAATGGGCGCCCAGGGGGTGGGCCAGGGAGTGCACCAGGCCCAGGCCCACGTTGGTCCAGCCCATGGAGGCCAGGGCGGAGGCCAGGAGCATGTGGCTGGCCGCCTCCAGGTTGCTGGGGTCGGCCACCATGGGCCGCAGGTACTTGAAGATCAGGTGGATGGCGTGCAGGACCAGGGCGTCGGACACGGGCTGGGCCCCGCGGGTGGCCAGCCCCTCCAGGGCGTGGGACAGGGCGTCGGCCCCGGTCTCGGCGGCGATGGCCGAGGGCAGTCCGGCCAAGAGCAGGGGGTCCAGCACCGACACCCTGGGCACCAGGGCCGGATTGCGGATGATGCGCTTGCGGGTGCCGGCCGTGTCGGCGATCACCGCCGCGAAGGTCACCTCCGAGCCGGTGCCGGCGGTGGTGGGCACTGCGGCCAGGAAGGGCAGGGGCTCCTCCAGCACCCGGCCGCTGGCGTATTCCAGCAGTTCGCCGGGCTGGCTCACCGCCACGCCCACGGCCTTGGCCGCGTCCATGGGGCTGCCGCCGCCCACCGCGATGATGGACCCGCAGCCCTGCTCCCGGTACAGGGCGGCCGCCTCCTGGATCTGCGGTATGGGCGCGTCGGGCTGCACCTTATCGTAGATCACGTAGGCGATGGAGGCCTTTTGCAGGGCTTCCTCCACCCTGGCCACGATGCCCGCTGCCTTCACGCCGGGGTCGCTGACCAGCAGGGCCTTGTCCTGGGCGGGCAGCAGCTCGGGCAGCTGCTTCACGGAGTCGGGTCCACAGACGATTTTGCCGGGGTTCAAGTGCTGAAAGACGCTCCACAGGTTCATGGCGACACCTCTCCTGAGCCAGCCCGGGCGGGCGGCTCGGTCTGGCTATGGTTTCAAATCCTTCCCCAGGGCCGGGGCAGGAACACGTCCTCGTACATCTGGATGGCGTAGCGGTCGGTCATGCCGGCGATGTAGTCGGCCGCGGCCCGCTGCCGGGTGGCCTTGGCCGCGGGCGGCTCGGCGCCCACGTACTGCCGGAACAGGTCGTCCTGGGTCCGGTCGTTCAAAACGGCGAACAGCTCGCGCACCATCTTGGAGGCCTTGATGAAGTCAGCATGCACCTCCAGGTTGTCGTAGACCTTTTCGTAGAGGAAGTCCCGCAGCAGGCTCATGGCACGGACCACCTCCGGCCGCATGGCCAGCACCCCGCCCCCGGCCCGCAGGGTCCGGGCGATCAGGTCCTTGACCATGGTGCCGATCTGGCGGCTCAGGCGGGCGCCCAGCACCTTGACCACCTCCTTGGGCAGCTCCCGGCGCTTGATGACCCCGCCGCGGAAGGCGTCCTCGGTGTCGTGGGCGATGTAGGCGATCACGTCGGCCACCCGCACCAACTGGGCCTCCAGGGTCAGATTGCCCATCTGGCCGCGCCGGGGCAGGAAGGGCCCGCGGCCCTTGGCGTGGGCGGCGATGCCCTGGCGCACCTCCAAAGTGAGGTTCAGACCCCGGCCGTCCTTTTCCAGGAGGTCCACCACCCTGAGGCTCTGCTCGTGGTGGCGGAAGCCGCCGGGCAGCAGTTCGTTGAGCACCGCCTCGCCAGCGTGACCGAAGGGGGTGTGGCCCAAGTCGTGGCCTAGGGCGATGGCCTCGGTGAGGTCCTCGTTGAGCTTGAGGGCCCTGGCCACGGTGCGGGCGATCTGGGCCACCTCCAGGGTGTGGGTCAGGCGGGTGCGGTAGTGGTCGCCGGTGGGGGCCAGAAAGACCTGGGTCTTGTGCTTGAGCCGACGGAAGGCCTTGCTGTAGAGGATGCGGTCCCGGTCGTGCTGAAAGGCCGGGCGCAGGCTGCACTCGGGCTCGGCCTTTTGCCGGCCCCGGCTGGCCGCCGAGCGCGCCGCGAAGGGGCTGAGGATCAGCTCTTCGCGCCGCTCCATTTCCTGGCGCAGGTTCATTCGCTCCTCCTTTACAAACCCTCCCCCAACAATTAGACTCCCAAGCATGTTCAAGGCAAGGATAATCCACCGCTATCTGTTCATGGAGATGCTCACGCCCTTTTTCGTCAGCCTGGGCGTGTTCACCTTCGTGCTCCTGATGGCCAAGATCATGGAGCTGACGGACCTGGTGGTCACCCGAGGGGTGGGGCTGAGCGTGGTGGGCCGGCTGCTGCTGTACACCATGCCCTACTTCCTGGTCTTCACCATCCCCATGGCCACCTTGCTGGCGGTGCTCATCGCCTTCCTGCGCCTGTCCTCGGACAACGAGATCACGGCCCTCAAGGCAGCCGGGATAAGCCTGGTGCGGCTGCTGCCCTCGGTGGCTACCCTGGCCTTGTTCTCCTGGCTCTCCTCCAGCGCCTTGGCGCTCTGGGCTTTGCCCTGGGGCAACAGCAACTTCGAGGACCTGGTCTACAGCGTGGCCCAGAGCCAGGCCGATCTGGCCCTGAAAGAGCAGACCTTTCTGGACACCTTCCCCGGCCTGGTGGTCTACATCCAAAAGCTGCCTGGCGGAGGCCTGCTCAAGGACGTGTTCATCGTGGACCAGCGCGACCCCAAAAAGCAGCACACCATCGTGGCCAAGCAGGGCAAGTTTTTCCCCAGCCGGACCGGCAAGCTAACCCTGCGCCTGTACGAGGGCTCCATCCACGCCGTGGGCGAGGACCTCAAGTCCGCCCAGACCGCCGGCTTCGACACCTACGACGTGACCATGGACGCGGGCTCCTTCGTGGCCCAGAAGCGCTCGGGCAAGCATGAGAAGGAAATGTACCTGGGCGAGCTCTTGGCCCTGCGGGCCAAGCTGCCGCCAGACAGCAAGAAGCACTACCTGGTGGACATGGAGCTGCAGAAGAAGTTCAGCCTGCCCTTCGCCTGCCTGATCATGTCCCTCATCGGCCTGCCCCTGGGCATCCACTCCAAGAGCGGCCGCTCCTGGGGCGTAGCCCTGGCCCTGGGCGTGTTCATGCTCTACTACCTGCTGCTGTCGGCGGCCTGGTCCTTTGGCCTGAGCGGCTACTATCCGCCGCTGCTGGGCATGTGGATGCCCAACCTGGTCTTCGCCGGCCTGGGGGTGATCATGTTCCGGCGGGAGCTGAGGGAGTCGCCCACGCCGCTGCTGGACACCCTGGAGGCCCTGCCTCAACTGGTCTCCCGCCTGCGCTCCCGGCGGCGCGGCGCGGCCGGCGGCGTGTAGCCCATGCGCATCCTCTCCCTGTACGTGGCCCGGGAATTCCTTAAGCTTTTCGGCTTCCTGGTGGTCAGCTTCGTGGCCATCTTCAGCCTGTTCGACTTCATCGAGAAGGTGGACAACTTCATGCAGGCCAAGGTGCCTGCCGCCACCATGCTCTCCTACTTCGTGTTGCAGATTCCCGAGGTCACGGCCCTGATGATCCCCATGGCGGTGCTCATGGGCACCATCATCTCCCTGGGGCTGATGGCCAAGAAGAACGAGATCGTGGCGGTCAAATCCTCGGGCATCAGCATCTTCCGCTTTACGCTGCCCATCCTGCTGTTCTCGGTGGCCCTGGCCCTGGGCGTGGCCCTGATCAACGAGAGCGTGCTGCCCATGACCAAGGCCCGCACCAACTACATCTGGAACGTGCAGGTGGAGAAGCAGCCGGGCAGTTTGGTCCAGAAGGGGAAATTCTGGTACAAAGGCCAGCAGGCCATCTACCAGGTTGGCTTCTACCAGCCCGAGAGCCAGAGCATGGCCGACGTGACCTGTTACCGCTTCGACAAGACCTTCACCCTCACCGAGCGCATCGACGCCCGGCGGGCCGCCTACCACAACGGGCGTTGGACCTTTTACGACGGCCTGCACCAGACCCGCCTGCCCGGCGGCGGCTATGACGCCAATGTATTCAAAAAGCTTTCCCTGGGCCTGCCCGAGCGGCCCCAGGACTTCACCCGCATGAGCAAGCCCAGCGAGGAGATGAGCCTGGGCGAGCTGGCCCGCTACGTGGATAAGGTGCAGGCCAAGGGCCTGGACCCCCTGCACCAGCGGGTGGACCTGCAGGCCAAGCTGTCCTTCCCCTTCGTGTGCCTGATCATGGCCATGCTGGGCATACCCCTGGCCCTGTACAAGGAGCGGGGCCAAGGCCTGCCCGCAGCGGTGGTCATCGGCCTGGGCCTGGCCCTGCTGTACTGGGTGGGCTTCAGCTACAGTCGCTCGGTCTTCGGCTACTCCGGCGCCCTGCCGGCCGTCTTCGCCGCCTGGCTGCCCAACGTCATCTTCGGCCTCATCGGCCTGGTTTTGTTCACCAAGTTGCGCCAGTAGGGCCGGGCCGGCGCCGCCGGGAACAAAAAAGCCCGCCGGTCTCTCCGGCGGGCAGGGGCCTGCGGTCTGGGCCGCGGGCTATTTTTCTTTGGGGGGCAGCTTGGTGTCCAGGGCCATCTTGATCTTGTTCTTCAACTCGGTCAGGTCAAAGGACTTGATCACGTAGAAGTCGGCCGCGATGGACTTCATGTCTTCCTTGAAGGTGTCGTAGGCCGTGCACAGGATCACCGGCAAGTCGTAATACTTGTTGCGGATGTCCTGCAGCAGGTCCAGCCCGTTGTAATCCACCATCTTGATGTCCAGCACCACCAGGTCCGGCTTTTCCTTCTCTATGCGCTCCAGGAGCTGGTAGCCGCTGTCGGCGGTGATGACCTCGTAGCCCTCGTCGGTCAGCTCCTCGGAATAGAGGAACCTGATGTGCTCTTCGTCGTCTACTATAAGAATCTTGGCCATGATCTCTCCTCTTGGGAGGCGTCTAACTTACCCAGCGCTCGATGAGGTAGGGTTTGGTTTCTTCGAAGACCATGCATTCGTTTTCGATGAACTCCTCGGCCTGCTGCACGCTCATGCGCTCGGTCTTGCGCACGTAGGACAGGGTCTTGCCAAAGTAGAGAGGAATCAGCGAAGCCAGCAGATCGTCGCTATTGATTATTTTTTTATTATAAGCCACCGCAAAGTCAAACAAGAGCTTGGCCCAGGTCTGGGTGGGGAAGTCGAAGTTCTCGTCGGGCAGGCCGGCCACCTCCTCCAGCTTGGTCATGATGGCCTGCGTCAGCACCTGCCGCCAGAGGTCGTGGTACTGCGCGAAGCCACGGTGGAACTTCTCGGCCAGCACGCCCAGGTTCACCTTGACCGGCGGCGGCATCTCCACCTCGCCCAGGCCGAAGCCATAGATGGAGGTGGGCTTGGACCACTTGACCCGCATCCAGTAGCCGGCGCTGTGCACCATCAGGTCGAAGATGGTTCCCACCACCTGGCTGAACATGGGACCCAGGTCCGCGCCCGGGTCCTTGGCCTTGTGGATCTTGGGCCGGCCCATGAAGGCCTGGCAGATAGGCACGTTGTTGTTCATGGCCAGGGTGGTCATCCAGATGTCGATGCCGAAGTGCGCCACTGCCTCGGTCCAGGTGGTGCTGGCCAGGTAGATGCGGGCCAACTCGCCGGAGAAGCCGAAGTCGCCGCCGATGGGCTGGCGCACCCGGCGGCCGTACAGGGCTCTGGTCAGGGGATAGGCGATGGAGTTGGTGATGGTGCCGTCGTACTTGTGGCGCACGTACAGGGGGGCCACGTAGCCGAACTCGTTGAACAGGGGCTCGCCCAGGTGCTTGATCCACTGAGGGGTGATGGACTTCAGGTCCGCGTCCACCACCACTACCGCCGCAGCGCCCAGCTCCACCACTTTGCGGAACAGGTTGTGGAAGTTGTTGCCCTTGCCCAGCACCCCCGGCGGGGTGGAGATGTAGATGCGGGGTACGCCCTCGGTCTCGGCGTTGAAAAAGGCATCCTTGGTGCCGTCGTCGGAGTTGTTGTCGCAGTTGATGATGACGGCTTTTTTGTCGCCGAAGTAGCGGCGGAGACCCCGGGCAGCCTGAGTGGTGGGATGGGCGATGAGTTCGGCCTCCCGAAAGGAGGGGATGGCCACCACCATCTCAGCCTGGGTTATGTTGTTGGGGTTCTCCTCGAGGCGCACCTCATTCATGAGGTCTCCACTCTGAATGTCAGCGGCGGCTATTTCCTAACCTAATTTCGCCTAACTGATACGCCATTATGCAGGCAAAGTCAAACCATCTCTAGTAAATCACGCACTTGACACATGCGCGCTCAGGCAGGCAGTATCGGGTCTGATCAAGAGGGAGCCCATGCGCAGCGAACCGATAGTAAACCAACAGGGCTCGCCGGCCGAAGTGGAGGGCTTTCTGGTGGGCCAGGCCCAGGACCCGGCCGGCCCCACCGGCTGCTCGGTGGTCCTCTGTCTCCAGGGCGCGGTGGGCGGGGTGCATATGGCCGGCTCGGCCACCGGCACCCGCCAGATGGACGGCCTGCAGCCCTGGCACATGGTGCCCCTGGTGCACGGGGTGCTGTTCACCGGCGGGTCGTCCTTCGGCCTGGCCGCCGCCGACGGTGTCTCGGCCTGGCTGGAAGAGCAGGGCATCGGTCTGAGCATGGGGCTTATCAAGATACCCATCCTACCCACGGCGGTGATCTTCGACCTGCCCCTCACCGGCGGCAAAATCAGACCCGGCCCGGAAATGGGCCGCGCCGCCTGCCAGGCCGCTGGCCGCGGCCCCATGGCCCGGGGCAACGTGGGCGTCGGCAGCGGTGCCACCATCGGCAAGCTGTTCGGCGTGGCCCAGGCCACCAAGGGCGGCCTGGGCGGGGCCTCGCTGAGCCTGGGCAAGCTGCAGATGGGGGTAATGGCCGTGGTCAACGCCTTCGGCGACGTGCTGGACCAAGAGGGCCGCATCATGGCCGGGGCGCGCACGGCCCCGGAGGCATTGCGCTTCGCCGACACCACGGCCTGGTTCATGGCTGGCAACTTCCGTCTGCCCGGCCAGGCCAGCCACAACACCACCCTGGCCGTGGTGACCACCAACGCCCGCCTGGACAAGAGCCAGGCCTGCAAGGTGGCGGCCATGGCCCACCACGGTCTGGTCCGCGCCATCCGACCCTGCCATACTACCTTTGACGGTGACTTGGTCTGCGTGCTGGCCACGGGCCAGGTGGAGGCGGACCTCAACGGACTGGGCATGATGGCCTCGCGCCTGCTGCGCTTGGCCATTTATGACGCGGTGCGCTCGGCCGGGCCAATGGCCGGCCTGCCCAGCGCCGCCCAATTGACTCCTCAACTTCCGCATTTCCTAGGAGGTAGCCGTGACTAAACGTTGGCGTTATCTGCTGTTGGTGGCCCTAGCCGCGGCGCTGATGTTCGCCGCGCCCGGCCAGGCCCAGGCCAAGTTCTTCCAGGAGTGGGGCCTGACCGCCTTTGGCAACCAGTCCATGGACATTGACAACGGGACCTTGAGCGAGGCCGGCGTCATCTTCCACGTGGCCGCGCCCCTGGTGGACAACAAGGACCTGCGCCTGGACTTCCGCCTGGAGGGCCTGCTGGGCACCTTCTGGGACTATGGCAGCGGCGTGGAGGTGGGCGTGATCCCTGGCCTGCGCCTGTACATAGGCAAGGCCAAGGTGCAGCCCTACCTGGAGGCCGGCATCGGTCCCTCCTACAACAGCCTGGACATCCAGGAGCTGGGTATCGGCTTCAACTTCCTGTCCTACGGCGGCGTGGGGCTGCGCTTCCCCCTGGGCGACAAGACCACCCTGGAGCTGGGCTACCGCCTGCGCCACATCAGCAACGCCGGCCTGGACGACCGCAACCACGGCGTGACCAGCAACCAGGTGCAGATAGGCTTTGCCGTAGCCTTCTGAGGCAGGGCAGGTGGCCCACGCCTCCTGCACCTGAGCGAAATAATTCAGCCCGTCCTGGCCAGGAGCCCTGGCCGAGGCGGGCTGCCTTTTTTATCCCTTTTGAGGAATACGTCTATTTTATAGTGTTAAATAACGTATAGATAAATATGTTTTTTAAAGTATTAACTTAAAAAACTAGGCAATGTCTTTTTCCAGCTCCACGAACCTGTCCTCCAGCTCATACAAAAGCTTCTCGGCCTGGCCCAGTTTCCAGCCGCCGATGGCCTCGCTGATCTGGCAATGCAGGTCTATGATCCCCGGACCGTGTGCCTGCAGGGCCTGGGCCATACCCGGCTCCAGGTCCTTTTCCTGGCTCAGGCGCACCAGATAGGGCACCAGGTCGTACAGGGGCGGGTCCTGGCTCAGCAGGGCGTTGTCCAGGCCCGTGAGCGCCCGGTATAGGTGGGGGAAGTCCTTGCCCCAGCCCTTCTTGTACACGCCCTCCACGCGCACCCGGATCTGCTGCCAGCGGCTCATGCCTGCCTCCTATCCGGCGGGAGCTGGCCGGTCAGGATCCGCTGCGCCACCAGCTCCACCACGTTTATGCCGGCCTGGCGGGGCCCCTGCCGGCCGTACTTCACGTTGAATTCTAGCAAAAGGGGCTGGCCCTCCACCACGGCCAGGTCCAGGCCCACCTCGTCCAGGTTGGCGGCCCGGGCCGTCTCCACGGCCAGCTCCACCGCCGCTGGCGGCACATCCCGAAAGTCCACCCGCCCGCCTTGGCCCAGGTTGCTGCGGAACTCGCCCGCGGCCGGCAGCCGCCAAAAGGCGCACACCGGCTCAAAGCCGATCACCACCACCCTGAGGTCGCGCTGGATGGGCAGATACTCCTGCGCGTAGGCCACCGGGTGGCCGGCCAGGTAGGCCTCCAGGTCGCCCTGGCCGCGGATAAGGAACACACCCCGCCCCAGGGACGAGGCCCGCGGCGTCTTGGCGATGAAGGGGAAGCTGAAGTGCCGGCCGATCTCCTGCCGCTGGCGGCCGTAGAAGACCCTGGTGCGGGGGTGGGGCAGGCCCAGCAGGTTGAACAGGGCAGTCTGCTTGATCTTGTCGCCCTCGAACAGATGGCACTCCAGGGAGGGGAAGATGCGCTTGCCCAGGGCTGTGAGCTGGGCGGCGAAGGCGTCGGTGGGGTAGTAGATCACCTCCGCCCGGCGGATCAGCTCCAGGTGCTCGGCCGGGTAGTCGGCCAGGTTGGGGCGCAGGCCCAGGGTGGTGAACTGGGGGTAGCGCCGCAGGCGGGCGCCGATGGCGACCAGAGGCTCAGGCAAGGCGTGCTCGCGCTGGAGATAAGGAAGCCGGGACGGAGTCGGTCTGTAAGCCGAATTCTGTCTCCGGCCCAAAGGCCGGAGGATGGCCATTCATCTGGGACGCCGGTTACCCGGCGCCTCTAGCGACCTACCCAGGGGCTCGGACGGGCCATCCTCGAGCGCCCCTCTATTTGGTCTTGCACCGGGTGGGGTTTGCCGAGCCTGGGGCGTCGCCGCCCCAGCTGGTGAGCTCTTACCTCACCGTTTCACCCTTACCGCCGCGCCAGGCGCGGAGGCGGTTTGTTTTCTGTGGCACTTTCCGTGGGGTCGCCCCCCCTGGCCGTTAACCAGCACCCTGCCCTGTGGTGTTCGGACTTTCCTCCCGCCCCCAGTGGGGGCCAGCGGCCATCCGGCCGGCTCCGTCCCGGCACCTTTAATTATAACCACTCCCGGCCCTCAGCGCCGGTCCATGGCCTGATTGGCCAGCTCGTCGGCCCGGCGGTTCAGCTCCCGGCGCACGTGGGCTACGGTCGCCCGCCGAAAGCCCTGCAGCAGGCGCCGCGCCTCATTGTACAGGGGCTTGAGCCCCGGCGCCTTGACCTTGTAGGAGCCCTGCAACTGGCGCACCACCAGCTCGCTGTCCATCTTGACGGTGATCTCCGAGGCCCCCAGACGCCGGGCCTCGGCCAGGCCCAGGTTCAGGGCCGTGTACTCGGCCACGTTGTTGGTGGCCTGGCCCAGGTAGCGGCTGATGGCGGCCACCTCGCGGCCCTGGGCGTCGTAGAGCACCGCGCCGGCGCCGGCCGGCCCTGGGTTGCCCCGGGAGCCGCCGTCGGCGAACAGGGTCAGGTGCAGGGGATCGGAGGCGCTCACTTGGCGCCCGCGAACTCTTCAGCGTCGGCCCAGTAGATGAGCCGGCGGCAGGAGGGGCAGCTCATGATCTTGTCCATGCGCTGCAGCTCGTTGTACTGCTGGGGCGGGATGATCATGTGGCACACGGTGCAGATGCCCTGGCTCACCGCCGACAGGGCCACGCCGTCGCGGCGCTGGCGGATGAAGTCATACTCCTTGAGCAGAGGGGCCTCCACCTGGCCCACGATCTCGCCCCGCTTGGCCTGCAGGCGGCCGGTCTCCGCCTCCAGGTCCAGGTAGCGTTTGTCCAGCACCACCCGCTGCTCGTTGGCCTGGGCGCTGGCCTGAGCGAAGGTTTCCTGGAGCGCCCCCACCACGGCCTCCAGCTTTTCCTGGCGCTCCATGACCTCCAGGAGCTGGTCATCGTTGTCCTTGAGGGCGTCCTTGTTGTCCTCGATCTCGGCGTTGGCCGCCTGGTACTCCCGCGAGGTCTTGGCCCCCATGAGGCGGTTTTCGGCCCGGCGCAGGCGGGCGCGGGCGTTGTCGGCGATCTCCTCCAGGTTCTTGCGACGCTTGCGCAGCTCGTCCAACTCGACCTGGTTGACATCCAGCTCGGCCTTGGCGGCCTCCTCGGCCCGGTTTAGCTCGGCCAGGCGGCCGGGAATGGTTTCCTTTTCCTGGCTCAGGTCGAACAGGGTCTTGTCCAGGACTTGCAGGCGAATCAAAAGGTGCATCTGTTCGAGCAAGGTTTCCTACCTCCTTCAGGAGACTGGCCGCCAGGGATCGTCCCCGACGGTCCAGGGTGTCACGGTGCAGCTTAGGCCGCGGGCGGCCGTTTCGTGGGCCAGGCGCTGGGCCCAGGGCTCCACGATCACCGCCTCGGTCTGGTAGTGGCCCAGGCAGATCAGGCCCAGGCCCAGGTCCGCGGCCTCCTGGGCCGCGTGGTGGCGCGCCTCGCCGGTGACCAGCACCTGGGCTCCGGCCTGGGCGGCCTGGGCCAGCAGGTCGCCGCCCGAGCCGGCCACCACCGCTACCCGCTCCAGCCTGGGCGGCAGCGGTCCGGCTAGGTGCGCCCAGCCGGCGCCCAGCGCGGCCGCGGCCCGTTGGGCGAACTCTTGGCCGTCTTGGGGCGCGGCCAGGCGGCCTACCCGGCCCAGGCCCAAGCCGGCCGGCGGCTGGGCCAGAGGGTAGATGTCCACGGCCGGTTCTTCGTAAGGGTGGGCGATGCGCAATGCGGCCAGGGCCGGCGCCAGGCGGGCCTGGGGCAGGATCACCTCCAGGCGCTGCTCCTCCACCTGCTCGGCCTGGCCGGGGCTGCCCAAGTAAGGCTTGCCGTCCGGCGGCGCCAGATAGCCGCCCAGGCCCGGCGAGGTGAAGGAACAGTCCCGGTAGCCGCCGATGCGGCCGCCGCCGGCCTCGAACAGGGCCCGGCTCACCGGCTCCAGGGCCTCGGCGGGCGTGAACACCACCAGCTTGACCTGGCCGCCCGCCCCGGCCGGGGCCAAGGGCCTGGTCTCCACCAAGCCCAGCCGGGCCGCCAGGGCGTCGTTGACCCCGCCCGGAGCCGCGTCCAGGTTGGTGTGGGCCGCGAACAGGGCCAGGCCGGCCTGGGCCGCACGCAGCAGCCGGGCCGTGGCCGGGTCGTCGGTGCGCAGCTGCGCCAGGGGGCTGAACAGGGGAGGGTGGTGCAGCAGGAGCATTTGCACGCCCTGGGCCAGGGCCTGGTCCAAAAGCGAAGGCCCCAGCTCCAAGGCTGTCCAGACCTTGGTCGCCGGGGCCCCAGGCTCGCCCACCAGCAGCCCCACCCGGTCCCAGTCTTGCGCGGTCCAGGCGGGAGCCCAGTCCTCCATGATCTGGATCAGGTCGCTAACGCGGGCTGTAGGTTTTGCATCGCTCATGGGACCAAAGAAGCGGGCACCCTGACAAGGGCGCCCGCAAAGAAGCCTTAAGCAGGAGGGCGTTTTGCCGCCATACCCGGAGGCCAGGCTTTTTGGCGCGCTCCCATCAGGCTCTCTCCTGTCGTGTTTTGGTGGGCCCACCTGGCTTCGAACCAGGGACTATCCGGTTATGAGCCGGAGGCTCTACCAACTGAGCTATGGGCCCATCGAGACCGGACTTACTATTATGGCCCCGGCCCCAGGCCCTGTCAACCCGAGCCCAGCAGCGCCCCGGCCCGCCGCTAGTCGTCGAAGTTGTCCTGGGGCCCCTTGTCGCCGGCCAGTCTGGCGCCTCTCTCCTTGATCTTGGCCGCGGTCCACTGCGCCGGGTCCTCGAGGCGCGCGGACTTGGGCCCCAGGTCGTAGCTGCCGGCCTTGAGAATGGCCTGAATGGCCAGGGGCGCGGTGTCGGCCGCGTTGAACACGTTGACCAAGAGATCGTAGACGAATTCCTCCACTGCCCCGGCCATGCGCAGGCGTACCGAGGCCGGCAGGCCCAGCAGCTTGTTCTCAAAGGGCAGGTTGAGCTTCTTGTAGTCGCCGGCCTTCCAGCCCTGCTTAGTGGCGTAGGCCTGCATGGCCTGCCACATGGCGTCGGTCACGCCGGCCCGGGGCAACTTGATGAACTGGCCCTGGGCGTCCAGCTCGGCGTTGCCGTACTCGTTGACCTTCACGCCCCAGGTGAGCATCTGCAGGGCCGTGGCCACGTTGGCCTTGGTGGTGCGGGTCTCCTGGGCAATGCGGCGCAGGCGCTCGCTGGTGTTGCCGCTGGTGCCGTGCTGCGCGCCGGAGACGTTGTACTTGGCCACGGCCTGGTGAATCTGGGTGGTCAGCTCCACCTGGATGCCCTGGTCCGCGGTCTGGATGCCGTGGGCGGTGCCGTTGTTCAGGGCGATCCAGTCCGGCGAGATGCCGTTGGCGTTCAGACCCTGGATCAGGAACAGGGCCTCCTCCTTGGTGGACAGCCCCTCCTTGCCCTTGATCTCGCCGGACTCGGTCTCCAGGCCGGCCCAGCGGGGCACGTAGGGGTTCAGGGCGATGCTGGCCAGCAGGTTCTCGTCGTCGGGCAGGTGCGAGGCGTCGATGGCGATGGAGGTGATGCCGGCCTCGAACATGGAGGGTATCTCCAGCTTGGCCGCCTCCACGTCCGCCGCGCCCTTGATGCCGTAGTGGTCGGCGTGGATGGCCACCGGCACCGTGACGCCCAGCTCGTTCATCACCGCGTCGGCCTGGCGGGCCAGGTTCCAGTAGTTCACCGCGCAGTAGGCGCTGGCCCCGCCCTCGCTCTTGGCGATCTCCAGGATGATGGCCGCGTTGGCCCGCTGGGCCGCGGCCAGGGCCCCCCGAATCACGAAGTGGTTGCGCCCGTTGGCCGCAATGGTCATGGCCTTGCCCTTGGCCAGCATGGCCCGGTCTATCACCTTGCCGCTGACGATCAGGGCCTGGGAGTTGGGGAAGAGCTTGCTTATGTTGGGCGGCCGGCCCACCTGCAGGGCGCGGGCAAAATCTTTGGCGTGGCTGGCGGACATACACCCCTCCTTTCGTCGCCGGGGTTAAGAAGCGGTCACTGGCCGTCCTTGGATGGTATGTGCGGTTCTATTATAACCTTGACGCACTCATGCTGGGTGGGCGAGCACACCGCGGTGAAGCCCTCCTGTATGTGGGCCAGGCCCAGGCGGTGTGTGATGAGCCGCTCCACCGGCACGCTGCCCGCGGCGATGAGCTTGAGGGCCTGGTCGCAGTCATAGGGCGCCCCGGCATAGGTGCTGGTCAGGTTCACCTCGGTTCGCCAGAAGATGTCGTTGATGGCTCCGGGCAGGGTCGCCCCCTCGGCCGCGCCCGAGAATATCAGCACCGTCCCGCCCCGCTCCACGCACTGCAGGGCCAGGGGAATGAAGCCGTCGAAGCAGATGATCACCAGGTCGGCCAGGTAGCCCTGGTTCAGCTCCCGCAGCCGCCCGGGCAGCTCCGCGTCCGCAGTCAGGGCCTGGTGAGCGCCCATCTCCTGGGCCTTGGCCAGGCGAAAGGCGATGGTGTCCGCGGCCACCACCAGCCCCGCGCCCAGGGTGCGCGCCAGGGGGATGTGCAGCAGGCCCGAGATGCCCGCGCCCAGCACCAGCACGCTACGCCCCGGCCGCAGGCCGGCCCGGCGCTGGCCGCGCAGCACGCAGGCCAGGGGCTCCATGAACGAGGCCTCGGCATAGGACAGGTGGTCCGGGATGACGAAGCAGCCCCGGTCCACGTTGATGGCCGGCACCCGGATGTACTCGGCGAAGCCGCCGGGGTCGAAGCGGGTGCCCTTGAGGAGCGTCTCGCACATGGTGTGGGCGCCCTTGAGACAGTAGTGGCAGGTGTTGCAGGGCACGTGATGGGTCACGGCCAAGCGGTCGCCCACCTTAAAGCGGGTGGTGCCCTGTCCCAGCTCCACCACCTCGCCGGCCACCTCGTGCCCCAGGACCAGGGGCACCTTGTCCCGGCGGTACCACTCCATCACGTCGCTGCCGCAGATGCCGCTGGCCCGCACCTTGAGGATCAGCTCGCCCGGCCCCGGCCGGGGGGCGGCCATCTGCTCCAGACGCACGTCGCGGTTGCTGTAGTACATGCAGACCTGCATGGCCAGCCTCGTTCTAGGAGCGGCTCTCCTGTTTGAACAGCTCCATGGCCTGCTTGGGCTTGAGCCCGCCATGGATGACCTCATTGAGCGCGTGCATCATGGCCCGGGGGTGGGGGTTCTGCCAGACATTGCGCCCCAGGTTCACGCCGATGGCGCCCTTTTGCAGGCCGTCGTAGACGAACTCGAACACCTCCAGTTCGGTTTCGCACTTGGGCCCGCCGGCCATGACCACCGGCACCGGGCAGCCGTTGGTGATCTTGTCGAAGTCCTCCTCGGCGTAGTAGGTCTTGACCACCTTGGCCCCCAACTCGGCGCAGATGCGGCAGCACAGGGCCAGGTAGCGGCCGGTGCGCTTGGCCAGCTCCTTGCCCACCGCAGTCACCGCCATCACCGGGATGCCGTAGTCCTCGCAGGCGTCCACCAGCTCGGTGAGGTTGGACAGGGTCTGCTTCTCATACGGCGTGCCGATGAACACGCTCACCCCCACCGCGGCCACATTCAGGCGCAGCATGTCCTCCACCGAGGTGGTGAGGGCCTCGTTGGCCAGGTCCTCGCCCACCACGCTGGTGGCGCCGGAGACCCGCAGGATGATGGGGGTGCCCTCGTCCGGGTCCACGCAGGCCCTGAGCACTCCCCGGGTCACGAACAGGCCGTCGGCAAAGGGCAGCAGCTCCTGGATGGTCTCGCCCGGCCGCTCCAGGCAGCGGGTGGGGCCCTGGAAATAGCCATGGTCGATGGGCAGGAATTGGCAGCGGCCGTCCAGGCCGATGAGCCGGGAAAGCCGGTTGCGCATGCCCCAGTCCAGGTGGCTGCAGCCCTTGATGGCCTTGCCCCCTGCCGGAGCCTGGGCCGCGGCCATCTGGCCTGGACCCCTGGCCTCCAGGATGCCTTCCGCGTCGGCCATGGCTATGCCTCCTAATGATTTTTGATAGGTCTAGAACTTGTCCGTGTGGGTGAACTCCGCCACCTCCCGCCGGGGCGGGGCCTTGACCTCCTGGTCCGGATAGCCCATGGGGATCATGGCCACCACCTGGTAGCCCTCGGGCACGGCCAGGGCGCGCTGGCAGGCGTCATGGTCGAACAGGCCCACCACCACCGTGCCCAGGCCCAGGTCGCGGGCGGCCAGGCACAGGCTCTGGGTGGCCACGCCCAGGTCGAACATGAACCAGTCGCCCAATTTGGTGGGGGCCACGCCTTTGTAGTATCCGCTGGATTGCAGCTTGGCGCACATCACCAGCAGCACCGGCGCGGCCACCATGGCCTTGGTGGCCGGGTTGCCCTTGGACAGGCTGGCCTGCAGCTGCTCCCGGACGGCCGGGTCCTTGACCACCACCACCTCCCAGCACTGGGTGTTGGCCCAGGAAGGGGACCAACGCATTGCTTCCAGCACCTGATTCAGGTCTTGAGGGGAGACGGGCTTGTCTTGGTATTTGCGGATGCTCCGGCGCGACTTGAGGACCTCATTGAACTCCATGCTTCTCACTCCCGATATGCAGGTGTCGCTATGATGAGTGAACTCCCTGCCAGCAACCTATCATATTCCGGGCCCGCTGCCAAAACCTGCCTGGAGCCCATCTTCAGGGCCAAAACAACGTTGTCCGCGGCCAAAGGCCCGTAGTACCATGGGATAACTCCGCCGGGAGCGGCCAGCGGAGTCCCGGAAACCGCCAGGTTGTGCTATGGTTGGCCTGGTCCCCCAGGGCCGGACCCTACATAGATTTGGGCGCAGAGAGGTTGATTGCATGGCTATAGTTACCATATCGCGTCAGGTGGGCAGCTTCGGGGAGCAGATCGCCAAGCAGGTGACCACCGAGTTGGGTCTGAACCTGGTGGGCTACCAGGACATGCATCGGCTGCAGACCGAGTGCGACGCGGAGTTCAAGAAGGCCTGCCAGGCCTTCGAGGCCGAGGCCAGCGGCGGCTTCCTGGAGCGCCTGTTCTTCCGCGAGCCGGCCAACACCGCCATGTTCGCGGCCCTGGTCTATGAGCTGGCCGCGGGCGGCGACCTGGTGATCCTGGGCCGCGGGGCCCAGATCGTGCTGGGCGGCCAGCCGGCCGTGCTGCGGGCGCGGGTGGTGGCGCCCACCAAGCTGAGGGTGCGGCGGGTGCAAGAGCGCTTCGGCACCAGCGGCGAGGAGGCGGCGGAGTTCATCAGCCGGGTGGACAAGCAGCGCCGCTCCCTGATCGAGAGCGTCTTCCACAAGGACCTGGCCGACTGGTCGCTATACGACCTGGTGATCAACACCGCCGAGCTGAGCCCGCAGGTGGCCTCTGCCCTGATCTGCGCTGCGGCCAAGGGCCTGGGCCAGATCAGCCCGCAGCAAAAGGAGCGCTTCGCCAGCCTGGCCCTGGCCAAGAAGGTGGAGGCGGCCATCAAGAAGAAGCTGCCCACCACCCCCTACCGCGACTTGGTGGTGGACAGCAGCCAAAAGGGCCAGATGCTGCTCACCGGCGTGGTGCTGGACAAGGCGGCCAAGCAGACCGCCGAAAAGATCGCCCGCGGCTTTGCCGGGGTGGCGTCAGTGGATAATCAGCTCAAGACCACCGAGCTGAGTTTTTAACCAATACCCTTTGGGGGGAGGGGAGGGCCGCCCGCGGCCCCGGCAGTCAGGAAAAGGGAGCCCGATTCATGGCCGAGCTATTGTGGAAACCCTCTGCGGAGCGTATTGCGAGCACCAACCTTACCCGCTTTATCAGCTTCGTGAACCAAAAGTACGGCAAGTCATTCCGGGACTACTCCGAGCTCTACGACTGGTCCGTCACCGACATCGCGGACTTCCAGGGCGCCATCTGGCAGTTCTTCGAGGTCATCCACTCCCAACCCTACCGGGAAGTGGCCACGGACCTGGACAAGATGCCCGGCGCCAAGTGGTTCCCGGGCGCGCGCCTCAACTTCGCCCAGAACCTGCTGCGCTACCGCGACGGTCAGACGGCCATCGTCTTCCGCTCCGAGCCCGGCGACCGGCGCAGCCTGACCTACGCCGAGCTATACGACCAGGTGGCCCGGGTGTCCGCCGCCCTGGAGGCCCTGGACGTGGGTCCCGGCGACCGGGTGGTGGGCTTCATGCCCAACCTGCCCGAGACGGTGGTGGCCATGCTGGCCGCGGTGAGCCTGGGGGCCATCTGGTCCTCCTGCAGCCCGGACTTCGGGTTCCAGGGAGTGATGGACCGTTTCGGCCAGGTGCAGCCCAAGGTGCTCTTCGCCACCGACGGCTACTTCTACAACGGCAAGACCTTCGACTCCCTGGAGCGGGTGGCCCAGGTCATGGCCGAGATCAAGAGCATCGAGAAGGTGGTGGTGGTGCCCTTCACCCGCAGCAACCCGGATCTGAGCGGGCTGCCCGGCGCGGTGCTGTTCAGCGAGCTGCTGGGCTCGGGCCCGGCCCCGGTGCTCACCTTCGCCCAGATGCCCTTTGACCACCCCCTGTACATCCTCTACTCCTCTGGCACCACCGGCGTGCCCAAGTGCATGGTGCACGGCGCGGGCAACACCCTGATGCAGCACCTCAAGGAGCTGGGCCTGCACAGCGACCTCAAGCGCAGCGACAAGATCTTCTACTTCACCACCTGCGGCTGGATGATGTGGAACTGGCTGGTCAGCTCCCTGGCCCTGGGGGCTACGGTGCTCCTGTTCGACGGCTCGCCGTTCTACCCCGGCCCGGAGGTGCTCTGGCAGTTCGCCCAGGATGAGGGCATGACCATCTTCGGCACCAGCGCCCGCTACCTGGCGGCCATCGAGAACGAAGGTCTCAAGCCCAAGGACAAGTTCGACCTGTCCTCGCTCAAGGCCATCCTCTCCACCGGCTCGCCGCTGTCGGTGGAAAGCTTCCACTACGTGTACCGGGACATCAAGAAGGACCTGTGCCTGTCCTCCATCTCCGGCGGCAGCGACCTGGTGGGTTGCTTCGCCCTGGGCAACCCCATCGGCCCGGTGTACTCCGGCCAATTGCAGGCGCGCGGCCTGGGCATGGCCATGGAGGCCTGGGACGCCCAGGGCAAGCCGGTGGTGGGCGAGAAGGCCGAGCTGGTCTGCGTCAAGCCCTGGCCCTCCATGCCCATCATGTTCTGGAACGACCCGGACGGCAGCAAGTATCACGGCGCCTATTTCGAGGTCTGGCCCAACGTCTGGTTCCACGGCGACTTCTGCGAGGTGACCCCCGAGGGCGGGGTGATCATGTACGGCCGCTCCGACGCCACCCTGAATCCGGGTGGCGTGCGCATCGGCACCGCCGAGATCTACCGCCAGGTGGAGAACATGCCCGAAATCGCCGACAGCCTGGTGATTGGCCAGGACTGGGACAACGACGTGCGGGTGATCCTGTTCGTCAAGCTCAACCCTGGCGTGACCCTGGATGAGGCCCTGGTGAAGAAGATCAAGACCACCATCCGCACCAATTGCACCCCGCGCCACGTGCCGGCCAAGATCATCGCCATCGCCGACATCCCCTACACCATCAGCGGCAAGAAGGTGGAGCTGGCGGTGCGCAACGTGATCCACGGCCGGCCAGTGCTGAACAAGGACGCCCTGGCCAACCCGCAGGCCCTGGACCTGTACGCGGACCTGAAGGAGTTGAAGAGCTAAAGGCCTGCAAGCCGAAAAGATCAATGGGGGGCAGCGTCGGGGAGGCGCTGCCCCCGGTTATTTGGGGGCTGGTTTAGACACACCTCAAAGCCGAGGCGCGAGGGGTAAATTTTTAAAGCCAGAATTGATGCTTGTCGTGGCCAGTCCAGGTAAAGGTTTGGTGCTTCCGCACGGTGTTACCCTGGCGGGCTTCCACTGAGTACCGGCCATTGGGAATGTCGCGTACGCGACATTCCCCGCTGTTGTCGGTGTTACAACTGAAGTTGCCACCCGGTGCGGTGACTGTCGCGGTATATCCTGCACCGGGAGCGTAGAACCAAAGCTGATTTCCTTTTTCGACTTGCTCTTCGCTGCCGCCTCCCCCGCCGCCGGGGCAGGCAGGTAGGAAGCAGATCAGGACCAATGCGGCGACCAGCAGCAGAGCGGTCCACGGAAACTTCATCGTGGCTTCTAATCTGTGCCCCATCAGCATCCGCTTCAGACCCGCCTCCAGGTTGAGGTGCCGTCAGCTTCAATCAGCCGCATGTTGTTGGCGTCCACGAATTGAACTGTCATAGAGAAGGGGCTCCGCCTCCATTGGGGGTTATTACGACCGTCGAGCCCGACAGGCTCCATTGCCCAGTAATTATCACACCATTTAACTGTGTCGCCTGTACGGTGCCCCCACTGCTATTGCCACTGAAGGTCGCTCTTACCGCGGCGGTGGGCGAGTTTGTGGCGCTGGTTCTCTGCCAGGTGCCCACCAGAGAGTTGCCCGTTGAGCCGCCCCCCCCGCCTCCGGAACAGCCCAGGCCCAGGGCCAGGATGGTCAGAATCAAAATCAAAAACGTGATGCGCTTCATTACCTACCCCCAATTTCCGGTGGAATAAGCAGCGTCCGTTGCTGAGGACGCCTTGCCACAGCCCGTGGCCTCATTAAGTAGCTTTTTGGGTGCAAAAGTCTTTGATGAGTATCTTCGGCGAGCAAAATACTACTTATAAGTAGCATAAGTCAACCCAAAACTTAGTCCAGACGGTTTTTCGCCCAGAGGGGCCGGGATATGTTCAATCCATGGAGAAAAGTCAGGCAGGAATAAAAAAGATGCTTGGTAGCCGCGTCAGGGCGCTGCGGACCGCCCGGGGTATGACTCAGGAGGAATTGGGAGAGAAGGCTTCGATAAATTACAAGTACTTGGGTAGCATAGAGCGCGGTGAGAGAAACCCCAGTCTAGAAAATCTGGCCCGTATCGCCGATGGGTTGGGTGTGAAGCTGAGAGACCTGTTTGTCCTTGAGCACGAGGTCCCCACCCTTAGGAAGCTCAGGGCACACGTTGCCGAAGCCCTGGCCTCGGCCGACGAAAAAAAACTCAGACAAGCCGCCCGCCTGCTGGACGCCCTTCTCGAATAGGTCCGAACCCCGACGACGCCGGATTTCTCGCCGCGCTTCCGTCTCTTGTTTTGACGACTCAGCCCAAACTCTCTGCGTAGACCTCCACCACGTGCTTGACCGCCACCCGCTCGCCAACCTGGGAGAGCATGTCGCTGATGTGCATCATGCAGGCCGGGCAGGAGGTGGCCACGGCCTGGCAGCCGCTGGCCACGATGTTGGCCAGCTTGCGCCGGCCCAGGGCCGCGGACAGCTCGTAGTGCTGCAGGCTGAAGCTGCCGCCCATGCCGCAGCAGGAGTCCGCCGCCGCCATTTCCTGCAGATGCCAGCCCGGGCTGGCGGCCAGCACCTGGCGGGGCTGCTGGGTCACGCCCAGGGAGTTGCGCAGGTGGCAGGGATCGTGGTAGGTCACCGGCCAGCCGCCATTTTCGGCGGCTTTGCCCTCGGCCAACAGGCCCGTCTCCAGCAAAAACTGGCTCACGTCTCTGGTTTTGTCGGCCAGGGCCTGCACCTGCGCCTGCTGGGCCGCGCTCAGCTCCCGGCCCATGAGCGGCCACAAATGCCGGATGGCGGCCGCGCAGGTGGCGCAGGCGGTGAGCAGGTAGTCGAAGTCCTGGGGCTGGAAGCGCTCCAGGTTGTGCACCAGCAGCCGGTGGAAGGTCAGGCTTTCGCCCGCGGACAGGGCCGGCATGCCGCAGCAGGCCTGCAGGGCCGGCAGCTCCACGCCCACGCCGTGGTGCGCCAGGACCTTGAGCGCGGCCGAGCCCACGGTTGGGTAGAGCTTGTCGATCAGGCAGCCCACGAAAAACCCCACCCGCAGGCCCGAGGCGCCCGGCGCAATGTGCTGCTCCGGCACCAGCCAGTGCAGGGGCTTTGGGGCCAGGCGCCGGAAGTGGCGCGGGCCAAAGGGCGACACCAGGCGCGAGCAGGAGGTGCCCAACAGCTCGTCGGCGGGCCGGGCCAGCAGCGCCTGCCAGGGCGCGGCCAGGGCCAGCAGGCGGTTG
The DNA here is from genome assembly GCA_040751985.1 of Thermodesulfobacteriota bacterium. GTDB lineage: Bacteria > Desulfobacterota > Desulfarculia > Desulfarculales > Desulfarculaceae > Desulfoferula. The sequence continues at coordinate 151,965 of JBFMFU010000081.1, read as the reverse complement.
AACAGGGCCGGCCGGGACAGCAGGCCCCGAAACACCAGCTTCTGGGCCGGGCTGAGGCCCAGGTAGCTGGTGAGCAGGGCCCGGGCCTTGAGGAAGATGTCCAGCACCTTGACCCCGCTGGGGCAGTGGGTGGCGCAGGCCCCGCAGAGCAGGCAGCGCCCCAGGCGCTCTTGCACGCCGACCGCGTCGCGCAGCATCTCCTGGGCCAGGCCGTCCAGCAGGGCCAGCTTGCCCCGGGCCACGTCCGCCTCGCGGCCGGTCTGCCCGTAGAGGGGGCACACGGCCTGGCAGAAGCCGCAGCGCATGCAGGCGATGAGCTGGTCGTCCAGCTCGGCCAGCAGCGCGGCCAGGCGGCGCAGGGAGGCCAACCCTAGCCCCCGATGGCCTTGCCGGGGTTGAGGATGCCCTTGGGGTCCAGGGCGGCCTTGAGGCGGCGGGACCAGGCGATGGTGGCCGGCCCCACCTCGTTGGCCAGGAAACGCACCTTGGTCAGGCCCAGGCCGTGCTCGCCCGAGAGGGTGCCGCCCAGGGCCAGGGCCCGCTCGAATATGGCCTCCACGGCCGCGGCCACCCGCTGGCGCTGGTCCGGGTCGCGCTTGTCATAGACGATGGTGGGGTGCAGGTTGCCGTCGCCGGCGTGGCCAAAGGTGCCGATGGTGAGCTGATGCTGGGCCGCGATCTCGGTCAGGGACAGGATCATGGCCGGAATCTGGCTGCGGGGCACCGTGGCGTCCTCCAGCCAGATGGAGGGCTTTAGCCGCGCCAGGGCCGGGATGGCCGCCCGCCGCGCCTCCCATATCTTGTCCCGCTGGGCCGCGTCCTGTGCCACCTGCACCTTGGCTCCGTGACGGCGGCAGATCTCCTGCACCCGGGCCGCCTCCTCTTCCACCTGGGCCGGGTGGCCGTCCACCTCGATCAACAGCAGGGCCGCCGCCTCCCGAGGCAGGCCGGCCTGGCTGTAGTCCTCCACGGTGCGGATGGTGAAGTTGTCCATGAACTCCAGGGTGGCCGGCAGGATGCGGGCCGCGATGATGGCCGCCACGCTCTCCGAGGCGTCCTGCATGCGCTCGTACATCGCCACCATGGCCCTGGCCGCGGCCGGCGGCGGGATCAGCTTGAGGATGATGCGGCCGAAGACGCCCAGGGTGCCTTCGGAGCCCACCATGAGCCCGGCCAGGTTGTAGCCGGTGACGCACTTGACGGTGCGGGCGCCGGTGTGCACCAGTTCGCCCTGGCTGTCGAAGAAGCTCAGGCCCATGACGTAGTCCCGGGTGACGCCGTACTTGAGGCCGCGCAGGCCGCCGGAGTTTTCAGCCACGTTGCCGCCCAGGGTGGATACCGCCTGGCTGCCGGGGTCGGGCGGGTAGAACAGGCCCTGAGCCATGGCCGCGGCGAAGAACTGGGCCGTGACCACCCCCGGCTCCACCACCGCATACATGTCGGCCTGGTTGATCTCGATGATGCGCTTCAGGGCGCTGGTCAGCAGCACCACGCCGTCCGGCCGGGGTATGGCCCCGCCGCTGAGGTTGGTGCCGGCCCCGCGCACCGTGAGCGGCAGGCCTTCCAGGTGGCACAGCTTGATTGTCTGGCCCAACTGCTCCAGGCTGCGGGGCCGCACAGCCAGCCAGGGGGCCTGGCCGGGCAGTCCGGCCGCATCGTAGGAATAGGTGAGCAGGTCCGACTCCTGGTCAAAGACGCTGTCCGCGCCCAGGATATCGATGAACTTTTTGATCAGGGCCGGATCGCGCATGACCTCTCCCCGTGCTGGCCGGTTGCTGAAGGGCCTTCTAATACTAATGCATGGCCCTGCTTTTGGAAACGGCTCTGGTTTGTTAGAGAAACACCCCGCCATCTGCTAATATGTTAGGCCGCGAACGCGAGGAGGGCGCATGAGTCCAGAGTCTTTGCAGACAAGCTTCACCCAGAGCCTCGCTGCCATGGGCGGCCGGGCCCAGGGCGTGCCGGACCTGGAGGCGGCCGTGGCCTATGCGGTGCGCCTCACCCATGAGATGGGGGGCCGCACCCTGGCCGCGCCGGGCTGGAGTCAGGCCGAGCTGGAGTGCATCCAGGTGGCCGGGCAGGAGGCAGGGCTGCAGGTGTTCAGCCAGGACCTGCGCGCCCAGGCCGACAACATCTTCTGCGGCTTTACGCCCGCCAACTGGGGCGTGGCCCAGACCGGCACCCTGATTCTGGACTCGCTGGACGAAGACCTGCGCCTGGCCAGCATGCTGTCCGAGGTGCACGTGGCCGTGCTGCCCGCCTCGCGCCTGCGCCCGAACCTGGCCTCCCTGCAGGACGAGCTGCAGGGGCTCCTGCAGCGGCCCCGGGCCTACCTGGCCTTGGTCACCGGCCCCAGCCGCACCGGCGACATCGAGCTGATCCTGACCATGGGCGCGCACGGTCCCCGCCAGGTGTACGCGCTGCTGTTGGAGGAGGCCGCGTGAGGTCCACGCCTGCGGACATCAAGCAGTACCGCGCCCAGCTGCGCCGGGCCCTGGAAAACCAGTTCCTGCGCCAGACCCTGTCCAGCTTCACCACCCGCAACCGCCAGCGCCGCGCCGAGAGCTTCGCCGGCCTGGACTTCGCGGCCCTGGCCGCGGAGGTGGCCGGTATCAAAGAGAACGCCATCTCCCGCCTGCCCGAGCTGTACCAGCAGTTCAAGCAGGCGGCCGAGGCCGGCGGCGCCCAGGTGCATCTGGCCGCGGACGCGGCCGAGGCCAACCGCATCATCGCCGACATCGCCCAGAAGGCCGGCTGCCAGCGGGTGGTCAAGTCCAAGTCCATGACCAGCGAGGAGATATTCCTCAACGCCCACCTGGAGGCCCAGGGCCTCACCGTGACCGAGACCGACCTGGGTGAGTGGATCATCCAACTGCGGGGGGAGGGCCCCTCGCATATGATCGCGCCGGCTATTCATCTCTCCCGCCAGGAGGTGGCCCAGCTTTTCAGCCGGGTCACCGGCCGTGGGCTGGACCCCCAGAACGTGGAGGGCCTGGTGGAGGTGGCCCGCCGGGAGCTGCGCCAGGCCTTCCTGTCCGCGGACATGGGCATCAGCGGCGGCAACTTCTGCCTGGCCGACAGCGGCACCGTGGGCATCATCACCAACGAGGGCAACGCCCGCCTGGTGACCACCCTGCCGCGGGTGCATGTAGCCCTGGTGGGTCTGGAGAAGCTGGTGCCGGACCTGCCCTCGGCCCTGACCATCCTGAACCTGCTGGTGCGCAACACGGGCATGACCCAGGCCATCACCAGCTACGTGACCTGGATCAGCGGGGCGGTGCCCTGCGCCGTGGGACCAGGGGGCCGCAAGGAAATGCACGTAGTCTTCCTGGACAACGGCCGCCTGGCCCTTTCCCGGGACCCGGTGTTCAAGGAGGCCTTGCGCTGCATCCGCTGCGGTACCTGCGCCAACGTCTGCCCCATCTACGACAAAGTGGGCGGGCACAACTATGGTCACGTGTACATCGGAGCCATCGGCCTGATCCTGACTTACTTCTACCACGGTCGCCAGAACGATCGCGTCCTGGTCCAGAACTGCCTCAACTGCCAGGCCTGCAAGGCGGCCTGCCCGGCGGGTATCGATCTGCCGCGGCTGATCAAGAAAACCGCTGGCCTGGTTATGTCCCAGGAGCCGCGCAGGCCGGCCAAGAACCGACTGCTGTCCATGGTGCTCAAGAACCGCCGCCTGTTCCATTTCCTGCTGCGGCGGGCCTACCTGGCCCAGAAGCCCCTGGCCCGCGGCGACAGACTCATCCGGCACCTGCCCTTCTTCTTCGGCCGCGAGCACGGCTTCCGCAGCCTGCCGGTGGTGGCCCGCCGCCCGCTGCGCGACCGCTGGCCGGAGCTGGCCCGCCCCGAGACCGAGCCCCGCCTGCGGGTGGCCCTGTTCGGCGGCTGCCTGGTGGACTTCGTCTATCCGGAGCAGGCCGAGGCCCTGCTGAAGCTGCTACGCGGCCGCGGGGTGCGCCTGGACTACCCGCCCGAGCAGACCTGCTGCGGCCTGCCGGCCCTGATGATGGGCGAGGAGGACACGGCCCGGGAGGTGGCCGCGCAAAACCTGCGCGCCCTGGACCCGGCCCAGTACGACTATGTGCTGACCCTGTGCGCCTCCTGCGGCTCGCATCTCAAGGAGAACCTGCCCCGCCTTTTGGAGGGCGAGTCCAGCCTGGCCATGCAGGCCCGGCAGCTGGCGGCCAAGGTCATCGACTTCAGCTCCTTCATGGTGGAGGTGCTGGGCGTGGAGCCGGCGCCGGCCGGCAGCGGGGCCAAGGCGGCCTACCATGCGCCCTGCCACCTCTGCCGGGGCCTGGGTGTGCGGCAGGCGCCGCGGGACCTGCTCAAGGCCGCGGGCTATGACTACCGCGCCTACGAGGAAGAGGAGGTGTGCTGCGGCTTCGGCGGCTCCTACTCGCTGGAGTTCCCGGAGATGTCGGCCGCCATCCTGAATAGCAAGCTGGACAACGTGGCCGCCACCGGCGCGGAGCTGCTGGTCACCGACTGTCCGGGCTGCGTGCTGCAGCTGCGCGGCGGCCTGGACCAGCGGCGCTCGCCCATCCAGGTGCTGCACATGGCCGAGGCCGCGGCGGCCGCCCTGGCCAAGCCGCGCGCCTAGAACCGCCCGCCGTTCTACAGGCTCACGTTCTGGGGGGGACGCACCACCACCAGCAGCATCTTGAAGCGCTGCTCGGCGTTCAGGGCGTGAGGCTGGCCCGCGGGCATGGCCACCACCTGCCCGGCGCGGGCGATGATTTGCTGGCCGGCGATGGTGATGCGGGCCTGGCCGTCCAGGATCAGCACCAGGGCGTCGGCGGGCACGGTGTGGGCGCTGATGCCCTCGCCCTGGTCAAAGGCGAACAGGGTCAGGCTCAGGAAGGGGTTCTGGGCAAAGGTGCGGCTGACCACCTGGCCCGGTTGATAATCCACCAGCCCGGCCAGGTCCAGGGCCTTGGCGAACTCGATGTTCTTGAGCAGCTCGGGCTTGTCCATGCAGGCCTCCGGGCCGGGCGCGGCCCTAAAAGTTATAGCGCAGCCCCAGGCAGAAAAAGTTGGACTCGTTGTTCTCGCCGTAGAAGTTGAAGGCCACGCTGCGATGGTGCAGGCGGAACACCAGGGCGGTCTGGGGTCGGCTGGCCAGGGCGAAAGTGGCCTCGAACACCAGCAGGTTGTTGAGGTGGTTGATGGGCCCTACGCCCGGCCCGCGGGTCTCTATCTCCGGAATCTGGGCCACGTAGGACAGGCCTTCGCCCACGGCCACGGTGGTGAGCAGGCACTCGTTCCAGGGGAACTTGCGCCAGCGAACCAGGACCGCCGCAGCCAGCTCGCCGTAATCGGCGCTGCCAAAGTGCTGCACCACCATGGGCTCCAGCTCCAGATTCCAGTTCTGGCTGGGGCGGTAGAACTGCCAGTTCAGGGCCAGGCCCGCGATGAAGTCGCTGCGAAACTTGTCCGGCGGCAGCAGGCTGAAGCCCAGCTTGTTTTCGCTGAGCACGCCGGAGAACACCATCAGGGACCAGGGGCTGCGGACCTGGTTTTGCCGGCTGCGGGCCTGGGCGCAGCCGCCGGGCTTGGTATCCGCTGCGGCGGGCCCGGTGGCCAGGGCCGCGCCGGCGAAAAATGCGGCCAGAATCAGCAGAAGCGACCTCAAGGAAAACAGACGCAGTAGGTTCATGCCAACCACCATTTAGAACTGATCATGTGTTCCCCAGACGCGGGTCAGCGCCGCTATCCTCCAGACAAGCAATAAACCACCGCCAGAGTCAATAATTTTTAGCCTGGGGGGCGTGCCTTTTCACCCAAAACTAGCTCCGAGCTGCCTAACCTCAGGAGGCGGCGCCGCTGGCCGCGGGTCAATAGGAAGTTTGCCCCGCGCCCGCCGGCTGTCATAATAGGACTATCTTAAGTCCTGGTCGTCCGGGACCTTTGGCGTGGGGCAATCATGGCCGCTGTCTGGTTCGTGATCAAAAAGTTGCTCAGCCGGCTGCTGTTCCCGGTGGGACAGGTGCTGGTGCTGTGGCTGGTGGGGGCGGTGATCTGGCTGCGGCGTCCAGAGCGGCGCCTGGGGCCGGTCCTGCTGCTGGCGGCCGGACTGCTGCTGCTGCTCTACTCCCTGCCCGCGGTCGGCGGCCTGCTGCTGTATGGCCTGGAGGCCCGCAACTGGCATTACGCCGATCCCGCCAGGCTGCAGGGCAGCGGCGTGCGCTACATCGTGGTGCTCAGCGGCAGCCTGCGCGACGGAGAGTTGAGCAAGGCCGACCGCCTGGGCAGCACCACCCTGCTGCGGGTGATGGAGGGGGTGCGGTTGTGGCGGGGCATGCCGGGCAGCAAGCTGGTGCTCTCGGGTGGCTCATTCTTCCTGGACGTGACCGCGGGCGGGGCCATGGCGGCCCTGGCCCGGGAGCTGGGGGTGCCCGCCGGAGCCATGCTGGTGGAGGACGCCTCCTGGGACACCGACGATCAGGCCCAGCGCCTGGCCGCTCTGCTGGGGCAGCAGCCCTTTGCCCTGGTCACCTCGGCCTCGCACCTGCCGCGCGCCCTGGTCACCTTCCGGGCCCATGGCCTCAAGCCCCTGCCCGCGCCAGCCGACTTCTACACCAAGGGCCGCAAGCTGACCCTTTACTCTTTCTTGCCCCAGTTGGGCGGTCTCAAGGCCAGCGAGACCGCCATCTACGAGTACCTGGGCCTGACCTGGCTCTGGCTCAAAGACCTGGTGGGAGCGGGACCGGTCCCGCGTTTTGCGCCGGCCAAGGCAAAGTGAGCCGCATGCTGCAGGAGAAATCACCTCCGCTGAGCCCTGAGGTGGCGGCCGCCCTCAGCCACCTGCATTACGGCCTGTATTTCCTCACCACCGGCCGCCTGGCCCAGCCCCAGGGCCTCTTGGTCTCCTGGGTCAGCCAGGTCAGCGGCAACCCGCCCTGGCTGCTGGCGGCGGTGCGCCACAACCGCTCTATACTGCCGGCCCTGCAAGGGCAGGGGGCCTTTGCCCTGAACCTGCTCCCGGCGGACAAGCCGGAGCTGGTGGCGGCCCTGGGCCGTCCTGCGGCCCAGCGCTTCGCGGGCCTGGCCCTGGAGGAGGGACCCCTGGGCCTGCCCCTGCTGGCGGCCGGCCTGGGCGCCCTGTGCTGCCGGGTGCGGGAGACCTGGCGCCCCGGCGACCACCTGCTCCTGGCCGGGCCGGTGGAGGCCGCAAGGTGGCGGGGCGGCGGCGCGGCCTTTTCCGTGGCCCAGACCGGTCACGCCTACCTGGGGCTGAGTTGAGCGCCCCGATTCCCCAGAGCTTCGACGTGGTGGTGGTGGGGGCCGGCCACGCCGGCTGCGAGGCGGCCCTGGCTGCCGCCCGCCTGGGGGCCGCCTGTTTGCTGGTGACCATCAACCGCGACCACGTGGCGGCCCTGAGCTGCAACCCGGCCGTGGGCGGCCTGGCCAAGGGCCATCTGGTGCGCGAGTTGGACGCCCTGGGCGGCGAGATGGGCCTCAACACCGACGCCACCGGCATCCAGTTCCGCCTGCTCAACCGGGGCAAGGGTCCGGCGGTGTGGTCCAGCCGGGCCCAGGTGGACATGGACCGCTACCCCCGCCGCATGCGCTCGGTCTGCCTGGCCCAGCCCAACCTGTGGCTGCTGGAGGCCGAGGTGCGCGGCCTGGTCCTGCGCCAGGGCAGGGTGGCCGGCATCCTGCCCGCCCGCGGCAACGAGATTGCGGCCCGCAGCGTGGTGCTCACCACCGGCACCTTCCTGCGCGGGGTGATCCACGTGGGCCTCCGCCAGGCGCCCGGCGGCCGCCTGGGCGACCCGCCGGCCAACGCGCTCTCGCGGCAACTGGGCGAGCTGGGCCTGCGCCTGGGCCGGCTCAAGACCGGCACCACTCCGCGCCTGGACGCGCGCAGCCTGGACCTGGGGGGCCTGGCCCAGCAGCCCGGCGACGACCGTCCCCACCTGTTCAGCTTCCTGAGCCGGGCGCCAATGCTGCCCCAGCGGGTATGCTGGCTCAGCCACACCACCGAGGCCACCCACCAGATCATCCGCCAGAACCTGGACCAGGCGCCCATGTACGCCGGCCGCATCACCGGGGTGGGGGCCCGCTACTGCCCCTCCATCGAGGACAAGGTGGTGCGCTTCGCCCACAAGGACTCGCACCAGGTCTTCCTGGAGCCTCAAGGCCTGGACTCGGACCTGATCTACCCCAACGGCATCCCCACCAGCCTGCCTATGGAGGTGCAGCGGCGCCTGGTGCGCACCCTGCCGGGCTGTGAGAACGCCTTCATTGTGCGGCCGGGCTATGCCATCGAGTACGACTACTCCGACCCGCGCGACCTCTGGCCCTGGCTGGAGAGCAAGCTGCTGGGCGGCCTGTTCCTGGCCGGCCAGATCAACGGCACCAGCGGCTACGAGGAGGCCGCGGCCCAGGGGCTCTGGGCCGGCATCAACGCGGCGCGGCGGGCGCGAGGCCAGGAGCCGGCCATTCTGGACCGCTCCCGGGCCTATCTAGGGGTACTCATCGACGACCTGGTCACCCGGGGCACCCAGGAGCCCTACCGCATGTTCACCTCCCGGTCCGAGTTCCGCCTGACCCTGCGCGAGGACAACGCGGACCTGCGCCTGACCCCCCTGGGCCGCGAGCTGGGCTTGGTAGATGAGGCGCGCTGGACAATGTTCAGCGCCAAGCGCCGGCAGATAGACCAGGCCTGGGACCTGCTGCAGCAGGTGCGCCTGAACCCCAGCGCCGCCCTCAACGACCGCCTGGCCGCCCTGAAGAGCGCCCCCCTGCGCCGGCCCCTGCGCGCCGAGGAGCTGCTGCGGCGGCCGGAGCTGGGCCTGGCCGAGCTGGCCAGCCTGCACCCGGCCCTGGCGGCCCTGGCCGAGCTGGAGCCTTCGGCCGCCGAGCAGGTGGCCGTCCGGGCGGCCTACGCCGGCTACGAGGAGCGCGAGCGCGAGCAGGTGGAACGCTTCCGCTCTCGGGAGCAGGTGGCCATCCCGCCGGACCTGGACTATCAGGACCTGCCCGGCCTGAGCTACGAGGCGCGGGAGAAGCTGGCCCGGGTGCGGCCGGCCAGCCTGGGCCAGGCCGCGCGCATCAGTGGGGTGACGCCGGCGGCCCTGGCCGTGCTGAGCCTCTATCTGCACGCCCGCGCCCGGGCGGTGCGGGGTGGCCGCGGCTGATTAGACCTTGCCCCGCCTGGACCCCTGCGCTATATTCCTGCCGTTGTAAGCATCGGGTTTCAGGCGGCTTCCTTGGGCTCCGCGGGGCATCCCCGGCCGGAGCCGGGCGGAGCATTTTGTGAGCCAGAGCCAAACATCAGGTGCGCGCGTGTATCCGCCGGGCAGCTTTAAGGCCCGCCTGGTGGATATGGTGCCTGCGGCGGTGTCGCCCAATCACATCACCCTGTTCCGCCTGGCCTGCACCCTAGGCATCGTGGTGGTGCAGCTCATGGACGGGCACCTAGCCTGGATGTTCGTCCTGGGCTTCGTGGCCGGCATGAGCGACCTCTTGGACGGCATGGTGGCCCGCCAGCGGGGCCAGATCACGCCCCTGGGCGCCTTCTTGGACCCCCTGGGTGACAAGCTGCTGGCCCTGGCCGTGGCCACGGTCCTGGTGCTGCGCGGCCTGCTGTCAATGCCGGCCATTATCGCCATCCTGGCCGTGGAGGCCCACGCAGTGGTAGTGCCCCTGCTGCACATCGGCCGGCAGCTCATCCGGAGCCAGCCCATATGGCCGGCGCCCAGGGTGCGGCCCAACCGCTGGGGCAAGTACAAGACCTTCGGCCTGGCCTCCTCCCTGGGGATCATCGTGCTGGGAGCCATCTTCGGGCTGCCGGCCCTGATATGGGCCGGGCAGTGGCTGGTATGGGCGGCGGTGGTCCTGGGCGCGGCTGCCTCGCTGCGCTATTACTGGGACTGGACCCAGGGGGCGTTCGACTAGGGGTATACTTAAATCCAGGGCCGGCGCTGAGCGGGCCATGGTCTCATAGGGGAGGGCGGCCTTGATCGCCATCATAGACTACGACGCCGGCAACCTGACCAGCGTGGAGCGCGCCCTGCGCTCCCTGGGGGCCGAGTGCGCCATCAGCCGCGACGCGGATTTCATCGCGGCGGCCGAGCGGGTGATCCTGCCCGGAGTGGGCCGCGCTGGCGCGGGCATGGCCAGCCTGCGGCGCCTGGGTCTGGACCAGGTCCTGGCCCAGACCGTGGCCGCGGGCAAGCCTCTGCTGGGCATCTGCTTCGGCACTCAGATCATCTTCGATTTCAGCGAGGAGGACCTCACCGACTGCCTGGGCCTGATGCCGGGCCGGGTGGTGCGCTTCCCGGTGGAGCACCGGGACGCCGCGGGCCAGCCGCTCAAGGTGCCGCACATGGGCTGGAACGGCCTGCAGGTCAAGCGGCCGCACCCGGTGCTGGCCGGCCTGCCCTCCGAGGCCGAGTTCTACTTCGTGCACTCCTTTTACCCGGTGCCGGGCCAGGACAGCTTCGTGATCGGCACCACCGACTACGGCTTCTCCTTTGCCTCGGCCGTGGCCCGGGGCTCGCTGGTGGCCGTGCAGTTCCACCCCGAGAAGTCCGGCCGGCCGGGGCTGCGGCTGCTCCAGAACTTTCTGAGCTGGGACGGCAAGGAGGGCGGCGATGCTCTCTAAGCGCATCATCCCCTGCCTGGACGTGCGCGACGGCAAGCTCACCAAGGGCATCAAGTTCAAGGGCAACGTGGACATCGGCGACCCGGTGCAGATGGCCGAGTTCTACTACCAGGAGGGCGCCGACGAGCTGGTGTTCTATGACATCACCGCCAGCCACGAGGCCCGTAACATCATGCTGGAGGTGGTGCGGCGGGTGGCCGAGCGCATCTTCATCCCCTTCTCGGTGGGCGGCGGGCTGCGCAGCGTGGAGGACATGCGCGCGGTGCTCTTGGCCGGGGCCGAGAAGGTGAGCGTGAACTCGGCGGCGGTGAACAACCCCCAGATCATCGCCGAGGGCGCCCAGGCCTTTGGCAGCCAGTGCGTGGTGCTGGGCATGGACGTGCTCAAGGTGCCGGTGAGCGAGAAGATACCCAGCGGCTACGAGATGGTCATCCACGGCGGCCGCAAGCACATGGGCATCGACGCCCTGTGGTGGGCCCAAGAGGCCGAGCGCCTGGGGGCCGGCGAGATATGCCTCAACAGCATCGACGCCGACGGCACCCAGGAGGGCTACGAGATGACCCTCACGGCCCTGATCAGCAGCCACGTGTCCATCCCGGTGATCGCCTCGGGCGGGGCCGGCGAGCCCGAGCACCTGGCCGCGGTGCTCACTGAGGGCAAGGCCGACGCCGCCCTGATCGCCTCCATGACCCACTACGGGCACTACAGCGTGGCCCAGATCAAGGATTACCTGAGCGAGCGCGGCATCCAGGTGCGCCGTTACTGGTAAAGGAGGGCGGCATGATCGCGCCGGCTGATCTGTTCGAGCTGCAGGGCCTGAGCCTGGCCAAGGTCTTCGCCGGGCTGGAAACGGTCTGGGAAGTCCTGGACCGCATCAAGGACTTCACCAGCGAGATGGTCCTGAGCGCCGGCCGCACCGGGGCCTTGCTGCGCGGCGGCGGCGAGGTGATGCCCCGCACGGTGGTGCTGCACCATGACCGGGTTTTCGACAGCGACTTCCAGCTCCTGGGCGGCGACCCCACCAAGGGCCAGATGCGCGTCAACCTCAACGGCCAGGAGGTGGGCGACGCGGCGGTGGTCTACGCCGGCGCGGTGTTCCTGGACGACATGGTGCACATCGCCCCGGGCGCGGTGGTGGAGCCGGGCGCCCTGCTCAAGGGCCCCACCTACATCGGGCCGGGCAGCGAGGTGCGCCAGGGGGCCTATCTGCGTGGCTCCTGCCTGGTGGGCGCCGGCTGCGTGGTGGGCCACACCACCGAGATGAAGAACTGCCTCATGCTCGACGGCGCCAAGGCCGGCCACTTCGCCTACCTGGGCGACTCGGTGCTGGGCCGGGGGGTAAACCTGGGCGCGGGCACCAAGCTGGCCAACCTCAAGATCATCGACCGGCCCTTTCGCATCAAGGTGGGGGACCAGGTCTATAGCGTCACCCGCCGCAAGTTCGGGGCCATCATGGGCGACGGCTGCGAGACCGGCTGCAACAGCGTGACCAACCCCGGCACCGTGCTGGGCAAGGGCTGCCTGGTGGCGCCCTGCGTCAACGTGCCGTCGGGCTATCACAAGGCCCGGAGCGTCATCCGCTAGCGGTGGCCAAGGACCTGATCATCCAGCGCGCGGGCCATCAGGGCCCGCGTTTTTTGTTTGTCGAGCCCTACCTCACTGCCTCCCACCAGGCCTTTATGCAGGGCCTGCTGGCCCACGCCCCGGCCCGCTGGACCGCCCTGGGCCTGCCAGGCCGGCACTGGCGCTGGCGCATGCGCGGGGCGGCTTCGTTCCTGGCCCAGACCGCGGCCGAGCACCTGGCCGGCCCCTGGGACGGCCTGGTCTGCTCGGACATGCTGGGCCTGGCCGAACTAAGAGGCCTGGCCCCGGACCTGGCCCAGGTGCCGGTCCTGGTGGTGTTTCACGAGAACCAGTTGGCCTATCCCGCGCCGGGCCGCGCCGGCGCCCCCCAGCAGGAGCGGGACCTGTTTCTGGCCCTGAGCAACTTGACCAGCTCCCAGGCCGCCCGCCTGGTGGTGTTTAACTCTCGGTTTCACTGCGGCCAATTCCTGGAGGCGGCGGACCAACTGCTGGCCCGCCTGCCGGACATGCAGCCCCAGGGCCTGGTGGAGGCCATCGCGGCCAAGAGCCGGACGCTGCCCATGCCCCTGGACGTGGAGCCGGCCGCGGGCCTGGTGCGGGAGCCCCGCAGTGGCCCCTTGCGCATCCTCTGGAACCACCGCTGGAGCCAGGACAAGGACCCGGAGCAGTTCTTCGCGGCGCTCGAGGAGCTGGCCGCGGCCGGCCGCGAGTTCGAACTGGCCGTGCTGGGGCCGGCCCCGGCCAAGCCGCCGGCCGTGTTCGCCGCAGCCCGGCAGGAACTGGGCCAACGGGTGCGACAGTGGGGGTTCGCCGCCGAGCGACGCGAATACTGGGATTGGCTATTCTGGGCGGATGTGGTGGTCTCCACGGCTAGGCAGGAGTACTTTGGCCTGTCCGTGGCCGAGGCGGTCTGGGCCGGCTGCCGGCCTCTGGTGCCCGACGCCCTGGTGTACCCCGAGCTGTACCCTGAGCAGTACCGCTACCCGGCCAGCGGCCTGGCCGCGGCCCTGGCGCCCCTGGCGGCAGACCCGCAGCGGGCCAGGGCAGGTGAGTATCGGAGCCTGGTGGAGGGCTTCACCTGGGCCCGACAGGCCGAACCCTGGCAGGCGGCTCTTCGAGAGCTTGTTGCCGGCAATTAGGGGGATCAGGCCAGACGCACCCGCAGCACGTCGTCGAAGGCGTCCACCCGCTCGAGGAGGATGCCCACTTCCTGGCCTGGCGACAGGCTGGCGCCGGCCTGAGCCGGCACCGTGCAAAGCAGCATAATGTCGGTCAACAGAAGCTGCCAGCGCCGCATCTGCCGCTCCATGACCACCCCAGGCAGGACCTGCCCCACCCGCTCCTCCAGCCACTTCAGCAGCCAGTAGCGCTGGCGGGCCTGGCGCACCTTGCCGCCCTGGCGCACCACCGGTCCCACCTGCATGGCCAGCTCCTCCAGCTCGGCCGCGGTGTACAGCGGCGGCTGGCCGGCCAGCGCCCGGGCCAGTTGGCGCTGCATCACCAGGTCCAGATAGCGGCGGATGGGGCTGGTGGCGTGGGTGTAGGGCTGCACGCCCAGGCTGGAGTGCAGGCCGGGCTTGGTGGTGATCTCCACCCGGTTGAGCAGCCGGCGCTGCTTGAAGTGCAGGTAGATATCCCCCGGTTCGCCCTCCTCGATGGGCTCGCTGGGCTGGGCCTGGGTGCGGTACAGGGCCGGCACCCCTTGCTCGGCCAGGTAGCGGGCGAAGAGCCAGTTGGCCAGGATGGCGGTCTCGGCCACCATCTCCCGGCTGGGGCCGTCCTTGTCCACCCGCCGCACCCAGACCTGGCCGGTGGCCGGGTCCACGCCCACCAGCACCTCGGGCAGGGGCAGGAAATAGCCCCCGGCCTGGCCCCGCTGGCCCTTGAAGGCCAGGCAGAGGCGGTGCAGCCCGGCCAGGCGCTCATCCACCTCCAGCAGCCCGTCGGTCTCGTCGTAGGTCAGGCGCCGGTCCACTTTGAGCAGGCTGCGCCGCAGGGTGAACTCCAGCAGTCGGCCCTCGCTGTCCAGGCGGGCCAGGCAGGACAGGGCCGGCCGCAGGGCCCCCTGCTTCAGGGAAAGCCGGTCCTCGCTCAGGGCCGGGGGCAGCATGGGGATGCGGTCGTCGGGCAGGTAGATGGAGCTGCCCCGGGCCATGGCCTCCTGGTCCAGGGGGTCGCCCACCTCCAGCAGGGCGCCGGCGTCGGTGATGTGCACCCCGATGGTGCCGCCGCCACCAGGTTCGGGCTCGAAGCTCAGGGCGTCGTCGAAGTCGGTGGTGAAGCTGCCGTCTACGGTGAAGGTGTACAGGCCGGTGAGGTCCTGGCGGCCGTCGCCCAGGGCCGCGGCCGGGTCCAGGGCCGCGGCCCGTTCCAGCAGCGGCTGGTCAAAGTCCTTTTTCAGTCCCTCCCGCCGCAGCTGCAGGTTCTCGTGCGGCTGGAACACGCCCAGGCGCACCAGCAGCTGGAACAGCTGCCTCCGGCCGCCCACCTCGGCCTGGTTGACGATCTCCTTGGCCAGCTTGGCCTGGGGCGCCTGGTCCTCCAGCACCATCAGGTCCGTTAGTAGTTGGGCCAGACCGGCCGGCGGCTCCGGCGCCGGGCCCTCGGCCGGCAGGCCCCGCAGGAAGGCCACCCCGGCCTCCACCTGGCCCCGGCGCTGCTCCTCGCGCTCCTGCTGCAGGCGCTTGGCTTCCAGCTGGTCTGGGGACAGAGGCAAGAACTGGCCCCCCGCCAGGCGGAAGTGTACGCCTTCATTGAACAAGGCGCGCAGGGTTGCCGAGAGCTGGTCATCCCCGGCCCCGCGGCCGAAGCTCAGCTCGGCCAGGTCCTGGAGGGGCAGGGGCTCGGTTTCTTCGTGCACCAGTTCCCAGAGCTCGGCCACGTTCACCCCGCCGGCCAGATCCTCTCGGCGCCTCTCGGCCTCGTGCATGTATTCCAGCAGGGCGTTGCGGGGGCTCTCCGGGCCCATGGCCGCCGGGGTCATCAGGAGCACCCGGCCCTGGGACAGGGCCGCCTGGCGGCCGCCGGTGGTCAGCAGGTTCAACCGGCCCTTTTTGGCCGCCTGCACCACCCCCAAAGCCACCTTGCCCTTGTCGATAAACTCCACAAGATGGCCGACGGGATCGTGCATGAGCAACCCATTTTTAGGGAAAAGGATGGGCAACCAGTGTACCCAGGGGCCTGGGGAGTGTCAACTTGCCCTGGGCCGGCCAAATGGTATTATCAGTAAGTCGAAGCGCGAGGAGAGGCCTATGCGGAAAGCTCTGCCCTGCCTGCTTCTGAGTCTGCTGCTGGCCCTGGCCGCCACCCTGGCCCAGGCGGCCAAGCCCACCCCCCTGGACTTTGACCTGCCCACCCTGGAAGGCGGCAGGTTGAAGCTGTCCGACTTCCGTGGCCGGGTGGTGATCATCGACTTCTTCGCCACCTGGTGCGGCCCCTGCAAGCAGGCTCTGCCCAAGCTCAATGACTTCGCCAAGCAGTTCGCCGACCGGGGCGTCAGCGCCATAGCCTACAGCGTGGACAAGGGCGGGCCGCACCTGGTCAAGCCCTTCGTGTCCCGCCTGGGCCTGGACATGCCGGTGGTGCTGGGCACCACGGGCCACGCTGAAAAAATAGGGCAGGTGAGGGTATTGCCCACCACCCTTATCATCGACCCCCAGGGCCGGGTGGTCAAACGCTACGAAGGCGTGATCAGCCGCCTGCACCTGATGGCCGCGGTGGAGCCCTACCTCAAGGCGGCCACGGCCCCGGCGCCCAAGTCGGCCAAGGTCCACCGCCGCAAGCCGGGCGAGTCACGCTTCCGCGACCTATGGGTGACCGACCGGGAGCGGGTGGGCGGCCAGATTGGCGTCTGCGTGCACGTGGTGGCCGATGTGTCCGACCAGCAGTCCGTGCGCGGCCTGTGGCTGGTGCTAAACCTGCAGCCCGAGAACGGCGGCAAGGTCAGCAAGCTGTATCAGCGCATCGAGGACGTGGCCTACGAATACTTCATCATGTTCGTGCGCTGCGCCCAGATGCCTTCCCTGGAGGGGTCGCGGGCCTTCCGGGCCTGGGTGTCCATCCTGACCCATGATCACAAGATGCTGCAGGACAGCAAGCCGTTCCTGATGGCCGGCACCTGCACCCCCGGCTCCGCGGACTGGCCGGCCGCCGCCACGCCCCAGCGCTTCACCCCACCGGCTTCCACGGCCGCCGCTCCCAAGCAGGCCGGGCCCGTGCGAGGCAGGGTCCTGCGCGTGGGCCAGGGCCGCATCCGGCAGCTGCGGGTGCAGCCCGACCAGGTCTACGAGGGCCATACCGGCGTCCTGCTGAACATCAACGCCGACCTGAACGACCTGCCCACCGACCAGGGCCTCTGGCTCTCCCTGAACCTCTGGCCCGAGGACGCCCAGGGCAAGGGCCTGTCGCCCAACGGCGAGGCCCTGCAGCTGGAGCGCAAGGTGGACAGCACCATCCTGGACGACTACATCCTGTTCGTGCGCTGCGACCAGGTGCCCACGCTGCCCGCTGGCGGTCGCTACCGCAGCTGGCTGACCGTGCTCATCGGCCCTGAGAAAAACGTGGTGGCCCGCAGCCAGGAGTTCATGCTGGGCCGCCCCTGCCAAGTGGCCGCCCGGAGTCGGTGAGCCCTCTTTCCAGGCATAGCAAAGGCGCCCTGGGCAGCGGGCTGGGCATCCTGCTCCGGCTGGCCCGGCAGAGGGCCGGCAGCCTGGCCGTGGGCCTGGCGGCCCTGATCCTGGTGGACGGCTGCCAGCTCTACCTGCCCCGCCTGATCAAGTTCGCGGTGGACGACCTCACCTACGGCCGGGCCGACGTCCAACGGCTGCTCACCATATCCGGGGTGGTGCTGGCCCTGGCCCTGGTCATGGCCCTGCTGCGGGTCCTCTGGCGGCCCCTCTTGATGGGCTTCTCGCGGGTGGTGGAGACCGAGCTGCGCCAGCACCTGTTCGACCACCTGCAGGCCATGCACGTGGGCTATCTGAGCGATATGCCTCCCGGCGAGATCATGGCCCGGGCCACCAACGACCTGAACAACATACGCATGGCCACCGGCATCGGCATGGTGGCGGCCGTGGACGGCACGGTCATGGCCATGGCCGCAGTGGGCTTCATGCTCTACATCAACCCCCTGCTGGCTCTCTTGGCCATCGCCCCCATGCCGGCCATCGTGATCCTCACCCGCCGCCAGAGCCGGGTCTTCCACCGCCGCTTCATGGCCGTGCAGCAGGCCTTCTCGGCCATGACCGAGCAGGTGCGCGAGGTCATGGCCGGCGTGCGCCTGGTCAAGGCCTATGCCCTGGCCGGGCAGGAGGAGCAGCGCCTGTCCCAAAGCGCCCGGGCCCTCTTGGGGCACAACATGGGCCTGGCTAGGGTCATGGCCCTGTTCTTCCCCCTGATGGTCTTCTTCACCAACCTGTCCCTGGCCGTGGTGCTGGGCTTCGGCGGGCCCCTGACCGTGTTCGGCCGCATCACCGCCGGCGACTTCGTGGCCTTCACCGCCTACCTGGGCATGCTCACCTGGCCCATGATGGCCCTGGGCTGGGTGGTCAGCCTGATCCAGCGGGCCCGCACCTCCCTGGAGCGGGTCAGCCAGGTCCTGGACGCCCAGCCCGCGGTGCAGGACCCGGCCCAGCCCGCCCGCCTGCCGGCCGCGGCCGGCCTGGGCGTGGAGGTCCGGGACCTGAGCTTCCGCTACCCCGGCGCGACGGCCCCGGCCCTGCAAAACGTAAGCCTGCGGGCCCCGGCCGGCCAGCTCACGGCCATCGTGGGCCGCATCGGCAGCGGCAAGACCACCCTGCTCAACCTGATGGGGCGCCTGTTCGAGCCGCCGCCGGGCGCCCTGTTCGTGGAGGGCGTGGACGCCCGAGCCCTGCGCCAGACCGACCTGCGGGCCCACGTGGTGCAGGTGCCCCAGGAGGCCTTCCTGTTCTCGGCCACCCTGGCCCACAACCTGGCCCTGGGCCGGCCCGAGGCCAGCCCGGAGCAGATGTGGGCGGCCCTGGAGGCGGCCGATCTGGCCGCGGAGGTGCAGACCCTGCCCCAGGGCCTGGACACCGAGCTGGGCGAGAAGGCCCACACCTTGAGCGGCGGCCAGCGCCAGCGCCTCTGCCTGGCCCGGGCCCTGCTCCAGGACCCGCCAGTGCTGGCCCTGGACGACCCCCTGTCGGCCGTGGACACCGAGACCGAGGCCCGCATCCTGGCCAACCTGGCCCGCCTGCGGGCCCAGCGCACCACCATCGTGGTCAGCCACCGCCTGGCCAGCGTGGCCTTTGCCCAGCGGATATACGTGCTGGACCAAGGGCGGGTGGTTGAGCAGGGTAGCCATGCCCAGCTCTTGGCCGCCGGCGGCCTGTACCACGACCTGT
Organism: Thermodesulfobacteriota bacterium; assembly: GCA_040751985.1. GTDB lineage: Bacteria > Desulfobacterota > Desulfarculia > Desulfarculales > Desulfarculaceae > Desulfoferula. The sequence goes on along the minus strand of JBFMFU010000081.1, from coordinate 133,392 downwards.
TCGCCGAGCAGGCCTTGCTGGCCGAGCTGGAGGCCTAGGCCATGTCCTTCACCTGGGACTACGGCTACATGGAGGGCGACCAGCTGGGCAAGCCCTATGACCTGCGCCTGCTGGCCCGCCTGGCCTCCTACGCCCGGCCCCATCTGCGCATGATCCTGCTGGCCGCCCTGTTGACCCTGCTGGGCACCGGCCTGGACCTTCTGCTGCCCTACCTCACCCGCCTAGCCATCGACCGCTACATGGTGCGCCAGGCCCTGGAGGTGGACCTGGGGCGGGCGCCGGCGGAGCTGGCCGCTGAGGTGCGGGCCGGGGGCCAGGCCGGTTTCCTGCCCGGCCGCCAGGGCACGGTGTTCATCCCCGAGGCCCAGTGGCGCCGTCTGGACCCGCGCCTGACCCTGGCCCTGCGCCGGGCCGGCCTGGTGGGCCCGCAGCCCTTTTACCTGGCCCCGGACACCCCCCAAACCGCTGATCTGGCCCAGCGCCACTCGCAGCTCTTCCGCCGGGCCGGAGCGGGCTGGGTCATCGCCACCGCGGACCTGGCCCGCCTGCCCCAAGAGGCCCTGATCGCTCTGCGCGCGCCGGACGCCTGGGGCCTGGGCGGCCTGGCCCTGGTGTTCCTGCTGGCCGCGGGCCTGGTGGTCTCCTTGGGCTACGTGCAGACGGTGCTCCTGGAGCGGGCCGGCCAGGAGATGATGTACGCCATCCGCCAACACCTCTACCGCCACCTGCTGGGCCGGGACCTGTTCTTCTTCGGCAAGAATCCGGTGGGCAAGCTGGTCACCCGCCTGACCAACGACGTGAGCAACGTCAACGAGATGTTCTCCAGCGTCATGGCCTCCCTGTTCCAGGACCTGTTCGTCATCGCCGGTATCGTGGTGGTGCTGTTGGTGCTGGATTTGAAGCTGGCCCTGGTCTGCCTGGCCCTGGCCCCGGTGGTCACGGCCCTGGCCTGGGTCTTCTCCCGCCTGGCCCGAGACGCCTTCCGCCTTTTACAGGGCCACCTGGGGCGCATCAACTCCTGGCTCAGCGAGACCCTGGACGGCCTGAACGTAGTCAAGCTGTTCCGGGCCGAGGCCGCCGGCCGCCGCGAGTTCGCGCGCCTGAACCAGGGCTACTACCGGGCCGGCATGCGCCAGGTGAAGGTCTTCGCCGTGTTCATGCCGCTCACCGAACTGCTCTCGGGCCTGGCCATGGCCCTGATCCTCTACTACGGCGGCGGCCGGGTGGTGCAGGACCAGCTCAGCCTGGGCACCCTGGTGGCCTTCCTGGCCTACATGCAGATGTTCTTCCGGCCGGTGCGGGACCTGGCCGAGAAGTACAACATCATGCAGGCGGCCATGGCCTCGGGCGAGCGCATCTTCCACCTGATGGACAACCAGCAGGCCCTGCCCGCACCGGCGGCTCCCCAGCGGCCGGCGCCGGGAGCGGGGCGGGTGGAGTTCCGGGGTGTGGGCTTCGGCTATGACCCGGCCGCGCCGGTGCTGCACGAGGTGAGCTTCACCATCCCGCCCGGCCAGACCTGGGCCGTGGTGGGGCCCACCGGCGCGGGCAAGACCAGCCTGGTCAATCTGCTGGTGCGCTTCTACGACCCCCAGCAGGGCCGGGTGCTGCTGGACGGCGTGGACCTGCGGGAGCTGGACCCCGCAATGCTGGCCCAGCGGGTGGCCTTGGTCTCCCAGGAGGTGTTTTTGCTGGCCGGCAGTGTGCGGCAGAACATCAGCCTGGGCCGGCCCGAGGTGGACGAGCGCCACCTGGAGCGGGCCCTGGCAGTCAGCGGCGCGGAGCACTTCGTGCGGACGCTGCCCCAAGGCCTGGACACGGTGCTGGGCGAGGGAGCCAGGCGGCTCAGCGCCGGCCAGCGCCAGCTCCTGGCCCTGGCCCGGGCCGTGGCCGGCGAGCCCCGGGTGCTGGTGCTGGACGAGGCCACCAGCAGCGTGGACCCGGCCAGCGAGCGCCTGATCCAGCAGGCCCTGCCTAGGGTCATGGCCGGACGCACCAGCCTGGTGGTGGCCCACCGCCTGTCCACGGTGCGCCGGGCCCAGCGCATACTGGTCATGGCCCGGGGACGCATCGTGGAGGAGGGCGACCACGAACAGCTCATGGCCGCCGGCGGCCTCTATGCCCGCCTGGTGCGCCTGCAACGGCTACGCAACGGCGAGGAGGCAAACCATGGACATGGGGATTAAGGATCGCGTGGCCCTGGTGGCCGGGGCCAGCAAGGGCCTGGGCAAGGCCGTGGCCCAGGGCCTGGCTGCCGAGGGCTGCCACCTGGCCCTTTGCGCGCGCAACCAAAAGGCCCTGGCCCAGGCGGCCCAGGAGCTGAGCGCCGAGTTCAAGGTGCGGGTCTTCACCCAGGGCCTGGACCTGGCCGACGGCCAGGCCGCGGCCGCCTTTGCCCAGGAGGCCCAGCAGCGCCTGGGCTCGGTGGACATCCTGGTGAACAACGCCGGCGGCCCGCCGGCCGGCAGCTTCGTGGAGCTGGAGCCAGCCGCCTGGCAGAAGGCCGTGGACCTGACGCTGTTCTCGGCCCAGGCCCTGACCAGGGCCGTGCTGCCGGGCATGCGCCAGCGCCGCTGGGGCCGGGTGGTCAACCTGACCAGCATCTCGGTCAAGCAGCCTCTGCCCGGACTGATCCTGAGCAACAGCATCCGGGCCGCGGTGGTGGGCTGGGCCAAGACCCTGGCCGACGAGGTGGGCGCGGATCAAATCACGGTGAACAACGTCTGCACGGGCTGGACCCTCACCGAGCGGGTGGAGGAGCTGCTGGCCCATCGCTCGCGCATTCAGGGCGTGAGCCGCGAGGAGGCCCTGGCCACGGTGGTGACCGACATTCCCTTGGGCCGCGTGGGCCGGCCCGAGGAACTGGCGGCCCTGGTGGTGTTCCTGGCCTCGGAGCAGGCCTCCTACATCACCGGCGTCAGCTACGCCATCGATGGCGGCCTCTGCCGCAGCCTGACCTAAGAGGCCTCAGGCGCCCAGCGAACGGCGGCGCTGCAGCTTTTTCTTGAACTTGGCGAAGGTGTCCTTGGGGTCCCGCCGGGCCAGGTACAGGTACTTGTTGAGCAGGGCCTGGCGGGTGGGGCGGGGGTTGTTGCCGCAGTAGGGGTCGCACCAGGTGTAGTCGCCCTGGTCCATCTTATGGCGGAAGGCCTGCATGGCCTTGCCGGTGACAATGTCCTCCAGGGAGTCGCGGTAGGTGTTACCCAGCACCTTCCAGGTGTTGCAGCACACGCGCACCTCGCCGCGCTCATCCACCACCAGGTTGTTGAAGGGCAGGGCGCAGGCCACGGGCGTGACCCGGGGCAGCTCGGCCTTCTGGCGCAGGCCGAAGTCCCGGAGCAGCACGTCCAGGGCCTCGGTCTCCAGGTCGTATTGCCGGGCCAGCGCATCGGCGCGTTCTAGCTGGGCCCGGATCTGGTCGCGCGGGGGCAGGTTGGCGAAGCTCAAGATGGGGTCCACGCCAAAGGAGACCAGGTCCACGCCCAGCTCGTGACCCATCTGCACGAACTCAGCCACCTCCAGGATGTTGTGGTTCAGGATCACCATGGAGATGGCCACCCTGGGCTGGCGGCCTTGGCGGCGGGCTATGACCCGCTTCAGGTTTTCGCACACCTTGTCGTAGTCGCCGTATTTGACGATCTGGGCGTAGGACTGGGGCCGGGCCGCGTTGATGGAAAAGTTGATGAAGCCGCCCTGGCTGGTGACCGACTCCAGCCAGAAGTCGTCCAGGTAGATGCCGTTGGTGGTCATGCTGTAGCGTATGTTATCGTACTGGCGCAGGAACCCCACCAGCTCCCGGCAGTTGGGCATGATGGTGGGTTCGCCGCCCTGCAGCTTCACGCTCTGGATGTAGAGGTACAGGGGCAAGAGGTGCTCCCGGTATATCTCCGGGGGCATGTTGCGCTTGGCCGAAAAGTCGGTCTGGTAGCACATGATGCAGCGCGCGTTGCACTGCAGCCCCATGATCAGGTGCAGGCGGCGGATGCCTTGAAAGGGGCTGGCCATAGCTTCATCTCGCAACAGGTTCCAAGGTGCGTTGGCTCTGATTATAGCAGACCCTAAGGGCGGCGGCGCAGCCCAGGGCACGTCCGGCAGGTGGCGCCGGCCAATAAAAAACCGGCCCTTGGCCGGCGGCAACGCGCGCAGTACGGATTATTGCAAGGGGTCGTCGTACAGGGAGCCGAAGCCCTTGTTGCTGAACAGCACCGCCAGCTCGTGCAAGAGCTGGTTGGTGGAGCCTTCGATGCGGTCCAGGTCCTTTTCGTTGACCAGGCGATGGTCGATCAGGGCCAGCAGCTCGGTGAGGTGTTGCAGTTGATCTACGAGGCTGGGGTGCACCGACTCTTGGGACAGGCGCTGGCTCACGTCCTGGATCACCCGCTGGCAGGAGTCGACCCGCATGCGCAGGCTGCGCTGATCCAGCTCCATGGCTCAGGCCCTCCACCGCTGGTTGTTGCCGGAGTCTCGGCGCAGGTCGATCACCTCGATGCGGCCCCGGTCGCCCACCAGGGAGTTGGCCGCCAGGCTGATGATGCTCAGCACCAAGGCCCCGCCCACCGCGGTCCAGAAGCCCTGCACGTGAAAACCGGCGAGCAGGGCGCCGGTCAGCCAGAGCATCAGGGCGTTGATCACCAGGATGAACAGCCCCATGGTCACTATGGTGATGGGCAGGGTGAGCAGGATGAGCACCGGGCGCACCAGGGCGTTGAAGATGCCCAGGAACAGGGCGGCGATGAAGGCCCAGCCCACGCCGTCCACGCGGATGCCGTCGAAGAGCCAGCTCACGAACAGCAGGCCCAGGGCGTTGACCACCCAGCGGAATAGCAATCCGGTGCGCATGCTCAAAAGCTATCACAGCCCCCGCCACCCCGCAAGCGGAGGCCGGGGCGCAAAAAAGGCAGGAGCCCCAGAGGGCTCCCGCCGGAGAGGCAGGGTGCGCGCGCTCAGCCCATCTTCTCGATGACCCGGGCCATGGCCAAGGTGCGCATCTTCTCGGCCTGGGTGAACAGGCGGGCCTTCTCGGCCTTGACCTTGTCTACGAAGGCTTGGTCCTTGATGCTGGGCAGGTTGATGTCCACGCTGAGCATGCAGGAGCGCAGGGCGGCCTCGGCCACCATGGCCCCCACGCCCACGTCGCTGATGGCCATCAGGTTGCCGTACTTGGACAGGCTCTCGGCCTCCTCCACCACGGCCAGGCAGGTCTGGCAGATCTCCAGGGGCACCAGGGTGGCGGCCTTGGCCGCGTCCTGCATGGCCTGGGCGCGGGCCTTCTTTTGCTCCTCGGTGTCCTTGGGCATGCGGAACACGGCCATGTAGGCATCGAAGGCCTCCATGTCCTTGATGGTCAGCTCCTTGAGCTTGGCGATCATGCCCATCACCCGGTCCACGCAGGCCTGGGCCTGGTCCTTGACTTCCTCGTACTTCTTGTTGCTCAGGGTCAGGTTGCCCACCATGGCCACCATGGAGGCGCCCAAAGTGGCCACCACCGCCGAGACGTTGCCGCCGCCAGGGGTGTGGCTCTTGGAGGCCGCGATCTCGATGAAGTCGCTGACCTTCATGTCATAGACTTGTTGGGCCATCGCTCGTCCTCCCTGGGCCTAGCCCAGACCCTGCAGGCCTACGGCCTTGAGCAGGTTCTGCATGATGATGGTGGTGGTCAGGCTGCCCACGCCGCCGGGCACCGGGCTCAGGGCCTTGGCCACCTCGGCCACGTCCGGCGCGCAGTCGCCCACGTACTGGCTCTCGCCCTTGTCATCCTTGATCTCATTGACGCCGGCGTCGATCACCACCGTGCCCGGGCTGATCATGTCCTTCTTGACCAGGCCGGCGAAGCCCGCCGCGGCCACCACGATCTCGCCCCGGCGGCACTCGGCGGCCAGGTCCACGGTCTTGGTGTGGCAGACGGTGATGGTGGCGTCGCGCTTGATTAAAAGGCTAGCCAGGGGACGGCCCACGGTGTCGCCGCGGCCCACCAGGGTGACCCGCTTGCCGCGGAAGTTGATGCCCGCCCGCTCGGCCAGGGCGATGCAGGACAGGGGCGTGGCCGGCACCAGGGCCAGGTGCTCCTGGCCACCCAAGAGGTAGCCGCGGTTGACCGGGTGTACGCCGTCCACGTCCTTCTTGGGGTTGATGGACTCCATGACCTTTTCTTTGCTGATGCCCTTGGGCAGGGGCAGCTCCACCAGGATGCCGTGCACCGTGGGGTCCATGTTCCAACCCTGAACCTGCTCCAGCACCGTCTCCTGGCTGGTGTCGGCGGCCATGGTGTGCAGGTCCACCTCGATGCCCAGCTTCTCGCCCACGCCCACCTTGGACTTGGCGTACCAAACGCTGCCCGGGTCGCTGCCCACCAGCAGCACGGCCAGTTTGGGCGACACGCCCTTGGCCTTCAGCTTGGACACCTCGGCCTTGATCTCTTCGCGGATTGCGTTGGCAATGGGCAAGCCTTTGATCAACTCAGCTGCCATGGCCCTCTCCTTTCCTAGGCAAAATCAGCACTTAGGCGGTTAAACCGTATTATCTTCGCGAGGTGCCGGCCCAGCGCGCAGCCGGCGCCACCAAAAACATCACAGCAGGGGTGCACTGTCAATATTTTTCTGCCCTAGCATAAGGCTTGACATAACCAACAATCGCCGTTACCAATGAGTCACAATCGCTCCGGCCCGATTCGCGGCCAGGCCGCTGGGATCCTTCATGGGACACAGACGGCCGCCGGCGCCCCGATCGGGTTGGTCCCCAAATCCACGGCTTCTACCGAACGCGAGGAGAGGACTATGGATCGCAAGAAGATCACCATTCCCGATCTCAGGCAGAAGAAAGCCAAAGGCCAGAAGGTCACCATGCTCACGGCCTACGACTACCCCACGGCCCGGGTAATGGAGCTGGCCGGGGTGGATTCGGTGCTGGTGGGCGACAGCCTGGGCAACGTGGTGCTGGGCTACGACTCCACGGTGCCGGTGACCATGGAGGAGATGCTGCACCACATCAAGGCCGTGCGCCGCGGCCTGACCTACCCCCTGCTCATCGGCGACATGCCCTTCATGTCCTACCAGGTGAGCAAGGAGCAGGCCATCATGAACGCCGGCCGCCTGATGAAGGAGGGCGGCTGCGACTGCGTGAAGCTGGAGGGAGGCGTCGAGGTGGCCCCCACGGTGAAGGCCATCGTGGACGCCGGCATCCCGGTCTGCGCCCACATCGGCCTGACTCCCCAGAGCGTTTCCCGGTTGGGCGGCTACAAGGTGCAGGGCAAGGACCTGGCCGGCGCCCAGAAGCTTATCGACGCGGCCCGGGCCCTGGCCGAGGCCGGGGCCAGCCTGGTGGTGTTCGAGTGCATCCCGGCGCCCCTGGCCGAGGCCATCACCAAGGCCACGCCCATGATCACCATCGGCATCGGCGGCGGCGCGGGCTGCGACGGCCAGGTGCTGGTGGTGCACGACCTGGTGGGCCTGGCCGAGCGCAAGCCGCCCAAGATGGCCCGCCAATACGTCAACATCTTCGCCATGCTCAGCGAGGCGGTTTCCTCCTATGTCAAAGACGTGACCGCGGGGGCCTTCCCGGCGCCGGAGCACAGCTTCAGCATGGACCCGGCGGTGCTGGAGCAGCTCAAGCTGTAAGGGGGCCGGCCATGAAGATCGCCGTCGTGGGGCCAGGGGCCATGGGCCTGCTGCTGGCCGCGCGCCTACAGCGGGCCGGGGCCCAGGTGCACCTGCTGGACTACCGTCCGGAGCGGGCGGCCCACATCCAGGGCCAGGGCGTGATCCTGGAGCACCAGGCGGGCCGCCACACCCAGGCCATTCCCATCCAGACCGCGCCCGCCATCCTGGGCGAGGTGGAGCTGGCCGTGGTCTGCACCAAGGCCTACCACACCCCGGAGGTGGCCCGCATCCTGGGAGCGCACCTGGCGCCCAGCGCCCGGGCCCTGACCCTGCAGAACGGGGCCGGCAACGTGGAGGCCCTGGTGGCGGCCCTGGGCCCGGCGCGGGTGCTGGGCGGCATCACCAGCGAGGGCGCCACCCTGCTGGCGCCGGGGCACGTGCGCCACGCCGGCCGCGGGCAGACCCACATCGGCCCGGCCCAGGGCCCGGTGGACCAGTTCACCGAGCGGGTGCTGGCCCTCTTGAAAGCCGCTGGCTTCGAGGCCAGCGCCAGCCAAGGGGTGCAGAACCTCATCTGGACCAAGCTGGTGGTCAACGTGGGCATCAACGCCCTCACCGCCATCCTGGGGGTGAAGAACGGTCGCCTGCTGGAGCTGCCCCCGGCTCGGGAGATCATGGCCCAGGCCGTGGCCGAGGCCCTAGCCGTGGGCCGGGCCCGTAGCGTGGCCTTCCTGCACGAGGACATGCTGGCCGCGGTGGAGGATGTGGCCCGGCGCACCGGCGCCAACGTCAGCTCCATGCTGCAGGACGTGCGAGCCAAGCGCCGCACCGAGGTGGCCTACATCAACGGCGCCGTGGTATGCGCCGGCGCCAAGCAGGGCGTGGCCACGCCAATCAACGCCACCCTGACCAAGCTGGTGGAGGCCCTGGAGGCAGACTACTTGGGCGGCTAGCCCGGGTATTTCATGAAGGCCGGGCGGTATTGTTAGGCTTTATATAGGCAGTGGTTAGAGGAAATCCCTGCCCGCGGCCGGGGACGGTCTGCGCCCTGGTCCGGCACAGCCAGCCGCCGGCAGACAAGGCGTCCGGCGAGCGAGCGCCGCAGGTGTAGTCAAAGCTACATCGAAGCGCGAGCGAAGCCGGCAACGCAGTATGCCGGGCCCCAGGCTTGGGCTCCCAGATGTTTTCAACGGGAGCAGCAGCGGTTGACTTTGGCCGACAGCATCTCGACCCGCTTTGCCCCCAGCGGCACGCTGGCTGGCGCAGCCGGGGCTAGCGGAAGTGGCAGGCGCAGAGATGCGCCGGCGCGATGGCCTTCAATGGCGGCTCCTGCTGGGCGCAGATGTCCTGGGCCTCGGGGCAGCGGGTGCGGAAGCGGCAGCCCGAGGGCGGGTTGATGGGGCTGGCCACGTCGCCGCGCACCGGCGGCGGCCGCAGGGGCCGGTGGGGGTCGGCTACCGGCGCGGCGGCTAAGAGAGCCTCGGTGTAGGGGTGCATGGGCGGCCGGCCGAAGCTCTCGCCGTGGGCCACCTCCACGATCTTGCCCAGATACATCACCGCAATGCGCTGGGACACATGGCGCACCACCGAAAGGTCGTGGGCCACGAAGACGTAGGTCAGGCCGAAGCGCTCCTTGAGTTCCATGAGCAGATTCAGGACCTGGGCCTGGATGGACACGTCCAGGGCGCTCACCGGCTCGTCGGCCACCACCAGGCGCGGCCGCAGGGCCAGGGCCCGGGCAATGCCGATGCGCTGGCGCTGGCCGCCGCTGAACTGGTGCGGGTAGCGCCGGGCGTGCTCGGGCCTGAGCCCCACCTCGTCCAGGAGCTGGGCCACCCGCTGTTTGATCTCCGCCCGCCCGGCCAGGCCGTGGATAACCAGGGGCTCGGCCAGGATGGAGCCCACGTTCAGGCGCGGGTTGAGCGAGGTCACCGGGTCCTGGAACACGATCTGCATCTGGCGGCGCAGGGCCTTGAGCCCGGCCCGGTCCAGGCGGCTGATGTCCTGGCCCGCGAAGCTGATGCGGCCGGCGGTGGGGCGCAGCAGGCCCAGGGCCAGGCGGCCCACCGTGGACTTGCCGCAGCCGCTCTCGCCCACCAGGCCCAGCACCTCGTGCTCGGCCACGTTCAGGTCCACCCCGTCCACGGCGTGCACGATCTGGCGCTGGGCGCCCAGGAAGCCGGTACCCACCCGGAAGTGCTTGGTCAGGCCCTCCAGGGCCAAGAGCCCCTCTGGCGCGTTCTGGCTCATGCCGCCATCCTAACCCGCTGGCGGGCCTGGTCGTGGTGCAGGTAGCAGCGCACCCAATGGCCGGGCGCCACCTCCTTCAGGGCCGGCTCGGCCTGGGTGCAGGGCTCGAAGCGCCGGGGGCAGCGGTCGCTGAAGGCGCATCCAGCCGGCAGGGCGCCCAGGGGCGGCACGATGCCGCCGATGGTGGGCAGCTTCTGGCCCGGATGGGGCGAGCGCGAGGGCAGGCAGGATAAGAGCCCCTGGGTGTAGGGGTGCAGGGGGTGGTCGAACAGCTCCTCCACCGTGGCGCTCTCCACCAGGCGGCCGGTGTACATCACCGCCACCCGCCGGCACATCTGGGCCACCACCGCCAGGTTGTGGGTGATCAGCAGGATGGCGGTGCCGGTCTCTTCCTTGAGGCGGCGCATCAGACCCAGTATCTGGGCCTGGATGGTCACGTCCAGGGCCGTGGTGGGCTCGTCGGCGATTAAGAGGCGGGGGTTCAGGGCCAGGGCCATGGCGATCATCACCCGCTGGCGCATGCCGCCGCTGAGTTGGTGGGGATAGGACTTGGCCCGGCCCTCGGGGTCCGGGATGCCCACCCGCTGAAGCATCTCCACCGCCCGCTGCCAGGCCTCCCGGGAGCCGGCCTGTTCGTGGGCCGTGATCTCCTCGGCCACTTGGCGGCCTACGGTGAACACCGGGTTCAGGGAGGTCATGGGCTCCTGGAAGATCATGGACATAGCCCGGCCCCGCAGGCTGCGCATCTCCGCAGCCGGGGCCTGCAGCAAATCGCGTCCCTCGAACAGCACCCGGCCGGCGGCCACCCGCCCCGGCGGGGGCAGCAGGCCCATGACGCTTAGCGCGGTGAGGCTTTTCCCGCAGCCGCTCTCGCCCACCAGGCCCAGGATCTCGCCCGCCTCCACGGACAGGTCCAGGCCGTCCACCGCGGCCAGCAGGCCGTCGTCGGTGTCAAAGACCGTGAGCAGCTCTTGTATGTTCAGCAGGGGCTCGGTCACGCATCTCCTCGCGCCGTTCAAGGCTGGTTTCCACTCTAGGCCGGCTGGCCGGGGCCGGTCAAGCGGCCCGCACCAGCACCAGGCGCAGGTCCATGACGTTGGTGCGCGTGGGGCCGGTGACGATCAAATCCTGCAAGGGGTCGAAGAAGTTGTAGGCGTCGTGCCGGGCCAGGAAGTCGGCGGCCTTCAGCCCCAGGGTGCGGGCCCGCTCCACGGTGCGGCCGTCGGCCCAGGCCCCGGCCGCATCGGTGGGGCCGTCAGTGCCGTCGGTGCCCAGGGATACGGCCAGCGCCTCCTCCAGCCCGGCCAGGTCCAGGGCCGCGGCCAGGGCGAACTCCTGGTTGCGGCCGCCCTTGCCCGGCGCGTCGCCCAGGGTCACCGTGGTCTCGCCGCCGCTGATCAGGCAGCAGGGCGGAGGCAGGGGCTGGCCGCTGGCCAGCACCTCCCGGGCCAGAGCCGCGTGCATGCGGGCGATGTCCGCGGTTTCGCCCTCGATGGTGGTGGAGAGCACCAGGGGAGCATAGCCCAGGTCCCGGGCCTGGGCCGCGGCCCGCTCCACGGCCCGGCGGTTGTTGGCCACGATCAAGTTGAGCACCCCGGCCAGCTCCGGGTCGCCGGGCTTGGGGGTCTCGGGCAGGCGTCCCTGCAGGCCAGCCTCGATGCGGCGACGCACCGGCTCCGGGGTTTGTGGCCAGATGCCGTGGCGCTCCAGGATGTCCCAGCAGTCCTGCCAGGTGGAGGTGTCGGGCACCGTGGGGCCCGAGGCGATCACGTCCAGGCGGTCGCCCACCACGTCGCTGATGATCAGGCTGATCATGCGTCCAGGCGCGGCCAGGCGGGCCAGGCAGCCGCCCTTGAGATCGCTCAGGTGCTTGCGGATGGCGTTGATCTCGCCTATGTCCGCTCCGCAGGCCAGGAGCAGGCGGGTGGTCTGCTGCTTGTCGGCCAGGCTGACGCCCTGGGCCGGCGACACCAACAGGGCGCTGCCGCCGCCGGAGATCAGGCAGAAGAACAGGGTGTCCGCGGCGGCGTTAGACCGCACCAGCTCCGCGATGCGCTGGCCGGCGGCCACCCCGCGCTGGTCCGGCACCGGGTGGCCGGCCTGCTCGATGGCCACAATGCCGGTGAGCGCGGCGTGGCCGTCCTTGACCACCACCCGCCCGGCGCTGATGCGGCTGCCCAGCACCTTTTCCAGGGACCGGGCCATGGGCGCGCCGGCCTTGCCCGCGCCCACCACCACGATGCGGCTGTAGGCACCCAGGTCTATCTCCTGCCCGCCCACCCGCAGGGTGTCGCCGGATAGGGTCAAGGCCTTCTGCACGGCGCGGGCCGGCTCCACGGCCTTGAGGGCGGCGTCGACGATGCTGCGGGCGTCCTGTCTGAGATCGGCAAGGGGCATGGGTGCATTCTCCGCGTCTGAGTGGGAAAAGACTACCACAACCGGGCGGCTCAGGAGAGGGCGGGCGGGCAAAGAAAAGGGGAGCCGCTACTGACGGCTCCCCTTACGTGCGTTTATCAGGCGATGCTTAATTGAGCATCTTCAGGCCGCGTTACTCGCCGCGCTGGCCCGTGAACTCACGAACATAGCTCTTGCCCTTGCGCTCCTTCAGAGGCGGCTTGGCGTAGTGGATGCCCTTCTTGTCCGCATAGCCGAAGAAGTAGTTGACCACGGGATAGCCGCGCTTCACCCAACCCACAATACCGCCAACGGTGCCATCGGGGGCTTTGCCCACCCAATAGACATTCTTATAACCATACTTGTAGAGGAAGCCCGCGACATAGGCCGACCGATGCTGCGTGCGGCAAAAGACCCAAATTTCGGCGTTGGGGTCTTTGATTTTACCAGGGACAGTATACATATGGCCGGCGTGGATGTGGCTGGAGCCCTCAATGTGGAAGGCGTCGAACTCGGGATGGGTCCGCACGTCCAGCAGGTAGGCGGCGGACTTGCCAGCAAGGACCTCCTGCCATTTCTTGAAAAGGTCATCAACGTTTTTAATCTTGTCTTTCGGAATCAACTTAACGAACTCTTTGTGGACCTTGGTCTCGTTGTCTTTAAGGGGATTGCCTTTTGCCATGACGGCGGTGCCCATAAAAGCCACTACCGCCAATGCGAGCAGAATCACGGCAAGCTTCTTCATCGTCCTCTACCTCCGTTTTGTAGTTGTCTGTGAATTATCGAGGCACTGCGACCCGTCAGCCGTACCGCCTCGTTTAACCCTAGCTACAAAAAAGTGATTTTTAGTTTCTCAACACCCCTCATCAGGCTTTATGGCCGGAATAGCTGCCGGCGTAGCATCCTTGGACGACGGAGCCGCGGCCGGGGCCTTGGCCGGTGCCGGGGCGCTGGCGGCCGGGGCCGGCGGCACGCTGCTGGGCAGCGGGGCTCCGGAGACCTTCACCTGCCCGGCTTTCTTGACTTGATCGGCCACATCGTACATCACGCTCAGGTCATAGTAGGCCCAGGCCGTGGCCGAGAGAGGGTCGGCCTGCACGGCCTGACGGAAAAAGGCCTTGGCTTCGCCATAGGCCCCCCGCGCAAAGGCCTCGCTGCCATAGCGCAGCTTTTCGGCGCAGAGCTTTTTGTCAAAGCATACAGCGGGTTTTTTCTCTTGGGCCGGAACGGCCAAGGCCATTCCCAAGGCCAGGGCCAGCACGATCCCCAGCACCACCGCTAGCCGCTTGTGTTTCATCGTTGTTTGCTCCTTATTATTGTCAGGCGGGATACTGCCCCCAGGCTTGATTCGCCCGCAAGGGGTCGTGTCACTTGGTTTATTTTTGGTAAGTATAACAAGTCAGAATCACAAACTCAACAAGCCGATGAAATTCTCTGAACCATGCTCCGCCGCTATCAAAACGCCTCGACCAGGCTGTGCTTGACAGGGCCGAAGTTGGGCCTAAAGTATTAGCATATGCCGCAATGGCCCGGATGCAAGGCGAGGTGAGCTTTGACTGAATTTATCGCGAGATTGCTCCAATTTATAAATTGGCTCCTGGGCGCCTACATGTGGGTGCTCATAGCCGCGGCGGTGATAAGCTGGGTGCGGCCCGACCCGTCCAACCCCATCGTGCGTTTTCTGTACGCCGTCACCGAGCCGGTGCTCTGGCGGGTGCGGCGGATAATTCCCACCAACTTCGGAGGCATTGACCTCTCGCCCCTGCTGGTGATCCTGGCCATCTTGTTCATCCAGAACGTGATCATCGGCGGCTTGATCAGCATGATCATCGGCCAGACCGTGGTGCTCCGCTAGGGCGGCGGGGCCGTCCGGCCGCTCCTGGGGGGAGGCCTGCGAAGGAAGAGGCGCGCATGGACAAGTGGGACACTCACAAATCCCGGATGGTGCTGGACCATCCCGTGCTCAAGGTGGAGCGCTGCCAGCGCCGCAAAGGTCCCAAGCACGGCGAGTTCGTGGTCCTGCACAGCCCGGACTGGGTCAACGTGATCCCGGTGACCAGCCAGGGCCGGGTGGTCTTGATCCGCCAGTGGCGCCAGGGCAGCCAGGACTGGGCCCTGGAGATTCCCGGCGGCCTGGTGGAGCTGGGCGAGGATCTGGAGAAGGCCGCCGCCCGCGAGCTGGCCGAGGAGACCGGCTACCGGGCCAGCCGGCTGGAATACCTGGGCAAGGTCAACCCCAACCCCGCCCTCTTTGATAACGCCTGCCACACCTTCCTGGGCCTGGACTGCGAGCCCAACGGGCCGCTGCGCCTGGATGACTGCGAGGAGATCGAGGTGCTCAGCGTGGCTCAGGAAGAGCTGCCCGGCCTGGTGGCCGGCGGCCAGATCGACCACTGCATCGTCATCGCGGCCCTGGCCTTTTTCTGGCTGCGCCAGCGGGCATAAGCCTTGCTGCTCCGACTCATTTTGTTATAGTAAGTAGGCACTGTTAGGGAGGGGGCCATGAAGGATCAGAGCCTGCTGGCCAGGCTGCCCAAGGTGGATCAGCTCCTGGCCTCTGCGGCTTTGGTCCAGGCCGGCGAGGGCGTCCCGCGCCCCCTGTTGCTGCGGGCCGCCCGCCAGGCGGTGGACGGCCTGCGCCAGCGCCTGCTGGCCGGCGAGGAGCTGCCCGCCGAGGCTCTGGGCCTGGCGGCGGTGGCGGCCTCGGCCGCGGCCCTGGCCCGGCGCCTGGCCGCGCCCAGCCTCAAGCGGGTGGTCAACGCCACCGGCGTGGTGGTGCACACCAACCTGGGCCGCTCCCTGCTGGCCGAGGCGGCGCTGAAGCGCCTGCTGGAGCTAAACCGCACCTACACCAACCTGGAATACGACCTGGCGGTCGGGGCCCGGGGCAGCCGCTACGCGCATGTCAACGAAATCCTCTGCGAGCTGACCGGCGCCGAGGCCGCCCTGGTGGTGAACAACAACGCCGCCGCGGTGCTGCTCTGCCTGCAGACCATGGCCGCTGGCCGCGAGGTGGTGGTCAGCCGCGGGCAGCTGGTGGAGATCGGCGGCTCCTTCCGCATCCCGGATGTCATGGCTCGCTCCGGCGCGGTGCTCAAGGAAGTAGGCGCCACCAACAAGACCCACCTGCACGACTACGAGGGGGCCATCAGCTCCCAGACCGCGCTACTACTCAAGGTGCACACCAGCAACTTCGCGGTGGTGGGCTTCCACCAGGAGGTGCCCCTGGCCGAACTGCGCGCCCTGGGCGACCGCTTTCACCTGCCGGTGATGGAGGACCTGGGCTCGGGCACCCTGATCGACTTCACCCGCTTCGGCCTGCCCAAGGAGCCCACGGTGCCAGAGGTGCTGGCCGAGGGCGCGGACCTGGTCACCTTCTCCGGCGACAAGCTGCTGGGCGGGCCCCAGGCCGGGATCATCTTGGGCCGGGCCGAGTACGTGGAGCGCTGCCGTAAGAACCCCACCAACCGGGCCCTGCGCGTGGACAAGCTGACCCTGGCCGCTTTGGAGGCCACCCTGGAGCTGTACCGCGAGCCGGAAAAGGCCGTCGCCCAGATACCCACCTTGGCCATGATTAGCGCCAGCTATGAGAGTCTGCGCAAGCGGGCCGGCCGCCTGGCCGCGCGCCTCAAGGCCCTGGGCCTGCCCCGGCTGCGGGTGGCCACGGTGGACGGCGTGAGCCGGGTGGGCGGCGGAGCCCTGCCCCTGGCCGCGCCGCGCAGCCGCCTGCTGGAGGTGGCGGTGGAGGGCCTGAGCCCCAGCAAGCTGGAGGCGGCGCTCCGGGCCGGGCAGACGCCCATCATCTGCCGGCTGGAGGACCAGCGCCTGCTCATGGACGTGCGCACCCTCACCGGCGACGACGCCGCGGTTATAATCAAGGCCCTGGCCGGCCTGGCCGGCTGATTCAACCTTTTCAGGCGGAGGTGTCCTTGACCCCGGCCAGCCCCCCCGGCGCACTGAGCTACGCGGCGCTCGACCGTTTCCAGGAGATCCTCAAACCGCCCTTCCGCCGGGCCCTGAACAGCGGCCGGGTGGACCTCTTGCCCCTGCCCGATCTCGGCGACCAGCGCCAGCTCCCCCTGCAGGAGGCCCTGGCCCGGGGCAGCGCCCTGTTCGACACCACCGGCGGCCGCCTGATCATCCCCCTGATCCACAAGGGCCGACCCCTGGCCCTGCTGTCCGCCCACGGGGTCAGCGCCGAGCAGCTGCCCGCCCCGGTGCACCCTTTTCTGGCCTCGCTGGTGGAGGCGGCCCTGGACCTGGTGCGCCTGCGCCTGGCCGCGGAGACCGACCCCCTCACCGGCCTGGCCAACGAGCAGGCCCTGGACGAGGCCCTGACCACCGCCATTTCCCGCCTGGCCCCCTCGCGCCGGCGGGGGCGTCTGGCCCTGGACGCCGAGGGCGACGGCCAGGGCCTGTGCCTGCTGGCCTTTGAGCCCCAGGGCCTGGCTGCCTGGCAGGAGCGCCACGGCCGCCGGCCGGCCGAGGCCCTGCGCCGTGGGCTGGCCGGCCTGGCCCTGACGGCGGCGCCCGAGGCCCTGCTGGCGGCCCGGGCGGGCGAGGTGTACTTCCTGCTGCTGCCCGGCCGGGCCGAGGCGGCCCAGCAGGCGGCCGCGGCGCTGAGCATTGGGGCCGCGGAGTTGGAGCCCGAGGAGGCCGTGGGCCAGCCCTGGTCCGGCCGCCTCAGCCTGGGCGCGGCCAGCCTGAGCGCACGCAGCGACGGGCCGGCGGCCGAGGCCGCGGCGTTGTTCAAGGCCCGGGCCCTGCGCGCCCAACAGGCCGCCGCCCGCGCCGGCCTGGAGGAGTTGCTCTGGTTCGACCACATCCCGGACCAAGCCGGCCGCCTGCTGGAGGTGATGCCCCTGGACCGGGTGCTGATCAACCTGGGCCGGGTGCACGGCCTCAGCGAGGGCGAACGCTTCGGTGTCAGCGCCGCCGGCGACGAGTCCGGCCAGACCAAGGCCGAGGTGGTGCTGGTCATCCTGGGCGAGGAGGAGTCCTTGGCCGAGGTGGTGCAGCTCAGCCAGCCCACGGTGCTGCTGCGGCCCGGCGACGTGTTGCGGCGCCTGGCGCCCCAGGCCCAGGTCCAGGCCAACGGCGGCCGCCAGCGCACCCTGAGCCTGGGCGGCGTGGAGCTGCCCGTGGTGCTGGAGGAGGTCACCGGCCTCTTGGAGCACCGCTCCCTGGCTCGAGCCTTCCAGGCCTTGGCGGCCTCGGGCCAGGGGTTTGCGGCGGCGCTCATGCGGGTGGAGGGGCTGGAGGCCATGGCCGAGGTCAGCGGCCGCCTGGGGGCCGAGGCCCTGATGTCCGGCCTGGCCACGGCGGTGCGGGAGGCCTTCGGGGCCCAGGCCGTGTTGGGCCGGCACTCCCCCGAGGCCCTGGCCGTGCTGCTGCCCGGCCAGAACGCCGGGCAGGCCCGGGACAGCGCCCTGCAGGCCGTGGCCCGCCTGCAGGAGCGGGGCGGCCGGCCGGTGCGGGTGGGGGTGGCGGCCCATCCCTGCCCAGGCTTCAGCGCGGAGCAGACCCTGGACAACGCAGGCAAGGCCCTGGTGCACGCCGGCTTCCTGGAGCCCTACAGCGTGGTGATCTTCGACGCCGTGAGCCTGAACGTTAGCGGCGACGACCTGTTCAACCAGGGCCGGCTCTCCGAGGCGGTGGCCGAGTACGAGAAGGCCCTGGGCCTGGAGCCCAACGAGGCCAACGTGCTCAACTCCCTGGGGGTGTGCCACGGGCAACTGGGCCAGATGGAGCGGGCCCGGGAGTACTTCGAGCGGGCACAGGCCGCCGCGCCCCAGGACTACATGGCCCACTACAACCTGGGCCTGGCCCTGATGGGCCTGGGCCGGGCCGCGGAGGCCGAGGCCTGCCTGCAGCGCAGCCTGGAGCTGAGCCCCGAGCACGCCGACGCCCTGTACCAGTTGGGACGCCTGGCCCAGTCCCAGGGCCGCAGCAAAGAGGCCCTGGACTACTTCCAGCGGGCCGCGGTCCAGCCGGGCTGCAAGAAGGCCGTGCACCGCCGCCTGGGTGAGGTGCTGGCCGCCGAAGGCCAGCCGGCCAAGGCCGAGGAGGCCTTCAAGGAGGCGGTCAAGGCCAACCCGGCCGACGCGGCCTCCCTCTGCGGCCTGGCCGTGCTCTACCTGGACCGACGGGCCAACCTGGAGATCGCCTTGTCCCTGGCCCGCCGGGCCCACCAGCGGGAGCCCCTGGCCCTGCGCTACATCCGGGTGCTGGCCCGGTCCCTATTAGCCCTGGGCCGCCTTCCCGAGGCCCTGTGGCTGCTGCGCGACGCGGCCGAGGAGCATCCCCAGGAGCCGCACCTGGCCCTCTTGCTGGGCCAGGCCGAGGAGGGCCTGAGCCACCCGGAGGAGGCCCGCCAGCACTATGGTCGGGCCCTGTCCCTGGAGCCCAATCTGGAGGAGGCCCGGGCCGGTCTGGCCCGGTTGGAGGCCCAGGCCTAGCCCGCAGCGGTCTTGCCCCGCGCCGCGGCCAGGCGGCCGCGCAGGGTAGTGAGTTTGCCCAGCCAGTAGCTGCGCTCCTCCGCGCCGATGCCGGCGGCGATGAAGCCCACGCACACCAGGCACTGCACCACGCCGCCGGCCACCAACGCCACCCAGCTTCCCAAATGCCAATAGGTGAACAGGGGCCACAGGGCCAGGGCGGCCAGACCCAGAATCAGCCAGGCCCGGCCGATGCCCTTGAGCCAGAAGGCCCACAGGGGCAGGCCGATGCGCCGGCAGATGTAGGTGGGCAGCAGCCAGGGCCGCAGGCAGACCAGGGCCAGGCCCAGGCCCAGGGCCGCGCCGCTGGCCCCCATGCGGGCCAGGATCAGGTAGTAGACCAAGACCATCACCGCCACCTCGGCCAGGCTGACCAGGCCGGTGATGCGCTGCTTCTTGAGGCTGTAGAGCAGGGCCTCGCAGGGCCCCAGGGCCGCGAACAGGGTCATGGGCAGCACCAGGATGTGCACCACGGTCACGCTCTCGTCGAACTCCGGGCCCAACCACAGGTAGATGAAGGGCTTGGCCAAGAACACGATGCCCACGGCCAGAAAGCCGGCGATGAGGCCGGTGTAGAAGCAGGTGCGCAGGAACAGCTCGCGCAGCTTGTCCATCTCCTCGGCCGACTCCAGCAGCGAGAAGCGCGGCTGGGCCGCCACCACCGAGGCGGTCACCTGCTCCACGGACTGGCTCATCAGCCGGTTGCCCACGCCGAACTTGGCCACCGCCACCGGGTTGGAGAGGATGCCCATGAGCAGGGTGGGGGTGCGGGCGCGCACCCGGTTACCCACGATCAACAGCATGGTGTCGGCGGCGTACCTTACGATCTGCTTGATGCGCTCGCCGCGCCAGCCCGGCCGCAGCCAGCCCCGCGCGGGCAGGCGGCGCAGGCTGAGCCAGGCCACGATTATGTACTCGGCCAGGGAGCCGACCAGGAAGGTCAGGGACACGCCTATGAGCCCCCAGCCCAGCTCCAGGGCCGCGATGATCAGCCCCAGGCGGCCCAGGTTCAAGGGGATGCCCACCGCGGTGTAGACGTAGATTTTTTCCTGGGCGAACAACAGGCCCTCGAAGATGCGGGCCGGAAAGCTGGCCGCCGAGGAAATGGCCAGGGGCAGCAGGGCCCAGCGCACCAGGGAGGTGGACTCCGGCGGTATGGAGAACATGGCGTCGGCGTAGTAGGCCACCACCGCGTACACCGCCAGCACCAGGGCGCTGATGATCAGGTACAGCGACAGGCAGCTGGCGTTGGTGGCCGCCAGGTCCTGGGGGTCGCCGGAGGCGAAGTCGTCGGCCACATAGCGCACGTAGGCCTGGTAGATGCCCAGGTCGAACAGCCCCGCCATGATCCAGACGTTCATCAACAGCAGCCAGACGCCGAAGCCGTCCTTGCCCAGGTAGTGCACCAGGATGGGCACCGACACCAGGGAGGTGGCCAGGCTCACTGCCCGCCCGGCCCAACCCACCACTGTGTTGCCTACGATCATGCCCGTCCTTGCTCCCGCCGGCGGCCCCTGCCTAGTTGAATCCGTCGCCGGGGATTAGCTTGCGGCCCAGGTAGCCCAAGGTGGTGCGCGGGTCCAGGCGCAGCAGCCGGAGCAGCTCCGGCAGGTTGCCCCAGTGGTGCGGCGGCAGGGACATGCCCCGCAGCACCCTGACCAGGATCCAGTGGCTCAGCTCATGCACCTCGGCCCGGCTCAGGCCCAACTCAGTGCGCATGCAGTCCAGGAAGTCGGCCAGCAGGTCCAGCTGCCGCCGACGCTCCTCGGCGCTCAGGGCCAAGCCGCGCAGCCCCACCCGCCGCATCAAGAGCACGTCCTCTTGGCCGAAGCGGTGGTCCAGGCCGCGCAGGGCGAAGTTCTCCAAAGACACCTGGTCGGCCAGGCTCTCCTGCTTCTCCCAGAAGTTGGACACCGAGCCGCCGTGGATGCGGACCTTGATGAGTATCTCGTCCAGGTTGACCCCCTGGCCGTAGCGCAAGAGGGCCGAGGACATGTAAAAGTCCTCCACGGTGCTGTATCTGTACTGCAGCCCGTGGTCCGCCATGGTCTGGCGGCGGCCCATCATGGTGGCGCCGATGAAGGAGTTGAACAGCAGGGCCTGGGCGCGGATGACCTTGTCCGTGGTGGGCTGGAGCAGGGTGCGGGGCAGGGGCCGGCCCTGGCTGTCCATCAACGAGGCGAAGCCGCCCACCACCGTCACCTCCGGGCGCGCTTCCAGCACCGCCGCCTGCTTTTCCAGCCGCTGGGGAAGGGAGATGTCGTCCGAGTCCTGGGTGGCGATGTAGCGGCCCCGGGCCTCGGCCAGGATGCGGTTGTAGGTGGGGGCCGCGCCCTGGTTGGCCTCGTTGCGCATCAGCCTGATGCGGCGGTCCCGAGCCGCCTGCTGCTGCAGCACCTCCCAGCTATGGTCCGTGGAGGCGTCGTCCACGATGATGAACTCGAAGTCGCCCAGGGACTGGCCGAGCACGCTCTGGATGGTCTCCTCCAGATAGCTCTCCCGGTTGAACACCCCCATCAAAACAGTAACTTTGGGGTCCATGCTCAGTCTCCCTAATGGCGGCTCAGTCTGGCGATCCTCGGCGTCAATTGTAGCAAGCTAACCCCGGCCGGTCTTGTTTCGCTTATTGCCCAGCAGCAGCCGGCTCAGCCGGGTGGCCAGGTCCAGCGTGTTCCCGACCGGGAACACCCTGGGCAGGGCCTCGGCCTGGGCATCCGGCCCCACCAGGGCCCGGCGGCTGGTGCAGACCGCGCTGAGGCGCAGCTGCGACAGCCGCGGCAGAGCCCCGGCATTATCCAGGCCAAAGGGGATGGACATTGCCTGGGGCGGCCGGCCCAGGTTTTGCTGGATGATCTGGTTGCAGGTCTGTATCTGCCCGGCCACTTGCTCGCCGCCCAGGCTGCTCAGGGGGAAGTGCTCGTGGGTGTGGCACTCGATGCTGCCGCCCTGCCCGGCCAGCTCGCTGAGCTGGCCCCAGTCCAGGTACAGCTCGCGGCAGGTGCGGGCCTCATCCTCTGGCGTCAGGCCGGTGCGCGAGGCCAGGTCCTGGCTGATGGCCTCTAGCCGGCCGCTGTCGGGCCAGCGCACCAGGCGGCCGAACAGCTCCTCCAGGCCCAGCCCGGCCGGGGCCTGGATGGCCGCGGCCAGCAGGCGCGTCTGCGTCTCTGGGCTCACCCTGTCCAGGGCGGCCAAGACCCGGTGCACCCAGGACAGGCGGTTCGCGCCCACGGTGGCGGTGTTCAGGAACAGGGAGAAAGGCACCCCCAGATCCCGCAGGATGGGTAGGGCGTTGTCATACAGGTCCCGGTAGCCGTCGTCAAAGGTGACCACGGCCAGGCGAGCCGGGCGGCCCGCGGCCGGGCTCAGGCTGGCCACCAGCTCGTTTAGGCCCACGAACCGGAAGCCCAGGCTGCGCAGGTAGCGCAGGTGGCCGGCGAAGTCCTCGGGCGACACGCTGTCCAGGAACTGGTTGAGCAGGCCCGGGCCGGCCGGGATGACCCGGTGGTAGCCCAAGATGATGGAGCGCGAACGCAGGGCCAGCAGCAGGCGGTTGAGGCCGCCGTAATACAGCAGCCGCCTGGCGAGGTATTTGGCAGGTCGCTCTCTGGCCATGGCCGCGCGCCGTCAGCTCTGGCCCGGACCGGCGGCCACCCGGTCCAACACCTGGGCCAGGCGGCGGGTCAGCTCAGGGCGGCTGAAGCGCTCCGGCGGCGCCTGGGGCACTGGCGGCGGGGCCTGCAGCCAGCTTTGCAGCAGGCGGGCCAGCTCCTGCGGCCGTCCCGGCAACACCACGGCCCCGGCCCCGCTGGCCTCCACGATGGCGCTGGCCTCGCCGGCCGGGGTCAGGCACAGGATGGGCCGCCGGGCGGCCAGGTACTCGAAGAGCTTGGCCGGGATCACCCGCGGGCTGCCGGGCAGGTCCTCCAGGGTGAGAACCAGGGCCCCGGCCCGGCGCATCTCGGCTACGGCCCGCAGATGGTCCTGGTAGCCGGTCACCTCCACCTGCAGCCCCGGCAGGCCGGGGTCGCTGACCTCGCCCTCGGTCACCCGGCCCACCACCTTGACCCGTAGCCGGGCCCGCTGCGCGGGCTCCAGCAGGGCCAGGGCCGCCCAGAGGTGGCGCAGGCTGGTGACCCCGAACAGGGTGCCCACGTAGACCAGGCTCAGGCGGCCGTCCTCGGGGGGCGGGGATGGACCGGTGAAGTCTTCGGGGTCGTAGCCGTTGGGTATCCAGACGTACTTGTCCGTTGGTCCGCCATACAGGGCATGCAGCCGCTGGCTGGCCCCCAGGCTGGCCGTGAGCACCGTCGTCGCGGCCCGCACCAGCCTCCGCTCCAGGCGTCGGATCAGGCGCAGCCGCCAACCCCCGGCCTGGCGGGGGTCGAAGCCCTGGGCGTAGAAGCCGCTCCACTCGTCGCGGAAATCCAGCACCAGGGGCAGGCCCTTGAGCCGGCTCAGGGCCCAGCCCAAGAGAAAACTGGAAAAGGGCGGGGCGCTGACCATCACCAGGGCGGCCCGTCTGCCGCGGGTGGCGGCCAGGGCCTGGGGCAGGGCGGTGGGCAGCCAGAGCAGGTGCCGGTCCGGCAGTAGCAGATGGGCCAGGCGGCGCTTCCGGCCGCCCCCCTCTGCGCCGGCGCCGTTGCCCCTGCCGCCGGCTCCGGGCTCCAGGTTCAACAGGCGGCGCACCTCCACCTCGGGGCCCAGTTCCTTAAGCAGCTCCGGGTCCCAGGCCGGGGCCGAGGGCCGCCGGGCGGTGAGCACTATGGGCTGCCAGCCGAAGCGGCCCAGGTACTTGGCGAACTTCAGGGGGCGCTGCACGCCGCCGCCGGCCGCGGGCGGGAACACGTAGGAGATCAAGAGCAGCCGCTTCATGAGGCGGTTCCCCGCCTGGCCACCCGCTCCAGCACGTCCAAGAGGGCCGCGGCGCTGGCCTGCCAACTGCGGCCGGCCACCGAGGCCGACAGGGCGGCCGGGTCCCACTGCCGCTCCAGCACCTTCTGGGCGGCCTGGGCCAGGCCCACGGCGTCGCCGGCCTCGAACAGGGAGCCCTGCTGGCCCTCGAACACCACCTCGGGCACGCCCCCCACCCGGGCCGCCACCACCGGCCGGCCGCAGCCCAGGGCCTCCAACACGCTGTTGGGGTCGCCCTCGGACAGGCTGGGCAGCACCACCGCGTCGGCCGCGGCCATGTAGGTGGGCACCTCCTGGTGGGGCTGCGTCCCGGCCCAGATCACCCGCTCGTAGAGCCCCAGGTCCCGGGCCCGGGCCTTGAGGCTGGCCTCCAGCGGCCCCTGGCCCACCACCACCAGCCGGGCCTGGGGGATGCGCACCATGGCCTGCAGGGCTGTCTCCAGGCCCTTGACCTCCACCAGACGGCCCACGAACAACAGCAGGCGCTCCTGCGGGTCCAGGCCCAGGCGCCGGCGGGCCTGGCCGCGGTCGCCGGGGGTGAACAGGCCCTGGTTCAGGCCGTTGCCGATCAGGTGCACCCGGCCGGGCTCGGCCCCCAGCTTGATCACCTCCTGCACCAGGGAGCGGCTCACCGCCACCACGGCCTGGGCCGCGCGCAGGGCCTGCTTCAGATACGGCCGGCGCAGGGGGTCGTCCTTGAAGACCATCACGTCGCTGCCGTGCACCTTGATGACCAGGGGCAGGCCCAGGCGGCGGGCGGCCACCATGCCTGCCCAGCCCGAGGGGAAGAGCCAAGTGGCCAGAAACACCTGGGGCTTCAGTTCCTGGGCCAAGCGGTGTAGCTGGGGCCAGGCCGACCAGAGCAGCCAGCGGCCGTGCCACTGCCGGCGGATGCGGGGCAGGTACCAGAACACCGGCCAGGACACGGGGTAGGGCTTCTGCTGCGGGGCCAGACGCCAGCTGCCCGACCTGAGCAACTCGGTCCAGGCCACCGGCGCCACCAGGCCCAGGCGGCAGAAGGAGGCCATGGCATCCATCTGCTGGCGGTTGAAGGTGGCCCAGTGCGGGAAAAGAGGGTTGGGAAATTGAGTGGTTAGCGCCAGCACCCGCAGCCCGGCCAAGCCTCGGGCAGGGGCCCCCTGAGCATCTGCGCTGTTTGGCCAGGTATCTGAGGCGCCCACCGATTCCCCTTCCGGCCTCGGGGCCGGCCCGCGGGCCAGGTCCCCTCTGATGCCGCCCCCAGGGGGCGGCGCTGGCCGTTAAGGCAATCTAGGCTGGAAGCGGCCGTGTTGTCAACCATTTAGGGGCTTGATACTTAACGGGGACCGCGTTTATTCTAGGAATTAGCATTAGGAGGCGCATGCAGGAACAGGGTCCGCCACTCACGGTGCTGCACGTGACCTGGAGCTTCATGACCGGTGGGTTGGAGCGCCTGGTGCTGGACTTTCTGCGCCTGGGCCCGGAAATGGGCCTGCGGCCCAGGTTGGCAGTGCTGACCCAGGCCGGGGACCTGGCCCAGCAGGTGCGGGACCTGGGTGTGCCCCTGGCCGAGTTGGGCAAGCGGTCGGGCCTGGATTTCCGTCTGGTGCCGCGCCTGGTGCGCCTGCTGCGCAGCCAGGGGGTGCAGGTGATCCACGCCCACAATCAGGGGGCCATGCTCTACGCCGGCCTGGCGGGCCTGCTCAGCGGCCGGCCCATGGTGGCCACCCGCCACGGCACTAGCCGTTGGGCCGCGGACCGGCCCGCGGACACCAGCTACCGCCTGCTCAGCCGCCTGGTGGGCCGCCTGGCACGGGTCACGGTCTGCGTGGGCCGTGACTCCCTGCGCGTGGCCCGGGAGGTGGACCGCCTGCCCGAGCGCCGGCTGCGCCTGATCTACAACGGCGTGGACCCGGACCTGTTCCCCCACGGACCCCAGGTCCGCGAGCAGGCCCGCTGCGAGCTGGGCCTGCCGGCGGGCGCGCCCCTGGTGCTCAGCGTGGGGCGCCTGTCGCCGGAAAAAGACCAGGCCGGCCTGCTCCGGGCCTGCGCCCTGCTGCGGGAGCGCTTCCCGGAGCTGCGCTTGATCATCCTGGGCGAGGGCGGGGAGCGGCCGGCCCTGACCGCCCTGGCCACGGAGCTGGGCCTGGGTCAGGCCCTGGCGCTTCCCGGCAACCGGGACGATGTGCCGCGCTACCTGGCCGCGGCCGATGTCTTCACCCTCAGCTCGCTCAGCGAGGGCATCTCGGTGTCCCTTCTGGAGGCCATGGCCGCTGGCCTGCCGGTGGTGGCCACCCTGGTGGGCGGCAACCCCGAGGTGGTGCAGGACGGGGCCAGCGGCCTGCTGGTGCCCGCCCGCAGCCCCGAGGCCCTGGCCCAGGCCCTGGGCCGGGTGCTGAGCGAGCCCGAGCTGGCCGCGGCTCTGGGCCAGGCCGCCCGGGAGCGGGTGCAGGCCCACTTCAGCCTGCGCCGCATGATGCAGGAATACGCCGACATCTATCGCCAGTTGGCCGCCGGACCAGGAGGGGGGCGATGAACCAGGCCCTGCCCCTGGACATCAGCTACGTGATCATCACCTACAACGACGCCGCCCGCCTGCCCATGGCCATATCCTCGGCGGCCCTGGCCGCGGGCCAGGCCGGGCTGGAGTACGAGATCTGGGTGGTGGACAACGGTTCCACGGACCACACTACCCAGGTGCTGGCTGAGTTCCGGCAAAGCCTGGGCGGGCGCCTGCGGGTCATCTCCCTGGCCCGCAACTACGGCACCACCTACTCCCGCAACCAGGCCTTGGCCCAGGCCACGGGCCGGATCATCTGCGTGCTGGACTCGGACGCTGAGCTGCTCGAGGGCGGCCTGGACGGGGTCATGGCTCTGCTGAATGACCTGCCCCAGGTGGGCATCGCGGCTCCACGCATCATCATGCCCGACGGCAGCACCTACCCCTCGGTGAAGATGCTGCCCACCCTCACCGACAAGCTGGCCAAGCTGCCGGATATCTTCCTGCACCGCGTCACCTTCAACCGCGACTTCTACCCGGATTTCCCCTTCCGCGGCCTGCGCTGCGTGGACACGGCCATAAGCTGCTGCTGGTTCTTCCGGCGCGAGCTGTGGGAGCGGGTGGGCCCCCTGGACGAGCGCATCTTCTACGCCCCGGAGGACGTGGACTGGTGCCTGCGCACCTGGAAGGCAGGGCGGGCGGTGGTGTACTACGCCCATCTGCGGGTGCTGCACCACACCCGCCAGCTCTCGCGGCGGCGGCCTTTGTCTATGCTGGCCCTGAGCCATTTCAAGGGCATCCTCTACTACCTGCACAAGCACGGCTACTGGTTCAGCCGCCGGCGCCTAGAGCAGCGCTACATCAGGCCCCTGGCCAGCCGCCTGGACCCGCAACTAGCCGCCTGGGAAAAGGCGCAGCGGGTGGATTAGACCGCAGCCGCCGCTCATAAGCCGCCCAAAACACCAGCACCCGCCAGGCGCCCAAGCAGCGCCCGCGGGTGCTGGTGCTCTAGCACTAAGCTACGGGCTAGTTTTGGCTCATCAGCCAGCCCAGGTCCAGGGTGGGGCGGAACCACCAGTTGAAGCGCCGGGGCGGGGTATTGATGTAGGAAGGCCTGCGCTTGTACTCCACCTTGGGGATGGGCCACTGGGCGGTGCGCATCAGCTCCTCGAACAGGCTGCGGAACTGCTCGCGAGGCTGACCGAGCTTGCCGGCGAAGTAGTAGGCCATGGCCACCATCTTGCTGGTGTCCAGGGCGTGCATCTTGTCGTCGTGGATGTCGTGGCCGGTGTGGTTCTGCGAGCTGACCATGTAGTAGGGGAAAATGTAGGTGCGCGTGTCCTTGCCCTTGCCCACCGTGAAGCGGTAGGTGGCGGTCTTGACCATGAACTGACCCATTAGGATGGCGCTCTCGGCCACCCGGGGGTCGGCGGTGATGATGTAGTAGCGCAGGGCCGCGTCAAAGAACAGAGCGGTCATCCAGGGGCTGCAATACCAGCCGTCATAGCGCTGGCCATGCTGCTTGGCGGTATGGATCAGGCAGCCGTCGCGCGGGGCGCCGGGCGGGGGGGTGAGCTGCATGTGGTAGCCCACCTCGAAGAAATGCCGCGCCTTCTGCAGCATCATGGGGTCGCCGGTCATCTCATAGGAGGCCACCGAGGCCACCAGGCCGATGCCCAACTGACGCTCGGTCCAGAAGGTGCGCTGCGGGCTGTAAGTGGGGTCCCAGGACTCCAGGGTCTTGACCTGGCGCTTGGCGGCCGCCAGCAGGCTCTCGTCGCCGGTGAGGAAGTAGTCCAGGGTCATGCCTTCCTGACTGGCGTACTTCAGGTCCACGTCCCGTTTTTTTTCCAGCAGGCCGAACTTGCCGTTGGGCTCCAATTGGCTGGCGTAGAACTGGGCCGAGCGGTGGCCCGCCTGCAGGGGGTCCAAGCGGCCGGTGCGCAGATAGAGCACGAACTGGGCCATGGCGCGGTCATAAAGCCAGGGCGCGTACTTGGTGAGGTAGTCATAACCGAAGCGCCGCCCTTTCTGTTGTTGGGCGATATCGTAGCTGGACAGGGTGGGCTGGTTGATGGTGTGGCCGAAGTAGTTGGCCTGGGCCTTTCCCACCCAGTCCGTGGAAGGGTGGGGGCGGGAGGTGAGGAAGCGCCCCTTGAGCAGGCACTTGTCCAGCCAGCTGGGCGGCAGCAGGGCCCACACTGGCGGGTCGTACACCTGGCCGCGAGGGTAGGAGCCGTCGGTCACCGGCAGCCAGTCCTGCCGGCTGGGCCAGCCGCGGGGCAGGTTCTGCCGCCGGGGTTTGCCCCAGTGCACCGTGTACTGCCGGGGCTGGCTGGAGGACATGTAGTCCTGAAACTGGATCAGCACCGCCCGGATGGAGGGGGCTCCCGGCACCGGCGGTGCCCAGTGGGCCAGCACCCTCACGTAGATGGGCAGCTCGCGGCCGGTGTTGTCGGTCAGGGAGAGGTTGTTGGCGTCGGTCAGGTAGCCGGGCGGGAAGGGCATGCCGAAGCCCGCCACCAGCACCCGCTTCAGGGCCCGCTCGTGGGCCACCAGGGGCACCGCCAGGCTGCCCTGGGGCTGCGGGGGCGAAAAAAAGGCCCGGTAGGCCGGGCTCTGGGGATCGGCCGTGGGGGCAGCCCCGGCCTGGGAGGCGCACCACAGCGTGAAAAAGGAGACCAACACCAAGGCGGCGCGGACGGACCACGCTCCCTGTCTGCGGGCCGGACCGGGCATGTATTTTCTCTCCTAGGCTAGCTCTTGTTGTCGATCTGTTTCAGCAGCTTCTGGGCCTCGGCCCTGCCAGCAAAGGGCCCGGGCAGGGACAGGGCCTTCTTCAGGCTATCCCGAGCCTCCTTGATCTTCTTCATGCCCAGGTAGGCTGCGCCCAGATGGAAGTGGATGGTCGGGTTGTTGGGGCTGATCTTGCGGGCGTCCTCCAGCTCCTGCACGGCGCTGACAAAGGCGCCGCGGCGGCTGAGCACGTAACCCAGGGTGTCCAGCACCCGCGGGTCGCCCGGTGCCAAGAGCTTGGCCCGCTGCACCAGAGGCAGGGCCTCGTTGAGGTTCTTGTCACCGCCTTGCTGGGCCAGCAGATAGGCCAGGTTGTTCAAGGCCGGCACGAAGTCGTTGTTAAGCTGCAGGGCCTGCCGGTAGTCGGCCATGGCCTGGCTCTGCTTGCCCTGCTGCTCGCGCACGTCGCCCCGGGCCACCAGGGCCGTGGGGTTGTTGGGCGCCAGCTTGATGGCCTGGTCCAGGTAGCTCTCCGCCTGGCTCATCTGGTTCTTGCCCCGGGCGGCCGCGGCCAGGCCCATCAGGGCGCTGACCAGGCGGGGGTTGAGGTCCAGGGCCTTCTTGAACTCGGGCACCGCCTTGTCCGGCTGGCGCAGGATGGTGTACACGTCGCCCAGCAGGTTGTAGATCAGGTCCTTGCGCTCCACCTTGGGCAGCTGGTCCCGTACCCGCTTGACCGCCTGCTCGGGCTTCTTGTCGGCTATGTATATGAAGGCCAGGCGCATCAGGGCGTCCAAATTGCCCGGGTTGCGCTCCAAGGCCTGCTCATAATGCTTGATGGCCAGGGCAGGGTCCTTCTGGGCCTGGGCCAGCATGCCCAGACGGTAATAGCCGACGCCAGACTTGGGATCGCGCTTGACCATCTCCTGGAAGTCGGCCCGGGCCTTGTCGAACACGCCCTGGGCCAGATACAGCCGTCCGCGCATCTCCAGGGCGGTGAGGTTCTTGGACTCCAGGGCCAGCACCTGGTTCATCTGAGCGATGGCCTGCAGCAGTTCGCCGGAGCGGGCGTAGAGCACCGCCAGCAGGAAGCGGGCCCGGGTGTCGGCCGGGTCGGATTGCACCGCCTTGACCAGGTCGGCCCGGGCCAACTGCGGCTTGCGCTGGGCGGCGAAAGCCTGGGCCCGGCGGTAGAGGGCCTCGGGGTCGTTGGGGCGCTGGCGGATAACGGCGGTGAAGGTCTGCACCGCCTTGTCCAACTGCCCGCGGGCCATCTGCAGGCGGCCCTGCAGGGTCTGGGCGGCCAGGTTGGCCGGATATTTCTTGAGGATAGTCTGCAGGCGCTTCTCGGCCGGGTCTAAGAGGCCGCGCTCCAGGTCCAGCTCGGCCAAGGCGTTCTGGGGCACCGGCGAGTCCGGGGCCACCTTGGCCGCCTGCTCCAGATAGGCCGTGGCCTTGCGCACCTCGCCGCGGGAGGCGAAGAAGCGGGCGGTCATCAGGGCCGGCCACATGGAGTTGGGGAACTGACGCACCGTGGCCAGATAGGTCTGCTCGGCCTTGGCCAGTTGGCCGTTGACGGCGTAGAGCCGGGCCAGGGCCAGGCGGGGGCGCTCGCGGTTGGGGTTGCTGGCCACCAGCTTTTGCAGCGCGGCCTCGGCCTCGGCCGGCTTATGCTGGCGCATCAACAGCTCCACCAGCATCAACTGCAGCCGGGCCTCTTCGGGGTGGGCCTTCACCGTGTCCTGCAGGGCCGCCAGGGCCTTGGTGTCCTGCTGCTGGTTCAGGAACAGACGCACCAGGAGCAGCCGTGGGGTTAAGAGCTTGGGGGCCAGCGAGATGGCCTCGCGGAACTCCTTTTCCGCCAGGTCCGGCCGGCCCTCCTCCACATGCAGCTGGCCCAAGAGCACGTGCACGTCGGCCCGCTTGGGGGCCAGATCCAGGGCCTTCTTAAGACTGGCCACCGCCTTGGCGGCCTCTTGCAATTGGCTGAAAGCCTGGCCCCGCAGCACCAGGGCGTCCACATCCTTGGGGTTCTGCTTCAGGACGATGTCCGCCCGTTCCATGGCCTCGTTCACCCGCCCGGCCAAGAGGGCGATCTGCCCCAGGCGCACCTGGGCGTCCAGGTTCTCCGGGTCCAGGGTGACCACATTGAAGAACAGGCGGTAGGCCTGTCCCAGGTCTCCCAGCTTGAGGTAGGTGAGGGCCAGGCGGTAGTGGGCCTCGGCGAACTGGGGGTCCTGCTGGATGGCATTACGGAATTCAACAGCCGCTTCCCGGAACTTGCCGGCCTGGTAGTATTCCAGCCCCTTTTTCAGAAACTCCTGCTTGCTGTCGGCCCAGGCGGGCATGGCCGCCATGGACAGCGAGGCCAGAAGCAAAATGGCCAGGCCCAGCTTGCGGGCAGAGACAAAAAGGAACGGCATCTTTTCCTCCTGCTAAGCTAGCGCCCTCCCACCCCCCTCCAGGTAGGGACGCCCGACCCACGCGCCGGAAGTTTTCCCCGGCTCCTTGCCAGCCCTTATTCCGTAAAGATAAGCGCACAATGGGCTGCCGAATATGCGGAACAGGCGCTTACTAACGATTTTACTCTTATTTTAAGGTAACACATCAAAAACCTTTTATTAAACCCCCGCAATTGTTTTTTAGGGCCCGGCGGCAGCCCTAGCTGCTCTTGCTCCGGTGGCGGCCTCCGGGAGGCGGCATGGGAATAGGCGCCGGGGGCGGCGCTGGCTGCAGGGCGGGACCGGCCCGGAAAGCTAACAGACCGGCCCGGCTGGCTTTTATCCCCTTGCCCGGAGTAATGGTTATCTTGCCCGGCTCCACCTGCACCTGGTACTCGGCCTGGGGCAGCAGCCCGGCCACCAGATGCCGGGTGTATCCCGTGGGACAGCTATAGGTTAGGGGCCTGTCCGCGGCGGGCGGCCCCAGGTGCAGGACCAAAACCCGCGGCCAGGTAGGGTCTTTAATCACCACGCCGATGAGGTCCGGGTCTTGGCTTTGCAGCGCGATGACCGCGGGCGGCGGCGGCGCGTTCTGGTCCGCGGGCAGCAGCACGTGCAGCAGGGGAAGCTTGGTCTGCTTGGCGCTGGCCACCACGTACTCCGCCCGCCAGGGGGCCGGGTTGCCGGCCGTGCCCTGGGGGGGATAGTTGCGGCCGTCCACCCAGCTGTCCGCGCCCGGCACGCCGAAGACCTCCAGGCGGGAGTCGGCCGGCGTCACCGGCACCACCTCCAGGCGCGAGTCATCCACGGTCAGCATCAGGGGCGAGGCCGGCCCCTGCCAGCGGCCGTTGGCCTCCTTGTTCAGGGTGCGCCGGGTGGCCGGCTGCTGGGGAAAGTGCAGGGCGAAGCGCACCGAGAGACCAGGGCGGGCCAGCACCAAGTCATCGGCTACCACCACCACCTCGGCCGCTTCGGCGTCGTCGGGGCCGTTGTTGCGCAGCAGGAACACGTGGCGCAGCAGGCGCTTGACCTTGTGGGTGCTGCCATCGTAGGCCGCGGTGAGCCGCCCGCGCAGATAGGCGTAGCGGGGCTGGTCCTCCAGGGACTCGATGTGGGCCACGTTGTAGACGCTGCCCAGCTTGGACCAGGGCGCCGGGCCGCTCTCCAGGCCGCTGGCGGTCCAGGGGGCGCTCTGGGTGGGCTGGCCGTTGGGGCCGAACAGGGCCCAGGCCCGCTGGCCGCCGTCATTGCTGTAGGTGCCTTTGGCCTGCCTGCCAGCGCGCAGGTTGTACCAGGAGTACTCCTTGGGGTCCTGGATCAGCAGGGTGTTGGCCGCCACGCTGCGGATGGCGTAGTTCAGGGCGTGAGGCGTGGTGGGCCCGTCGTAGCCCCCGCCCGCAGGCAGCAGAAAGGAGCTGCGGAACAAGAGCAGCCCGCCGGCGTCCAGATGTTGACGCAGGGAGAAGTGGGGGCCGCAGGAAAAGCCCAGCCAGGTGCCGCGCTCGGACCAGTCCGAGCGCAGCACCGCCCGACCCACGGCCTGGGCCAGGTGGCTGAGGGGGGCCGTGGCCAGGGGCGCGGTGGGGGCGTAGGGGTCCACCCACAGGAAGTCGTACACGTAGTCGTAGCCGTAGATCATGCCCGGCAGGTTGGGGTCCAGAAGCAGGGCCCGGGCCGCGCCCGCCGCCGGGTCGTCGGGCCGCATGATGGTCAGGCACAACATCTGCATGCGCACCAACTCGGCCGCTTTTTCCGGGGCCAGCATCTCGTCGCCGCCGGGGGCAATGCGTCGGTAGCTTTGCCGGTGGGCAGTGGCCAGGCCGGGCAGCAGGCGGAACAGCAGATAAGACAGCCGGTCGTCGTACCAGGTGACCTTGTCCGTGGGGTCCAGGCCGGTGGCGCTGTGGAAGGCGGCGGCGAACAACAAGAGGTCCAGGCCGGCCCGGGCGCCGGGGGTGTCGCCCTCGAACCAGCCACCGCCCTGACCCAGCTTGACCAGGCAGGGGCGCAGGGCGGTCCGGAAGCGCTGCTGCCAGGCCTGGCTGACCAGATCCTCGGCCGCCGGGCTGCTGCCGAAGGCGGCCAGGCCGGCCAGAGTGGTCACGCTCAGGGCGGCGGCCGACTCGCTGTCAAAGCAGCCCCGGCCCTGCTTGGCGAAGAGCTTGGCCTGGGCGATGAGCCAGGTGCTGATCCCCTGGCGCTCCTCGGCGGAGAAGGCCGGCCAGGCCCAATCCATGGTCAGGGCCACCTGCTGCACCAGGGGCGCGGCCTTGAGCAGGTCGTCCTGCAGCAGCAGATAGGTGTCGCCGGGCTT
This sequence comes from Thermodesulfobacteriota bacterium, assembly GCA_040751985.1. Taxonomy (GTDB): domain Bacteria; phylum Desulfobacterota; class Desulfarculia; order Desulfarculales; family Desulfarculaceae; genus Desulfoferula. The sequence continues at coordinate 99,775 of JBFMFU010000081.1, read as the reverse complement.
GGCGGTCTGGTCCAGGACCGGGCCGTCGGAGCGCACCGTCACCTGGCCGGCGGTGTAGCGCGAGACCGGGATCACCCGCGGCTGGCCGGCGCTGGGCTGCAGCAGGCGGTAGCCGTCGGAGAGCAGCTGCAGAGCGTCGCGCAGGCTGTTGTGGGCGGTGAGGGTGCGGCCCGAGATGGACTTGACGCTGCCAAAGCGCGCTCCGTGCAGGGCGCAGCGCACGGCCAGCTGGGCCAGTTGCTTGGACAGCTCCGGGTCCTTTTCCTTGAGCACCAGCGCGCACAGGGCCAGGCCAGGGCCGTCGGCGGCCACGGCCTTGCGGCGGGCCGGCTCCAAGGCCCAGGAGAGCAGGCGGCGCCACTGCTCGGTGCGCGTCTGGCTCAGGTCCCGCAGGCGCTGCAGGCGCGGGCTGGTGAGCAGCAGGCGGGGGTGCTCCGGCCGCACCTGGGGCGTAGTGGTCGAGTCCTGCCCCAGACAGGGCAGAGCGCTCAGCCCCAGCAGCAGCAGGCCGCACAAAAGCGCCTGGATTCTCACCATGGCAAGTCCTCTCCCCGCTCCAGGGCGTGGATGGCCTGCACCATCTCCCTACAGCTCAGGAACAGCAGGCGATAGCGCCGCCCATCATTATAAACCCGGCACAGGTGCTCCAGGGTCTGGCGGGCCGGGGCGCCCAGCAGGGCGTCTTGGTTCTTCTCCGGCGCCCCGTGGCAGGAGAGCTTGAGGAACCGCACCTGCTCGGCCCCCTGCACCGAGGGGGCGTGGCGCAGCCACAAGGGGACGCGGCGGGGGCTGGGCGGCGTCTGGCCGCTGAGGTCGCTGGCCTCCAGCCGCGGCAGGCAGCCCCACTTGCGCCGGCCCCAGTCCAGGGCCAGCACTCCCTGCACCAGTAGCAAGTCCCCGCTGGGCGCCTGCCCCACCGCTGCCGGACGGCCGCGGTCGTGGCTCTTGGGGCGCTGGGGGTCGTCAATGGCGTAGTAGATGGCGTTGATGGTCCGGGTCTGGGTGGGGCTGGGCGCCGAGGGCAGGGTGAAGTCGGCGTAGCAGCCGGTGCGGGCCAGGATGCTCAGCTCGTCGTTGCGGCCGCACCACTGCCCGTCGGGCCGGGAGTTGTCCAGGGCCCAGTTGCCGTGAATGAAGCCGTAGGTCACTCGGCCGCTGACCGGGTCCTTGGCCAGCAGGCCGTGGCGCTGGTGAAGCTTCTCTGCGTAACCCAGCAGCATGTCCTCCAACTCCGCGGCGCTCTCGCCGTGGTGGTGCAGGTGCACCTCCACCTCACCCAGCCCTTTTTGACGCAGCGCGGCCAGGCGGTCCAACACCCAGGGACGGTAGTCCTCCAGGGGGTAGAAAAAGTCATGACAGGGCGGGCGGCCCCGGCTGTCGACCAGGCCTTCCACCAGCCGGGTCAGTCCTTGCTCCCAGGCTCGCAGGCGGGCCTGGGCAAGGGCTTCGTCGGCCCGGGCCCAGAAGGGCTCGAAATGATCGGCCACGGCCAGACACAGGGTCAACGGCCCGCCCCGGGCGGGCTTCGGCCGCGGCCGCAGGGTCTGCCGCAGATACGGCCCCAACCAAATGTCCAGGGCTTTGTACATCAGCCCCGGCTAGCCACCCAGCCGCCACAGGATCATGACCAGCAGGTGCATAAATATGATGCCGCCGATGGTGAACAGGGTCACGTTGCGCACCTGCACCTTGGTCCAGGTCTCCCGCAGTTCAATGCCCTCATCAGCCACGATGTTCATGGTGGCCACCACCAGGCCCATCAATATGAAGCCCAGGAACCCGTAGGTCTGGCTGAGGAAAAAGCCTCCGGCCAGCCAGCCCACCAGGCCAGCCTCCAGGGCGTTGGTCAAGGGCGGCAGCCAGGGCGGAGCCCGCTCCGGGGTGCGCAACAGGGCGATGTCCCGGTACATGGAGTAAAAGAGCGATATCCACAGCAGCCCGCCGATCACGCCGGCTTCAGCCAGGATCAGGATGAAGGAGTTGTGCGCCGTCTGCCGGTAGCCCTGGTCGGTGAAGGCGGTGAAGCCCACTCCGAAAACCGGGTTTTGCTTGAGCAACCCCAGCCCGAAGGCCCAATGGTCCAGGCGGGTGCGGCCGGTGCCCTCGGTGGCGCTGACCGACTCGAAGCGGGGGATGGCCATCAGCAGGCCCAGCAGCAACACCAGGCCCACCACTGAAAAAACCACGCCCACCCGGTGGCGCAGATACATCCAGATCACGATGGCCATGGCCAGAATGCCGCCGCGGGAGCGGGTGAAGACCAGGCCGGTGATCAGGGGGATCATTAAAAGGATGCCGGTGATGCTGCTGGGCGACAAGGCCACCCGGTGGAAGGCCGGCAACAGGAAGGCGACCATGGGCACGATGTACAGGGCCAGGTCGTTGGGGTCGGCAAAGATGCCGATGCCCCGGGCCTGGGCGATGAACTCATCGCCTTCCAGGCGGGTGAAGGCCACCTGCCCGGTGATGCTTTGGCCGGTGTAGAACAAGACGATGGCGTCCAAGGCCAGGAAGGCGCTGAGCAACAGCAGCGACCAGATGTAGGTCCTCAGCTTGGGCAAGGTGTCTATGGTCATGACGATGAGGAAGTAGAGCACCACCACCTTGCCGAACTTCTGGATGGTGTACCAAATGCCCCCGAACCAGCCGTTGCCTATCCAACAGAAGCACAGCCATATCCAGAAGATGAGCACCAGCTTGTTGGCCATGGAGCGCTGGAACTTGTCTTTGGTTATCTTTTTTTCCAGGAGGGCGAAGAACACGGCGATGCCCGCCACGTAGTCCAGTATGGGCCAGCCCTGCAGGGCCGGCCAGAACTCCTGGGGCCGCACGTAGACGATCACCGTGAACAAGATCGTCAGGAAAAAGGACAAACCGCTCTCCCGGAAAAAGCCTCTGCGCAGCCAGCTACTGCGGAGGCATGAGCTTGTTGAGCGCCGGGATCAGCCTGGCCGCCAGGTTGATCTGCTGCGGCAGCACCCGCTTGTCGCCCTCGGGCAGCACCGAGGTGATGCGCACCAGGGCCCCGTCGCTGCGGTCCTTGAACAGACCGTCCAGTATCAGGCACAGGCGGTCGTAGTACTCGTTGGACTCCACCCGCCCTCGGCCCTGGTACCAGTAAAGCACACTAAGGTTGTCCAAGTCCTTAGTAAGAATCAGCTGATTCACCTTGTAAGGCCCCTGGGGACCCGGCACCAACACCTCGGTGCGCTTGGATATCTGCCAACCGCTGCCGGGCAGGCAGTGGCGGGGCGAGTGGATGATCTGCCCTTCCTGTTGCAGCTCGAAGAAGGCGATGAACACCGCCGCCACCATACCCTGGGGATTGGTGTAGTTGCGCAGCAGGTAGTCGCTGGGCCTGAGTAGCTCCAGGGTGGGGCGGTCCAGGGGGGTGTCCGGACCCACGCCCCGCCAGGAACCCAGGGCCAGGGGCAGGTCCTTGATGGGCTGGCGCAGCTTGCGGGGGGTCACGTCCTGGCCCAGGGTGATGAACAAGGCGGCCAAGAGCAGCAGGGCGCTGGTGATGAGCAGGGCCAGTAAGGTGCTGCGCTTTTTCATTGCCGCTCTCCCGGGTCGGGCACCAGCTTTTTGAGCCCCAGGGTAATGCCGAACAGGATGGCGAAGCCCACCATGAACACCACCCAGCCCACGAAGTCGTGCATCACCCCTTCCAGGGTCTTTTTGCTGATCCACTCCGCGGCCAAGCCGGCCACAGTGACGCGCAGGGCGTTGGTGAACACCGCCACCGGCAGCACCAGCAGCACCACCACCGCCTTGATCCAGCGGTTGGGAAGCATGAGGTAGGCCAGGATCACGCCCACCGCCAGCAGGGAGATGAGGCTTCTGATACCCGAGCAGGCGTCCACTACATTGAGCACCACGTTGGGCAGGTGCACGGTGTTGCCTTCCACGAAGGCCGGCACCCCGAACAGGCGCACCCCCCAGGCAGCGATGCGCGCCGCCACCAGGCGCAGGGGGAAGGCCACCGCGTCGTAGAGCATGTAGGGCAGGGGCACCATCAGGATCAGGTAGGCGAAGGCGAACCACAGCCGACGGGCCACCGGCCAGCCCCAGACCAACAGCACCAGGCCCCACAGCACCGGGATCAAGCTGAGCCGGCGCAGGTAGAATTCGTGCCCCAGTTGCCCCACCAGCAGCATGGCCAGGGCGCCGCCGATGGCCGCCAGGCCCCAGTAGTTGGGGCCCGCCACCCGGGAGGCCAGTTTGTGGCGCTGGCGCCAGATTAGGCCGGCGGAGACGATGGGCACCAGGAAGCCGTGGGAGTAGTTGGGGTCCGCCCACCAGTTTTGGACCATGGAGATGATGTGGGGCAGGTAGATCCACAGCAGCAGCGCCGCCACCAAGGCCCAAGTCAGGTTCAGCGGGCGCAGGTAGAAGGGCCGCGGCGGTTGCTTTTCGGATTGGGTTTGCGTCAACGGCCGCCTCCTCCGAAAAGTAGGATCTTCACTGTCTGCAACAGGATCATGATATCCATGCTCAGGCTGGAGTGCTTGATGTAGTAGAGGTCGTAGTTGAGCTTTTCCAGGGCGGCGGCCGCGGAGGAGCCGTAGGGAAAACACACCTGGGCCCAGCCGGTGATGCCCGGCTTGACCCGCAGCCGTTCGCGGTAGTAGGGCAGTTTTTCGGCCAACTGGTCGGTGAAGTGGGGCCGCTCCGGCCGGGGGCCCACGAAGCTCATGTCGCCGATGAGCACGTTCCACATCTGAGGTATCTCGTCCAGGCGGGTGCGGCGCAGCAGGCGGCCCACGCGGGTGATGCGCGGGTCGTCCACCTCGGCCCAGACCGGCCCGCTCTGCTGCTCGGCGTCGGTGACCATGGAGCGGAACTTGAACATCATGAAGCGGCGTCCGTGCTGGCCGTCGCGCTCCTGGCTGTAGATCGCCGGGCCCTTGCTGTCCAGCTTGATGATCAGGGCCACGATCAGGCTGATGGGCAGGGTGATGAGCAGGCCCAGCAGGCTGAGCAGGAGGTCCATGGTGCGCTTGGTGAAGCGGCGCAGAGCACTGGTGGCGAAGCCCGGCGAGAACACCAGCCAGCCGGGGCGGATGCGGTTGGCCAGGATGCGGCCGGCGATCTGCTCGAAGAAGTCCTCGCCGGTGACCACGGGCACGCCCAGCATGCGGCAGGTGAGCAGCTGCTCCAGGGGCATGTTCTCCCGCTTCTCCACCATGGCCACCACCACCATGTTCACCCCGTAGTAGCGCACCAGCCCGGCCAGCTCGTCGCCGCTGATGCGCAGGTCGGCCCGCAGCAGATGCGCCCAGGCGGGTATGAGGTTCACCTCGGTTTTCTCGGGCTGGTTCAGGTCCACCAGGCAGACCACGTGGTAGATGTTGTCCGAACGGCTGACCAACTCGTCGATGATGGAGTCGGCCAGGGAGCCCGAGCACACGATGAGCAGGCGGGAGGACAGCAGCTTCTGCTTCAGGGCCCAGCCGTAGAGACCGCGCCAGATCAGCACCAGGCCGGTGGTGATCACGAAGGCCAGGAACAGCACGCCGCGGCCCAGGAGCAGGGTGGGCAGGAAGTAGTACAGCACGGCCAGGGCCAGGGTGCCCAGGGCCATGGCCTGGGTGACCCGGGCCACGGTCCAGATGAAGGGCCGGGCGATGCGGAAGTTGTGCAGGTCCGAGTAGTAGAAGGTTATCTGCAGGACCACCGGCACCAGGAGCAGCCGGTACCAGGAATAGCGAAAGGTGAACAGCTCAGCCGAGGTGCCCAGGCGCAGATACACTGCCAGAATGGGCCCTAAGGCCATAAGCAGCGACTCTCCCACCAGAAAGCTGACCAGGTAGGGAGAGGGGCGACTGGAAGATACCAGCATTAGACCTCGGTCTTAGCTTGCAAGCTCGCCAAACTGGGGGCATCCACCACCACGGTTTTCTTGTCGTTAAGAACCACGCCGACCATCTTTTCCTCGGGCATCGAGTGCAGAGCCCGCAGCACCAGCTCGCGGTCGGTGACCCCGCCCAGCACCACAAAGATGATTCCCTCCACCATGCGCGCCAGCACGGCGGGGTCGTCCTGCGCCTGCACCGGCGGGGTGTCCAGCAGGATGTAGCGGTCGGCGTACCTCTCGCGCAGCTCCCGGATGAGCCCGGCCATGCGGTCGGTGGCCAGGATCTCGGCCGAGCGGACCGAGGGGCTGCCGGCCGGGATGACGGCTAGCTTTTCCACCTTGGACCAGTGGATGATGTCCGGCACCGCCGCGCCCCGCTCCAGGAAGTCCGCAAGGCCCGGCACCAGGGGCACGCCTAATAGCTCATGGATCACGGGATGGCCCAGGTGGCAGTCCATGATCAGCACGTATTGCTGCAGGCCGCGGGCGAAGGAGATGGCCAGGTTGGTGGTCAACAGGCTGCGGCCCTCGCCGGCGGTGGCGCTGGCGATCATGATGGTGCGCGGCGGCTCGCCGTGGAACGGGTAGAGCAGCTGAGAGCGCAGGATGTCGATACGCTTGGCCTCCGGGCTGCCCGGCTGATACAGGCTGACCAGGCGTTCTTCCTCGTAGGCGGCGTAGGGCGACACCGAGAAAGGCGCCGGCGGCGGCACATAGGCGCCCTGCCGCATTGGCGGAGCCTGGTAGGGGGCCGGCTGCGCCTGGGGTGGCGGCGGCGGAGGCGGCGCGGCCTCCGGGGCCGGTGCCTGATAGGCCGCTTGGCCGGGCTGGCCGGGCGGCAACTGCGTTTCCTGCAGGGAGCGCCCCCTCCGCTGCAGAACGTCGCTCATCTTAACCATGATTACCTCCAGCAGCCGGCGTGGGGCCGGTCTTGGCGCGCAGGAGCGGGCCCCAGTCCGGAGGGCCTTGCTCCTGTGCCTTGGCCGGCTTTCGGGTCAGGGCAGGGGATATCTCCGCCGGCATCAATATGGCCGGCTTCAGAAGCCCCAGACGAACCGCTATTTTCTTGCCCACGGTTTTGTAGAAAACGTAAATCCCCCAGATCACCGCCACGGCCAGCACTAGCGCCACCAGCTTTTTCCACAGGTTGCCCTTCTTGGGCGGACGCGGCGCGCCAGGGGCTATGGGCGCCGCAGCCGCTGGGGGCGGCGGCGCGGCCTTGCGCGGCTTGGGTTTGCTCTTTTCGGCCTTGCGGCGGGCCTTTTCGGCGTAGGCCTGAGCCCGGCGTTCGGCGCGGCGCTCGGCCCGGCTGGGCTTGGCCTGGGTCATGGCCGGGGGCGGCGGCGCCTGGTACCGCGCCGCCGCAGGTGCCGGCGGCCGGGCCGGGGGCGGAACCGCCGGAGCAATGGGCGGGGCCGGCGGCGGCGTCCAAGTGGTCGCAGGGGCGGCATAGGCGGCGGCCGGCGCTGCCGGCGTGGCCAGGGGGTTGGCAGCGGCCGGCTGGGGCTGGCTCAGGCCCAGGGCGTCCGGCTCGCCGAAGGTCCAGCGCAGAGTGGGGTCGTCCTTGGCCCCGGCCATGACCAGGGCCAGGTCCACCTTGAGCTGCTCGCGGGTGAAGGCCAAAAGCAGGGCGTCGTCGCAGACCGAGTTGATCAGGCGCGGGATGCCCCGGGACAGGCGGTACACCCCCTCCAGGGCCTGGTCGTCGAAGGTGCCCGGGTCGCCGCCGGCCACCCGCAGGCGGTGGCGCACGTAGGCCTTGGTCTCCTCCTGGCTCAGGGGCCGCAGCACGTGGTAGCGCCGCAGGCGCTGCAGCAGAGAGACCGCGTTGGAGCTTTTGAGCAGTTTGACCAGCTCGGGCTGGCCCACCAGGAAGATGTTCAGCACCCGGGGGGTGGAGTCGTCCAGGTTGCCCAACAGCCTCAGCTCCTCCACCATGTCCGGCGGCAGGCTGTGGGCCTCGTCGATCACCAGCAGCACCACCTTGCCTTCGCGGCGGCTGCGCTTGATCAGGTCGGTGAGAGCCACCAGGAACTGGCCCTTGGTCTGGTAGGGGCCGGGCAGGCCCAGCTCCAGGGCCATCATGTTCATGAAGTCCAGGGCCGCCACCCGCGGGTTGGTGACCACCGCCGGTATCACCCGGTCGCCCAGCTCCTTGAGCAGGGCGATGATCAGGGTGGTCTTGCCCACCCCCGGCTGGCCCAGCAGCAGGGCGTAGCCCTCCTGCTCGTCTATGGCATAGACCATGGTGGCCAGGGCTTCGCGGTGGTCCTTGCCCAGCATTATGAAGCGCGCACTGGGCTCCAGGGCGAAGGGCTTTTCCTTGAAATGGAAGAAGTCGGTGTACATCGTATTAAGTGAACAGCCCCAGCAGCATTCTCTTCAGCGCCGGACCGCGGCCGGTGACCAGGATGCCGATCAGGCCCAGCAGGAACAAGAAAATGAGTCCGAAGATGGCTCCCAGTAGCCCGTTGCGCCAGCGGATGCGGCTCTTCTCCTCGTAGGTGTACAGGGGCGGCATGACCACCAGCACCGGCAGGGAGGACAGGCGCTCCAACTGACCCACGGAGGTGAAGGAGATGTCGATGTAGTTCAGGCCGAAGACGATGCCCACCGCCAGGGCCAGGGCGATGCCCACCGAAAGCGGGATGGCGCGCTGAATCTTGGGCCGGAAGGGGGTGTCGGGCACCTGGGCCGGGTCCACCACCTCAAACTGTTCGCCCCGCTGGGTGCGCTCCATGTTGGCCGACATCTTGGCTTCCAGCCACTTCTTGTAGAGCTGCTGCTGGGCGTTGTTGAGTTCGTCGTAGCCACGGGTGAGCTCGGTGAGCTTCTCGCCCACCATGGGCGCGTTGTCGATGCGCTTCTGCACCTCGGTCAGCTGCTGGTCGACCTTGGCCATGTCCCTTTCGTTGATGGCGATCTGCTCGTTGAGCTGGGCGATGCGCTTTTTGATGGTCTCGATGGACATCATCTGCTTTTCAAGCTGCTTGTCCACGGCCATGGCCTGGGCCTGCTCCGGGGAGATGCCCTTGGCCTTGGCCTCGGCAGCCACCTCGGCGGCCTTCTTGTTTTTCAGGAATCGGGCCATGGCCTCGGCCTTGCGCAGGTGGCGCAGCTCCCGCTGAATGTCGGGATGGTCGTCGGTGTAGAAGACTCGCAGTTTTTCGATCTTGGCCTTGATGGCCTCGGGGTCCGTTTCCCCCTCGGCGGCGCCGCCGCCCGAGGCGCTGCCGCCCCGGCGGGCCAGCTCCTTGCGCCGCAGGTTCATCTGCTCGATGAACTGGGCTATCTGGCGCATGTCGCGCTCATAGCCCTGCACGTAATAGCGCAGGCTGCGGCGTTTGGAGTCCATGAACATCTTTTCCTGCCGCAACTGGTCCATAATCTTGATGTTGTAGGCCCGGCTCTCGGGGAGTTCCTGGAGGTGCTGGGTCTTGAAGTTGGCGATCTTGTTCTCCCAGTCGGTCAGCTGGGCGCGCATGCGCTGCAGCTCGCGCTCCAGGAAGCGGGCGGTGCCCACGGCGTCCTGCTCGCGCAGGCGCAGGTTGCTGTCCACGTAGAAGGCGGCCAGGGCGTTGGTCACCGCGGCCACGGTCTGGGGATCGGGGTACAAGAAGGAGATGGTGAAGTAGTTCTTGCGGCTGATTTTTATGGTGATGTCCTTGCGCATGCGCTCGGCCAGGTCATCGGGCGTGGTCTTGCCCCGCATCTTGGGGTAAAGATCGAAACGCTCGATAATCTCCGTGAGCCGGGTGCGCGAGAGCACCTGCTGGGTGATGATCTGCAGTCGCTCCTCGATCTTGGTGGTCACGGTGGGCTTTATGATCTCACCGGGCACCTTCTGGGGCTGCACCACCACCAGACAGGAGGCCTCGTAAATGGGCGGCCAGAAAAGACAGTAGGCCACGCCCGCGGCCAGCACGGCCAGGAACACCGGTATGACGATGCTCCAACGCCTTTGTAGCAGAAAGAGATACGCTTTGATATCTATGCCTGTGGTTTCCATGACCTCACCACCGGTAGGGATACTCTGTATATAATGTTAACATTACCCTGTTTTCCGATCTATCGTCATCGGTTTCTTCAGCATCGCGGGTAACATGATGATAGTCTAAGCTTAATCTCCAATTTCTTGCAATCTGCCAACTAATCCCCGCATCGATCAGGTAGTTGTGCACCCGGCCGCGCTGGGAGGTCTGGGTGATGGCCGGATTCTCTTGATAATTGTTGAGCGCATACTCGGCGTTGGCGTAGGCGCTCCAGTGCGGGGTGAAGCGGTAGCGGAAGTTGAATCCGACCCGGTGGTTGACCGTCAGGCCGCTGTTGTCGCCCAGGGAGTCGAATTCGCTCAGGTCGGCCCGGGTGTAGGCCATGGCGTCCCAGGTGGGCCCTTTGTAAGAGGCCCGGAAGTCGAACACTGGGAAGCCGTTGTTGGCCGCGTCGTTGTAGGTGCTGTTGCCGTACACCTGGGCCCAGCCTACCGAGCCCTCCCACTTGAAGCGGGGCGTCACCCGGTGGGAGAAGCCCACGGTCACGGTGACGATTTCGTAGTCGCGTCCGCTGGTCAGGTTGGAGTCGTCGCTCTGAGCCCGGGAGACATTAAAGGCCAGAGACACGAAACCGCGGCGGGTGGGGCCTAAGTAGCGGCCCAGCTCGAACTCCGCCCGGCCCGTGTCCGTGGTGGGCGTAACGTCGTAGGTGGTGTGGTCGAAGTGCAGCCGCACGATGGTTTCGTAAACGACCGCCACCCGCTGGGTCCAGATGAGGTAGGCCTCCTCATAGGTGGAGTCTTCCTGGGTGGGATCGGTATTGGTGGTGCGCGAGGCGCCGACGCCGACCTCGACGCTGTCAAAGGGGCCGTAGCGGTATTTGGACCCCAGGGTGATGCCGATGCGGTCGGTGCGGCCCTGGCCCGAACCCACGGTTATCAGGGAGCCCTGGTCGCTCAGTTCGGTCTGGTCGTAGGAGGAGGTACCGCGAGCCCGGGCGTAGAACTGAAAGCGGGGCGAGGGGGTGTAGGTGTAGTTGACCCCCAGGTTGCCGCCGTCGAAATTGCTCAGATCGGTCAGGCGGAAGTACTGGATGAAGGAAACATCGGCGAAGGCGTCCAACTCGTGGGGCTTTTGGCCCGCGTGCACGCGCACGCCGGGCGTGACCCGGAAAAAGCCGTCGGAATGCGCCACGCGGCTGAAGCGCACGTTGTCGGTGTAGCCCACGCTGGCGGAGATGTAGGGCGTAATCACCCCGGCCTGGGCCGGCGTGGCGCTGCTCAGACCCAGCAGACAGGACAGGACCCAGAGCAGAACGGACGCCGCCAGCGCCGCCAACACCCCGGATTTTATTCGCGGTTGCGGTCCATTGCTTGGTTGCGCCATTGGCTCAGGCCTTGGGCTCCGGTTTAAAGTTGCCGGTCTGCCTCAGGGAACGATGATGATGTCGCCGGGCTTGAGGATCACGTTTTGGATGAGTTTCTCCCCCTCCACCACTTCCTTGTAGATGAAGGGCAGAATCTTGCGGTTGGGGCCGATGCCCCGCAGGATGGTCACCGAGTCCTTGTCCGCCCACTCGTTGAAGCCGCCGGCCATGGCCAGGCCCTGCAGCACGTCGGTGGGCTTTTCCATGACGTAGTTGCCCGGCCGCACCACGTTGCCCAACACGCTGACTTCGTCGTAGACCACCTTGTCCAAGATCACGTAGACCTGGGGAGCCTCGATGAAGTGGCTCAGCACCTTGGTGAGGCGGTACTTGAGCTGCATGGGGGTGAGGCCGGCGGCCATGATGTCGTCGATCAGGGGCATGGAGATGCGTCCGTCCGGACGCACCAGGACCCCGCGGCGGGTCAGGTCCTGCTCGCGCCAGACTACGACCTCCAGGCGGTCTCCGGGCCCGATGATGTATATCGGGGTCTGCTTGGCCGCCGCCTGTCCGCCGGCTTCGGGCGTGGGCATGGTGGGGGCCTTGGCGTCGCGCATGGGGACCGCCGGCTTCTGCTTGGCCGTGGCCTTGGCCGCCGGCGTAGCCGGAGCCTTCTTGGCCTCATCCGCCTGCCCGAAGCCGGGCATTAATAACAAAAAGGCGCCCAGCGCCGCGCCCCAAAAAACTAATCTCCTGCGGACTCTAGTGCTTTTGCGCATCGAAACCTACCCGCCGAACCGTTGCGGAGGTTCGGCTTCAATAGTTTCACTCATCCCCTTATACACGAAAAAGCCGCCACTTTTCAAGTATTAAAGTGTCTTGTTTCTGCTGGTTGACCGCCCTGGTCCTGACCCGTATATTGAATATAAAAGGGGCATTTTTCAAGGGAGAAACTATGGTCCGCGCTCGCGTTTGGTTGACCTGCGCCGCCATGCACGACCCGGTCAGCCCGGTGCTGCTGCGGCCGGCGCTCATAGGCTGGGACGGTCAAAAAAGAGAAGTGAACCTGGTCATCGAAAGGCCATTTAAGGGGCTAGAATTATTGTCTAAAATGAAGGGATGGGTGACCGTGGACGTAGAGCGGTTAGGGGAGGTGTTCGGCCGCCACGGGCGCCTGAAATTGCTCGATGACCGGGAGCTGGTGGTGGAGTGCGAGGGGCCCGAACAGATGCTCTCCCTGGAGCGCGCACTGGAGCGGAACTTCGGTGATCAGGTGCGTCTGGAGTACGACCGCTAGATATTGCGGCCCCAAAAAAATGACCACAAAATAATCCACCCTCCCCGGCTCTGGGGAGGGTGGCCGCGTTTTGCCGGAGGGCGGTTTAGAGGCTTCGCTTGGCCTTTTCCACCGCCCCTTCCACCAAATCACGAATTTCTTGTAGGCGATTACCGCTTTGCGCCTCGAAGCGCAAAACCAGGGCGGGTTGGGTGTTGCTGGCCCGGACCAGACCCCAACCGTCCGGGAAGTTCACCCGGGCCCCGTCCACGTCAATCACCTCGTAGCGGCCGCCCAGGTCCTTCTGCACCGCCGCCACCACCTTGAACTTGATCTCGTCCGGGCACTCCACCCGTATCTCGGGGGTGCTCACCACCGGCGGCATGTCCGCCAGCCAGGTGGACAGGGGCTGGTCCGTGGCCGCCAGCAGCTCCAGGAAGCGCAGGCTGGCGTAGATGCCGTCGTCGAAGCCGAACCAGCGGTGCTTGAAGAACATGTGCCCGCTCATCTCGCCGGCCAAGAGGGCGCCGGTCTCGGCCATCTTCTGCTTGATCAGGCTATGGCCGGTGCGCCACATCAGGATGCGGCCGCCGCGCTTCTTCACGTCGTCGTAGAGGTTCTGGGAGCACTTGACCTCGCCGATGAACAGGGCGCCGGGGTTCTCTTTGAGGATGCTGCGCGCGAAGATGGCCAGCAGCATGTCGCCGTAGATGGGCTGGCCCTTCTCGTCCACCACGCCCACCCGGTCGCAGTCGCCGTCGTAGGCGATGCCGGCCTGCAGGCCCTTGTCCTTGACCGCGGCGATGAGGTCAGTGAGGTTCTCCATCACCGTGGGGTCGGGCTCGTGGTTGGGGAAGGTGCCGTCCATCTCGCAATACAGGGGCGTCACCTCGATGCCCAGGCGCTTCATTAGCGGCACCGCCACCGGTCCGCCGGTGCCGTTGCCCGCGTCCACGGCCACTCGCAGGGGCCGGGCGATGTTGATGTGGCCGGCCACGTAGTCGCTGTAGGGGGTCACAACGTCCACCTCTTCGCGGCTGCCCCGGCCGGATGCAAAGCCGCCGGCCTGGCTGAGGTCGTAGAGCTTTTGGATCTCCTCGCCGTAGATGGTGCTCTTGCCCACCATGACCTTGAAGCCGTTGTAGTTGCCTGGGTTGTGCGAGGCGGTGATCATCACCCCGCCCTGGGCCTCGAAGTTGAACACCGAGAAGTAGAGCATGGGCGTGGTCACCACGCCCACGTCCAGGATGCGCCGGCCGGTGGAGAGCAGGCCCTCGGTTAGCAGGTCGCGGTAATGGTCCGCGCTCAGGCGGCAGTCGCGGCCCAGGGTGACGCGTTCCACGCCGTGCTGGGCCAGGTAGGTGCCGATGGCCTTACCCAGGGTCACCACGTCCTGGTCGCTGATCTCCACATCCACGATGCCGCGGATGTCGTACTCGCGGAAAATGTTGCGCTTCATCTTGTCTCGTTCCTCTCCCTGCGGTTGCGGCCCTCGGAGACGAATCAGCCGCCGCTGGCCAGGGACTCCAGATAGATTATGCCCTCTGCGTCCGCCTGCAGGCCAGCCGGACCCAGGCCGGCCGGCAGCAGCCAGCTCTGGCCGGAGGCCAGTTCCGCCGGGCCCTCGCTTCCCCGCCAGGATAGCCGGGCCTTGCCCTCCAGCACGAACAGCAGGCGCGGCCCCTGCGCGGCCGGCAGCGGCGCCGAAGCGCGCAAATGGCAGCGCAGCAGGCGAAAGTGCGTTTCTTGGGCCAGCAGCACCTGTTCCAGGGGCGGCCCGGACAGCTGCTGGGGCGGCCTGGGCCGGCCCGGTCCCGTGGCCTGCATCACGGCCAGGGCCTTGTCCTGGTGCAGGGGCCGCGGCCGGCCGTCCTGGCCCAGGCGGTCCCAGTCATAAAAACGATAGGTCACGTCCGAGGCCTGCTGCACCTCGAACATCAACAGCCCCGGTCCGGGCGCGTGCACCACCCCGGCCGGCACCAGGTAGGTCTCTCCGGTTTTGACCGACACCTTGGCCAGCAGCTCGGGCAGCCGACCCTGGTCCAGGGCCCGGCGCAAGCCCTCGCGGTCCGCGCCCGATGCCAGGCCGTGGATCATCTGGGCGCCGGGCTCGGCGGCCAGGATGTGCCAGGCCTCGCTCTTGCCCCAGGGCTCGTTCTCCAGGCGGCGGGCGGCCTGGTCGTCCGGGTGCACCTGCACCGAGAGCCACTGGCCTACATTGAGAAGCTTGATCAGCAGGGGGAAGGGCCCCTGGCGTCCCGGTCCCAGGAGGTGCTCTGGCCAGCGGACGAGGGCCTGGTCCAGGCCCAGGCCGTCCAGGGGGCCGCCCGCGATGGGCGTCACCTGGTGGCGGTCCGAGGCCAGCCAGACCTCGCCGGTGTGCGGCGGCGCCTGCAGAATCCGGCCCAGGGGGCCGGGCAGGCTGGGTGCGGCCCAGGGCTTGGTCAGAAAGACCGGCAGCAGGCGCAGGGGGCCGGGCAGCCCACTCACTGGGCGCCCCCCGAGCGGGCGGCGCGCTTGCCCAGGTGCTTGACCAGCCAGAAGCCGCCCACCAGGCAGACCAGGAAGCCGATGGTGATCCAGCCGAAGTACTCCTGGATCCAGCCCTGGATGCTGGGGCCGAATATCCAGAAGAAGACGCCTTCGGCGTAGAAGCGCAGGCCCCGGCTGGCCACCGAGGCGATCACGAAGCGGGGAAAGTTCAGGGCGAAGACGCCGGCGGTGATGGTGAACAGCTTGTAGGGCAGGGGCGTGAGCCCGGCCGCACCCACGGCCCATACGTCGTAGCGCTGGTAGTAGTTCTCCACTACCTGGATCTTCTCATGGCTGAACAGGCGCAGCATCAGGGGCCGGCCGCCCTTGAGGCCGATGAGGTAACCGAACATGCCGCCCAGCACCGAGCCCACGGTGGTGATGGTGGCGAACCAGATGCTGGCCTGGGGGTCCACCGCGGCCAGGGCCAGCAGCAGCACATCCGGCGGGATGGGGAAGAAGGAGCTCTCGGCAAAGGAGATGGCAAACAGGGCCCAGGCGCCGTAAGGGGTCTGCGCGAAGTGGGTGACCCACTCCACCATGTCCTTGAACCATTCCACCGAAGCCGCCTCCCGCTCAGATGAGTTGATCCTGGCCGCGTTCCTTCAAGAGCTCCACGAAGCGCTTGACCTCTTGGCTGCGCTCCTTGGGCATAATCAACAGCACGTCGTCGGTGACCACCGCCACCAGGCCCGAGACCCCCAGCAGGGCGGCCAGGCGGCCCTGGGCCGCGACCAGATTGCCCTGGGCCTCGATGGCCAGCACCGGGCCGTCCTGGCCGGCGTTGCCGTCGGCGTCCGGCGGCCACAGCTCGGCCATGGCCTCCCAGGAGCCCACGTCCGACCAGCCGAAGTCGGCCCGCACCACCCGCAGGCGGTCGCAGCGTTCCAGTACGCCGTGGTCCACGCTGATGGAGGGCAGCCGGGGGTAGATGCGGGCCAGGGCCGCGGCCTGCTCCGGGCCCTCCAGGGCCGGGGCCAGCTCGGACAGGCCCGCGGCCAGCTCGGGCAGATGGCGCTCTATTTCTTCCAGGAGCACCCGCGCCCGCCACACGAACATGCCCGAGTTCCACAGGTGCCGGCCCGAGGCCAGGTAAGCCTGGGCCGTGGCCAGGTCCGGCTTTTCATGGAAGGCCTGCACCGCGCAGACCTGGGGCGGGTTCTCGTCCAGCACCCGGCCGCACTCGATGTAGCCGAAGCCAATGGCCGGAAAGCGGGGGCTCAGGCCCAGGGTCACCAGCACCTCTTCGCTACGGGCCAGCTCGATGGCCCGGCGCAGGGTGTCGATGAACAGGGCCTCCTGGGTGATGAGCTGGTCCGCGGGCAGCACCAGGCACACGGCCTCCGGGTCGCGGCGGGCCACCCAGACCGCGGCCAGGCCCACGGCGGCCGCGGTGTTGCGCGCCAGGGGCTCGGCCAGGACCTGACCGGCCGGCACCTGGGGCAGCTGGGCGGCCACGTCCGCGGCGTGGGCCTGGCCGGTGACCACCAGCACCCGCTGCGGCGGGGTCAGGGGCGCCAGCCGGGCCACCACCTGCTGCAACAAGCTGCCGCTGCCGAACAGGGTGAGCAGCTGCTTGGGCCGCCGTTCACGGCTGGCCGGCCAGAAGCGGGTGCCGCTGCCGCCGGCCATTATCACCGCGTAAAGCTCCACGGGCCTACCTCAGGAAGTTCCAGGCCAGGGCCGCCGCGCCCACGGCAAAGCAGTAGGGCGCGAACCAGTGCAGGCGGCCGGCCTGCACGATCTTGAGCAGCAGCTTCAGGGCCACGAAGCCGCTCACCGCCGCGGCCAGGGCGCCCACCAACAGCGGGGTGAGCTGGGCGCCGCTGGGCGGCCCCAGCTTGTGCACCTGCAGGGCCAGGGCCCCCAGGATGGCCGGAATGGACAGCACAAAGGAATAGTGGGCGGCCAGGCGGCGGTCAATGCCCAGCAGCAGGGCGGTGCTGATGGTGGAGCCCGAGCGGCTGATGCCAGGGGTGATGGCGCAGCCCTGCACCACGCCCACCAGAAAGGCCCGGCCCGCGCCCATCTGTTCGATCTCCCGGCCCCGGCGGCTGACCATGGCCGTGGCCATGAGCAGCCAGCCGGTGAGGATCAGGGCCAGGCCCACGGTCAGCACCGAGCTGAACATCTGCTCGAAGAAATCCTTGAAGTACCAGCCGATCAGGGCGGTGGGCAGGCTGCCCACGATCACCAGCCACAGCAGCAGGCGGCCCCGGCGGGCCTGGTCGTCGCCGTACACGAACAGGCCGCGCAGGATGGAGAACAGGTCGCCCCAGAACACCACGAACACCGCCGCCAGGGTGCCCACGTGCACGGCCACGTCGAACATCATCTCCGGCTCGGTCAGTCCCAGCATCTGCTGGGCCAGCACCAGGTGGCCCGAGGAGCTGATGGGCAGAAACTCGGTGAGACCCTGCACCACGCCCAGCACCGCCGCCTGCCAGATCTCCATATAGGCTCCATCTCACTTCCAGTTGCCTGGAATATAGCCGCCACCCGACTTCTCGTCGAGGGCTTTCCCGCCCTGGCCGCCCGGCCTCACAGGGGGTAGCGCGGCCGGATGACCAGGAAGTAGCTCTGCCCCAGGGCGGTCAGGGGCAGCACGCAGTAGCGCTGGACCTCCAGGCCGACCAGGCTGATGCTCTGGTCCCCCTTGGCCGCCTGGATGCGCGGATTCTCCTGGCCGGGGCTCAGGCCGGCCCGGCGCAGGGCCTCCAGGCGCTCCACCGGCACGAATACGTACACCTGCAGGTCGCCCCGGGGCAACAAGGCCAGGGCCGGCTCCTCCGGCGGAGGGGCGGCCTTGTCCAGGTACTCCGAGTGCCGCCAGATCAGCTCCTTTTGCAGAAAGCCGTCTTGGCCGGGGGTCAGGCCGTGCACGTCCAGCAGCAGGGCCCGGCTCAGCTCGGCCGGCGCGGATTTGATGTGCCAGCCGGGCCGGCCCAGCCACATTGGCTGGCCGGGCAGCACCGCGCCCACCCGCTTGAGGTCCGGCCCCAGGTTGCGCAGCACGAAGCGCCACAGGCGGCGTATCTCGGCGTGGCGGTATGCCTGGGCGCCCAGCTCGCTGAAGGCCCAGGCGGCGGGCAGGTCCCGGCCGGCGTAGCGCCCGCGCATGAGCTGGTCGAAGCGGCGGTGGTTGGCCCCGAACACGCCGTGGAAGTAGCGCGTCGGCGACCAGCCGTACTGGTTGACGTTGGCGTCCAGTTGGGCCGGCATCTTTAGCGCGCCCAGCACTGCGGCCAGGGCCAGCGCCGCCGTGAGGCCCAGCGAGATCAGGGGCGCGGCCCGGCGGTGGCCCATGTAGCGGGCCGCGGCCAGCAGATAGCACAGGGTCAGGAAGCTGAGCAGGGTCTCCACCCAGACCAGGTCGCGCAGGATAAAGCGGTCCGAGAGCGCCACGCCCAGAAAGGCCAGGGCGCTGATGGGCAGAGCCGTGTACAGGGCCCTGCGCAGGGCCTGGTTGCGGCGGCGGGAGTTGGCCCAGGCCAGCAGGCCCAGGGCGGCCAGGTGGGCCAGCACCGTGAGCCAGCAGTAGGAGAACAGGTCCCAGCGCTGCCCCAAGACCTCCAGGTGGAAGCCTTGGCGCAGGAAGGTCATCTTGAAGTTCAGCAGCAGATAGCGCCAGGCCTGGCCAGGGTCGCCCAAGACCAGGAAGTGCAGGCCCAGGGAGACCATGAAGCCCAGCAGCAGCCAGGTAAGGCCGCCGGCCGCGGCGTAGCTCCGGCCCTCGGTGCGGCCGCGGCGCAGGCCCCAGGCCAGATAGGCTGCCAGGCCCGCCAGCAGGGCCAGCACCAGGAGCGCCCGTTTGGTCACCGCCACCTCATAGCGGAACATGAAGGCGCCGGCGCCCTCCGGGATGGGGATGACATAGGCCCGCCAGAGGATGAAGGCAAAGGCCAGCAGGTTGAACAGGGCCAGGACCAGAGCCACTCGCGCCGCTCGACGGCCGGGCACGGGCCACAGCTCGCCCGGCTCCGCGCCGGCCAAGAAGCCGGCCAGGGGATAGAACAGGGGCGCGGCGGCTACGTAAAAGGCGGACTGCACCTTGGTCATGAGGGTCAGGCCCAGCAGCAGGCCGGCCGCCCCCAGCCAGGCCAGGCGCCGGGGCCCGGCCGATCGGGCGGCCAGCACCAGGGTCATGAGCGCCCCGGCCCAGAACAGCAGGCTGTAGAGCTCGGTGCGGATCATGGCCCCCTGGTAGATCAGCGAGGGCAGGGCGCCCAGGGCCAGCAGGGACAACAGCCCCAGCCACAGGCCGGGCCGGAACATCACCCGCAGGCTGGACCAGAGCAGGAGCACTATGCCCAGGCAGGCCCAGGGCGAGAGCCGGCGCAGGAAGTCGATCAGCTCGGCCAGGCAGGCCAGGGGGTTCAGGGCCTGGGCCAGCTGCCCCAGGTCCAGGGCCGACACCAGGCCCCAGGCATAGGCCGCCAGGTGGGCCCAAGAGGTGAGCAAATACAGGCCGAAGCCGGTGTGGTGGATGTGGTCCGGCAGCAGCCCCCCGCCGAGGAGCAGGCAATCCAGGCCCACCACCAGGTCCATGTCCCATAAGAAATAGTAGGGGAAGGCGCGGGAGATGGTCAGATAGGCCGCGGCCAGGAAGGCGAACAGGGGCAGGGACCACAGGCTCAGGCCCAGGGCCGATCTTTTCCCCACCAGGTTCATGCCAAAGCCACTCCTTGAGCCTAGACGAACTTGAGCTTCTTGAGGCCCACCCAGAGCATCTTGAACAACAGCCAGCCGTGCCGCCAGCGGGAGATGTTGGTGTCGCCGTAGGTGCGCTCCCGGTAGCGGATGGGCAGGTCCACCATCTTCAGGTTCTGGCGGGCGGCCCCGAAGATCAGGTCGAAGTCGCCGAAGGGGTCGAACTCGCCGAAGTAGGACCGGTTGGCCGCGATGCGTTCGTAGTCGCGCTTGTAGAGCACCTTGGTGCCGCAGAGGGTGTCCTTGATGGGCTGGCCCAGCACCCAGGTGAAGGCCAGGCTGAAGAACTTGTTGCCCAGGAAGTTGATGGGCCGCATGGCCTTTTGCTCCATGGGGTAAACCAGGCGCACGCCGTTGATGTACTCCCCGCGGCCGCTGGCCAGGGCCCGGTAGAAGCGGGGCAGATACTCCGGCGGCACCGAGATGTCCGCGTCCAGGATCATCAGGATGTCGCCCCTGGCCTTGGCAAAGCCCAGGCGCACCGCGTCGCCCTTGCCCCTGCCGGTCTGCTTATAGGCCGCGGCCTTGCGCTGGGGATAGGCCGCCATGACCCGCTGGATCTCGGCCCAGGTGTTGTCGGACGAGCCGCCCTCCACGAAGACGATCTCGGTGCCGCCGCCCATCTCCGGGGTGCGGCGCATGAGTTGCTCGATGTTGCCGGCCTCGTTGCGCGCCGGGACGATCACCGACACCGTGGGCGGCGGCGCGGGCGGGCCTTGGGGCCGGGGCCGGGCCAGGAGCATGTTGGCCACCGCCAGGTGCTTGAAGGGCCAGAGGCGCACCAGCACCCGGTTGAACAGCCATTGCAGGGGCCGGCCGGGCAGGGGCCACATGATCACCGGCCAGGCGCGGATAGGCTCGAAGCCGGCCAGCTCCAGCAGGTTGACTGTGTCGGGCACTGCGAACCAGTTCTGGGGCAGGGTGGGCCGGGCCAGGCCCAGCCAGCGCACCAGGCCCAACAGAGGGCTCCACAGGCGGGAGTAGTTGTTGATCACGATGCGGGTGCGCGGCGTGCACAGGGGCAGCAGCCGCTGGAACACCGTCTGGGCGTCCCAGAGGTCGTTGAGCAGGTCCGAGAGGATGATGTAGTCGAACTTCTCTGTGAGCTTCAGCTCCAGGGCGTCAGCTTCCACGAAGTTCAACTCCGGGTGGCGCTGCCGGGCCACGGCCAGCATCTCCGGGCAGAAGTCCACGCCCAGGCCGTAGGAGGGTTTGAGCGCCGCCAGCAGGTCGCCCTCGGCGCAGCCCAGTTCCAGCACCCGCTGGCCGGGGCTGATCACGTTCTGGTAGGCCTCGATCAGCCGCTGGCGGTAGGCACGGCCGCCGGAGGGGTCGTGGCTGTCGCCCAGGGCGATGCGCCGCCAGTTTTCAATCCGCTGCCGGGTGTAGGCCCGCCGGGTGTCTCCTTCCGGGTCCTCGGGCGTCTCGGCCGGAGCGGCCTCCAGCGTGACCTTGGTCGGGTCTTGCTCGCTCACATCTTTCCTCAGTGACTGCTTCGTCTCTACACCATAGCAGAAGCCGTGGCCGGGCCGGCCGGCTCCCTGCCCGCCCGCAGCTCGATGGTCATGAACATGGCCAGCCAGCGGTTGAGCGGGCTCAGGGCCCGCTCCAGGCCGCGCAGGGGCCCAAAGGCCCAGCCCGGCAGCAGGGAGCGCAGCGAGACCCCGCCCGAGAGCAGGTAGGCCAGGGGCGTGTGCAGGCTGAGCCTGGCCAGCTCCAGCCCCGGCGTCTGGGCCAGCACCTGCTGCCGGTCCCGGTAAAAGAGTATCCAGGGTAGGGCCTGGTTGGAGCCCGACAGCGGCCCGCCGGCGCTCAGCTCCCAGCCCGCTGTGGGCACAAAGGGCTCGTGGTGCAGCCGGGTGTAGATCAGGCGCGAGAAGGCCGTGTGCGCCGGCTCGATCATCACCACCCGGCCTCCGGGCTGCAGGCAACGGGCCGCCTCCTGCAAAAACTTGAGCGGGGCCGGGATGTGGTGCAGCACGTCCAGCAGGAACAGGCAGGCCAAGCTGCCCGCGGCAAAGGGCATGCGCTGGGCGTCCAACACCAGGTCCAGTCCGGGCACCGGAAACACGTCCGAGGTGATCACCTCCGGCAGCAGCTCCTTGAGAAAGCCGGCCCCGGAGCCCACCTCCAGGCAGGGGCCGGCCGGGGCGCGGTTCCGGGCCTCCAGGAACTCCCGATAGAACTCCCGGTACAGGGCCCGCAGGAAGGGCTTGCCCTGGATGACCTCCCGCCGCCGGGCAGTGAGCCGGGGGTCGTCCAGGTCCAGGCCCTGGGTGGCCGGCAGGGCCAGCAGCCGACGCAGACCGCCGGCCATCAAGCCAGTCCCCGGCGCGCCCGGCCCGCGGCGCTGGGCCTAGCCCTCACTCGCCGCCTCCGCGGCCAGCTCGGCCAGGCGCTGTCCCCGCGTCTGGTGCTGGGCCAGGGCCTGGCTCAGCTCATGGGCCCGGGCCCGCTCCTCCTCCAGCTGCCGCCGCAGCTCCACGGCCTGGGCCGCGTCCGGCGAGCGCCGCCGCGACCACCACAGGCCCAGAGCCCCGCCCGCGGCCAGGGCCGCCAGCAGCAGACCCAGGGCCAACAGCCAGCCCCGCCAGTCCAGGGGCCGCTCGCCTGGGGCCGAGGCCTCGCCCTGCCCACGGGCCTGCAGCTCCCGCTGCATCTGCCGGTTCTGGTCGATCAACACCGCGGCCTGGGCCAGCAGGGCCCGCTGGCCGAAGCTGCCGGCCAGCTCCGCGCGGTAGACCTTGAGGAAGTCGTCGGCCATGAGCAGCACCCGGCCGCTGATGCGGTCCATTTCGGCCTTGAAGGCGGCCAGCATGGGCTTGAGCGCCGCGGCCAGGATGGCCGAGGAGGGCTTGAAGGCCACGGTCAGGTCCATGGTCAGGCTCTTGGCCGCGGGATCGTCGTAGCTGAGGCGCAGCAGCACCCAGGCCTGGCCGGTGATGCTCAGCTTGAGCTTCTCCAGCTTGACGTCGGCCTGGTAGAGAACCTCCTTGGCCCCCGGCCGGCTCATGCGCACCCTGGCCTGCTGCTTGTGCACCCGCACCGTGAAGTCGCCCGGCGTGCCGCTGATGCTGTCCAGGCGCAGGCCCGAGAAGAGCATGTGGCGCTCGCGGAAGGAGGGCTGGCTGGCGATGGCCAGCACGCCCACCAAGTTGTCCACCAAGAAATTGAATTCGCTGGGCGAAATGTTCAGGCGCTGGCCCGGGTGCTGTTGGCGGTAGATCACGTCCCCGGGGATGGCCGGCTCCGCGGCCCCGGCCAGGCCGGGCAGCAGCAGGGCCAGGCACAAGACCCCGAGCAGCGCCGGCCTAAAGGGCGTCAGGCTCATCTATCCCTCCTCCTGGGGCCTGGCCCCAGGCCGCTCAGGCGGCTTAAGGCAGCGGCCAGGCTTCCAAAACAGTTTAGGGCAAGCGCGTCGGAGCCACAAGCCCCTTGCCCGCAACAGGCGCCGACCTGGCCGCGCCAGGTAATGTGGTGGGCGGCAGCGGCTTCCACCGTGGGATGGGCGCTCTCTAGTTATCAAAATAATTTACAAAAAAGGCTTGACAGACAGGCCCCGCTTAAATTACGGATGAATGGAGTCGCGCTGGTCACCCAATGAGCTGAGGGGTCCGCCAGGGGGAAAGCGCGCTTGACATTGTTCGTGCAACTCTATACAATCGCTAAGCAAAGCTAAAAAGAGCGTTGGCAAGGAGTGCCCGTCTATGAACAAGTCTCAGCTCATTGAGGCGCTGGCCAAGGCCGAAGGCCTCACCATCAAAAAGGCCGAGATGGTTATCAACACTATTTTTGGCTCCGTAGAAGAAGCCTTGGTCCGGGGGGACCGGGTGGAGATTCGCGGCTTTGGCAGCTTCAAGGTCAAGGACTACGACGGCTATCAGGGCCGCAACCCCAAGACGGGCGAGATCATCGAAGTGGGCCGCAAAAAGCTGCCTTTCTTCAAGGTAGGCAAGGAGCTTAAGGAGCGCGTGGACAGCGTGGGCTAGGCGGTTCGCCGCGCCCGGCCCCGGAAACGCCCCGCGCTTGGTCATCTGCCCCCTCTGCCGCACAGGCGGAGGGGACTATTATTTTTGATAAACTACGACTATGACCCCGGCCGTGCTAGACGGGGAGCTAGCGGTGCCCTGAACCCGAAATCCGCTTAGGCGGGGTCGAAGGCCCGCCCAGGGCCGCGCCCTTTGGGAAGTGTTCGTGATCCCGGGACTTGGCCGGACACCGCGTGACGAGCGGTCGTGAACCCCGTCAGGTCCGGGAGGAAGCAGCGGTAAGCGATGCGGCTGGTGTCGCGGAGCGCTCTGGTGTTAGCCCCGGTGCTTCATGGCCTCTCGAGGGGACGGTGCGAAGCGGGATGCACGGCTGGGGTCATCTCTTTCCGCTCGGGGCCCAGGTTTTGAGCCCCACCTTGCGTCAAACCATCATCAACCTGCTGGAGCAGGCCAAGCATAGCGCCCGGGACCTGGCCGACATCCTGCTGCTCACCCAATCCGAGGTGGAGTCCCACCTGGCCCACGTGCAGCGCTCGCTCAAGAAGCGCCTGCAGGTCAGCCCGGCCCAGTGCCGCGACTGCGGCTACGTGTTCCGCGGTCGCGCCCGCCTGGACACGCCTGGCCGCTGCCCGCGCTGCCGGGGCCAGCGGGTGGAGGGGCCTTGGTTTCGGGTGAGCCCCTCGGAGCGGGGCAGGGAAGAGGATTAACCCAGCGCCTGGGTTATGCGCCGGGCCGCGGCCAGCACCGCCTGGCCGGCCTGCTCCAGGCGCCCAGGCCCTAGCGAGCTGGTGAAGCCCACCACGTACAGCGCCGCCGGCAGGCCCCCGGACATGCCCAACGAGGCCGCCGCCCCCCAGATGCCCAGCAAAAACTCGTCCTGCTCCACGGCGTAGCCCTGGCTGCGCACCTGCTCCAACTGCCGGCGGAACTCAATGGGGTCCACCACCGAGCGGGGGGTGTGGGCCGGCAGGCCCTGGGCCAGTATCTCCTGCACCTGGGCCGGGGGCAGGCTGGCCAGCAGCACCTTGCCTACCGCGCCGGACAAGAGGGGCAGGCGGGTGCCCGGTCCGGCCGAGATGCGTATTTTCTCCGGGGGCTGGCGCGCCTCCAGCACCATCACCTCGCCCCGGCCCATGACCCCCAGAAACACCGATTCGTCCAGCAGGGCGCACAGGCGGGTCATCTCCGGGCCGGCCGCGTCGCGCAGGTTGGACTGGGCAAAGCCCCGGCGGGCCAGGGTGGCCACCAGGGGCCCCAGGCTGTAGCGCTTGCTGGCCCGGTCTCGGCTCAGGGCGCCGCCGACCTCCAACTGGTTGCACAGGCCGAACACGGTGCCCTTGCTGATGCCCAGCAGCCGCGCCAGCTCGCTGATGCCCAGGCCCCGCTGGCTCTCGGCCACCAGCTCCAGAATCTTCAGCGCCCGGCCCACCGAGGGGGCCCGGTATCCGTCCTGATTGGTCACGCGGTTCTCCCGGCTGAACAGAATGCACTCCCATATTCGGGACAGGGCCGCGCTTTGTCAAGGCTCGGGCATTGCCGGAGGGGCAGCCAGGGCGCGGGGTTGCCTGTTCCGCGCTCTACATGATAGCTTGAAACAAATTCCGGCGGGTGGGATACATGACAATGCCTCCCTTGATTCTGCTAGCTTTGCTTTTGGGTACTGTGCTTTACCTGGCCGGCGCCCTGCTTTTTCTGTACCGCTACCTGACCCGCAAGGCCTCCTACCCCCAGCTGCCCCGGCTATGGTCAGACTACCGCCGGCGCTTTTTCTGGCTGGCCTCGTTGTTCCTGGTGTGCCTGGCGGCCTTTGTCCTGGCCAGCCTGTGGAACTCACCCCTGCCCGGCGGGCAGTGGCTGTCCTCGCTGTTCGACAGCTCCTCCACCAGCATGCGCCAGGAGGCCAAGCCCCCGGCCGCGGCCGTGACCCGCCAGGCCGTGCCCGAGCCGGACCAGACCAGCCGCCCGGCACCGCCGGCCGCACCCGCTGCCCCCGCGGCCAGCCCTGCTGCGGCCGCGACTACGCCGGCACCGGCACCGGCTACGGCTCCGACCCCGGCCAGCCCCAGCCCAACGCCGCCCGCGGCGGCCAAGGCCAGCGCCCAGGCGCCCAGCGCCAGCCCGCCGCCCAGCCGGAAGGCCCGGCGTCCGGCCCCCAAAGGCTGGACTGTGTGCGTGGCCTCCTTCCGGGAGCAGGACACGGCGAAGAAGTTCGCCCAGCGCCTGCGCGGCAAGGGGCTGCCGGCCAAGGTCTCGCGGGCCAACCTGGGTGACAAGGGCGTCTGGCACCGGGTGTGCCTGGGCAACTTCCCCACCTTGGCCGAGGCCCGCGCCAAGTCCAAGCTCTGGGAGCAGAAGAAGCTGATCCAGGCCTCCTACGTCCTGCCCTTGCGCTGAACCCCGGTTGCATGGATGATAAGCGGCTATGGTTTCTGCTCACTGAGCTGGCCGCCCGCCTGGACATAGAGGTGCGGGTGGAGGCCCTGGCCGCTGATGACGAATACGCGGTGCGCGGCGGGCTGTGCTGGCTGCGGGGCCGGCCGGTGATCTTCGTGGAGCGGCGCCAGGAGCCCGGCGGGCGCTGCCGCCAGCTGGGCCTGGCCCTCAAGGGCCTGGAGCTGGAAGGGGTGTATCTGCGGCCGGCGGTGCGCGACTACCTGGACGGGCTGGCGCTAGAGGCCGCCCGGCCGGACGAGGAAGAGGACTGATTTGAGCGCCAAGAAACGGGGCAAGGAGCGCCTGGCCGAGCTGGAGGGGCAGATCAAGGCCCGCGGCGTGCAGCTATCCTACGAGAAGCTGCAGTTCGCCGGCCTGCGCCTGAAGAGCGGCCTGTGCTGGTTCAAGGGCCGCTACTACCTGTTCGTGGACAAGGGCAAGCCAGTGGGCGAGTGCATAGAGCTGCTGGAGAACGCCCTGGACGAGCTGGACCGCCAGCCGCCCCCGGAGCAGGGCCCGGCCGAGCAGGCGGCCGAGGCAGCCCCCGCCGAGCCGGCCGCCGAGGAGCCTCGTGAGGCCTGAAGACCTGGCCGCGGCCCTGATAAGGATCTGCCGCCTGGGCTGGCAAAAGGGCTACCTGGCTGGCGGCGCGGGCAACCTCTCGGCCCGGCTATCGCCTGAGAGCATACTCATCACCCCCAGCGGCCGGGCCAAGGCCCTGCTGGAGCCCGCAGACCTGCTGGAGGTGGGCCTGGACGGTCGGGTGCTGCGGGGCCAGGGCCGGCCCAGCGGCGAGTTGCCCATGCACCTGGCCGCCTATCGCCTGCACCCGGAGACCGGGGCCGTGCTGCACGCCCACCCGGCCGGGGCCACGGCGCTCAGCCTGGCCGGCCGCGGCCTGGACTGCGCGGCCCTGCCCGAGATGCTCTATCACCTGGGCGAGGTGCCCACCGCCCCCTATGCCACGCCCTCCACTGACCAGGGCGCCGCGGCGGTGGAGCCATTCCTGGCCCGCCACCGGGCCCTGCTCCTGGACCACCACGGCACCCTGACCCTGGGCCGGGACCTGGAGGAGGCCTGGCTCTTCACCGAGATGCTGGAGCATGCGGCCCAGACCCTCATTGCGGCCCAGGGCCTGGGCGGGGCCCGGCCCTTGCCGCCGGCTGAGCAGGCCCGCCTGCGCCCGGCTGGGGCAGGCCAGCCGGCCCCGGCCCTGCTCCTGGCCCAGCGCCTGGAGCGGGTGCACCTGGCTGTGAGCCACGAGTTCAAGACCGAAAAGCGGGCCCAGGACAGCCGCGGCCGCCTGCACATGGTGGCCGACGGCCTGCCCATCGCCAAGGTCAGCCTACTGGAGCTGAAGGCCGGCGCCGGCCGCCGCGGCGGGCACTGGCACCAGAAGAAGAGCGAGTGGTTCTATGTGGCTGCCGGCCGCTGCCTGGCCCGCTTTGAAGACGTTGACACCGGCGAGCGCCTGGAGTGGGAGCTGGTGGAAGGCGACCGGGTGCACATACCGCCCGGCGTGGCCCACAGCTTCGAGGCCCTGAGCGATATGTGGTTCGTGGAGCTTTGCGACCGGCCCTATGACCAGGCCGACGATCTGGTGCACGAGGGGGTGCGTTCATGAGCGATGTTCTGGAGCGCATGCTGGCGCTGATTCTGGCGCAAGCACAGTTCAGACACCTAAATTTAGAACCATCCGGGGTTGACTTGGCACTGGCCCAGAGGTAAGTTTTGCCCGATCACCAGCCAGGTTGCGGGCTTATGAGGTAAAGGGCCTGTGCGGCCCGGCGGGAGCGCCATTTTCAGCCAAGGTGAGTAACGTGGAGCGAAGACTGCCTCCAGTGGCCCCGGAGATTGCCTCTCTGGTGCCCTACAAACCCGGCAAGCCCATTGAGGAGCTGGAGCGGGAGCTGGGCATCAGCGGGGCCATCAAGCTGGCCAGCAACGAGAACCCCCTGGGCCCCTCGCCCAAGGCCGTCGCGGCCATGGCCCAGGCCCTGCCCGGCCTGCACCGCTACCCGGACGGCGCCGGCTACGTGCTGCGCGCGGCCCTGTCCCAGCGCTACGGCCTGCCCCAGGAGCAGATCGTGCTGGGCAACGGCAGCAACGAGATCATCGAGTTCCTTTGCCGGGCCTTCATCCGCCCAGGCGACCAGGCCTTGGCCGCCGCGCCTTCGTTTTTGATGTACAGCAAGCTGATGCAGGTGGCCGGCGGCCAGCTCAAGGAGGTGCCGCTCAAGGACTTTTGCCTGGACCTGAAGGCCCTGCTGGCGGCCATCGAGCCGCGCACCCGGCTGGTGTTCTTGAACAACCCGGACAACCCCGCGGGCACCGCCTTCAGCGCCGCGGAGCTGCAGGAGTTCCTGGACCAGACCCCGCCGGGGGTGCTGGTGGTGCTGGACGAGGCCTACATAGACTTCGCCAGCGACCCCCAGGTGGCCCAGGGCCCCGATTTCCTGGGGCATGCCACGCCACTGGTGGTGATGCGCACCTTCTCCAAGGCCTACGGTCTGGCCGGCCTGCGCATCGGCTTTGCCCTGGCCCCGCCCGAGGTGGCCGGGCTGCTGCACCGGGTGCGCCAGCCCTTCAACACCTCCATCCTGGCCCAGGTGGCCGGGGCCGCGGCCCTGGCCGACGAGGAGTTCTTGCAAAAGTCCCGCGCCCTGGTGCAGGAGGGACTCAAGGATTTCTACGCCTGCTTCGAGGGCCTGGGCCTGAGCTACGTGCCCAGCCAGGCCAACTTCGTGCTGGTGAAGATCGGGCCCCGGGCCGGGGCGGTGGCGGACGAGCTGTTGCGCAGGGGAGTCATCGTGCGCAAGATGGGCTCCTATCAGCTGCCCGAGCACCTGCGCATCAGCGTGGGGCTGCCCGAGGAAAACCAGCGCTTTATCCAGCAGTTGACCGCGATCCTGGAGGGCTAGGCGCGGTGGTGGTCACCGTAGACGGACCGGCCGGGGCTGGCAAGTCGTCCGTGAGCCGGGCCCTGGCCGCGGCCCTGGGCTTCGCCTTCCTGGATACCGGCGCCCTGTACCGGGCCGTGGCCCTGGCCGCGGCCCAAAGCGGCCTGGACCCGGCCGACCAGGCGTCCCTGGCTGCCTGGCTGCCCGGCCTGGATCTGGAGGCCCGGCCCCAGGGCGGCCGCTTCCTGGTGCTGCTGGCCGGCCAAGACGTGGAGCCCTATATCCGCGAGGAGTCCGTGGGCCAACTGGCCAGCCAGCTCTCGGCCCTGGCCCCGGTGCGGGCCCGGCTGCTTCAGCTGCAGCGGGCCGCCGGCCGGGCCGGGGACCTGGTGGCCGAGGGCCGCGACATGGGCACCGTGGTCTTTCCTGGCGCCGAGGCCAAGTTTTTTCTGACCGCCACCGATGAGGAGAGGGCCCGCCGGCGCTGGCGGCAGCTGCGCCAGGCCGGGCAGGAGGCGGATTTGGCCCAGGTGATGGCCCAGATGCAGCGCCGCGACCAGCGCGACCGGGCCCGGGCTCTGAGCCCCCTGCGGCCGGCCCCGGACGCCGAGGTGGTGGACACCAGCCGCCTGAGCCTGGAGCAGGTGGTGGCCCGGTTGCTGGAGCGGGTGGCGCGGCTGCGCCCAAGGGTGTAAGAGCCCAATGAAACCTTGTAAAAGCCGCCAATATCTGGTAGGAAATCTAACCTTGGAACCCGTGGCGCCGGGACGCCCCTGCCCGGAGAGCCGCCATTAACAACCACTAGGGAATTGAAGCGAAGAACATGGCCGAAAACGATCTGACCAAAGACCAAACCCAGGAACAGGCCCCCGTGGCCGCCGCCTCTTCCGAGGCGCCCGCAACCGCCGGTAAAAACCAAGACGACCTCACCCCCGAGGAGCTGGAAAAGGCCTATGAGCGCTCCTTCCGGACCATCCAGGAGGGAGAGGTGGCCAAGGGCACCATCGTGGCCGTGGAGAACGACTACGTGGTGGTGGACATCGGCTATAAGTCAGAAGGTCAGATCAGCATAAACGAGTTCCGTGATCCGGACGGCAAGATCACGGCCAAGGTGGGCCAGCAGGTGGACGTGCTCCTGGAGCGCGCCGAGGACGAGGACGGTACCATCA
This sequence comes from Thermodesulfobacteriota bacterium, assembly GCA_040751985.1. GTDB lineage: Bacteria > Desulfobacterota > Desulfarculia > Desulfarculales > Desulfarculaceae > Desulfoferula. Next base: position 69,548 of record JBFMFU010000081.1, on the reverse strand, counting down.
TCCTGTCCAAGGACAAGGCGGCCAAGATAAAGGTCTGGGACGAGATCAGCCGGGTGTACAACGAGGACGGCATGATCAGCGGCACCATCGTGGGCCGGGTCAAGGGCGGCATGAGCGTGGATATCGGCGTCAACGCCTTCCTGCCCGGCTCCCAGGTGGACCTCAGGCCCGTGCGCAACCTGGACGCCCTGATCGGCCAGACCTTCGACTTCAAGATTCTCAAGTTCAACAAGAAGCGCTCCAACATCGTGCTCAGCCGCCGGGTGCTGCTGGAGAGCGAGCGCGAGGAGAAGAAGCGCGAGACCCTGCAGGTCCTGGAAGAGGGCCGCGTGATGACCGGCGTGGTGAAGAACATCACCGACTACGGCGTGTTCGTGGACCTGGGCGGCATCGACGGCCTGCTGCACATCACCGACATGAGCTGGGGCCGAGTGGGCCATCCCTCTGAGATGTTCTCCATCGGCGACGAGATTCAGGTCAAGGTGCTCAACTTCGACCGCGAGCGCGAGCGGGTGAGCCTGGGCCTGAAGCAGCTCAAGGAAGACCCCTGGAGCCACGCCGCCGAGCGCTACCCGGTGGGCACCCGCGTGTCGGGCCGGGTGGTGAGCCTGGCCGATTACGGCGCCTTCGTGGAGGTGGAGGAGGGCATCGAGGGCCTGATCCACGTCAGCGAGATGTCCTGGACCCGCAAGGTGCGCCATCCCTCCAAGATCGTCAGCGTGGGCGACACCATCGAGGCAGTGGTGCTGTCCATCAACCCCGAGCAGAAGCGCATCAGCCTGGGCATGAAGCAGGTGGAGCCCAACCCCTGGGATGTCATCGCCGAGAAGTACCCCGTGGGCACCACCATCGAGGGCCGCATCAAGAACATCACCGACTTCGGCCTGTTCATCGGCATCGACGAGGGCATCGACGGCCTGGTGCACATCAGCGACATCTCCTGGACCAAACGCATCAAGCACCCCGGCGAGCTGTACAAGAAGGGCGACGAGGTGCAGGCCATCGTCTTGAACATCGACCGCGAGAACGAGCGCTTCTCTCTGGGCATCAAGCAGCTGGAAGGCGACCCCTGGGAGGAGATTCCCTACAAGTACCGCGTGGGCACCCGGGTCAAAGGCGTGGTCACCAACGTCACCGACTTCGGCCTGTTCGTGGAGCTGGAGGAGGGCGTGGAGGGCCTGGTCCACGTCAGCGAGATCTCCGACGACAAGATCAAGACCCCGGTGGGCATGTTCAACGTGGACGACGTGATCGAGGCCAAGGTGGTCAGCGTCAACCGCCGCGAGCGCAAGATAGGCCTGTCCATGCGCCGCCTGGACGAGGAGGCCGAGCGCCAGGTGTACAGCGAGTACGTCAACTCCACCCAAGCCGCCACCAGCAACCTGGGCGCCCTCTTGAAGGAAGGCCTGGCCCAGAAAGAGGCCGAAGAAGCGCCGCAGGCGGCCGGTAAGCCCCGCGACGACGAGGCTTCCTAAGGATAGTCCCCTTTAACCCAGGGGGCCGTGCATGAAAAAGCATCCCTTGCTGCTGGCCCTGGGGGTCTGCGCCCTGATCGTGGCCGTGTTCGCCGGCGGACTGCTGTTGATCAAGCAGCGTGACGGCACGGCCCTTTTCGGTGGCAAGGTGGGCGTGGTGCCCGTTTATGGGCTGATCCAGTACTCCCGCCCCTTTAACGAGGCCATGATCAAGTTCCGCCGCGACAGATCCATCAAGGCCATCGTGATCCGCATGGAGTCCGGCGGCGGCGGCGTGGCCGCCAGCCAGGAGATGTACCGCGAGGTGTTGCGCACCGCCCGGGTCAAGCCGGTGGTGGGCTCCATGGGCTCGGTGGCCGCCAGCGGCGGCTACTACGTGCTGGCCCCCTGCAGCAAGATTCTGGCCATGCCCGGCACCATCACCGGCTCCATCGGCGTGATCATCAACATCCCCGACGCCCACGAGCTGATGCAGAAGATCGGCCTGAAGATGCAGACCGTGCGCTCCGGCGAGCTCAAGGGCGCGGGCATGCCCACCCGGCCCCTGTCCGAGGCCGAGCGGCGCAACCTGCAGCAGCTCATCGACGAGACCCACAAGCAGTTCGTGGCCGACGTGGCCCGGGCCCGGCGCCTGGACCCGGCCGAGGTGGCCAAGCTGGCCAACGGCGGGGTGATCTCCGGCCAGCGGGCCAAAAAGCTGGGCCTGGTGGACGCCATCGGCAACTTCGAGGATGCAGTGGACCTGGCGGCCAAGCTGGGCGGCGTCAAGGGCCGGCCAGAGCTGGTCTGGCCCAGCGACTCCAAAAAGTCCTGGCTGGCGCGCCTGCTGCGCGATGAGCTGCACTCGTTTCTCCGGGACCTGCTGAGTGAGCTGAGCGGCAACAACGCCATCCTGCAGTACCGCTACCAGCCGCCCAGCCCGGCTCCGTGAGGCCCCCGGACAAGCTCAGCCCCCTGGCCTTTGCCCGTGGCGCCGCCGCGCCCCTGAAAGCCCTGGCCTTCATCTGGCGCCACACCCAGCTGTGGTGGCTGGCCTTCCTGCCCTTTATTATCAACCTGGCCCTGTTCGCCGTGTTCTTCTGGTTCAGCTACACCCACCTGGGACAGTGGGTGCGCGGCCTGCTGCCGGCCGGCCAGGGCTGGTGGTGGCAGGCCCTGATCTATCTGCTGCTGGTGCTGCTGTTCCTGGCTCTCTTGGCCCTGGAGGTCTATCTCTTCGCCGTGGTGGGCCGCGTCGTCTGCGAGCCCTTCCTGGAGCTGCTCACCCGCCGCACCGAGCGCCTGGTGCCGGACGCTCCCCTGGGCGCGCCCGCCCACAGCACAGGCCTGCTGCGCGACCTGCTGCGGGTGGTGCGCCAGAGCATCCTGCGCCTACTCTTGTTTCTGGCGGTGATGCTGCCGCTTTTGTTGGTCAACCTGCTGCCCGGCCTGGGCGGCCTCATCTACGCGGCCCTGGCCTGGCTGGTCACCAGCTTCTTTTTGGCCCTGGAGTTCATCGACTACCCCCTGGACCGCCGGGGTCTGGGCCTGCGCCAGAAGATGGCCTACGTGCGGGGCATGGGCCTGGGCTGGCTGGGCTTCGGCAGCGCGGCCCTGGTGCTGGGCCTGGTGCCGCTGGTCAACTTCGCCCTGCTGCCTTTGGCCGCGGTGGGCGGCACCCTGCTGTACCTGGAGCGGCCCCTGCCGCCCAAGGCCTAGCGACAATCGTCCGCGCCTAGCTCCTGCGGCAATAATCCACGATGGCCTGGACGTGAACGGCGGTGGTGTTCAAAAAGGGCAGGCCGAACTGGTCGCGGTCCAGGATCAGGGGCAGCTCGGTGCAGCCCAGGATCACCGAGTCGATCCCTTGGGCCTGCTGCAGGCGGCGCACAATGTCCAGCAGCTCCTGCCGGGTGGAGTCCTTGAATATGCCCAGCTCGATCTCGGTCATGAGCCGCTGCTGAATCAGCTCTTGGTCTTCTTCGCCGGGCGTCAGCACGGTCATGCCCTGGGGCGCGAAGCAGCGCTGGTAGAGGTCGGATTGCATGGTGGTGCGGGTGCCCAGTAGGCCCGGCCGGCGCAGGTCCAGGGCGCGGGCCCTGGCGCAGGCCGCCTCCACAATGCTAATGAGGGGCAGGGGCGAGCGGGCCTGGACCTGATCGAAGACCAGGTGCGGGGTGTTGGCGGCGATGGCCGCGAACTGGGCGCCGGCCCGGTGCAGGGCCTGCAGGCTGTCCACCAAGAGGTCGGCCAGGCGCTCCCAGGCCCCGGCGGCGAGCATCTCCAGGACCTGCCCCAGGTTGAGGCTGTGCATGAATATCTGCGGGTAGTTGTAGCCGCCACTGGTCTGGGCAAAGGCCTGGATGATGCCCTTGTAGTAGTCCAAGGTGGACTCCGGGCCCAGGCCGCCCACGATGCCTATCTTCTGCATGTCCTCTCCCGCCCAGGGGCCTAGCGCAGGAACTCCTCCACCGGCCCCGCGCCCTCGCGCAGCACCACCGGCTGGTCGTCCACCAGGCTGATCACCGAGGAGACCACCCCCGGCACCGGGCCGCCGTCCACCACTAGGTCCAGCTGATGCCCCAGGGCCTGCTCGATCTCCCAGGCGTCCACCAACTCGCGGCCCTCGGGGTCGGTGGCGCTGGCGCTGGCCAGGGGCCGGCCCAGGGTCTCCACGATGGCCACGGGGATGGGGTGGTTGGGCACCCGGATGCCGGCGGTTTTGCGCCGAGTGAGCATCATCTTGGGCACCTGGCGCGAGCCGGAGAGGACGAAGGTGTAGGGTCCGGGCAGCAGCCGGCGCAGGGTTTTGTAGGCGTAGTTGGTCACCAGGGCGTAGCGGCTCAGGTCTTTCAGGTCCGGGCAGATGAAGGAGAAGGGCTTCGTCTCGGGTTGGCGCTTGATCTGGTGCAGGCGGCGCAGGGCGCGCTTGTTGGTGATGTCGCAGCCCAGGCCGTAGATGGTGTCCGTGGGATAGGCCACCACCCCGCCTTCCTCCAACACCGCCACCACCCGCTTGATCAAGCGGGGCTGGGGATTATCTGGGTTGATCTCCAGGATCACCGCGGCCCTCTGTGCTTATGCCCTCAGCTTAAGCCGGCGCCCGGCCAGAAGCAAGGGCCTCGGCGCGCCCAGGCGGCGCACCGGCAAGCGAAAAATTGTCGGCTAAAGGCCCAGCTCGTCGCTTATGCCGACCATGGCCTCCACGGCCAGGGCGCTGAACTCGGGCAAGGGAATATCGAGCTTCTCGCAGAGCAGGATGTGCTCGCGGTTGACGCTGGCCGCGAAGGCCTTTTCCTTCATGCGCTTGGTCACGCTCTTAGGCTTGACGCTGGCCAGCTTCTTGTCCGGGTAGACCAGGGTGGTGGCGATGACCAGGCCGGTGATGGTCTCGCCGGCGGTGAGGGCCAGGTCCAGGGGGGTGGTGCGGGCCAGGCCCAGGTTCTCGGCGTTGTGGGCCTTGACGGCCTCGATGATCTCGGCCGGCGCGCCGGCCTGGCTCAGCAGGTCGGCGCTCACAAGGCCGTGGCGGGCCATGTCCTGGGCGGTCTGTTCGTAGTCCAGGTCGTGCAGCAGGCCCGCCAGGGCCCAGAGCTCCTCGTCCTGGCCCAGGCGCCGGGCCAATGCGCGCAGCACCGCGGCCGAGGCCAGGCTATGCTTGAGTATGCGCTCGTCGCTGACCTGGTTCTTGAGTAGCTCCAGGCCGGCCGCGTAGTCCACGGCTAGCCTGCGGCTGCCAGGCGGCGGGTCTTCTTCTTTAGGCGGGAGATGCGGCGGCGCAGGCTGTCCACCTTCTTGGCGTCGCCGGTCTGGCGGGCCTCGTCGCGCTTGGTCTTCAGGCCCTTGATCTGGCCCTTGACCGCGTGGATCTCCTTGGCGAAGAGCTTGGCGCCGGATTCATCGGTGATGCCCAGGCCGGCCTTGATGGCCGTCAGCAGCTCTTCCTTGTTCATGCCGTGCACGCCCACGATGCCGCCCAGCTCCAGGGCGTACTCCCGCAGCTCCTTGGCGGTCATCCGGTCCAAGGGCTTCTTGGGTTGGGGCGGCTGCTTGGCCGGGGCCGCGGCCTCTGCGGTCTGCTCTTGGGGCTCGTCTGCCATGATCATCCTCTCTGCAAAATCCCCAGGCCGTAGGCGGCCTGGCCGGTGTCCATGCTAGGTGGTGGAGTTTACTCGCTAGAGCCGGTCTTTTCAACAAATTTCAAAAACGGCTTGAACAGGTCCAGGGGCAGCGGGAACAGGGTGGTGGAGTTGTTCTCGCTGGCGACCTCGCGCAAAGTTTGCAAGTAGCGCAGCTGCAGGGCCTGAGGATGAACGGAGATGATCTCCGCAGCCTGGGCCAGCTTCTCGGCCGCCTGGTACTCGCCCTCGGCGTTGATCACCTTGGCCCGCCGCTCGCGTTCGGCCTCGGCCTGGCGGGCCATGGCCCGCTGCATCTCCTGGGGCAGGTCGATGTGCTTGACCTCCACGGTGCTCACCTTGATGCCCCAGGGGTCGGTGTGCTGGTCCAGGATCTGCTGCAGCTCGCTGTTGATCTTATCGCGCTCGCTGAGCAGGTCGTCCAGCTCCACCTGGCCGCAGACGCTGCGCAGGGTGGTCTGGGCCAACTGGCTGGTGGCGAAGAGGTAGTTCTCCACCTGGATCACCGCGTTGACCGGGTCCATGACCCGGAAGTAGATCACCGCGTTGACCTTGATGGACACGTTGTCCCGAGTGATCACGTCTTGGGGCTCCACGTCCATGGCCACGGTGCGCAGGCTCACCTTGATCATGCGGTCGATGATGGGGATGAGGATGATCAGGCCCGGACCCTTGGCGGCGATCACCCGGCCCAGGCGGAAGATCACGCCCCGCTCGTACTCCTTGAGCACGCGCAGGGAGGTGGCCAGGAACAGGATGACCAGGATCACCACCGGCAGCAGGCCGCCCAAGATGGCCTCGAAGAAGCTTATGATGCTGCCCATGTCTAATTTCCTCCTCCCTCTGGCGAGGGTATGGGTTTAAGGCATTTGCGGGGGCTGGGCCGGCTCCACCTCCACGGTCAGCCCGTGGGTGGCGGTCACTATCACCCCCTGGCCGGGGGTGAGGGGCGTCTTGCTCTTGTAGCTCCACAGCTCGCCCAGCACCCGCACCCGGGTGGTGTCCACCACCACTCCGAACGAGCCGATGAGCCCCTCTTGGCCGGTGGCGCTCTTTTTAAGCTGGGCCTTGCCGGCCAGGTAGGCCACGCCGGCGAAGAAGGCGATGACGCACAGGGCCGTGGGCACCAGGACCACCAGGGAGATGGCCAGCACCGTGTCCCCGGACTCGAACAGCATGATGGAGCCCAGAATCAGCGACACCGCCCCGCCCAGGGAGAGCAGGCCGTAGGAGACGATCTTTATCTCGGCGAAGAACAGCACCACCGCCAGGCCGATCAGGGCCAAGCCCGCGTAGCTCACCGGCAGGGCGCTCATGGCGAAGAAGGCCAGGATCAGGCTCAGGCCGCCGATCACGGCCGGGAACACCGCGCCGGGGTGGCTCAACTCGAAGTAGATCCCGGCCAGGCCGATCATCAGCAGAATGTAGGCCAGATTGGGGCTGGCCAGGGCCGAGAGCAGCTTGTCCCGCCAGCCGGGCTGGTAGAAGCGCAGGGCCTTGCCCGCGGTGCTGATCTGCCTGGGGCCGTCGCTGGTGGCCACCGTGCGGCCCTCCAGGGCTTTGAGCAGGCTGCCCAGGTCCCGGGCCACCAGGTCCACCAGCTTCAGTTGCAGGGCCTGGCTGGCGTCGTAGCTCACGGACTTGGTGACCATCTCCTCGGCCAGCTTGGCGTCGCGGCCCCGGCGCTTGGCCAGGCTCACGGCCAGGGCCTTGAGGTCGCTGACCGCCTTCTCGCCCATGGTGCCCTTGATGTCGCCGCCGCCGGCCCCCACCGGATGGGCCGCGCCCAGGTGGGTGGCCGGGGCCATGGCCGCCAGGGGCGCGGCCAGCACCAGGAAGGCGCCGGCGCTGGTGGCCCGGGCCCCAGGCGGGGCCACGTACACCACCAGGGGCAGGGGGCAGGCCATGATCTCCTTGACCATCTGGCGCATGGACTCGGCCAGGCCGCCGGGGGTGTCCACCTGGATCACCACCAGGCTGGCCCGGGCCTCCAGGGCCTTGCGCAGGCCGCCCCGCAAAAACTCGGCCGAGCCGGGGTTGATGGTGTCGCTCAGCTCGATGATCCACACCGGACCGCCGGCCACGGTGGGAGCCTGGGCCTTAGCCGCCGGCGAGGCCAGGGCCAAGGTGACGGCGATCAGAATCAGGGCCAGGCGGGCTTTCATGGCCGGCCTCCTGGGTTTGACACTAGCGCAGGGCCCGCACCAAAAGCTTCAGGTCCGCGTAGGCCTGGGCCTTGGCCTGGGGCGTGCGCAGCAGGTACGCCGGGTGGTAGGTGGGCAGCACCGGCACGCCCAGGACCTCGCTCCAGCGGCCCCGCAGCCGGCCCATGGGCGCCTCGCTGGCCAGCAGGGCGTGGGCCGCGGGCCGGCCCAGGGTGCAGATGGCCCGCGGGCTCACCGCCTGTACCTGGGCCTCCAGGAAGGGCCGGCAGGCGGCCACCTCCTCGGCGCGGGGGTCGCGGTTGTGGGGCGGCCGGCACTTGACGATGTTGGTGATGTACACCTCCGCCCGGCTCAGGCCCACCGCGGCCAGCATGCGGTCCAGCAGTTTGCCGGCCGGCCCCACGAAGGGCAGGCCCTGCTGGTCCTCCTGGGCGCCGGGGCCCTCGCCGATGAACATCAGGCGGGCGTCCTCGGGCCCCACGCCGAAGACGATCTTGCTGCGCCCCTGGTGCAGGGGGCACCGAGTACATTCTCCCATCCAGGCCCGTATCTGCGCAAGGCTGCGCCCGCCCGCGCCGGGGCCGGCGGGCATTACCAGGCTCAATAGCTCGTCCATCTCTTGGCGGGAGCCGGCCACCCGGCTCAGGCCCAGGCGGCTGCGGCAGGCGAGATTGTCGGCCAGACTGCGCAGGCGGGGGTCGGCATCCACGTCAGACCACGTCTCCCAACAGGCGGGTCACCCGGTCCAGCAGGCGCTGGGCCACCTCCAGCTTGCTCATCAGGGGCAGGGACTCCACCTCGCCCTCGGGGGTGATCAAGTGCACCCGGTTGGTGGCCACGGCAAAGCCCGCGTCCGTGGCGCTCACGTCGTTGGCCACGATCAGGTCCAGGTTCTTGGCCTTGAGCTTGGCCGCCGCGTGGCTGAGCACCTCCTCGGTCTCGGCCGCGAAGCCCACCAGCACCTGGCCCTTCTTCTGCTTGCCCAGGGCGGCCAGGATGTCCGTGGTGGCCTCCAGGGTGCAGGCACCGGACGGGCCGGACTTCTTGACCTTCTGGGGACGGTAGTCCGTGGGCCGGAAGTCGCTGACCGCGGCGGCTTTGATGATCACCTGCTGCTGCGACGCCCTGGCCAGCACCTCCCGGGCCATGTCCTCGGCGCTGGTGACCCGCACCGTATCGGCCCCGGCCGGCGGCTCCAGGTGGGTGGGGCCTAGCACCAGGCAGACCGAGGCCCCCCGGCGCAGGGCGGCGCGGGCGATCTCGATGCCCATGCGGCCGGTGGAGGGGTTGGAGATGAAGCGCACCGGGTCCAGGTGCTCACGGGTGGGGCCGGCGCTGACCAGCAGCTTGATCCCGGCCAGGTCTTGGGGCGAGAGCAGGCCCCATACCGCCTCGGCGATGGCCGCCGGCTCCAGCATGCGTCCCGGCCCCTCCTCGCCGCAGGCGGTGCGGCCTTGGGCCGGGCCGGCCAGGCGCACCCCCCGGGCCCGCAGGCGGGTCAGGTTCTCGGCCACGCTGGGGTGGGCGAACATCTGGGGGTTCATGGCCGGGGCCAGGAGCACCGGCGCGCTGGTGGCCAGCAGGATGGCGTAGATCAACTCGTCGGCCAGGCCCGCCGCGGCCTTGGCGATGAAGTCGGCCGTGGCCGGAGCCACCACCACCGCCTGGGCCCAGCGGGCCAGGTCTATGTGGCCGATGGACGCCTCCTGGTCGGCGTCGAACCAGTCGCCGGGCACCGGGTTGCCGGTGAGGGCGGCGAAGGTCAGCGGCCCCACGAAGCGCCGGGCGGCCTCGGTCATCACCACCCGCACCTCGGCCCCCTGCTGGGCCAGCCGGCTGGCCAGCTCGGCGGCCTTGAAGGCGGCGATGCCGCCGCTGACCCCCAACAGGACGCGCGGTTTTTCAGGCGCCAGTTCCATAAGGCCTACAAGGTGGGCGCCACCCAGATGGACACCTCGGTGGACAGGGTCTGCTCCACGATCTGGATGATGGCCGTCTTGCCCTTCTTGGCGAAGAACAACGCGATGCGCGGGTACTTATAGGTGCCCTGCAGCACCCAGTTGTCCTTCTGCATGGTGTCCACGAAGAAGTTGATCAGGCTCTCCACCTCCAGGTTGTCGCCGAACACCAGCACCCCGGCCTTGAACTTGCCGGCCCGGAAGATGAGGGAGCGCTTGGTGTCCAGCTTGAGCTGGTTGGGCACCTGGATGTCGTCGAAGTCATAGTAGCGTCCCATCGCGCCCTGGCTGGCGGCGGCGCCGGCCTGCTGGCCCTGGCCCGCGGCGGCCTGGCCTCCCGCCGGCTGGGGTTGGAAGAGGGAACAGCCCGCGCCCAGGCCCAGGCCCAGGATCAAGACCGCCGCGATAGCTAGCTTCGCCAAGTTCATATCGGCATCTCCTCGTCGCGAGGGCGCGCCCTCACGAGCCGTAGCGTCCCAGCACCAGCTCCGACAGGGGCCTGCGCGAGGACTGGGGATTGCCCGGGCCTGGGTGTCCCAGGGCCAGCACGGCCATCAGCTCCAGTTCTTGGCCCAGGCCCAACACCTGACGCACCTGTTGGGCGCTCTTTAGTATCTCGCCCAACCAGACCGCGCCCAGGCCGGCGCCGTGGGCCATGAGCAGCATGTTCTCCAGGCAGGCGCCGATGGACTGATGGTCCTTGACCTCATTGTACATGGAGGGGCGGTGTATGAAGCAGCAGATCAGGGCCGCGGCCCCTTGGATGACCTTGCCGTAGCGGGTCAGGGGGGCGATCTGGTCTTTGACGGCCGGGTCCTCAACCACCACGAAGCGCCAGGGCTGGTTGTTCTGGCCGCTGGGAGCCCAGCGGCCGGCCTCCAGCACCATCTGCAGCTCCTGGTCGCTGAGCGGTTGGCCGCTATAGCGGCGCACGCTGCGGCGGCTCTGGATGAGCTCTAGAACCTCTGCCGGGTCCAAACGGGCCCTCCTTGCTCCTGGCCGGAATGTTAGCAAGCAGGCCCAAGGGCGTCAAGCGCCCGTCCTGGCGGACGAAACCCTCTTGCCTCTGGTTCGAGCCAAGGCTAGACTGACCAGGTACGGCTCCGGCTGGGGCCTTCTTTTAACCTCGGCAAGGCGGCGATGCACAGATTCTGGCTCATTACAGCCCTGTTGGCCTTGGTCCTGGCCCCGTCTGCGGCCCTGGCCGCGGACTACGGCGGCACCATCGTGGTGGGCACCATCGGCGACGCCACCTCCATGATCCCCATGATCACCAGCGACTCGGCCAGCCACGAGATGAGCGATCTGGTCTATAACGGCCTGCTCAAGTACGACAAGAACCTCAACCTGGTGGGCGCCCTGGCCCAGTCCTGGACCGTGAGCCCGGACGGCCTGACCATCACCTTCAAGATACGCCAGGGCGTGCGCTGGCAGGACGGCAAGCCCTACACCGCCCACGACGCGGTGTTCAACTGGCGCTTCATGGTGGACCCCAAGACGCCCACCCCCTACTCGGGCGACTACCTCAAGGTGAAGAAGGCCTGGGCGCCGGACGACTACACCTTCGTGGTGCAGTACAGCGAACCCTTTGCTCCCGGCCTGGCCTCCTGGACCCTGGTCCAGATGCCCCGGCACCTCCTGGAGGGCAAGGACGTGCGCTCTTCGCCCCTGAACAAGCACCCCCTCGGCACCGGGCCCTATAAGTTCGTGCGCTGGGATACCGGCGCCCGGGTGGTGCTCAAATACAACCCGGACTACTGGGAGGGCCGGCCCTACTTGGACCAGGTCACCTACCGGGTAATACCGGACATGGCCACCATGTTCCTGGAGCTCAAGGCCGGCGGCTTGGATGAGATGGGTCTTACGGCCCTGCAATATAGGCGGCAGACCAATAACGAGCACTTCAAAAAACACTTTAAGAAATATAACTATCTGTCATCCAACTATGTATATTTAGGTTACAACCTCAAGGACCCGCGCTTTGCCGACCGCCGGGTGCGCCAGGCCCTGTCCTATGCCATAGACAAAAAGGAGATCATCAAAGGCGTGCTGCTAGGCCTGGGCCAGATCTGCACCGGACCCCTGAAGCCGGGTACCTACTGGTACAACCCCAAAGTGGCCCGCTTTGATTACAACCCGGCCAAGGCCAAGGCCCTGTTGGCCGCGGCCGACTGGAAGGACAGCGACGGCGACGGGGTCCTGGACAAAAACGGCCGGCCCTTTGAGTTCACCATCCTCACCAACCAGGGCAACGCCTACCGGGCCAACACCGGCGTGATCATCCAGCAGCGCCTGGCCCAGATCGGCGTGCGGGTGAAGCTCAGGACCGTAGAGTGGGCGGCCTTCATCAACGAGTTCGTGAACAAGGGCCGCTTCGAGGCCCTGATCCTGGGCTGGACCATGCCGCCAGACCCGGACCTGTTCGACGTGTGGCACTCCTCCAAGGCCAAACCCGGCCAGCTCAACTTCACCTATTACAAGAACCCGGAGCTGGATCAGTTGCTGGTGGCCGCCCGCCGCACCTTTGACCGGGCCCAGCGCAAGGCCTACCTGGACAAGGCTCAGGAAATCATCGCCCAGGACCAGCCCTACACCTTTCTCTACGTACCCGACGCCCTGCCCATCGTGGCCGCCCGCTTCCAGGGCATAGAGCCAGCGCCGGCGGGCATCTCCTACAACTTCATCCGCTGGTGGGTGCCCAAGGCTCTGCAGATACCGGCCCTGACGAGGTAGGCCTTGCTCACTTATCTGGCCAAACGTCTGGGAATGATGATCCCGCTGCTGATCGGCATCACTTTCATCAGCTTCCTCATCATGCACCTGGCCCCGGGCAGCCCCACCGATCTGGCCACGGACCTCAACCCCAAGATGAGCGAGATCGCCAAGGAGCGCCTGACCAAGCTCTACGGCCTGGACAAGCCTTTGCCCGTGCAGTACTGGAACTGGCTCAAGCGCCTGACCGTGCTGGACTTCGGCCGCTCCTTCGCCCCGGACGGCCTGCCCGTGCTCAATAAAATCGCCACCCGCCTGCCGGTGACGGTGACCATCAACGTCCTTTCCCTGATGCTGGTGTTCATCCTGGCGGTGCCCATCGGCGTGTACTCGGCCACCCACCGCGGCTCGGCCTTTGACCAGGCCACCACGGTGTTCGTGTTTGTGGGCTTTGCTACGCCCACCTTCTGGCTGGCCCTCTTGTGCATGATCCTGTTCGGGGTGCAGCTGGGCTGGCTGCCCATCAGCGGCATCAAGAGCCTGAACCACGACCAGCTCTCCTGGCTGGGCCAGCTCTTGGACTACGCCCGGCACCTGACCCTGCCGGTGATACTCTCGGCCTTCACCTCCCTGGCCGGCATGAGCCGCTACATGCGGGGCAACATGCTGGAGGTGATCCGCCAGGACTACATCACCACCGCCCGGGCCAAGGGCCTGCCCGAGCGCCAGGTCATCTACAGCCACGCCATGCGCAACGCCATGATGCCGGTGATCACCATCCTGGGCCTGTCCGTGCCCGGCCTGATCGGCGGCTCGGTGATCTTCGAGTCCATCTTCGCCATCCCGGGCATGGGCAAGTTGTTCTACGACTCGGTGATGGCCCGGGACTATCCGGTAGTCATGGGCGGGCTGGTGATCGGCGCGGTGCTGACCCTCTTGGGCAACCTGCTGGCCGACCTGGGCTACGCCCTGACCGACCCGCGGGTGAGGACCTCATGAGCGGCGGCGGGCAATACCAGGGCCTGTGGGGCGAGTTCAGCGGCCGCATGGCCAAGAACCGCCTGGCCCTGCTGGGCCTGGTGGTGGTGCTGGGCCTGGTGGTGGTGGCGCTCCTGGCCCCCTGGCTCACCCCGCACCCGCCCAACGCCATCAACGTGGACGCCATCCTGCTGGGCCCCAGCCTGACGCACCCCTTCGGCACCGACGAGCTGGGCCGCGACGTGTTCTCGCGCATGATCATGGGCTCCCGGGTGAGCCTGGAGGTGGGGCTGGTCTCGGCCGGCCTGGCCACCCTGATCGGCGTGATCCTGGGCGCCCTGGCCGGCTACTACGGCGGCTGGGTGGAGTCGGGCATCATGCGCTTCACGGACATGATGCTCTGCTTCCCCACTTTTTTCTTGATCCTGGCCGTGATCGCCCTGTTGGAGCCGTCCATCATCAACATCATGGCCGTGATCGGGCTCACCTCCTGGATGGGGGTGGCCCGCCTGGTGCGCGCCGAGTTCCTGACCCTCAAGGAGCGCGAATACGTGCTGGCCGCCAGGAGCCTGGGGGCAGGGGACCTGCGCATCATCTTCCGCCACATCCTGCCCAACGCCATGGCCCCGGTGCTGGTGGCCGCCACCCTGGGCGTGGCCGGGGCCATCCTGGTGGAGAGCGGCCTGTCCTTCCTGGGCCTGGGCGTGCAGCCGCCGGCCGCTAGCTGGGGCAACATCCTCAACCAGGGCAAGGCCAACATCGAGATCGCCTGGTGGCTGAGCCTGTTTCCGGGCCTGGCCATCCTGGTCACCGTGCTGGGCTACAATCTGCTGGGCGAGGGCATACGCGACGCCCTGGACCCGCGGCTGCACTAGAGGCCTGGCGCCGGCCTGAATATCCCGCCATAATAAGGCCGAGTTCCTCATCCACAGCAGCAGAGGAGAGCAGAGATGCCTTTCGTGAACGTGAAGATGGCCGAAGTTCCCATGACCGCCGAGCAGAAGGAAAAAGTGATCGCGGGCATCACCGAGGTCCTGCACCGGGAATTGGGCAAGAAGCCCGAGAGCATATTGGTGTTGCTGGAGGAGTACCCCGCCGATAGCTGGGGCAAGAACGGCACGACCCTGCCCAAGTTCTGGGCCAGCCAAAAGTAGCTGTCTGGGGCCGGCGGGGGGCGGCCTGGAAACAAGCGCTAAAACCAGTACAATGAACGGGACGCCGGTTCGGGACTGCTCGGCCCGTGCGTCTCTGGCCTGCCCGCCCAGAGTCTGCGCCGCGCCCGAGGGCGCTCGGCGGACTCGTTTATCCGGCCTTTTGTCTTTCCTAAGCAGAAGAGGGCGAGCATGATCGTGCGCAACCTGGAGCACCCGGAGACCCAGGCCACCCGCTACCGGGCTCACGGCGGCGGCGTGGCCCACATGATCCTGGACGTGCGCCGGCACCTGAGCACCCTGATGTTTCTGGCCCATGCCGCGGTGCCGCCGGGCGCCTGGCTGGAGGGCCACGCGGACCCCATGGAGGAGATCTACCTCATCCAAGGCGGACGTGGCCTGATGCAGGTGGACCAGGACAAGCAGGAGGTGGGCCCCGGCGACGCCGTCCACATCCCCATCGGCGCCTGGCACGAGCTGACCAACATCGGTCGGGAAGACCTGAACATCCTGGTGGTGGCCGGGCTGGTGCCGCCTGAGTAATTTCAGTTCTTTTTCGGCGGACGCGGAGGATCCGGGGGCGAATCAGGTGGCGGGTAACCGGTACCCGGTCCGCGACCGGGTTTGGGCGGGGGAGGGGATGGCAAGGGTGGCCGTGACGGTTCTTTCGGTGGTAACGGATACGGCTTGGGCTGGCCGGGTTTTCTTGCGAAGATTTTAATTTTAACCACGGCTTCCTCCTATTGAAGGTTAGATAATACAAAGTAGCCTAAAGCAACCCAAGCAAATAAAAAAAACAATCCGGAAAAGAAATTTAACCTTTGAGTTATAGGAGTCCAATTATTTGTTTTTTCCTGTTCTTCGCGTCCTTCGGCTTTTCTTCTGTATTTTATGTCCAAATTTTTTACTTGGATTCGATGTGCTTTATAACTAGCAACCAAAGAGAAAAAAGTACAGGCGATAGTACCACCGAATAATAACCATGCGGCCTTAAGGCTCCAAATTGCTTTGGGGTTTTTTCCTATAAACTTAATGAAGGTGATAGTTAAAGAAAGGGTAACGCTGGATATGGTAAGTAAAGTTTGATCAATTTGTTTTATCGTTTGAAATTCAAAACTTATAAGTTTGTTTCTTTCATTAATATGGCTTTTATAGAGCTCCATTTTATATTGGTAGTCATCTTGAGTCTCTTCTTGTGCAAGCAGCTCTTTTTTCTTTTTCGCTTCTAACTTTTGTTCTTCTAGACCATCTTTAGCTTTATTTTTTACCTTATTATTATCCCCCATTTTAACTCTCCTGGTTTTATTTTTAATTCAACTTTTTAAAAGTATCATTTTGTGATTTCTAATTTCAAGCCTTTTATTAGATTGGTTGTTATCTTATCAATTTTAAAAAAGCAAAAGAAGGGGGAGCCCTTTTCCCCTTCAGTCGTGAAAGGGTCCCCCCAGACCTAAGAAAAGGGCTCCCCTGGGGTGTTAATGCCGCGAGTAGTGCCTGATAAGCCCGGCCACCACGCCCAGCACCCGCACCTGTTCGTGTCGCAGGATGATGGGCTCCATGGTGGCGTTGGCCGGCTCCAGACGTATGTGGTCGCGCTCCAGATAAAATTTCTTTAGGGTCACGTCGCTCTCGTTGATCAGGGCCACCACGGTCTGGCCGTTCTCGGCCGTGCGGCGCTCCTCCACCACGATGATGTCGCCGGGGCGGATGTGCTCGTCGATCATGGACGAGCCCTGCACCTGCAGGGCGAAGGTGCGGAAGCTGCCCAGCATGTCTCTGGGTATGGACACGGTGCGCTCGTCCAGGACCGCCTCCATGGGCGCGCCGGCCTGAACCAGGCCCAAGAGCGGCACCTCCACCTCTTCCAGGTCGATCTCGAAACACCCCAGGTCCGCCAGGGTGAGGGCCGATGGGTTCAATCTTCTCATGGTTGCTCCTCAGCTCCGGGGGGCCTTGCGGGACACGTCCAGCACCTTGGCCGGCTGGTCCAAGGTCTGGTAGCCGTGGCGCTGGCCGGCCGGGATGAAGTAGGCCTCGCCGGGCCCCAGGGTCTTTTGCTCCTGGCCGATGAACATCTGCAGGTGGCCCTCCAGGACCAGGCCGCACTGGTCAAAACCGTGCTCATGTCCGCTGTCCTGCAGGCCCGGGCCGATCTCCATGCAGGCCATGATCAGGTCGTCGCCTATCTGGGCCTGGCTCCTGACGCCCGGCCTGAACTCAGCCAAAGACAGCTCCGCCAGCTTCCAAAACGCCATATCCGACTCCGCGTCAGCAAAACATTTGTATAAGCAACTTTTGTTGAGTATGCTAAACGCGTGTTGGGGTAATGTCAAGCAAAAAGAGCGCCCTTTACCGGTCCCCAGTGGGTTGCTATAGTGCCAGGCATGATCATCGACGTGCACACCCATATCTTTCCGCCGGAGGTCCTGGCGGATCGCCAGAAATTTTGTAAGTTAGAACCGTTACTTGCCGGCATATACTCCGATCCGGCCGCTCCCATGAAGGACGCCGCCGGCCTGGTGGCGGCCATGGACCTGGCCGGGGTGGACGTGTCCTGGGCCGTGGGCTTTCCCTGGCAGCGGGCCGAGCACGCCCGCCTGCACAACGACTACCTGGCCGCGGCCGTCAAACAATACCCGCAGCGCCTGCGCGGCCTGGCCTGCGTGTACCCGCCCGCGGACTGGGCCCTGGCCGAGGCCCAGCGCGCCCTGGGCCTGGGCCTACACGGACTGGGCGAGCTGGCCTTCTACGACCGCGACCTGGACCTGGCCAGCCTGGCCCCGCTCTGCGGCCTGACCGCCGAGGCCGGCGCGCCGCTCCTCTTGCACACCAACGAGCCGGTGGGACACGTCTACCCCGGCAAGGCGCCCATGACCCTGGCCCGGCTCTACGCCCTGATCAAGGCCCATCCCGCCACCAAGCTGGTGCTGGCCCACATGGGCGGGGGCATCTTCTTCTACGCGGCCATGAAAAAAGAGGTGCGGGCGGCCCTGGCCAACGTCTGGCTGGACACTGCCGCCGCGCCCTTCCTGTACCGGCCGCGGACCTACGGCCTGGCCGTGGAGCTGATGGGCGCGGACAAGGTGCTCCTGGGCAGCGACTATCCCCTGCTGCCCGTGGACCGCTACCGCAAGGAGCTTTCCTCCGCCGAGGCGGGCCTGAGCCCCGCGGACCTGGCCATGGTCCTGGGGGGCGCGGCGGCCCGCCTGCTGCCCTGAGCCGTGGCCAGCCTCATTGTCCTGCACGCGGCTGATCTGCACCTGGGCGGGCCCGTGGCCGCCCCGGACCCGGCCATAGCCTCCCTGGCCGCCAATGCGCGCAACGAGAGCTTGGATCGCCTGCTGACGCTCTCTCGCCAGGAGAACGTGCGCCTGGTGCTCCTGGCCGGCGATGTGTTTCACGCTGCCCAGCCGCCCCTGACCGCGGTGCTGGCCCTGCAAAAGGCCCTGGCCGCCTGGCGGGACATGGGCGCCGTGGTGTGCATTGCGCCGGGCAACCACGACCCCTGGCTGCCCGGCGGGGTCTGGGCCTCCTGGCCCCAGGGCGAAGGCCTGAAGATATTCGACCCTCAGGGCAACGGCCTAGACCTGCCCGAGCTGGGCCTGTGGGTGGCCGGCGCGGCGCACCAGTCCGCCGCGGTGCAGGAGGACCTCACGCCCCGCCTGCCCGCGCCGTTGGCCGGCCGGGTGGGTCTGGCCGTGCTGCACGCCAGCCTGGAGCGCTCCCTGGCCGGCACCAGTCATCTGCCCTATGCCCCCACCCGCCTGGAGAGCCTTACCAGCGGACCCTTCGCCTTCTGGGCCCTGGGGCACGTCCACATCCCCCATGAGCCGGTTCCGCGCCGGGTGGTCTATGCGGGCTGCCCTCAGGGCGCCCACTTCGGCGAGCCCGGCCCCCGCGGCGCCTGGCTCATCCGCCTGCAGGGCGCGGCCGTGGAGACCGAGTTCGTGCCCCTGGCCCCGCTGGTGTTCGCGGACCTGGCCTACGACGACCTGATGCCCCTGGCCACGCCGGCCCAGCTGGTGGAGCGGGTCCGCGGGGACTTGCCGTCGGCGGCGCCGGCCTGGCCTTGCCAGGTCTGCCTGCGCCTGGGCCTGTCCGGACCATCGCCCTTGTGGCGGCTCTGGCAGCGCCAGGACCCGGCCGAGCTGGCCGCGGCGCTCAAGAAGGAGCTGGGCCTGGCCGGGCTGGTGCTGGCCGCCGAGGGCCTGTGCCCGCCCCTGGACCCCGCGGCCCTGGCCCAGCGGCCGGACGTGCTGGGCCGGCTGTTGGGCCTCATGCAGCGGGCCGAGCAGGACGAAGACTTCCTGGCCGAACTGGAGGCCAGCCTGGCCGCTGGCCTGCACCCGGACAGCCAGCGCCTGAGCCGCGCCGAGCGCCTGGCCCGGCTGCGGGGCCTGTTGACCCCGGCCCGCTGGCGAGTCCTGCAAGGCCTGTGGCAGGGAGAGGGCGGCCATGCGGCTTGAGCGCCTGGCCATAGGCGGCTTCGGCCGGCTGCCGGCCGGCCTGGAGCTGTCCCTGGCCCCTGGGCTGAACCTGGTTCTGGCCGCCAACGAGCGGGGCAAGACCACCCTGAGCGAGTTCATCGTTGGCTTGTTCTACGGCTTCGGCCCCCGCAAGGATGGTGTGCATCCCTATCAGCCCTGGGCCGGCGGCGAGTCCACCGGCGGCGAGGCGGCCTACGCTTTGGCCGACGGCCGGCGCTTCACCCTGCGGCGGCACCTGGGCAAGGGCCCGGAGCAGCTCTTTCTGCTGGACGAGCAGGGCCGGCGCCTGGACCTGGCCGGCGTCCAGCCCGGCGAGCTGCACCTGGGCCTGGGGCAGGGGGCCTTCCTTACGGTGAGCCGCATCCGTCTGGAAGACCTGCAGCAGGCCGTGTACGCCGCTGGCGGCGAGACCAAGGAGCTGAAGGCCACCCGGCAGTGGCTGGCCGGCTACTTCTTCCTGGAGGCCGCCACCAGGGGCCAGGTGGCCAACCCGGTGAGCGTGCGCCAGGCCTGGCAGCAGGAGCGCGAGGGCCTGTACTCGCCGGACCGCCGCAAGGGCAAGGCGGGCGCGGCCCTGACCGAGCAGGTCAAGGCGGCGCGGGATGCCCTGGCCCAGGCCCAGGCCCGCGAGGAGCAGGCCAGGCAGTTAGAGGCCCAGGGCCGCGACCTGGCCGGCCAGCAGGCCCAGCTCGAAGCCCAGCGCGAGGCGGCCCGGCAGGATCTGCAGGCTGCCCGTCAGGCCCAGGAGCAGGCCCAAGGCCTGGCCCGGCGCGATCAGTTGGCCGCGGACATCGCGGCCCTGGAACAGCAGGGCCTGGCCACGGAAGCGGCCGAGCTAAAGGCCAGGGAGCTGGAGCGCGAGTCCGCTGCGGCCGATGGCAGGGCGGCCCAGGCCCGCCAGGCCGCGGCCCAGGCCCGCAAGCAGGCCCAAGAGCAGATCGGAGACCGCGAGCCCGAGGCCTTGGGCCAGGAGCTGGACGGCCTGGCCCAGCGTCTGGCCGAGCTAAAGGCTCAGGCCCGGCACCTCCAGGACCAGGGCCTGCGCATAGAGCGCCGCGCCCAGGCCCTGAGCCAGCAGTGGGGCCTGGCGCCGGCCGGCCTGGCCAACCTGGCCGCGGACCTGCCCTACGGCCTGCAGGGCCTGCGCCAAGCCGCAGCCCAGTCGCGGCAAGAGGCGGCCCAGGCCGAGCAGGAGCTGGCCACGCTGCCGCCGCCCCCGCCATCCCTGGTCTGGCGGTTGGGCCTGGCCCTGATCGCGCTGGTGGGCGGTCTCAAGCTGACCATCTGGGCCGCCTTCGCCCTGATGCCCTGGTGGTTCATGGCCCTGGGCGGGGTCCTGATCCTGGGCGGCATCGGACTGGGCGTGGGCTGGCTGCTGCGCCACCAACAGGCCAAGCAGATCAGGCGGCAGCGGTCAGACCTGGACGCCAGGTCTCAGCGGGCCCGTGAGCAGGCCCAGGCCCAGGAGGCGGAGCTGACCGCCAGGTTGGCGCCCCTGCCGCCGGCCGTGCAGCAGGCTGACCCGGCGGCCCTGGCTGCGGCCCGGGCCGAGGCCCTGGGCCTGGAGCAGGAGCGGGCGGCCTGGCAGCAGGACCAGCAGGCGACCCATGACCAGGAGGCGCGGCTGCGCGCCAGCCTGACCTTCCTGGGGCTCAAGTCCGGCGACGAGCCTGAGCAAATGCTGGCCACCGCCCGCCGCCGGACCGGCCAGGCGGCCCAGGCCCTGGCCGAGGCCGCCCGCCTGGACCAGCAGGCCCAGGCCGAGCAGGCCAAGGCCCAGGAGCTGCGCGCCGAGCTGGACCAACATCTGGCAAGCCTGGACCTGCCCGACCTGCCAGGCCTGGCTCAGGCCCGTGAACGGGCCAAGCGGGTGGAGCAGCTGCGCGCGGCCAGGGACGAGCTGCAAAAGTCCCTGGGTCCCAACGCCGGCGCGGCCCTGGACCCCGAGGCCGCGGCCCGGCGCCTGCAGGAGTGCCAGGCCCGCGAGGCCGAGCTTTCCCGGCAGATACGGGAGCTGGTGGCCCAGCAGGCCGCCCTGGTCAAGGAGATCGAGCACCTAAACCAGGCCCAGACCGCGGCCCAGGCCCAGGCCGCGCTGGACCAGTTGGGCGAGCGGCAGCAGGCTCTGGCCCAGCTCCACGATACGTTGCTGTTGGCCGAGACCCTACTGGAGATGGCCATGGAGGAGTTCCGCCTGGAGGCCCAGCCCAGCCTGCTGCAAAAGGCCGGCCAGTATCTGGCCCTGGCCACGGGCGGGGCCTACGACTGGCTGGGTACGGACCTGTTCCACGCCCAGCCCAACAAGGAGCCGGCCCTCAGTGCCCGCCGCGGGCCTGGCGAGGCCGAGCGGCCGGCCGAGATACTCTCCCGCGGCACCCGCGACCAGCTCTACCTCTGCCTGCGCCTGGCCCTGGCCCAGGAGATGACCGCCGGCCACGAGCCCCTGCCTCTGATCCTGGACGACCCCCTGGTGAACTTCGACGATGAGCGCCTGGCCGCGGCCCTGGACCTGCTCTGCGCCCTGGCCCAAGAGCGCCAGGTGTTGCTCCTGACCTGCCACCAGCACCAGGCCGAGCTGATCCAAGGCCTCTGCGACTGCCGGATGCTTGAGATAGATTAGCAGCTTTGCGGGGTGCGCCAGCGGCGCGGCGAGGGCAGAGACAAACCACGCCCCTGCCTCTATGTGGATTAAGCAAAGAGCAGGTAATAGAAAAAGTCCCGGCGGCCCGGAAAACCGTTGTTCAGGCCACGTAGCGCATAGGTGCGACAAGCGCTTTTAGCGCGCGAAGCAGCCGGCCGGGATGCCTTGTCCGGGAGTTGGTTGCATGCGGCGGTGGAAATTAAGAAGGGGAGAAACCGCTTGTCGCCTGCGGCGGCCTGGATTAATGAATTGTCCGGGCCACCCATAGAAGCAGCCGGGTGTCTCTGCGAGGGGCGCTGTAGGCGCGACGAAGCAATCTCTGCGCGCAGCACAGATTCCTTACCTGCCTTATCTTCTACGCCGGCAGGGCGCAAATGAGCAGGCCTTCCTCTTCCTTTACCAGCTCCTTGCCTTGCAGATACTCCAGGTTTTCGCTAAAGGTCTGCTCCTGGCGGCCACCAAAGTACAGCGCGGCCACCTCCGGGAACCAGGGCGAGCACCGCAGCCGATCCCATAGCGCAGCCCTGGTCTGGGGCCCGCGCATCATCAGGGTGTAGAGCATGATCTTGCGCACTTGGTCGCGGCCCATGCGCAGGGGCTCGGCGATGAAGGCCGCGATGCGCTCCTGACAGGCCGCGATGGCCGCCGGCCCGTCAGTGAGCACCGGGCCGTGGCCGGGGAAGATGGTGCTCACGCGCAGCCCGGCCAGACGCTCCAGGGAGCCCTGCATCCTCAGCGGCGCGTCCAGGCCCTCGATGCGGGTGGTGAGCACCCCGAAGTCGTTATCCCACACCGTGTCGGCGCTGATCAGCCAGCCGGTGTCCGGGGCGAAGAGGGCCATCTGGCCCATGCCGTGGCCTGGGGTGTGCAGCACCTGCCAGGCCAGGCCCTCCAGCTCGATGAATTCGCCGTCGCTCAGGCCCTGGTGCACCGGGAAGAACTCGGCCTCCTGCTGGTAGTAGCGCCACCAGGTGGCCCAGTCGTTGCGCTGCTGAATGAAGTGCCGGTCCACCTCGTGCATAGCGATGGTGCAGCCCGAACGGCGCTGGAACTCGGCGTTGGCGCCGATGTGGTCGCAGTGGGCGTGGGTGCTGATGATCAGCTCCACGTCCTCCACGGCCAGGCCGCACTGGGCGATCAGGGCCTCGGTCTCGGCCTTGTCGCGGATGTAGGCGGTGTCGATCAGGGCCCGCGGCGAGCCCGTGCAGACCAGGTGGTTGGCGTTGAGCCAGCCGCGCTGGATGAAGAACATGCCCTCGCTGACTTGCTGTATGCGCCCGTCCCTGGTCACGGCCTCGCCTCATGCAAAGGGCCGGCCCCTTGGCGAGGCCGGCCCGTGTACGCTAGCGCTTGACGCCTAGTTAATGGCGTCGAACTTGCAGTTCTCGATGCAGGTCTTGCACTTGATGCACTTATTCAGGTCGATGAAGGCCGGCTCCTTCTTCTTCCAGGTGATGGCCTCCACCGGGCAGTTCTTGAAGCACACCCCGCACTGCTTGCACTTGTTCACGTCCACCACGAAGTCCAGCAGGGCCACGCAGGAGCGGGCCGGGCACTTCTTCTGGAAGATGTGGGCCTCGTACTCGTCGCGGAAGTAGCGCAGGGTGGACAGCACCGGGTTGGGTCCGGTCTGGCCCAGGCCGCACAGGCTGGCCTGCTGGATGATGCCCGAGAGCTCCTCCAGGGTCTCGATGTCCCCGGCCTCGCCGTGGCCCTCGGTGATCTTCTCCAGGATCTGCAGCATGCGGCGGGTGCCCTCCCGGCAGGGGGTGCACTTGCCGCAGGACTCGTCCTGCACGAAGTCCATGAAGAAGCGGGCCATGTCCACCATGCAGGTGGAGTCGTCCATGACGATCATGCCGCCGCTGCCCATGATGGCGCCGGCCTTGACGATGGCTTCGTAGTCGCAAAGGGTGTCCAGGTGGGTCTCGGGGATGCAGCCGCCCGAGGGCCCGCCCAGCTGCACGGCCTTGAACTTGCGGTGCTTCTTGGGGATGCCCCCGCCGATGTCGTAGATGATGCTGCGGATGGAGGTGCCCATGGGAACCTCCACCAGGCCGATGTTGTTCACGTGGCCAGTGAGGGCGAAGACCTTGGTGCCCTTGCTGCCTTCGGTGCCGATGCTGGCGTACCAGTCGCCGCCCTTGGTGATGATCTGGGGGATGTTGGCCCAGGTCTCCACGTTGTTGAGGATGGTGGGCTTGTTCCACAGGCCGGCCTGGGCCGGGAAGGGCGGCCGCGGCCGGGGCATGCCCCGCTTGCCCTCGATGGAGCGCATCAGGGCGGTTTCCTCGCCGCAGACGAAGGCGCCGGCGCCCTGGTAGATGGACAGGTCGAAGTCGAAGCCGGTGTCCAGGATGTTCCGGCCCAGCAGGCCGTAGTCCTTGGCGTGGTCGATGGCCAGCTGCAGGCGGTGCACCGCCAAAGGGTACTCGGCCCGGCAGTAGACGAAGCCGTGGTGGCTGCCGATGGCCTTGGCCGCGATGACCATGCCCTCCACCACCGAGTGGGGGTCGGCCTCCAGGATGGAGCGGTCCATGAACGCGCCGGGGTCGCCTTCGTCGGCGTTGCAGAGCACGTACTTGATCTCGCCGGGCGTCTTCTGGCAGAACTCCCACTTCAGGCCGGTGGGGAAGCCGGCGCCGCCGCGGCCCCGCAGCCCGGACTTCTTGACCTCGGCCACGATCTCCTCGGGGGTCATCTGGGTCAGGGCCTTGGCCAGGGCCTGGTAGCCGTCGCGGGCGATGTACTCGTCTATGTTCTCGGCGTCGAGCATGCCGCGGTTACGCAAGGCGATGAGCTGCTGGTGGGCGAAGAAGGGGATGTCGTGCATCTCGGGGATGAGCTTCTTGGCCGTGGGCTCCTTGTAGAACAGCCGCGCCACTGGCCGCCCCTTGAGGACGTGCTCCTCCACCAGCTCGGGCACGTCTTCTTTGGTCAGGCCCACGTAGAAGATGCCCTCGGGATAGGTGACCAGCACCGGCCCCATGGCGCAGAAACCGTTGCAGCCGGTCTCCACCACGGCCACTTCCTGGCCCACGTCCCGCTTCTTTAGCTCGGCCTCCAGGGCCTTTTTGAACTGGATGCTGCCCGCGGCCTGGCAGCCGGTGCCGCCGCAGACCAGCATGTGCATACGGAATCGTTTCATCGCTGTAAGTTCCCCTACTGCTCGCTGCCCTTGGCCAGAGCCCATTCGGTCTGCACCTCGCCGCCCAGGGCGTGGCGCCGGAATATCTGGCGGGCCTTGGCCTCGTCCAGGTGGGCGTACTTGATGGGCTCCTCGCCCAGGCGCTCCACGGTCATCATGGGCTCGTGGCTGCACAGGCCCGCGCAGCCGCTGGTAGTGATGATGATGTCAGTGCGCTCGCTCTCGCCCATGGCGTCCATCACCGCGTTGAGCACCTTACGCGCGCCGCTGGCGATGCCGCAGGTGCCCATGTGCACGATGATTTTCACCTGGGCCCCGCCTTCGCGCAGGCTGGTGTCCCGGTGGACCCGGTCCTTGATGGCGGCCAGGTCGCTAATTTTGATTTTGGCCATGTCTACCTCCCCTCAGATGCTTGACTGGGGTGTTTTTTGGCAGGGCGAGTGTAACAAGTTATACCCTGAAAGTCCATGATAATCAGGCCGCCAAAGGGGCCAAGCCCCGGCGCCGGAATAGGGATTGGCCGGGTCAGGCCGTGGAGCCCAGGGCGTCCAGCGCCTGGCCGATCTGGTCCACCAAAAAAGAGGCTATTTGGGGGCTGGCCAGGCTGTCCACGTCCAGCTCGGCCTTGAGCTGGCGGGTGTCCAGTTCGAACTCGTCCCCGTCCACCCGGTGCCGGTAGACGAACTCCACCCCGGGCCGGGTGGCGATCAGCCCGGCCAAGGTGCGCGGCCAGTCGCCCAGGGGCTGGCGGTCAATGTGGCCCAGGCGGAACCAGGCGCGCACCGTGGTGCCGCGGCCGGGGGCGCTCTCCAGGTTCAGGTCGCCGCCCCAGGCCCTGGCGTGGGCCTGCCAGAGGCTCAGGCCCAGGCCCACCCGCCGGCTGGTGCGGCTGGTGACAAAGGGGTCCGTGGCCCGGGCCGCGCTTTCCGGGTCCATGCCCCGGCCATCGTCGCGGATAGTCACGCTGAGGCGGTCCTTTCGGGGCTCCTCGCTGATCTCGATGGTCACCAGCTTGGCCCCAGCGGCCAGGGAGTTCTCCACGATGTCCAGGATGTGCAGCGACAGCTCCTGCAACCTAGGCCCCCTGATCCCGCCGGCCCCAGCCCGCCACCCGGCGGCCCTGCCGGCCCCTGAGGGCCAGGGCGATCTCCTCCAGGCTGGCCGAGTCCATCTCCAGTTCGCTCCACACCGCGCCCACCCGGTCCAGGTCGTGAGCGTCCGAAGAGGTCAGCACCGCCAGCTTGCGGCCGGCCAGCCAGCGCTGGGCCTGGGCCGGGTCCTGGTGGGAGGATATCTCCACCCCGTCCAGGTCCAGCTCGGGCGGGATCATACCCAGCTGCCCCACCAGGCTATAGGCCGGCCGGTCCAGGTGGGCGGCCACGGCCAGGCCCTGCAGGGAGTGGATGCGCCGCACCAGCTCGGCCGCGCCCAGGTCCGTAGCCCCGATTAAGAGGCGCGGATTGAACTCCTCCACCTCGTCGTCGGCGTTGGCCACGATCTGCATGCCGAAGACATCCGGGTTGTTCAGGCCCGGCTGCAGGTGGTCGTAGACCATGCCCTGAAAGGTGAGTGCCTGGGCCAGGCCGCCGAACAGGGCCAGCAGATGGGCCTCCTCGGCGCTGGTCACCTCCAGGCCGGGCAGCACCAGGGGCGCGGCCGCGCCCAGGAGGCGGGCGGCCACCTGGGCCGCGGGCAGGTTCTCTACGCTGTTGTGGTCGCAGATGGCGATGATGTCCAGGCCCAGCTGGGAGGCCCGGGCCACCACCGCGGCCGGGGTGACGTCAAAGCCGCCGCAGGGGCTTAGGCAGGTATGCAGGTGCAGGTCGGCCTTGAACAGAGGCACGTTTACTTGCTGGGCAAGACCCGCAGGCCGTAGAGCTTGCCGGTCAGGGTGAAGGCGTTGTCCTCCGAGGTGAGCAGCGGCAGGCCTTCCTGGTTCGCCTTGGACAGGGCGTCGTCCTCGAATTTACGGCCGCCGGCCAGGATCACCGCGGCCAGGTCCTTGAGCACGGCCACGGCCACCACGTTCTGGTGGGCCTGGATGGTCACCCACACCGCGCCGGCCTCGGCGTGGGCCATCACGTCCGACAGCAGGTCCGAGGTGTAGCCGCCCCGCACCTCCCGGCCCAACCCCGTCTTGCCGGCGGCCACCTTGAGCTTAAGCTCCTTGACCAACTCCCTCACGGTCATGACGCGACCTTTGGCTTGTGCATCCTTGGGCTCCTTGCTGGCTTTGATGAAGGGGCAGCGGTCGCTCGGCGACCGACCCAGCACCACGTCCTCGGCGAAGGTGGCGCAGTCTGGGGCCCCGCAGACCCCGCACTCGCTCATGGGCAGGCGCTCGCACAGTTCGTTGATGGCCTGCAGCCGGTTGATGGCCTCGGCCGGCTCCTCGGCCAGAGGGGGCGTCGGCATGGGTTGAATCTTATATTCCCAGGCGAAGGCGCCCTGGTCAATCATGTTGCGCAGGCGGGCGCGGTCCACCCGGCTTTGGGTGCCGTGCTGCTTGATCACCCGCGCCAGCACGCTCTTGGCCCGGTAGCGGTTCTCCACGGTTAGAGGTCCGCCCAGGCTGCCGTCCAGGCAGACCCGGGCCTCCACGAACCTCAGTTCGGTCAGGCGGCCGGCCTCCAGCACCTCCAGGATACCCAGCACCTCGCTGAAGCCGGCCACGGCCAGGGTGTAGCCGGCCACCTCCACCGCCTCGGCCTGGCCGCCGCTGGCCCCCCAGGCCAGGCCGCAGCCCGAGCTCTTGAAGATGGTCTGGTCCTCCTCCAGGGTTCTCAGCTCCCTAAACAGGGCGGAGTATACGTCCGGGAAGCAAATCACCCCGTCTAGGTAGGGCTTGGCCATGTTCACCGGGTCCTGGGGCGCGATCATCTTGGCCGGGCAAGGGCTGATCAAAAACACGCCCAGTTCGTCCTGGCGCCAACCGTAGCGGCCGGCCAGGCGGGTCTTGAGGGTCTTGGCCGCCAGCAGGCGCGAGGGCAGCACCGGCACCACGTTGGGCAGCAGGCTGGGGAAGCGCTGGGCGATGAGCCGCAGCACCACCGGGCAGGAGGCGCTGATGCCCGGCGTGATCTCCGGGTGGCTGTGCAGGTAGTCCGCGATGGCCACCGAGCTCATCTCGCAGACCCAGCTCAGGTCGATCACGTCGGAGAAGCCGATGCGCTTGAGGGCCAAGAGGACCTGGTTGGGGGTAACGTCGTAGCCGAACTGGCTGAACAGGGCCGGATGGGCGATGGCCACGGAGTGGGGGAAGCGCAGGGCGTCTTCCAGCTTGGCCGAGGCCACTCGCACCGCGTCGTGGGGGCAGACCCGGTAGCACATGCCGCAGTCCACGCAGATGTCCGGCCGAATCTGCGCCAGCCCCCGCGACACGCGGATGGCCTTCACCGGGCAGGCCTTCATGCATAGCACGCAGCCTATGCAGGCCTCGGGGTCAATGCTGTAGTGCCTGGCCGGTTGAATCAGTTCTGATCCTGGGTTGGCCATCGCCGCCCCATCCCAGGGAGCCGGCAAGGGTCCCCCTGCCGAAGCTATAGTAACTTATTTAACTATATCAGAAACTCAGATGTCTATGTCAGCGGTCAGGGTGGTGCCTTGTCCAGGGGCGGTGTCGATGTTGAAGCGGGTGGCGTTTCTGCGTATGTTGGGCAGGCCCATGCCTGCGCCGAAGCCCATCTCGCGCATGGCGGCGGTGGCCGTGGACCAGCCCTCCTGCATGGCCAGGTCCAGGTCCGGGATGCCAGGGCCGTGGTCCCGCACCACCAGACGGGCGGTGCCCGGGGCCAGCAGCAGCTCCACCTCGCCGCCGCCGCCGTACATGACCACGTTCATCTCGGCCTCAAAGGCGGTGATGGCCACCCTGCGCAAGGCATCGGGCGGAAAGCCCACCTCCTTGAGCAGCCGCTTGACGGCCAGGGACACCGAGCCCGCCGCGGCGAAGTCATCACCTTTGATGGTAAAGGTCTGCACCAGTTGTAGCGGGCCTTGCTGGCTGTGTTTAGGGTCGGTCATCTGGGCCTGGGTCGGGCCAGGTCCGACATCCCGCGGATGCCGCGGCTGAACAACGTCCCGCAGGCGTCGAACATGCCCAGGCGGGTGCTCAGCAAGGGCACCTCGCACTCCTGGGCCAGGATAATCACCGCCTCAGCCGGCCGCTTGCTGCGCACCACCACCACCCCCAGCAGGCCGGCCACCTCGGCGGTGCGGATGACCTGGTGGTTGGCCAGGCCAGTGATCAACAGGCAGTTGGGGTGGGAGAAGGCCAGCACATCGCTCATCAGATCGCTGCCCTGGGCGTGGGTCACCACCCGGTCCAGTCCCTCGGGATAGGCCAGGACCTCGGCCTCCAGGAATTCAACGATCTGATGGAGGGTCAGCCCCATATCTTCTCACGAAGGGCGGCGGCCCTTGTCCACCCAAGGGTTCGCCGGGTCATGAGGAGCGGGCCCGGGGTCGTGACAATGATGGCGGGTCTTGGGCAAGGGGCGCCTACTCGTATTTTTCCACCAGATTCACCACCGCGTCGGCCATGACCTTGCGGTGGGTGTCGCTGTCCACCACCATCACCGGCGCCACGCCGCAGGCGCCCAGGCAGCGCACCTGCTCCAGGGTGAAGCGCTGGTCCTCGGTGGTGCTGTCCACCGGGATGCCCAGGTGGCGCTCCAGGCGGTCCAGGGCCTCCTTGCCGCCGCGCACGTAGCAGGCGGTACCCATGCACACCCGGATGGTGTGGCGGCCGCGGGGCTCCATGGAAAAGAAGCTGTAGAAGGTGGTGACGCCGAAGACCTCGTGGCCGGGGACCCCCAGCTTGGCCGCGATGCGCTCCTGCACCGGCACCGGCAGGTAGCCCACCACGCCCTGGCAGGCCTGCAGCACGGGGATCAGAGAGCCGGGCTGGCCGCGGTACTTGGCGCAGATCTCGTCGATCTGGGCGATCATCTCCTGGGTGATGTTCTCGGGCATGTCAGAGGGGGCTAGTTCTTGGGCCAGGCTCATCGTATAGGCTCCTTGGCTGTCTATGGCCGCTCCGGGGCCTGGGTGGCAAGCCGCCGGGAATCGTTAAAGGTTCAAGCAGAGTGCATAACACAGGGCCGCGGGGCAGGCAAGGTTTTTCAGGGGGCGGCTGCGGCCATTACCACCAGGGCCAGGGCCTCGGCCGCCTCCAGGGCTGCGCCCAGGGTGTCGCCGGTCACCCCGCCGATGCGGCGCTGGTACCACCAGCCCAGCACCAGGCCCAAGAGCAGCACGGCCAGGGCCGCGGCCGCCCCGGCCAGGCCGGCGGCGATGAGGGCCAGGGCCAGGGCGCTGGCCCCGGCGGCCAGGTCTGGCCAGCCGGCCTGCTGCTGGGCCACGGCGGCCCCCAGGCCCTGTCCGGGCCGGGCCGGAGGCAGCAGCCCGGCCATCACCGCGACCAGGGCTCGGGCCAAGGCCGGCGCGGCCAACAGCGCCGCCCACAGCGCCGGCCCGCGCAGGGAGGCCAGGGCCCCGAACTTGATCAAGAGCAGGCAGACCACTGCGCAGACCCCGAAGCTGCCCAGACGGGTGTCCTTCATGATCTCCAGGGCCCGCTCGCGGCTGGTGGTGTGCACCAGGGCGTCGGCCGTGTCGGCCACCCCGTCCATATGCAGGAAGCGGGTCAGGCCTCCCCAGAGCAGCACCAGCACCCCGGCCAGGGCCAGGGGCGGCAGCCAGCGGTCCAGCAGCCAGGCCGCCAGGGCCAGGGCCCCACCCAGCAGCCCGCCCACCACCCCGTACCAGGCCCGGGAGCGGGCCAGTTCCGCGGGCTGGGCCTGCAGGCCGGGCCGCAGGGTGGCCACGGTGAGGAACTGCAGGGCCAGGAGGAAGGCGTTCATGCTCGGGCTATTCCTTGTGCTCGCTGACCCCGGCCGAGGCGAAGGTGGCCATCTCGTTGTACATGGCCACCGCGGCCCGCACCACCATCAGGGCCAGGGCCGCGCCGGTGCCCTCGCCCAGGCGCAGGTTCAGGTCCAGGATGGGCGCCAGGCCCAGCTTCTCCAGCTGCACCCGGTGGCCGATCTCCACCGAGCAGTGCCCGGCCAAAAGATACTGTTTTACGGTGGGGCAGAGGCCGGCCGCCACCAGGGCGCCGGAGGTGGCGATGAAGCCGTCCAGGATCACCGGCACCTGCTCAGAGGCGGCCTGCAGGATGTAGCCGGCGATGGCCGCGATCTCCAGGCCGCCCACCAGGCGCAGGGCCTCCAGGAGGTCGTGGGCCGGCGGCCGGTGCAGGGCCAGGGCCTGCTCAATGGTCTTGACCTTGGCCGCCAGGCCCTGGTCATCCAGGCCGGTGCCCCGGCCGGTGACCTCGGCCACGGGCCGGCCGCAGAGCACCGCGGTAAGGGCCGCGCAGGGCGTGGTGTTGCCGATGCCCATGTCGCCGGACAGCAAGAGGTCAAATCCCTGGGCGATCAGGTCCGCGGCTACGTCGGCCCCTGCCAGCACGGCCTCTAAAGCCTGCGCCTGGGTCATGGCCGGCTCCTGGGCGAAGTTGGCCGTGCCCTTGGCCACCTTGGCCTGGATCAGGCCGGACGCCTGCTCAAAGTCGTAGTTCACGCCCACGTCCACCACCCGCACCTCGGCTCCGGCCTGCCGGGCCAGGGCGTTGATGCCCGCGCCGCCGGCCAGAAAGTTCAGGACCATCTGCGGGGTCACCTCAGCCGGGTACAGGCTCACCCCGGCCTGGGTGATGCCATGATCGGCCGCGAACACGGCCACCGCGGCCTTGGGCTGGCTGAGCTGGGCGCTGCCGCGCATTACGGCCAGGCTGCGGGCCAGCTCCTCCAGGCGGCCCAGGGAGCCCTGGGGCTTGGTCAGGTCGTCCAGATGGGTCTGGGCCTGCTGGCCCACGGCCGGGTCCACAGGCCGGATGCGCTCTATGATGGCTTGCAGTCGCTGCACGTTGTCTGTCTCCACTAGCTGAGAAGGGGCAGGGGGCCCTTGAGGGCCAGGGGCAAGCCGGCGGTGATCAGGACCACCCTGTTGCAGGCGCCGGCCAGTTGTTGATTCAGGGAGCCGGCCTGGTCGCGAAAGCGCCGGGCCAGGGCGTTTTCGGGCACGATGCCCAGGCCCACCTCGTTGGCCACTAGGATCGTGCGGGCCTTTAGCGAGGGCAGCAGGTCACACAGGGCCGCGAAGCGTCCCTGCAGGGCCGCGTCACCAAGGCCGGCGGCGAGCATCAGGTTGCTCAGCCACAGGGTCAGGCAGTCCACCAGGAGCACCGTATCCGGGCCGTCGGCCCCTTGCAGGGCCTGCTCCAGGGCCAGGGGCTCTTCCAGGGTCTGCCAGGCCGGGCCGCGCCGGGCCTGGTGGCTGGCGATGCGCTGGGCCATCTCTTGGTCATGGGCCTGGCCCGTGGCCACATACACCAGGCGGCCGCCCCAGGCCTGGGCCAGGGCCTGGGCATAGGCGCTCTTGCCGCTCTTGGCCCCGCCCAGGACCAGCAGGTTGGCCGGACCGCCCTTCATCGGCCCTGGGCCGCGTCCTCGGGCCGGGTGGGGCGGTGGTCCAGGGTTCGCCAATCCGTGGGCGGCGTGAAGCGGAAGCGTTCCTCGGGGGCCGGCGCGTTGACCAGCAGGTTGTTGAAGCTATAGATGGTCACGTCGCCCACCAGGTTGATGATCTTGAAGCCCAGCAGCAGCAGGCCGTCGGCCTGGAACCACAGCACCAGGTTTTGCAGGTCGGCCCGGCGCTGCAGGGGAGTGAGCAAGAGGCTCAGGGCGCCCTGGGGGCCGCCCGCGGCCTGGGCCATGTCAGGCGCGCCCACGCTGAACTCCTTGCCCAGGTCGCCCAGGCCGCTGAGGGCCTGCAGCAGGGAGGTGAGCCCGCTGGTGAACTGGTCCAGGGGGTACAGGTCAGCCCGTTTCTGCTCCGGACGCAGCCACCAGACCCGGCGGTCCGCACACAGGATGGTCTCCTGGCGCGGCTGCGCCTGGTCCAGGCGCAGCTTGAGCGGCCGCACCCAGAGCAGGCGGCCGCTGCCCTTGACCTGGCGGCTGGACTGGCCGGCCAGGGCCGCGAACTGGCTGACTCGGGTGTAGTCCGCAGCCAGGCTGTTCACCTGGCGGTAGCGCTCCTGGATGCGCTTGGCCAGGTCGGCCGGGCTTTCCGCGGCAGCCGGCAGGGCCAGCAGCGCCAGAACCACGACCGCCGCTGCGGCGATCAAGAAAGAGCGCGTAATAAGGGAAAAGACCTTCATGCCAGTTCCCAAACTCCTAATATGATGATACGGCAACAGAATTGATGATTCCCTGGTTCCGCCAATACCTGACAGCCCAATGACATCATACTGCCTGGAGTAAAAATTGCTCCGAAGCTGTTTCACAAAACTTTCTCAACGGCCGCGGCCGGCGGCGGAAAGGCGCAGCGGTGCGATCTCTCCGAACCCTCATCACCTTTTGCCAGCCCCTTTTCCTTGCCAGCCGCTTTCTTGCTTTTCCTGCCCACCATGATTCGGCTACTCCCGGATCAACACCTGGCGCGGCTTGCTGCCGTCGCTGGGGCCCACGATGCCGTCGCGCTCCATCTGCTCGATCATGTTGGCCGCCCGGTTGTAGCCCACCTTGAGCCGGCGCTGCACGTAGCTGATGGAGGCCTGGCCGGTCTCGGTGACCAGGCGCACTGCCTCGGGGTAGAGCTCGTCGGCCTCCATGCCCAGCTCGTCCTCCTCGCCCTCGGCCGCGGCGGCCACGATGCTCTCGTCGTACTCGGGCCGGGCCTGCTCGCGCCAGAAGTCGGTTACCCGCGCGATCTCCTCTTCGGAGACGTAGGCCCCGTGCAGGCGGGTCAGGCCGGTGCTGTCCGGCGGCACGAAGAGCATGTCGCCCTCGCCCAGCAGGTGCTCGGCGCCCTGCTGGTCCAGGATGGTGCGGCTGTCCACCCGCGAGGCCACCTTGAAGGAGATGCGGGCCGGGAAGTTGGCCTTGATCAGGCCGGTGATCACGTCCACGCTGGGGCGCTGGGTGGCCAGCACCAGGTGTATGCCCGCGGCGCGGGCCATCTGGGCCAGGCGGGTGATCATGGCCTCCACCTCCTTGGAGGAGACCATCATCAGGTCGGCCAGCTCGTCGATGAACACCAGCACGTAGGGCAGGGGCTCCAGGTATTGGGGCTCCTCGTCCGGCAGGGTGCCCGGCACGGGAATGGGGCCGGATTTGGCCAGGCGGTGGTTGAAGGAGTCTATGTTCTTGACCCCCAGGCTGGCCAGCAGCTCGTAGCGCCGCTCCATCTCGCGCACCGCCCAGCGCAGGCCGGCGGTGGCCTCCTTGGGGCTGGTGATGATGGGATAGAGCAGGTGCGGGATGTCCGCGTAGGCCGACAGCTCGATGCGCTTGGGGTCCACCATCAGGATGCGCACCTGATCCGGGGTGGCGTTGTAGAGGATGGACAGGGCCAGGCAGTTGATGAACACGCTCTTGCCCGAGCCGGTGGCGCCGGCGATGAGCAGGTGCGGAGTACGCGTGAGGTCCTCCACCACGGGCTGGCCCAGGATGTCCTTGCCCAGGGCCACGGCCAGGCGGCCCTTGGCCTGCTGGTAGACCGTGGAGGCCAGCAGCTCGCGCAGGGGCACCATCTCCCGCTGAGGGTTGGGTATCTCGATGCCGATCACCGCCTTGCCGGGTATGGGCGCCACGATGCGGATGGAGCGGGCCTTGAGCACCATGGCCAGGTCGTCGGCCAGGCCAGCCACCTTGCTGATCTTCACGCCCGGCGCGGGCTTGAACTCGTAGCGGGTGACCACCGGTCCGGGCGCCACTTCCTTGACCTTGCCCTGCACCCCGAAGTCGGCCAGCTTCTCCTCCACCAGGTGGGAGGTCTGGCGCAGGGCCTCGGCCCGCTCCGGGGCCAGGGGGCCGGAGCCGGGGTCCAGCAGGTCCAGGGGCGGCAGGTGGAAACGGCCTCGGCTGCGGGAGCCGGCCCCGCCGCGTCCGCGGGCGCTCTGCGGACCAGGCAGGCGGGGTTTGATGTGCGGGCCTGCCTCGGGCCTGGCTGGGCTGGGCTTGGCCGGGACCGTCTCGGGCTGGGCTGGCATGGGCTTGGTCAGGTCCAGGACCGGCTCGGCCAGGGCCAATACTGGCTCGTCACCAGGCTCACCGTTGAACCTGGCGTCGCGGAGGGCCTCGCTGCGGCGGGGGGCGCGCAGCAGGGGCCCCAGCATCGGCCAGCAAGACCAGCCCAGGCCCATCAGCCCGGCCAGCAGCGCGGCCAGGGGGAACAGCCAGGCCGCCCAGCGGCCGGCCCCGGCCAGGCCCTGGGCCATGGCCAGGCCGGCCTGGCCTCCCCAGGGCAGCGCGGCCCCGGCCACCCTGGCTTCGCCGCCGGCCGCGCCCAAGGCGGCCGCGCCGGCCACCAGCACCCACAGCCCGGCAATCCAGAAGGGCAGCATGCGGCCGCCGCCGCGGCTGCGCCAGAGCAGACAGGCGGCCACGGCCGGCAGCAGCACCAGCCACCAGGCCCCCAGGCCGAACAGGTCATAGGACACGGCCGCGGTCAAGGCGCCCGCGAGGCCCAGGTGGTTGCGCACCGGGTGTGCGGCGTCGTTGATGGGGGTGGGATCGCTGGGATGAAAGCCGGCCAGGGCCACGGCCAGGAGCAGGGCCAGCAGGGCCAGGGCCACCGCACCCGCGCGCCAGCCCCAATCCCGCCGCCAGTCCCAGGCGGGGGAGGGGGTGGGGCTGTGGATGTTCGGGCGGGGGGCCAAGGGCTTATCTCCCGGCAGATCGGCTAGTTAGATATAGCCCGCTCCAGGGGCGGGACGCGCTTAACTCTAAGCCGGCTCCCCAGCGGTGTCAACCTGGGGCGGGGCGTCTGCGGACTGGCGCAGCTCCAGGATGCGCTGGCGCACCAGCTCGGCCAGGTGCTCGCGGTCGCCGTTGGCCAGCCCCTGCACCGGTATGGGACGGCCGCAGATCACCTGTATGGGCCCAGGGTTCAAGAGCAGGCTGTCGTTGACCAGAGCCTGGTGGGTGCCCTGCAGCCAAAAAGGCACCACCGGCCGGCCAGACTTGATGGCCAGCATGAAGCCGCCGCTCTTGAAGGGCAGCAGCTCGCCGTCGTCGGAGCGGGTGCCCTCGGGGAAGATGACCACGCTGGCGTCGTGCTCCACCCGGCGGGCGGCCTCGATCAGGCTCTGCATGGCCTGGCGGCCGGCCGAGCGGTCGATGGGGATGTCGCCCACGGCCTTGAGGGCCTGGCCGAAGACCGGGATGCGGAACAGCTCCTGCTTGGCCACCCAGCGGAAGTTGCTGGGCAGGGCGGCCTGCAGGGCCGGGATGTCCAGGGCCGAGGCGTGGTTGCCCGCGAAGACGTAGGTGGCGCCGGGCTCCAGGTTTTCCAGGCCGCGGATGCGCACCCGGCAGCCGATGCCAGCCATGAGCAGCCGGGCCCAGAGGCGCGGGATCCACTGCAGCCGGCGGTCGCCCGCCCCCAGCAGCCAGGACAGGAGCACCAGCAGGCACAGGGGCAGGGTGATGACCGACAGCCAGGCCAGGCCCCAGGCCGAACAGAGCACTCGGAGGGGCTTCCACATCACGGCGATTGCTCTCCCTGGGCCGCGGCTTGCGGGCCAAAGCAACGGTGTGCTAGAGTTTGGGCTCTCAAGCGAAAAGGAGCTTTCTCATGGCCCGTGGCATTAATAAAGTGATCCTTATCGGCAACCTGGGCGCCGACCCGGAATTGAAGTATACCCCAAGCGGCACCCCGGTGTGCAGCCTGCGTCTGGCCACCACCGAGTCCTTCAAGGACCGGGAGGGCAACCAGCAGGAGCGCACCGAGTGGCACCGGGTGGTGGCCTGGTCCAAGCTGGGCGAGATCGCCGCCCAGTACCTGTCCAAGGGCCGCCAGGTGTATGTGGAAGGCAGCATCCGCACCCGCTCCTGGGAGGGCCAGAACGGCGAGAAGCGCTACATGACCGAGATCATCGCCCGGGACATCCAGTTCCTGGGCGGCGGCGGTCAAGGAGGCCAGGCCGGCGGCGGCAGTGGCGGCGGCGACGACCTTGGCGGACCGCCCAGCGACGATGACATACCGTTCTAGCCGCGCGGCCAGGCACCAAAAAACAAGGGGCCCGATGGGGGCCCCTTTGCTTTGCCTGCGTTGAACGGGGTCTAGAAGCCCAGCTCGCCCAGGACCTTGACCAGGCCGCGCACCGCGTCGGCGCTCTTGTCCAGGGCGGTCTTTTCCTCGGCGGTGAGCTTGATCTGGATCACCTCCTCGGCGCCGCCCTTGCCCAGCTTGACCGGCACGCCGATGAAGAGGTCCTTGTAGCCGTACTGGCCGTTCAGGTACACGGCGCAGGGCAGGATCTTCTTCTTGTCCTTGAGAATGGCCTCGGCCATCTCCACGGCCGAGGAGGCCGGGGCGTAGTAGGCGCTGCCGGTCTTTAAGAGCCCCACGATCTCGGCACCGCCCTGGGCGGTGCGCTGGCACAGGGCCTGAATCTTGTCCGCGGGCAAGAGCTCGGTGATGGGGATGCCGGCCACGGTGGAGAAGCGGGGCAGGGGCACCATGGTGTCGCCATGGCCGCCCAGCACGAAGGCGTGGGTGTTTTCCACGGACACGTTCAAGGCCTCGGCGATGAAGAAGCGGAAGCGGGCCGAGTCCAAGACGCCGGCCATGCCGATGACCCGCTGGCTGGGGAAGCCCGAGGCCTTGAGGGCCACGTGGCACATGGCGTCCAGGGGGTTGCTTACAATAATGAGCACCGCCTTGGGCGAAAGCTTGGCCGCCTCCTTGACCACGGTGTTCACGATGCCAGCGTTGGTCTTGATCAGGTCGTCGCGGCTCATGCCCGGCTTGCGGGCGATGCCGGCGGTTACGATGATTACGTCGGAGTCCTTGCTGGGGGCGTAGTCATTGGCCCCGGTGATGCGGGCGTCGTGCTTTTCCACCGGCGCGGCCTCGCTCAGGTCCAGGGCCTTGCCTTGGGGCATGTCCGGAACCACGTCCACCAGCACCACGTCGGCCAATTCTTTTTCGGCGGCCCGCTGGGCGCAGGTGGCCCCCACGTTGCCGGCTCCGATAACGGTGATTTTCTGCAGCATCTTGCTTTCTCCTCATAAAGCTTTGTGCTAGGTTTAAGCGATGGCAGAAACATACAACCCCTGCCATTATCTAGTCAACGACAACGGACACAAAAACGAACCCAGTTCATGGGGAGGAGACATGAGCGGCAAGCCCGTGCTGGAGACCAACCTGCAAGGAGTGCCCCTGCTCGGCCGGGGCAAGGTGCGCGACATCTATGACCTGGGCCAGCACTTACTGATCGTGGCTACTGACCGCCTCAGCGCCTTTGACGTGGTGCTGCCTGACCCCATACCGGACAAAGGCAAGGTCCTGACTCAGATATCGCTCTATTGGTTCAAACAAATGGCCGACCTGACCCCCAACCACTTGGTGACTGCCAAGGTGGAAGAGTATCCCGCCGGCCTGCAGCCCTTCGCCGAGGAACTGGCCGGCCGCTCCATGCTGGTCAAGAAGGCCAAGCCCCTGCCCATCGAGGCCATCGTGCGCGGATACCTGGCCGGCTCGGGCTGGAAGGACTACCAGGAGACGGGCAAACTCTGCGGGTACGGCCTGCCCGCGGGCCTCAGGGAGAGCGAAAAGCTGCCCCGGCCCCTGTTTACTCCCAGCACCAAGGCCGAGCTGGGCCAGCACGACATCAATATCGACCTGGCCCAGGCCGAGAAGATCATGGGCAAGGACCTGGCGCAAGAAGTGGCTAAACGCACCCTGGCCATCTACTCCCGAGCCCAGGAGCTGGCCGCCGAGGCGGGCATCATCATTGCCGACACCAAGTTCGAGTTCGGCCTGCTGCAGGGCGAACTGCTGCTCATCGACGAGGTGCTCACCCCGGACTCCAGCCGCTTCTGGCCCGCGGACCAGTACGCGCCGGGCCGGCCCCAGGCCAGCTATGACAAGCAGTTCGTGCGCGACTACCTGGAGGACATCGGCTTCAACAAGAAGCCGCCCGCGCCCCACCTGCCGGCCGAGGTGATCGAGGGCACCCGCGCCCGCTATTTAGAGGCCCTCAAGCGGCTCACGGGCCAGGGTCTGGAGTAGCTTGGCTGCCCAGGCGTGGCGTGCTACATTTTTAAATAGCCCGGCACGATAGTGGGAGAAGGAACCTTGAAAGAGCAAGTCAAAGAGGCCCTGGACAAGATCCGGCCGGCCCTGCAGCGCGACGGCGGCGACGTGGAGCTGGTGGACATCACCGACGACGGCGTGGTGAAGGTCAAGCTCACCGGCGCCTGCGGCGGCTGCCCCATGAGCCAGATGACCCTGAAGATGGGCATCGAAAAGGCGGTCAAGCAGTCCGTGCCTGCGGTGCAAAGGGTAGAGTCGGTCTAGGTTTGGGGCGGCCGGCCTCTGGGCCGGCCGGGCCTATGCGGCGCGGACCTGCGCCCAGGGTCCAGCCAGAGCACGCGGTCAGGTCCTGCCAGGGACCGGGGGGAGAGACGGCGTGGCCATTCCGCAAGACACCTCGCTATCCATTTTGTTGGTGCACGACCAGCCCGAACAGGCCCACGCCCTGCAGGCGGACCTGGAGGCCTTGGGTCACCCAGTGCTGGCCGTGTGCCCCAGCGGACGCCAGGCCCGCTGGCTGCGCCCTAGCCTGCGGCCGGACCTGGCCCTGATCAAGGACCGCCTGGCGGACATGGACGGCCTGGCCGCGGCCCAAGGCCTGCAGCGGCAGGGGCCGCTGCCCGTGGTGCTGTTGCTGGGCCCGGAGCGCAACGGCCAAGGCCTGGGCCAGGCCGAGGGCGTGTACGGCTGCCTGCCTGCCGCGCCGAGCCGCGAGCTGCTGGGGCCGGCCCTGGCCTCGGCCTGGCAGGCCTTTCAGCGCGCCCAGGAGTTGCAGGGGCAGGTGAGCGGCATGCGGCAAGGCCTGGCCGAGCGCAAGGCCATTGAGCGGGCCAAGGGCATAGTCATGGAGCAGTTGGGCCTGGACGAGGCCGCGGCCCAGGCCCGCCTGGAGCAAGAGGCCCAGAGCCAGGGGCTCAGCCTGGCCCAGATGGCCGAGGGAGTCATAGTTGCCCGCAGCCTAAGCCAGGCGCGGCAGAAGTAGGGGCGCTGGGGATGTTTTAGTTGAGATAAAAAAGAGTTTTTGGGTTGTTGAATAAAAAAGATTAATAAAAATGTATAACTCAGCAATTAATCAAACCAATTAATTGGTATTTTCCTCTTACGGTACGGGTCGCCGGGCAAGCCGGCTAGTCTTCTCCGAGCGGCCGGGTGGCCGCCCTCTAGCGAGACAGCGCAACGCACCCTTTCGCTGCACGGCCACCTGCGCGGCCGGGCGCATTACATCCTTCCATGCCTCTTTTCTGGGTAAGAGCCGCTCGGCTCTAGCGCGGCAAGGCTCTTGCAAATGGCAGACTTAGGCCGGTTTCTTCACGCCCGGTGATAAGGCGTACCGGCCAGGATGGTGCAGGCCCGGTAGAGCTGCTCCGCGGCCACCAGGGCGGCCAGCTCATGGGCCAGGGTGGGCGGGCCCAGGCTGACCAGGGCCTGGGCCCGCTGCTGCACGGCCCGGTCCAGGCCCAGGGCCCCGCCGATGACCAGCACCAGCCGCGGCCGGCCCGTGTTCCGGGCCTGGTCCAATTGCCGGGCCCACTCAGCCGAGGACCAGGCCCGTCCCTGGCGCTCCAGGGCCCAGACCAGGTCCTTGTCCTGGAGGCGGGCCAGCAGGTTCTGCCCCTCTGCGGCCAGGACCTGGGCCTCGGGGGTGTTCTTGCCCGCACGGGCCGCCTTGACCGAGGCCAGGGCCCCGCCGCCGTAGGGCCGCAGGCGCTTAAGGTAGTCGTCTATGCCTTGCTGGATGTAGGTCGCCTTGGGCCGGCCCACAATGAGCAGCAGATGGGTCAACGCCCCTGGTCCGACCAGAGGCCGCCGTCCAGGGGCTTGCCGTCTGGCCCCAGCTTGAGCAGCCAACGGGCCTTGGCCTGGGCCAGCACCGCGTTGCCGTCTGCCAGGCGCACCTCGGCCATGGCCTCGGCCCGGCGGCCGCGCTGCTCAGCCACCCAGCCCAAGGCCAGCAGCTCCTGGCCCAGGGGTACGGCTTGCCGGAAGGTGGTCTCCATGCGCAGGGTCACGCCCTGGCCCAGGAAGTGGATCACGGCGTAGGCCATGATCTCGTCCAGGATGGCGGAGACCACGCCGCCGTGGGCGATCCGCTCCCAGCCCTGGAAGTGTTCGGGCAGGCTCAGGCGGCAGACCGCCTTGTCGTCCTCATAGGACACCAGCATGCGCAGGCCGTGCGGGTTGTTCTGGCCGCAGGCAAAGCAGAGGTTGTTGTCCGAGAGCTTGTTCTCCCGCAGCAGGGCCATCAGCGCTCCTCCAGGCCCAGGCGGCGGGCGATCTCCTGGGCCGTGGCCTGCACGAACTTGTCAAAGGCCGCGCCGGACAGGGGCCGGCCGGGCGCGGGCAGCTCGTCCTCGCCCAGGGCCGCCACATCCTGCGGCTGGTTCCTCAGCTCGGGCCGCGGGTTGACCCCGAACTCGGGCGGGAAGGAGTCGTCGAAGTACATCTGCTGGAAGCCCACAAACTTCAGGTGGTGGGCGGTGGCGTCGCACACGGCCTGCTCACCAGGGCCAACGATGCCCAGTTCCAGGGCCCGCACCAAGCCGGCCAGGGACTCGCCGCCCTGGGTGCAGACCACGTGGCCGTGGCGGTTGGCCAGGATCATGTGGTCCATGATCTCCTGCTCGCGCACCTGCACCACGAACACCCGCTCGCCCCCGGCCATGTCCTCGTAGCGCCGGGCCAGCTCCACCACCCTGGGCAAGGACACCGGGTTGCCGATCATGGCCGCCTGGGCCACCGAGGCCTGCACGGTCACCGGCCGCCAGACCCTTTTGCCTGGGTCCGTTTCCTGGTAGTAGCGGAACACCGGGTCCGCGTGCTCGCTCTGCACGCCGATGACCTTGGGCAGCACGTCGATGATGCCCAGTTCCTTGAGCTTCATGAAGCCGCTCATCACGGCGCTGATGTTGCCCGCATTGCCGATGGGCACCAGCACCACGCGGCCGCTCAGGTTGTAGTCCAGGTCCTGGGCGATCTCATAGGAGTAGGACTCCTGGCCCAGGATGCGCCAGGCGTTCTTGGAGTTGAGTAGCGCCACCTGGTAGCGCTCGGCCATGTACTCCACCACCTTCATGCAGTCGTCGAACACGCCGGGTATCTCGAAGACCATGGCCCCGGAGCCCAGGGGCTGGCTGAGCTGCTGGGGGGTCACCTTGCCCCGGGGCAGTAGCACCGCGCTCTTGACCGCCGGCGCCAGGTAGGAGGCGTACAGGGCGGCCGAGGCCGAGGTGTCGCCGGTGGAGGCGCAGATGGACAGCACCTGGCCCGCGTTGCGGTGCTTGACCAGGTAGTTAATGTAGGAGAGAGCCACGGCCATGCCCCGGTCCTTGAAGGAGGCGCTGGGGTTCTGGCCGTCGTTCTTGAAGCAGAAGTCGGCCTTCACCGCGGCTTTGAGGCGGCTGCTGGCCTCCACCAGGGGGGTGTGGCCCTCCCCCAGGTAGAGCACGCTGTCCAGGGGAATGACCGGCGCCAAGAGCTCGGCGTAGCGGAAGATGCCCTTCAGCGCCGGCAGATTGAGCATACGGCGCAGGTCGAAGATGCGCCGCCACTGACGGCCGGGAATTTGCCGCAGGCGGTCAAAGGCCTGGTCTTCGATGAGGAGCACCTGGCCGCAGTCTGGGCAGGTGTAGAGCAGACGCTCGATGCCCAGGGTGGCCTGGCAGCCCAGGCAGCGGTAGACCAACTCGCCGCCGGGCTGGGGCAGCAGGTGCTTTCGATCCGAGGGCGCGAAATCCTCTGGGCGCATGGCCTCCTCCGCTGGGCGGCGCGTGCTTGGCCCGCGGCTGCGGGCCGGCCTCCGCCACGGAAGAAGAATATGTCAGGCCCTGCGGGGTGTCAAACCTCGGCCGCGGCCGGCTCTTGGCGCAGCCAGGCCAGCACCTCCTGCTTGCTGGGCACCTTGCCCACGCACTTGACCTGGCCGTCGATGACCACCGCCGGGGTGCCCAGCACGCCATAGGAGGCGATGTCCATCATGCCGGTAACCTTTTCCACCTCGGCCTGGGCGCCGGTTTGGGCCACGGCCTCCCGTACCACTTCCTCGGCCTTGTGGCACTTGGGGCAGCCCGGCCCCAGGATCTTTATCTGCATGTCTCTCTCCTCATTCTAGGATATTTCCTTGAGCCAACTCTCGATCTGGGCCGGGCTGGGCGAGGAGCCCACGGACTTGACCTGGCCGTTGATGATCAGGGCCGGCTGGCCCTGCACCCGCTGGGCCGCGATCTCCATGGCGTCGGTGACCAGCTCCACCGAGCCGCGCAGGCCCAGGCGGGCCATGGCGTCCATGATGTTCTGCACCAATTGATGGCAGCCGGCGCAGCCCGGTCCCAGCACCTGCACGGTCAGGTCTTCGGGCTGGGCTTCCCCTGCCTCCAGGCCCAGGCGGCGCTTCAGCTCGGCCAGCAGGGCTTGGGCGTAATCTGCGTCTTGGCTGGTGGGCACGTAGTTGCTCTTTTTCACTCGGGATAGCATCTCCTGGGCCAAGGCCCCTTCCTGGGCGGGCGCGTAGCGGCCGGCCAGCTCCGCGCAGACCTCGTCCAGGCCCCTGATGCCCACCGAGTGGCCGGCCACCTTGATCTGTCTGATATCGGCCATCGCGCCTCCTATGTCAGCAGGGCCCCGTAGAGCAGGCCCGCCGCGGTGGAAAGCAGCACGATGATGCTGCAGAAGGTCAGGGTCTTCTTCCAGCCCATGATGCCGGCGATGACCAGCATGTTGGGCAGGCTCAGGGCCGGGCCGGCCAGTAAGAGGGCCAGGGCCGGCCCCTGACCCATGCCGGCGCCGATGAGCCCCTGCAGGATGGGTATCTCGGTGAGGGTGGCGAAGTACATCAGGGCCCCGGCCATTGAGGCGAACAGGTTGGCCCCCAGGGAGTTGCCGCCCAGGGCGGACTGAATCCAGGCCTCGGGAATCAGGGCGGAGTGGCCGGGCCGGCCCAGCAGGAAGCCGGCCACCAGCACCCCCGCGCCCAGCAGGGGCAGGATTTGCTTCATGAAGCCCCAGGTGGACTGCACCCATTCCACCCGCTCGGCCCGCTTGAACCAGACCTTGAGCATCAGGCCCAGGATGATCAGCAGCCCGGCCGTGAGGTACCACTTGGCCGCGAACACGGCCGCCCAGATCCCGGTCTCGCCCGCGGCCGGCCGGGCAAAGGCAGCGAAGACCAGGATCAGGACCAGCACCAGCATAAACAGG
Source organism: Thermodesulfobacteriota bacterium (assembly GCA_040751985.1). GTDB lineage: Bacteria > Desulfobacterota > Desulfarculia > Desulfarculales > Desulfarculaceae > Desulfoferula. Next base: position 25,413 of record JBFMFU010000081.1, on the reverse strand, counting down.
GACTCCTGGGCTAAGCTGCGGCCGCCGCCGCTGTCCTCGGGCAAATAGACCTCGCCGGCGGCGCGCTGAGCGTCGTCCTTGCGGAAAATGAAGGCCATGAGCGCGCCGGTGAGAATGGCGAAGACCACGGCGCCGATGGCCCGGGCCAGGCCCAACTGCCAGCCCAGGATGCGGGCGGTGAGCACGATGGCCAGCACGTTGATAGCCGGGCCCGAGTAGAGGAAGGCCGTGGCCGGGCCGATGCCTGCGCCCCGGGTGTAGATGCCCGCGAACAGGGGCAGCACCGTGCAAGAGCACACCGCCAGCACCGAGCCGGAGACCGAGGCCACCGAGTAAGAAAGCACCTTCTTGGCCTGGGCCCCGAAGTACTTGAGCACCGCGGCCTGGGACACGAACACGCCGATGGCCCCGGCGATGAAGAAAGCCGGCACCAGGCAGGTGAGCACGTGCTCCCGGGCGTACTCCTGGAGCATCATGAAGGCCTCCAGGCCCGAACGCCGCACCAGGCCGCTGTCCCAGGGGATGAAGTAGGCCCCGGCGAAAACCGCCAGGATTAAAATCAGCTTGTAGCGTTCCTTGAGCAAGGGGCACCTATGGGGTCCGGGCAGAACCCTGATCACTTCACCAGCATGATCTGCTCTTGCAGATTGGTCTGGAGCACCTTTTCCACGCAGCCGAAGAACTCCAGCACGCAGGGCGTCTTAAGGCGGTAAAAGACCTGGGTGCCCTGCTTGCGGTCGTCCACGATGCCCACGGACTTGAGCAGAGACAGGTGCTTGGACACGGTGGACACGTCCGCGCCCACGGCCTGGGCCAGCTCGGCCACGCAGCGTTCTTTCTTATTAAGCTGCTCCACCATGAACAGGCGGCTGGGGTGGGCCATGGCCTTGAGCACCCGGGCCCGGGCCTCCATGCGCATCTGGGTCTTGGCTTCCATGTTCTCTCTCCTTGTCTAATTGGCAATATAACCAAAAAACCAAGAAGCGCAAGCCCGGAGCGAAAAAATTTTTGCCGGCCGAGGGGGGTTGCCAACTCCCCTACTGGGTGTATATATGAACAGATATTCAAATATAGGAGTAGCGAATGACCGCTAAGAAAACCAAGGTGGTGGAGCAGGACGGCTGTCTGGTCAAGGTGGTGCACCTAGACCGGGTGCGGCGGGCGCGCAAAAAGGCGCCCACGGCCGAGCGCCTGGCGCGCATGAGCGGCCTGTACCAGGCCCTGGGCGATCCCACCCGCCTCAGCATGCTGCTGGCCCTCAAGGACGGCGAGATGTGCGTCTGCGACCTGGCGGCCTTGGTGGAGGCCAGCGACTCGGCCGTGAGCCACCAGCTGCGGCGGCTAAAGGACCTGGCCCTGGTCAAGAGCCGCCGGGAAGGGCAGATCCTCTACTACTCCCTGGACGATCACCACGTGGCCGAGCTGTTGGAATCCACCCTCCAGCACCTGAGCCACTAGGCCTATAGAGGAAACGACTCATGAGCTTTATTATCAACTGCCTGGCCGAGTCCTGGCGGCTGCTGGTGGACTCGGCCGTGTACATGCTACTGGGCATTCTGGCAGGCGGCCTGCTCAAGATGTACCTGAGCCCAGCCATTGTGGCCCGGCACCTGGGCCAGGGCCGGGTGCGGCCGGTGATTAAGGCCGCCCTGTTGGGCGTGCCCCTGCCCCTGTGCTCCTGCGGGGTGCTGCCCGCCGCGGCCTCCCTGAAGCAGCAGGGCGCCAACAACGGCGCCACCACCGCCTTTCTCATCTCCACCCCGGAGTCGGGCGTGGACTCCATGGCTATCACCTACGCCCTGCTGGACCCGCTGATGACCCTGGCCCGGCCATTGGCCGCCCTGGCCACGGCCCTGACCGCCGGTCTGGCCGAGAACTTCCTGGGCCCGGCTCGGGGCGTGGCCGCGGCCCCGCCCGCGCTCAGCTGCCCGGTGGACGGCTGCTGCGACGGCCTGGACTGCCCGCCCCAGGAGCACGCCCAGCACCACACCTGGGCCCAGCGCCTGCGGGCCGGCCTGCGCTACGCCCTGCTGGAACTGTGGGGGGACCTGGCCGGCTGGTTTCTGGTGGGCCTGGTCTTGGCTGGGGTGATCACCACCCTGGTGCCGGCCGAGGTCATGACCCGGCACCTGGGCGGCGGGCTGGGCTCCATGCTGATCATGCTGGCCGTGGGCATACCGCTCTACATCTGCGCCACGGCCTCCACGCCCATCGCCGCGGCTTTGATCCTCAAGGGCGTAAGCCCGGGCGCGGCCCTGGTGTTTCTCCTGGCCGGCCCGGCCACCAACGTTACCAGCCTCACCGTGCTCTTCGGCCTGCTGGGCCGGCGGGCCACCTTCATCTACCTGGCCGCCATTGCGGTCATGGCCGTGCTCTGCGGCTTAGCCCTGGACCAGCTCTACGCAGTCCTGGGCATCAGCGCCCAGGCCGTGGTGGGCCAGGCGGCCGAGATCGTGCCCGACTGGGCCCGTCTGGCCGCGGCAATGCTGCTGCTGGCTTTGTCGGTGAGGCCGGTGTGGCGGATGGTGACTGCTAAGCTGCGCCGCCGGCTGCAGCCCCAGGTGCAGACCATCTCCGAGCTGGAGGGCGCCTGCTCCGGGCCGGGCTGCGGCTGCGGCCGCGACTAGGAGGCCGCGGCCTTAGTGACTGTGCTCCTGGCCCGGCGTGTGGCCGCCGGCCGCCACGTAGCAGGCCTGGCCGGGCCCCAGTGCTGTGGCCTGCCAGGTTTCGGCACCCTGCAGATACACGGCCTGGCCCGGCTGCAGGGTCAGGCTGCCCTCGGACCCCTGCACCTGCATGCTGCCGCTCACGGCCAGGATTATCTCCTCGTGTCCGTCGCCGGGTTTCAGCACCCTGGGCTCGCCGCCCGGCTCCAGTACGCCGTAGATCAGGTAGCAGGCATGGGTGCCCAGGTCCTTGAGGCCCAGCACCGTCTCGCCGCCCTCGCGCAGCACCCGGCCGGCCAGGTCAAAGACTTTCTTCATGGCTACTCCTCATTGGCCTGCGCCGGCTCCACGCCGTGCAGGGCGCACATCACCAGGTCCGGTCCCAGGAGATTGGCGGCCCGGAAGCGGCAGCCGCCGCCGCAGTCGTCCAGGGCCGCGCACTGGGCGCAGGCCGTGAGTTCGGTAAGGGCCAGGAGCCGGCGGCGCTGCCAGCAGGTCCACAGCCCCTCCTCGGCCCGGCCCAGGGGCTGGTCCAGATAAAAACCGCACTGGGCCACCAGGCCGTCAGCGGCCACGGTGCACAGGTGCAGGCCGCAAGCCATGCCCTCGCCGCCGCCGTGGAAGGCCCCGCCAAAGGCGTGGCCCATGGCCTGGGCCGCCTGCGCCGGGCTCACGGCCAGCTCGGGGTTGTCGGCCAGGCGGCCGCTGCGGCTGGGCGCGTCGATGCCCCATTCGATGGCCGCCAAGCCGCGCACGATCTCTTCCAGGGCCTCGAACTGATCCAAGTTGCCGGCGTGCACCATGGTGGCAATGGACAGGTCCCGTCCCGAGTCCCGCACGGCCTGAGCCGCGGCCAGGGCCCGGACGAAGCTGCCCGGCCCGCGCAGCCGGTCGTGGCCGGCCTGGGTGCCGTCCAGGCTGATCTGCACCTCCTCGCAGTGCAGCTCCTCCAGCGTCGGGCCGCGCAGCAGCAGGCCGTTGGTCAAGAGCACCCGCCGCAGGGGCAGGGCGGCCAGCGCGGCGTTGACCTCGCTCCAACGCGGGTGCAGCAGGGGCTCGCCGCCCGATAGCATCAGACGCAGGCCGCCCATGACCTCGAACTCGCGCGCCAGGTCCGCGATGCGCTCCAGGGGCAGGTCCACAGCCTGGGCCGGGCCCAGATAGCAGTGGCCGCAGGCCAGGTTGCAGCGCCAGGTGATCTGCAGCTCCAAGTAGCGCAGGGACGGTTCGGGCGAGGGGCCCAGGGCCAAAGGCCGCGGCCAGGGCTGGTCGTTCAGGACGATGAGGCCTTCTTTCAGGCAGACCTGCTGAAACTCGGGCTCCAGGGCCACCTGGGCCAGGGTCAGGTGCCCCCGGCAGCGGCGCAGGGCCTCGAAGCCCTCCTGGTTCAGCTCGTACAGCTCGTCGCGGCGGCGGTCATAGAGGCAGGGCTGTTCCAACTGGCGCAGGCAGACATGATCGGCCAGGCGCACGTATTGCTCGGCACGCACCATGCTACAGCCCCAGCTCGCGGCCCGCGGCCAGCAGCCCGGCCACGGCGCGCAGCCCACCGCAGGGCGCGCACTGGTCCGCGGCCACGGCCGGGTCGCGGAAGTCGCAGCCGTCCACCCGGAACTCGCACTGGTTGCAGATGGCCCACAGGCGCGGGTCGTCATGGCTCAGGCCGAAGAGCGGCTCCTCCTCGGCGGGCCGCAGCCGGGCCAGGTCCACCTCCAGCTCGGGCCGGGCCTTGAGCCACTCCAGACCGCCGCAGCCCACGGGTTCGACCTTGTCCGGCTTGTAGTAGCGGCACAGGCCGGCGCAGACTATTTGTCGCAGGCTGGCCAAGCTATCTCCCAGGGCGATGAGGGTAAGGCAAAGAAGAAAGGGGAGGCCGCGGGGCCTCCCCATCTGGGTCGGTTCAGGTTAGCAAGAGCTGTGGCACTTGCAGAGCCCGCGTTGGGTGCGCACGATCTTCTTGATCTTCATGGCGCTTCCTCCTTTGGCCTGTTCATCAGGCGGCTTTCTTTTAGCCCACCAAAAAACAAAAGAGGAGGCCATTCAGCCTCCCCTTTCTTGAGCTAGCAAAAAGCTAGCAGGAGCTCTTGCACTTGCAGAGCCCGCGCTGGGTGCGCACGATCTTCTTGATCTTCATGGCGCTTCCTCCTTTGGCCTATTCATTAGGCAATTCTTATTAAAATAATTATTGAACCTGGAGGCCGGCTTGTCAAGGTCGGCGGGCCGCGGAAGGGCCCGGTCGGAGCGGGCCTTTCAGCCCGCGGCCAAGGGCAAGGCCAGCATGGTCACCCGGGGCCGGCTTCGGCTGGGCTCCTGGTCCACGGCCACCTCCACGCCGTAGGCCTGCTTGATCAGGGACGGGGTGAGCACCTGGGCCGGAGGGCCCTGGGCCAGGGTGCGGCCCTGGCTGAGCAGCAGCAGGTGCTCGCAGAACAGGCCGGCCAGGTTCAGGTCGTGGCTCACCAGGCACACGGCCAGGCCCTGCTCGCGACAGGCCGTCTCCAACAGGCCCATCACCCTGAGCTGGTGCTCCAGGTCCAAGGCGCTGGTGGGCTCGTCCAGGAGCAGCACTCGGGGCTCGGCGGCCAGGGCCCGGGCCAGCACCACCCGCTGGCGCTCGCCGCCAGACAGCTCGCCGCTGCGGCGCGAGGCAAGGCCGCTGAGGTCGGTCAGGGCCATGGCCCGGGCCGCAGCGGCCTGGTCGTCCTGGTTTTCGAACATGCGCCCGCCCATGAGGGCGAAGCGGCCAGCCAGCACCGTCTCGGCCACGGTGAAGCCCGGCGCCAGTTGGGCCGCCTGGGGCACCAGGCCCAGGCAGCGGGCGATCCGGGCCCGGGAAAAGGCGGTCAGGGGCCGGCCCATGAGCCGCACCTGACCCTGGCCCAGGGGCAGCAGGCCGCAGAGCAGGCCCAGCAGGGTGGACTTGCCGCTGCCGTTGGGCCCGATCACCCCCAGCATCTGGCCCGCTTTTAGCTCCAGGCCCACGCCGGAGATCACCGGCTGGCCAGCGTAGGCAAAGCCCAGGTCACGCGCGCTGAGCAGGCTATGGGCAGCGGGCTCTACCACCAGCGGCTCCCCCTCTTGGCCAACAGCAGCACGAAGAACGGCGCCCCCAGGGCCGCGGTGACCACCCCCACCGGCAGGGCCGCCGGGCTGATCACGGTGCGGGCCGCGGTGTCGGCCAGCATTAGAAAGGCGGCTCCGAACAGGCCTGCGGCCGGCAGCAGCAGGCGGTGGTCGTGGCCCAGGGTGATGCGCACCAGGTGCGGCACCATCAGCCCCACGAAGCCGATGAGCCCCGAAAGGCTGACCGTGACCCCCACCAGCAGGCTCACGATCAAGAACAGGATCAGCTTGACCCGCTCCACGGCCACGCCCAGGGCGGCCGCAGCCTGGTCCCCGGCGCTGAGCAGGTTCAGGTGGCGGGCGAAGCAGAAGATGGCCCCGCCGCCGATCAGAGTCACCGGCAGCAGCAGATAGGTCTGGCGCAGATTGGCCGCGGCCAGGTCGCCGTAGAGCCAGAACAGGATGGCGTGCAGCTTCTGGTCGGTGGTGGTGGCGATGACGAACATGATCACCGCCGTGAAGAAGGCGTTGATCATCACGCCGGTGAGCACCAGGGTGGAGGTCTCCAGACTGCCCCGCCGCCGGGCCACGGCCAGCACCAGGAACACAGTGCCCACCGCGCCGCCGAAGGCCAGCAGGGACTGGCTCCACAGGCTGGCCACGCCTATGAGGAGCGCCAGCACCGCCCCGCAGGCCGCCCCGCCGCTGACCCCCAGGATGAAAGGCTCGGCCAGGGGGTTGCGCAGGATGCCCTGGAACACGGCCCCGCACAGGCTCAGGCAGGCGCCCACCAGGGCGGCCAGCAGCAGGCGGGGCAGGCGCAGGTCGCTGAGGATCACCGCCGGCGCGCCGCTGAGGCGCCCCCCGAGCCAGTCCCAGAACTGGCCTGGGGTGATGCTCACCGTGCCCAGCCATAGGCCCAAGAGGAGCGCCAGCAGCACCAGGATGGCCAGGCCCAGGCAGACCAGGCCCACGCTGCGCACCGTGGCCCTCATGGCCGGCCTCCGGAGGCGGGCGCGAAGCGCTCGGGGTGGATGAGTCGGGCCAGGTCTTTCAGGCCTTGGCCCAGACGGGGTCCGGGCCGGTCGATGAGGTCGCTGGAGACCCAGCCCACCCGCACCCCCGGCTGGTCGCCCACGCCAGGTAGGCCCCGCCAATAGGCCAGTTCCCGCTCCAGGTCCTGGCCGCGGTCCATGGTGGAGATGATGATCACCTGGGGCTTGGCCGCGATGATGAACTCCAGGTTCAGGCGCGGCCAGCGCTGGCTGGTGGAGGCGGCCACGTTGCGGCCGCCGGCCAGCTCCAGCAGGCGGTGATTCATGTTGCCCGGCCCCACCGCCACCAGGGGCTTGCTGCCGATCACCAGCAGGGTGGCGCGGGGCTTTACGCCCTTGAGCCGCCGGGCCACCTCAACGAACTGGGCCCGCATCTGCGAGGCTAGCTGGCGGCCGGCGGCCGGCGCGCCGCAGATGTCGCCCAGGCGCTCCAGACCGGCGGGCAGCTTGAGCGGATCCGCCGGCACCGTGACGTACACCGCGATGCCCAGGGCGGCCAGCTTGTTCACTGCCCAGGGCGGGTTGCCCTCCCGGTTGGCCAGCACCAAATCTGGGGCCAGGGACACGATCTTCTCCAGGTTGGGCGAGATGTAGGCCCCCACCCGGGGCAGCCTGCGCGCCGTGGCCGGGTAGTCGGCCCAGGTGGTGGCGCCCACGGTGCGATCGCCCAGGCCCAGGGCGAAGAGCACCTCGGTGAGCGAGGGAGTTAGGCCGATCAGGCGCCGGGGTGCGTCCGGCACCTGCACCTGGCGGCCCATCTCGTCCTTTACCACACGGGCCGAGGCGGTCAGCGGGGCCCAGAGCAGGACCCAGGCCAGGGCCATGATCAGCGCCCGCCGCACGCCTAGCCCCCGCAATCCGGCCCGGAGACGGGGATCAAGGGCTGGGGCTGGGAGGCGAGGCCGCGCAGCAGGGCCTGCAGGGCCATGGCCAGGGGCCTGGGCAGGGGCTCGCCGCCCAGGCTCAGGGGTGGGGCCAGGGGGCGCCCGCCGGCCAGCTCCTGGGCCGCGCGCCCACACCAGACCTGGAATGCCGCCAGGTCCGTGGCCTGGCCGCGCTGGGCCGCGTCGCTCAGGCTCAGGGCAGCCTCCACCAGGGCCGCGTAGCGAGGATCGAGGAGCGCCTCCTCCAGGCGGCCCAGGGAGACCCCGGCGCTCAGGGGGCAGGCCTGGCCCGCACCGGCCGGGGCGGCCAGGAGGGCGTAGAGGCTCACCCGCCGCTCCTCCAAGCGGGCGAAGACGCTGCGGCCGGGCCGCAGGCGGTTCTGCCTGAGCAGGGCCTCGCGCACTCCGGCGTACACCGCCCGGGCCACGAGCTCGCCCAGCTTGCTGTGCCCGCCGCTGAGCTGGGCCAAGGGGCCGGCGCCCTCCAGCACCAGCAGGTTGTCCGTGCCGGTGCCCGTGGCCTGGGCCCGTAGCGGCTGGTAGCTGCTGCGCACGTCCAGGTCCTGCAGGGCCGCGGTCTTGGCCTCGGTGGCGGTTATTAACGCCCGAGCCATGGCCCGAGCAGTCAAGCGCCGGTTGCACATAAGAATGATGTTGATGGTGCCTGGCTCCTGGAAGTCGCCGCGGTCCACGCCCGCCCGCTGGGCGTTGTTCCGGGCCCCGGCCGTGACCAGGGCGTAGACCACCAGGCCGCTTTCCGTTGCCCGCTGCACGGACAGATTGTTCATGTCCGCGCCGGTGAAGAGCAGGGCGGTGTCCGTGGACCGGCGCTCCAGCACGCCCAACACCCGCTCGCGCAGGCTGGTCAGGCCGCCTTCATGGCCCAGGCGCCAGGCCGCGGGCGGGAAGTAGTGGTTGCCCACGGCGGTGAGACCAGCCCGCGGGCCCTCCAGGGTGCTCAGGGCGGCCTGGGGCCCCTTGAGCTGGACGAGCAGGGTGCGATGACGGAAGTCCTGAATGTCCGCGCTGAGCACCGAGGCCTGGCGCACGTAGTCCAGGCCCAGGTGCAGGGGCTTCTCGCCCACGATGCGCCAGGGCCGCACCTGATAGGCCTTGTGCTCAAAGTAGTCGCTGTACACCCAGGCCGCGAGCCATTCCACGAAGCGGCCCGAGTGCACCGAGACCTGGCAGGTGAGATCGCAGGGGAAGCTGAATACCCGGCGCTGGCGCACTGCCTCCACCTCGCGCCAGCCGGGCCGGGAGAGGAAGGCCAGGGTCTTGGCCTTGGGCCCGCAGACGTAGACCGCCTGGGGATCGAGCTTCTGCCACTGGGCCGGGCTCAGGCGCACCAGGCTGCCTGTCTGGCCCAGGCGCGGCGCTATGCCGCCGGCGGCCCGGATCAGGTCGTTCTGGAATGAGTCATCGCCGGGCACGCTCAGGTAGTTGCCCTGGGGGTCGATGCTCATGATGCGCAACACTCGCCGCCGCTGCGCCGCGGGGATCAGGGCCGTCTTGCGGGCGGTGAGGGCCAGCTGGTCCTGTACCTCCTGGGCCAGGCGCCGGGCCTGTTCCTGCCGGCCGAAGATCAGGCCCAGGACGGTCAGGCGGCCGGGGATGTCGCTCAGGCGCCGGGCCTGCAGGTTGGCTGTGGGGATGCCGCGTTCGCGCAGGGCCGCTTGCAGGTCCAGGTGCGGCCGGCCCAGCAGGACCAGCTCCGGTCGCAGGCGCAGGATGGCCTCCAGGGAAGGGGAGTAAAAGCCGCCCACCAGGGCGGGCAGGGGCGCGTTGGCCGGCGGGGTGCTGTGGATGGTCACGCCCTTGAGGGCCGCGCCTGCGCCCTGGGCCCAGATGGCCTCGCTGACCTCGGGCAGCAGGCACACCACCCGCTGGGGCGTGGCCGCCAGGCTCACCGGCTGGCCGGCCAGGTCCCGGAAGCGGACCTGGGCACCGGCCGGCGCGGCCAGGGCCGCCAGTAGCAGGGCGGCCAGGCACAGGGCCAGGCAGGCGCGCAGAATGGACCGACGGTGCATGCCACAACCTTTGCTTAAAGGACGCGGACCGGCCAAACAAAAAGCCCCTGGTCCGCTCGGACTCAGGGACTGCACCCAGCTTACTTGACCCCTAAGCTTAAGCCGCCGGGGCGGCCGGCGCCCCGCCGTACCTCGCAGCTTGGCGGCGCCTGGGAGCGGGCAGGTCTTCTGGCTTCCGGTTCGGGCCTACTGGCCGCGCCTTCCCGGCCCGCTGGTGCGGGTCAGTGGCCTGGCGGCTTTCGTCACCGGTTACAGCGGCGGGACCGCGACGGAATCGCACCGTCTTCCCTGGGGGCCCAAGGGGCCACCCGCTCCTGTGCTCCGAATTCTGGCACGAGGCTTCGGGGCTGTCAACGGCGGGAGCGGCTCAGTAGGCGGCCAGGGCCGGGGCCCGCAGGTTGGCCGGGGCGATGGGGCAGGTCCCGTCCTCGATCTGGGCCACCAGGTCCATGATGGCCTGATTAAGAGGCGTGGGCACGCCGGCCTCCTGGCCCCGCCGGCAGATGTAGCCGTTGAGGAAGGGTATCTCGCTGGGCCGGCCGCGCTCGATGCTCTGCAGGCTGGAGGAGCGGATGCGGCGGTACTTGAGCCCCACCAGGCAGATCAGTAGGTGCCGGTACAACTCGCCCCAGAGCCCGCGGTCGGCCAGGAAGCGGTAGTAGTCCAGCCGGCCCCCGCCGCCGGGCTCCACCTTGATGTCCAGGGCCTGGGCCACGGCCATGGCCTCGCGCATGACGCCGGTGAACAAATTGCGCGCCCGGTGGCTGGCCAGCAGCCGGCCCAGGGGCTGGCCAGTGAGCACGCCCAAGGAGTTGATGCAGGCGTTGATGATCAGCTTGGCGTAGAGCTCGCCCAGAATGTTTTCGCTGGTGCGGGTGGGCACCACGGCCTGCAGCATGCGCTGGATGGCCCGCAGCCGCTCCCCGGCCGGCCGGCCCCACTCGCCGATCACGAACTCGCCCGGCGAGGTGATTTCCAGGTCCGCCGGCCCGTGGTGGGTGGCGCCCCAGCCCACCACGCAGCCCACCACCCGTTGCGGGCCCAACACCTGGGCCAGTTCCTCCTCGCAGATGCCGTTCTGCAGGGAGACCACCGCAGACTCCGGGGTCAAGAGGGGCAGCAGCCGGCGGGCGGCGTCCTTGGCCTCGGCGGCCTTGGTGGCCAGGAACACCACCTCCAGGGGGCCGGCCAGGTCCTCTATCTGGGCCACGGCGTTCAGGCGCACCCGGCGCTGACCGGCGACGCTGGAAATGCGCATGCCCGGGCCCTGGGCCAGGCGCACGATCTCGTGATGTTTGCAGGCGATCTGTAGGTCAGGATGGGCCGCGGCCAGACGGCAGGCGGTGACGCCGCCTATGGCTCCAGCTCCGATGACGGCGATGCGGCTCCAGGGTTCGCTCACGGCAGGCTCCGCCAGAGGTGCAAAGCTGATGGATGATAGCACAAACGGCGGCGAGTAGGGCAAGCCAAAGAATGGGCCCGGAGGGACGAGTAAGTGGAGCGGGAGACGGGATTCGAACCCGCGACCCTCAGCTTGGAAGGCTGACGCTCTGGCCGGACTGAGCTACTCCCGCTTTGGGGCGCGATTATAGCATGGGCCCCAGGGGCGGGCAATTTCAGCCCCCCGCGTTGACACCGGCCGGCCGCTCTAGTACGGTACTCAGGGCGCTTGTGCCCCTCAGCGCCAACCATGCGGAGGCAAAAGGACCATGGCGTGCTTGGTCATCGTGGGCACCCAGTGGGGTGACGAAGGCAAGGGCAAGGTGGTGGACCTGCTGGCAGAGCAGGCCGCGGCCATCGTCCGTTTCCAAGGCGGCAACAACGCCGGCCACACCCTGGTGGTGGGCGGCGACAAGTTTATCTTCCACCTGATCCCTTCCGGCGTGCTGCACCAGGGCAAGACCTGCTACATCGGCAACGGCGTGGTGGTGGACCCGGCGGTGCTGATCATGGAGATGGACCGCCTGGCGGCGCGCGGCCACGCCGTGGGCCCGGACAAGCTCAAGATCAGCGAGCGGGCCCACCTGATCATGCCCTACCACCAGGCCCTGGACCTGGCCCGGGAAAAGGCCAAGGGCAAGGGGGCCATCGGCACCACCGGCCGGGGCATCGGCCCCTGCTATGAGGACAAGGCCGCCCGGGTGGGCGTGCGCATGATCGACCTCTTAGAGCCCGAGGTGCTGGCCAAGAAGGTGGAGGAGAACACCGCGGCCAAGAACTACCTGCTCACCGGCTACCTGAACAGCGAGGGCATCCTCACCGAGCCCATCATCGAGCAATACCTGGAGTACGGCAAGCGCCTGGCGCCCTACGTCGCCGACGTGGCCCTGGAGCTGGAGCAGGTGCTGGCCGCCGGGGGCAACGTGCTCCTGGAGGGCGCCCAGGGCACCCACCTGGACGTGGACCACGGCACCTATCCCTATGTCACCTCCTCCAATCCGGTGGCCGGCGCGGCTTGCATTGGCGCTGGCGTGGGCGTCACCCGCCTGAACCAGGTCTGGGGCGTGGTCAAGGCCTACACCACCCGAGTGGGCGGCGGCCCTTTCTTGACCGAGCTGACCGACGACATTGGTCGCTGGATTCAGGAAAAGGGCGCCGAGTACGGGGCCACCACCGGCCGGCCCCGCCGCTGCGGCTGGCTGGATGCGGTGGTGGTGCGCCAGTCCGTGCGCCTGTCGGGCATGACCGGCCTGTGCGTGACCAAGCTGGACGTGCTCACCGGCCTGGACCAGTTGAAGATATGCGTGGGTTATCGCCAACCCGACGGCGGCCTGCTGGAGCGGGTGCCCGCCTCCCTGACCCAGCTGGCGGCCTGCAGGCCGGTGTACGAGGAACTCCCAGGTTGGAGCGAGGATATCTCCGGCTGCCGCCGCTACCAGGACCTGCCCCAGAACTGCCGGGCCTACCTGGAGCGCCTGGCCGAGCTGGCCAAGGCGCCCCTGGCCGTGGTGTCCGTGGGCGCGGACCGAGAGCAGACCATGGTTCTCAAGGAGGCCTGGGCCTAAAAAAGCGTCTGCTGTAAAACACGGCGGGCCGGGGCCGATGGCTCCAGCCCGCTTTGCGTTTGCCTATTGTCCCCCGATTGCGCATAAATGAGGGAGATCTGTCGCCCCGGCGGCGCAGGGAGGCCCATGGAAGAGTTCCATTGGCAGCGCATCCTGGAGTTCATCCAGACCGCGGTGCCCTTTGACGGCCTGGACCAGGAGGAGCTTAGGCAGCTAGTGGGCCAGATGGAGGTGGCCTATTTCCCCCGCGGCCAGGTAATCATCACCCGCGGCGGCCCGGCCTCGTCCTTTCTCTATTTCATCCAGAGCGGCTCGGCCAAGGTGACCCTGCCCGACCCCGCGGCCGAGGGCGGCGAGATACTGGTGGATGTGCGCGGCGAGGGCGATACCTTCGGCGCCCTGAGCATGCTGCAGGGCGGCCCGGCCATCTTTTCGGTGACCGCGCGCGAGGACCTGATCTGCTACCTGCTGCCCGAGGCCGCCTTTCACGAGCTGGCCGGCCTCCACCCGGACATCGAGCGCTACTACCGCTCCTCCCTGGCCCGCAACCTGCAAGCCGTGCGCGATTCCGCCCAATGCCAGCTCCCGCACATGGCCGGGCTGGAGGGCCTGAGCCTGGGCGCGGCCCTGGTGCGCAGCCGGGTGCGCGAGCTGATGAGCGCCCCGCCCGTGCTCTGCCTGCCTGCCATGCCGCTCCGGGCCGCGGCCCGCATTATGACCCAGCGCCGGGTGGGCTCCATGGTGGTGGCCCAGGAGGGCGGCCACCCCATCGGCATCCTCACCGACACCGACTTCCGGGTGAAGGTGATGCTCAACGCCAAGAGCTTCGACGAGCCGGTGGTGGACTACATGCACAGCCCCATCCACACCATCGGGCCGGAGGCCTACGCCTTCGAGGCGCTGTTAGAGATGAGCCGCCACGGCGTGCACCACCTGGTGGTGGTGGATCAGGAGCGGATGGTGGGGGTGCTCAGCGACCGCGACCTGCAGGCCCTCACCGGCGGCTCGCCGGTGGGCGTGGTGCGGGCCATAGACCAGGTGACCAGCGTGGATGAGCTGGTGCGCCTGCACCCCAGCATCGACCGGGTGCTGGAGATGCTGCTCAGGATGGGCGGGGCGGCCCGGGAGATGCTGGCCCTGGTCACCGAGTTCAACGACCGGGTGACCCTCAAGCTGCTGGAGCTGACCGAGCAAGAGCTGGAGGATCAGGGCCGCGGCCGCCCGCCGCTACCCTACGGCTGGATGGCCCTGGGCAGCGAGGGCCGCCGCGAGCAGACCCTGCGCACTGACCAGGACAACGCCCTGATCTTCGCCAACGCCCCCGCCCAGCAGGAGATGCGCATCAAGGACTGGTTCCTGGCCTTTGCCGGCCGGGTGGTGGAGGGCCTGGTGCGCTGCGGCTTCCCGCGCTGCCAGGGCGGGGTCATGGCCGAGAACCCGCAGTGGTGCCAGAGCGAGGCCGCCTGGTACAAGACCTTCCTGGCCTGGGTGCTCAACCCCAACCCCCAGACCCTGCGCCTGGGCAGCGTCTTTTTCGACTTCCGGGCCATATACAGCGAGACCGACTTCCTGGAGAACCTGGCCCAGCGCCTCAAGGAGGCCATCGAGTCCAACCGCCTCTTTCTGCGCTACCTGGCGGCCAATGCCCTGTACAACCGGCCGCCGCTGGGCTTCCTGCGTCAGTTCGTGGTGGAAAAGGGCGGCGAGCACGCCAACCAGCTCAACCTAAAGCTCTCGGGCCTGACCCCCATCGTGGACGGCGCCCGGGTCATGGCCCTGGACCTGAGCATCGCCGCCACCAACACCCTGGAGCGCCTGGAGCAGATCGCGGCCCAGGGCATTATTAAGCAGGGCCTGGCCGAGGACCTGATGGAGGCCTTCAGCTTCATCACCCTGCTCAGGATCAGCCACCACCTGGAGGCCCGGGCTGCGGGCGAGGTGCCGGACAACTTCCTGGACCCGGAGCGGCTCAACAACTTCCAGCGCAAGATGCTCAAGGAGAGCTTCCACGTGATCACCGATTTGCAGACGCTGCTGGAGCAGAGGTACCAGACCAGGTTGTTGATGTAGGGAGATAAGCGGGGGGCTTTTAGGCGAATCTGATGTAGGGGAGGGGTTTATCCCCTCCCGCGAGAGTCGCTATGCTTAAAAGGCAGGGCGGGGATAAACCCCGTCCCTACAAAAAGAACAAACCGGTTGTCTTTGCGAGCGCAGCGAAGCAATCTCTGTTAAACCACGGCGCCTCGCTGTGGGAGGGCCCAAGGTGAGCCTGGTCAAGGCCCGCCTCCGGAACCTCATCGCCCGGCAGCGCTTCGCCCGCGGCGAAGTGCACCCCTTTGCCCGGGCCAACCTGAGCGCCCTGGAGGGCATCGACCCTGACCGCCCGGCCACGGACTTTAGCTACCTGGTCCTGGACCTGGAGACCACCGGCCTGGACCCGCGGCAGGACCGGGTGGTCAGCGTGGGCGCGGTGCGCGTGAAAGAGGGCAGGGTGCGCCTGGGCGAGGTGTTCAGCGAGTTGGTCAACCCTGGCCGCGACATCCCAGCCGAGGCCATCAAGGTGCACGGCATCACCCCGGACAGGATCGCCAGCGCCCCGCACGGCGCTCTGGTCTTTGAAAACTTCCTGGGCTTCCTGGGCCGCGACATCCTGGTGGCGCACTACGCCCACTTCGACCTGCATTTCATCAACCGGCTCATGCTGGAGCGCTACGGTTTCCCCTTGCAGAACCTGGTCATCGACACGGTGCTCATGTGCCAGGCCCTGGTGCTGCCCAGCGACCCCTACGGCATCGGCCGCCACCAGCAGGCCTGCCGCCTGGAGAGCCTGGCCAGCCGCTTTGGCCTGCCCCAGCCCCAGCGCCACACCGCCCTGGGCGACGCCCTGACCACGGCCATGATCTTCCAGCGCATGCTGGCCCGCCTGGCCGAGAAGGGCGGCGGCCGGCTTAAGGACCTGCTCAGAGTCGCTATGGTCAAGTAGCCCCTGGACGCGGGGCTGCGGCTTGGTATAGCCTGCATTTATCGCGGGAGAGGCATGCGCGAGGCACACTACATCATCGCCGGCCACGTGGGCCGGCGGCTGCGGGAGCTGCGCGGCGAACGCACCCAGAAGGACTTCGCAGATCTGCTGGAGTTGAGCCAGGCCCAGTACAACCGCTACGAGACCGGCAAGCGCCTGGCCCCGGACCGGGTGCTGACCGCCGCGGCCGAGGCATGCCACATGTCGCCCGAGCAGGTGGTGTGGGGCGAGGGCGCGCCGGCCGGCGAGACCGTGGACCTGGCCCGGGAGATCGCGGCCCTGGTGGCGCTACTGGACAACGAGGCCCGCGAGGACCTGTACATATTCCTCAAGAACAAGGCTCAGGATCTGGCCCGCCGCCGCCGGGCCGAGGCCCGCCGGGCCCTCAAGGCCATCGAGGGACTCAAGCAGAAAGCCCTGTAAGGTCGCCTAGACGCTCAAAAGATAACCACCGGCCGCTGCCCAGCCGCCGGTGGCTTCCTTTTATAACCTGAGGTTCGTCGCGCTCAGTCGCCTTGCCCCGGCGGCAGGAAGGCCATGGGGTCGTAGGGCTTCACCAGGCCGTCCCGGAGGGCCTCGGCCATCTTCACACCCAGGCCGTAGGCCTCCTGGAGCTGCTCCGGGGTCAACTCGCGCAGCAAGAAGGCCCGGCTCCACTCTTCGTCCTGGAGCGGCCGCGGGAACAGGCCGCAGGCATACATGTTCCCCACCGGCGTTCCATTGGCGATCAGGGCGCCAGCCTCCAGCAGCCAGGGCGTGCCCAGGTCGCAGTACTGGCGTAGCTCCGGCGGAATCATGCCCGCGCTGACGATGGTGGCCACGGCCCTGGCCTTGTCCGTGAGGCGGGGCGCGGGGCAGCCCTGCATGCCCAGCATCTGCCCGGTGGGCCGGAGCATGGTGAAGGTGGCCCGCTCGATGAAGGTGGTCATCAGCCCGGTGACGAAGCCGGAGTGGACCGGCGAGGCCAGGATCAGGCCGTCGGCCTGCTTGATCTTTTCCAACACGCCCCGCACGTCGTCCTGGATGCTGCACGGGGCTATGTCGGCCTCCAGGTCCTTATAGCAGGTGAGGCAGTTCCGGCAGAACTGAATGTCCAGCTCCTTGAGCAGGATCATCTCGGTCTGGGCCCCCAGGGAGGCGGCCCCTTCCAGCGCGCTCTGGGTCAGTTGGCTGGTGGTCTGCTTGGGCCGGGATGTGGCGTTTATGGCCAGAACCTTCACGATCTCCTCCCTGTGGCGTGTTGCTGATTGTGCCGGCGGACGGGCGCCAACGCCGGCCGCAGCCGCTGAACCATGATGGCAAAGCAGCCGGCTGGAAAGCAACCGGATTGCAGGCGAGAGCCAATGGACGGCCAGGGGCCGCTGCCTAGACCGGAAAGTCCACCTTGATCTTGAACATCTTGCGGGCGGGCAGGGAGCATATCTGGCTGACCCCGGTCCGGGCCGCGATGCTGGCCAGGTTGGCCTCAATCTGCTCCATGCTCTGGGCGATGAAGGTGAACCACACGTTGTACTGGTGGGAGCGGCGGTAGTTGTGGGTCACGCCGTGGAAGGCGTTCACCGCGGCCACGAACTCCTCCAGCTTGTCCGCGGGCACCTGGGCCGCGCAGAGGGTGCTGGCGAAGCCCAGGTCGCGGCTGTTGAAATTGCCGCCGATGCGCCGGATCACGCCCGAGGCCTTCAGGGCCTCCAGGCGGGCCAGCACCTCCTCCTCGCTCAGGCCCAGCTCCTGGCCCAGCTTGGCAAAGGGCTGGGCGTCGATGGGCAGGCGGGACTGCACCGCCCGCAGGATGGCCTTGTCCACCTGATCCAAGGCGCTGGCCCTCACTTCTTGGGCTGGCCCAAAGGCCGGCTGGCGTCGCCCTGCCAGTGCAGGACAAAGGGGTGCGGCGCCTCGAAGTATTTCTGCACCAGCTTGGCCAGTTCGGGGCTGAGGTCGCGGTCCGCGGCCACCAGGAAGGAGAAGTTGTTCTCCCGCTGCACCCCCTCGGCTCCCTGGGCGGCGCCTTGGGTGAGCACCCACTCGGTGTAGCCGCCGGCCAGCTTCACGAAGCCGTTGCGCAGGTCCGACATGGCCTGGGCGAAGCTCAAGCCGGTCTTGGGCGAGGCCGGCACCACCACGAAGTGGATGTGCGCGGGGCTGGCGGCCTGCAGCGGGCCGGCCAGGGCCAGCAGCAGGGCCAGGCCCAAGGACCAGATCAGGAATCTTTTGCGCGTCATGACACCCCCTGCGATTTCGGGTTCAGGGACGGCACACCTTGCAGGGCGCGTAGCCCGCGGCGATGGCCTGCGCCCGGCTGCGGAACACGGCCGTGCAGCTGCGGCAGTTGTAGTAGCGGCAGCCGGGCCGGTGGAACTTCTTGGAGCGCACATTGCCATGATAGACGATTTCCGCGGCCGGGGCATGATCTTTGGCCGGCGGGCTGGCGGCCAGAGCCAGGGCCGCGCCCAGGGTCAGGCCCAGGCACAGGGCCAGGACCCCCAGGGCCCCTCTAGCCGTCCGCAGTCGCATCCCCGGCCCCCTTGGTCCGGGCCGGCTGGTACAGGCACAGCGGCTCCTCGGCCAGATGGTCGCCGCTGACCTCGTAGGCCCGGGCCCGGCAGCCGCCGCACACCCGGCGGTACTCGCAGACCCCGCACTTGCCCCCCAGCCGGTCCGGGTCGCGCAACTCCTGAAACAGCTTGGCCTCTTGCCAGATGGCGCTGAAGGGCTTCTCCCGGATGTTGCCGGCCGCCAGCTCCAGATAACCGCAGGGCTGCACCTGGCCCGTGTGGCTGACAAAGGCGAAGCCCTGGCCGCCCAAGCAGCCCTTGGTCACCGCGTCCAGGCCGTGGGTGGCGAAGGTCAGCTTTTCACCGCGCTGCCGGGCTCGCTGACGGATCACCCGGTAATAGTGGGGCGCGCAGGTGGCCTTTAGCTCCAGGGGCACCTGGCCCCGCTGGTCCGCGAACCAGTGCAGCACGTCCTCGTACTCCTGGGCGCTGATGATCTCCCCCGTCAGGGCCCGGCCGCGGCCCGTGGGCACCAGGAGGAATATGTGGTGGGCCACGGCACCCAGGTCCACGGCCGCCTGCTGGATGGCCTGGATCTGGGGCAGGTTGCTGCGGGTGACCGTGGTGTTGATCTGAAACTCCAGGCCCGCGTCCTTGGCTGCCTGCATACCGCGCAGGGCCCCGGCAAAGGCCCCCTCCTGCTGCCGGAATTGGTCGTGAGAGGCGGCGTCCGGTCCGTCGATGGAGATGCTCAGCCGTTTCACCCCGGCCTCTTGGAGCTTTTTGACTATCTCCGGAGTGAGCAGGGTGCCGTTCACGGCCATGACCACCCGCAGGCCCAGGTCGGTGCCATAGCGGGCCAAATGGAATATGTCTGGCCTGAGCAGGGGTTCACCGCCGGTGAGGATGACGATGGGGCTGCCCAATGTGGCCAGGTCCTTGAGAAAGGCCTCGCCCTCCGCCGTGGTCAGCTCGTCCGGGTAGCAGGCGTCTTCGGCCCCGGCCCGGCAGTGCAGGCAGGCCAGGTTGCAGCGCCGGGTGGTCTCCCAGGCCACCAAGCGCAGGGCAGGGACGCCGTCGGCAGAGGGGCCGGGCGGTGGTCCGCCGGGGTGGCCAGGGGCATGGGGGTGGGGCATGAAGTCTCCTTGTCAGGGCGCTGGTGATTGCGCGTGCAATATATCTTGACAGAAGGGCAGGGGCCGTGCAAAATTTATCCTGAGCGAGCGCTCAGTCGGAGGGCGCCAGCATCCAATCCCCCTGCCCGGTGCCATATGCCTCGAGGTCAAACATGACCAAGCTCCAATCCATACCAGGCGGCAGGTCTATCCCCACCGAGGTCAAGGACAACGACCTGGTGCTCAGGCGGCGGCGTCAGATCGTGGACGCGGCCGTGCAGCTTTTCATCAACAAGGGCTTCCACAAGACCACCACCCGGGAGATGGCCAAGACGGCCGGCTTTTCCATCGGCACCCTCTATGAGTACGTCACCTCCAAGGAGGACGTGCTCTACCTGGTCTGCCAGGCCATCCACCAGGAGATGGAAGAGCACCTCAAGAAGCGCCTGTCCCAGGGCGGCACCGGCGCCCAAGACCTGGAGGCGGCCATCGGCAGCTACATCACGGTCTGCCACCAGATGAGCGACCACATCCTCTTGATCTACCAAGAGACCAAGAGCCTGCCGGCCGAGAGCCGCCGCTTCGTGCTGGAGCACGAGCTGCGCATCACCGGCGTGTTCACGGATCTGCTGCGGCGGGGGGTGGAAGACTTCTCCTTGCGCCCCCTGAACCCGCCCGAGATGGAGCTGGTGGCCCACAACATCATGGTGCTGGGTCACATGTGGGCCTTCCGCCGCTGGGCCCTGGCCCGTTCGTTTTCCCTGGAGCAATACATTCAACTGCAGAGCGACTACCTGCTCGGTGAACTCGTCTAGCCTTTGGGGGTGTCCATGAGCCAGCAGACCAAACCCTACGCTCCCCAAAACCCGGTGCGGGCCGTAACCGCGGCCTCGCTGTTCGACGGCCACGACGCGGCCATCAACATCATCCGCCGCATCCTGCAGGCCACCGGCGTGGAGGTGATCCACCTGGCCCACAACCGGGCCGTGGGCGAGATCGTGGAGGCGGCCATCCAGGAGGACGTGCAGGCGGTCTGCGTGAGCTGCTACCAGGGCGGCCACATGGAGTTCTTCAAGTACATCGTGGACCTGCTGCGCGAGCAGGGACGGTCGGACATCCTGGTCTTCGGCGGCGGCGGCGGCGTCATCGTGCCCGAGGAGATCAAGGAACTCATGGACTACGGCGTGGCCCGGGTCTACTCGCCCGGCGACGGCCAGAGCCTGGGCCTGCAGGGCATCGTCAACGACGTGGTGCAGAAGATGGACGCCCTGGCCGGGGCCATGGCCGACAACGTGAATCTGCGCCAGCTCACGCCCCAGCACCCGGCCGTGGTGGCCCGCACCATCAGCCTAGTGGAGAAGGCGGCCCTGAACGGCGGCGGCGACATCGGCCAGTGGCGCACCCGTCTTAAGAACAAGCACAAGGGCCAAAAGGCGCCGGTGGTGGGCGTCACCGGCACCGGCGGCGCGGGCAAGTCTTCCCTCACCGACGAGCTGCTGCTCAGGTTCATGCAGGACTTCCCAGAGCGGCGGGTGGCCGTGGTCAGCGTGGACCCCACCCGGCGCAAAAGCGGCGGCGCCCTTTTGGGCGACCGCATCCGCATGAACAGCCTGGGCCGCCCGGGCGTGTACATGCGCTCCCTGGCCACCCGGGGCTCGTCCATGGAGATCAGCCCGGCCCTCAAGGACGTGATCGCCGTGTGCCAGGCTGCGGGTTACGACCTGATCCTGGCCGAGACTGCCGGCATCGGCCAGGGCGACGCGGCCGTGGTGGACGTGGCCGACCTCAGCCTGTACGTGATGACCTCGGACTTCGGGGCCGCCTCCCAGCTCGAGAAAATCGATATGCTGGACTTCGCGGACCTGGTGGCGGTGAACAAGTTCGAGCGCCGCGGCTCCGAGGACGCCCTGCGCGATGTGCGCAAGCAGATGCAGCGCAACCGCGGCCGCTGGGACCTAGACCCCCAGAAGATGCCGGTCTTCGGCACCATCGCCAGCAAGTTCAACGACGACGGCGTCACCGCCCTGTACCTGGCCCTGCTGGACCAGATCAAAGACAAGACTGGCGTGGACTTCGCCAGCCCGCGGCCGCGGCCCAAGCAGACCCACTCCAGCAGCCGCACCATCATCGTGCCGCCGGAGCGCACCCGCTATTTGGCCGAGATCGCCGAGACCATTCGCGGCTACCACGCCCGCAGCAAGCAGCAGGCGGCCCTGGTGCGCCGGGTGTGGCAGATGAAGCAGACCCATGACGCTCTGGCCGAGGCCTGGCGCAGCGAGGCCGGCCTGGAGGCGGCCCTGGAGAAGCTGCGCGCCGAGGTGCACCGCCTGGAGGAGGGCTTCGACCAGGAGACCCACCGCCTGCTGGCCGAGTGGCCCCAGATGCAAAAGGCCTACTCTGGCCGCGACTACGTGTACAAGGTGCGCGGCCGCGAGATACGGGTGCCCCTGAGCACCCGCTCCCTGTCCGGCAGCGAGATCCCTAAGGTCTGCCTGCCCGCCTGGGAGGACCCGGCCCAGGTCTATGAATGGATGCGCCGCGAGAACCTGCCCGGCAGCTTCCCCTACACGGCCGGCGTGTTTCCCTTCAAGCGCATGGATGAGGACCCCACCCGCATGTTCGCCGGCGAGGGCGACCCCTTCCGCACCAACCGCCGCTTCAAGCTCATCTCCGCCGGCGCCAAGGCCGCCCGCCTGTCCACGGCCTTCGACTCGGTGACCCTCTACGGCTGGGACCCCGAGGAGCGGCCGGACATCTACGGCAAGGTGGGCAATTCCGGCGTGTCCATCTGCACCCTGGACGACGCCAAGGCCCTCTACGACGGCTTCGACCTGGTCAACCCCAACACCAGCGTGTCCATGACCATCAACGGCCCGGCGCCCATCATGCTGGCCTTTTTCCTGAACACGGCCATTGACCAGCAGGCGGCCAAGTTCGAGGCCGAAAACGGCCGCCAGCCCTCCCCGGAGGAGCGCGAGCGCATCAAGGACATGGTGCTCAAGAACGTGCGCGGCACCGTGCAGGCCGACATCCTCAAGGAGGATCAGAGCCAGAACACCTGCATCTTCTCCATCGAGTTCGCCCTGCGCATGATGGGCGACATCCAGCAGTACTTCATCGACAAGGGCGTGGGCAACTTCTACAGCGTGTCCATCAGCGGCTACCACATCGCCGAGGCCGGGGCCAACCCCATCAGCCAACTGGCCTTCACCCTGGCCAACGGCTTCACCTACGCCGAATACTACCTGGCCCGCGGCATGCACATCGACCAGTTCGCGCCCAACCTGAGCTTCTTCTTCTCCAACGGCATGGACGCCGAGTACACGGTCATCGGCCGGGTGGCGCGGCGCATCTGGGCCGTGGCCATGCGCGAGCTGTACCAGGCCGGCCCGCGCAGCCAGATGCTCAAGTACCACATCCAGACTTCGGGCCGCTCCCTGCACTCGCAGGAGATACAGTTCAACGACATCCGCACCACCTTGCAGGCCCTGTGCGCCATCTACGACAACTGCAACTCCCTGCACACCAACGCCTACGACGAGGCCATCACCACCCCCACCGAGGAGTCGGTGCGCCGGGCCCTGGCCATCCAGCTCATCATCAACCGCGAGTGGGGCCTGGCCAGGAACGAGAACCCGTTGCAGGGCGCCTTCATCGTTAACGAGCTGACCGACTTGGTGGAGGAGGCGGTGCTGGAGGAGTTCATGCGCCTGACCACCCGCGGCGGCGTGTTGGGGGCCATGGAGACCGGCTACCAGCGCTCCAAGATTCAGGAGGAGAGCATCTACTACGAGATGCTCAAGCACTCCGGCGAGCTGCCCATCATCGGCGTGAACACCTTCCTGCCCTCCCAGGTCGCGGCCGGCGAGCCCTGCGTGGTGGAGCTGGCCCGGGCCACCGAGGAGGAGAAGCAGAGCCAGCTGAAGCGCCTCAGGCAGTTCCACAAGAAGCACGCCAAAGAGGCCCCGGCCGCGCTCAAGCGGCTGCAGGAGGTGGCCCTCAGCAACGGCAACGTCTTCGCCGAGCTCATGGAGACGGTCAAGGTGTGCTCCTTGGGCCAGATCACCAAGGCGTTGTACGACGTGGGCGGGCAGTACAGGAGGGGGATGTAGGGGGGCGATAATCTATTACATAAGGCACCCGGCCCTTGTGATATAGTAAACTAGATGTCTGGCCACAAAAGGGGGTTCCTCGGGGGGAGAATTCTAAAAAAAAAAAACGTAGGTTGTGTTGAGCAGCCTAACTCCGCATTTGAACAGATGACAGTATTAGTCGAAAACTCTTAAACGCTAATAGGTGTCATATGAAACCAGTAGCCGAACTTAATCTCGGGTATCGCGATGCTGAGAACTACAAGAGAAGGGAAAATAAAAATCTTTTCAACCAATTGTTTGTTAGGACATCCTCCCTCGAGAAAGTTTGCGAACCTAATATATTTTTTCTTGTCGGTGAAAAAGGAACAGGGAAGACAGCATATGCAGTGTACTTTGAGAATAATCAATACCGAAAGAACAACTCTGTAATCCGCTATATTAGAGAGACAGAATATCAAAAATTTGTCGCAATGAAACACAAAAAAAATCTATCACTAAGTGACTTCACAAATATATGGAAAGTAATAATTTATCTTTTGCTTGCTGAGCAGATTATTTCTTCTGAAACCGATAACCCGTGGTGGAATAAGTTTTTTAAGTTAAGAAGCCTTCAAAATGCTATTGATGAATTCTACAAAAAAGCCTTTGCTCCTGAAATCATTTATGCAATTAACTTTGTAGAAGAATCCGAGCTGGCGGCTAAATTAATCAGTAAGTATGTTGACGTTGGAAGTAAAGATAGGGCTTCGGTATCATTTTCTGAGAGCAGATTCCAAATTAATCTAACTTATATACAGCGGCAATTTGAAGAAGCACTGACCGCTCTGAAGTTACAGAGGAATCACTTGTTGTTTATTGATGGTATCGATATTAGACCTGGAGCAATCAATTATAACGATTACCTTGACTGTATAAAAGGTCTTGCAAATGCAATTTGGTCGGTCAATAATGACTTTTTTGCAAACATTAAAGACTCGCCTGGTCGTTTGAGGGTGGTGCTACTGGTGCGGCCTGATATTTTTTACAAAATAGGCCTACAGAATTTAAACAGTAAAATTAGGGACAACTCCATTGTATTAAACTGGTTGACTACTTATAGAGAGTACAGAAATTCTCCTCTTTTTCTCATGGCGGATAAGCTGCTATCTTTCCAGCAAGAAAAAGCACTTAATCTTGGAGAGGCATGGGCACATTATTTTCCCTTTGATACCCCTCGCCTTCGCGAGCCACAAACGAGTACGTCTTCTTTTATAACATTCCTTAGGTATTCATTATATAGACCAAGAGATTTTTTGGCTATAATGTCCATTTTGCGAGAAAACTTTATTGAGCAAGGAAGAAGGCATAATGAAGTTTTTCAGGTAAGCGATTTTAGAGATCCGGCGTTCACTAGAAAATACTCTGATTATTTACTAGGCGAGGTTAGGGACCATCTAGTTTTTTATTATTCTAGCGAGGATTGGGAAAAATTTGTTCAATTTTTCCAATTTTTAAACGGCAACTCCCGTTTCGATTATACTATATATTGTGAGGCTTTTAAGTCGTTTGTTTCCTCCCTTAAAAATAATGGAGAAAGCGTCCCAGAGTTTTGTTCCTCTCCGGATAACTTTTTGCAATTTCTGTATGATTTGAATGTGCTCGGTTACGTCGTAGAAACAAATGATGGGCCCTTTTTTGGGTGGTGCTTTCGTGATCGCAGCATTTCTAACATAGCGCCAAAAGTTAGAAAAGGCGTTCGCTATGAAGTTCACTACGGTTTGATGAAGTCTTTGGATCTCGGGAAAACATTATATACAACAGGCTAATCAAAAAGGTGAGGAATTGTATAAATTATAAATTAGCATGTAGGTTGGGTTGAGGGGTTCTTCGTCGTTAGCTGTGGAATTTAATTAGTTCTCCCAGCGGCGCGGCGATGAAATAGATCATGGTGATGAAGGTAAAGGAGTTGCGGTACCCACGGGCTCTTGCCCTGGCGGCCTGGAAGATG